>NZ_CM145482.1:0-1032500 GCF_055521495.1 Sphingomonas sp. BL-S-29
GCGCGCGGTCGTCTTCGAGATGCAGATGGTTGGCGTGCGCCGCGTTGTAATCCGGGCTCAGCACCGTGCCGAAGCGCTTGCAGGCGGAATTGTGAATCGCCTGCAGGAAGTCGCGGACGCGCGAGTCGTCGGATCGCCAGCCGCTCAGCACCGTGATGCGCCGCCCGTCCTGCAGCACGAAGCCGGAGATATCGACCGCGTTGGCGATGGCATGGCCCGACAGCCGCGCGGCATTGGCGGGGGAGCCGACCACGTTGCGGCAGGCATAGCTGCCCATGCTCTCGACCCGCACTAGGTCGCTACCCAGGATCTGCCGCGCGGCGGGCGCGACCGCGTCGCGTGTCCAGCCGATGAAGGTCCGCGCCAGGCCGCAGCGCATGCCCTTCAGATTGGTCACCGGAACGCCGATGTCGATCAGCTGCACCGCGCCGATCACCTGGCACCCCCCGCCGAAATCGCGGTCGGGCAAGGGGCTGAAGCGGACCTCCTCGCGCGACAGATCGGCGAAGCACGCCTGAGTCTCGCGCGAGGTCGGCAGGTTGAGCGTCACCGGCCGCGCGCCCACCGGCCGCGGCGGCGGCGGACGATCGTCCCCGCGCCCGCACCCGGCGAGCGTCAGGCTTATCGCGATTATCGCTGTCATACGCCCGCGTCGGACCGCGCTACGGGTTTCTCCAGCTACACCCTGCGCCCAAAGCGCCAGGCAGAATATTGGATGCACCATATCGACAAACTCCGCACCGCCGCGCCGAGGATTATAGCGCTGGCCCGCGGAGGCAATGCAACGCCTGTCGGCATGCGGCGACCCGGTACTTACGGGTGTCCCGGCGCGCTCGCTTGCCGCAGCGCAGCAGAATGAAGATTGACGTAGCGGCGTAAATCGCTAGGGCCGTCAACGGGCCACGCGGTCCCAACGCCGCGCGTGCTCTCTGTAAGGAGAGACTACATGACTGAATACCTTGCGCCTCCGGCGACGAAGCCGACGCGTCCTTATTTCTCTTCCGGTCCCTGCGCTAAGCCGCCGGGCTGGACCCCCGAAAAGCTCCAGACGGAAGTGCTCGGCCGGTCACACCGTTCGAAGCTCGGCAAGACGCGCCTGCAATACGCGATCGACCTGATGCGCGAGATGCTGCAGCTCCCCGACACGCACCGCATCGGCATCGTCCCCGGCTCCGACACCGGCGCGTTCGAGATGGCGATGTGGACGATGCTGGGCGCGAAGCCGGTAACGGCGCTCGCCTGGGAAAGCTTCGGTGAGGGCTGGGTCACCGATGCGGTCAAGCAGCTCGGGCTCGATCCGACCATCCTCCGCGCCGATTACGGCCAGCTTCCCGACCTGACCCAGGTCGACTGGTCGAACGACGTGCTGTTCACCTGGAACGGCACCACCTCGGGCGTGCGCGTCCCGAACGGCGGCTGGATCCCGGACGACCGCGAGGGCCTGAGCTTCGCCGACGCCACCAGCGCGGTGTTCGCTTACGATATCCCGTGGGACAAGATCGATGTCGCGACCTTCTCCTGGCAGAAGGTGCTGGGCGGCGAGGGTGGCCACGGCGTGCTGATCCTCGGCCCGCGCGCGGTCGAGCGGCTGGAAAGCTACACGCCTAAATGGCCGCTGCCCAAGGTGTTCCGCCTCGCCTCCAAGGGCAAGCTGACCGAAGGCGTGTTCAAGGGCGAGACGATCAACACCCCGTCGATGCTCGCCGTCGAGGACGCGATCTTCGCGCTCGAATGGGCCAAGGGTCTTGGCGGGCTGCAGGGCCTTATCGCCCGCAGCGACGCCAATGCCGCCGCGCTCGACAAGATCGTCGCCGACCGCCCATGGCTCGGCCATCTCGCGCTGGACGAGACCTCGCGGTCGAAGACCAGTGTGTGCCTGACGGTCGAGGGCGCCGACGAAGCGCTGATCAAGAAGCTCGCCGGCCTGCTCGAAGCCGAGCATGCCGCCTATGACATTGCGGGTTACCGCGATGCCCCGGCGGGCCTCCGCATCTGGTGTGGCGCGACCGTCGACGCCGCGGATATCGAAGCGCTCGGCCCCTGGCTCGACTGGGCCTACGCCTCGGTCACCGTCGTCGCCTGACCTTCTTGTGTCCCCGCGAAGGCGGGGACCCAGTCTGGGCTCCCGTCTTCGCGGGAGCACAACCTTCCTGCGATCATGAAAGGCATCACCATGCCCAAAGTCCTCATTTCCGACAAAATGGATCCCAAGGCCGCCCAGATCTTCCGCGAGCGCGGGGTCGAGGTCGACGAGATCACCGGCAAGACGCCCGACGAGCTGAAGGCGATCATCGGCCAGTATGACGGCCTCGCCATCCGCAGCTCGACCAAGGTGACCAAGGATATCCTGGCCCATGCGACCAACCTGAAGGTCGTCGGCCGCGCCGGCATCGGCGTCGACAATGTCGATATCCCGGCGGCCTCCGCCCAGGGCGTGGTCGTGATGAACACCCCGTTCGGCAACTCCATCACCACCGCCGAGCATGCGATCGCGCTGATGTTCGCGCTCGCCCGCCAGCTGCCCGAGGCCGATGCCTCGACCCAGGCGGGCAAGTGGGAGAAGAACCGCTTCATGGGCGTCGAGCTGACCTCGAAGACGCTCGGCCTGATCGGCGCCGGCAATATCGGCTCGATCGTCGCCGATCGCGCCCGCGGCCTGAAGATGAAAGTGATCGCCTATGATCCGTTCCTCACCCCCGAGCGCGCAATCGAGACCGGCGTCGAAAAGGTCACGCTCGAGGACTTGCTCGCCCGTGCCGACTTCATCACGCTGCACACCCCGTTGACCGACCAGACCCGCAACATCCTGTCGGCCGAGAATCTCGCCAAGACCAAGAAGGGCGTGCGCATCATCAACTGTGCGCGCGGCGGGCTGATCGACGAGGTCGCGCTGAAGGCCGGGCTCGATTCGGGCCACATCGCCGGCGCCGCGCTCGACGTGTTCGTGACCGAACCGGCGACCGATTCGCCGCTGTTCGGCACGGCTAACTTCGTCTCCACCCCGCATCTCGGCGCTTCCACCTCGGAAGCCCAGGTCAATGTCGCGATCCAGGTCGCCGAGCAGATGGCCGATTATCTCGTCTCAGGCGGCGTCACCAACGCGCTCAACGTGCCGAGCCTGTCGGCCGAGGAAGCGCCGAAGCTGAAGCCGTACATGGCGCTGGCGGAGAAGCTCGGTTCGCTGATCGGTCAGCTGGCGCACGGCGCGCTGTCGGGCATCAACATCGAGGTCGAGGGTGCGGCCGCGGCGCTCAACCAGAAGCCGATCACCAGCGCAGTGCTGGCCGGCCTGATGCGGGTGCATTCGGACACGGTGAACATGGTCAACGCGCCGTTCCTCGCCAAGGAGCGCGGCATCGACGTGCGTGAGGTTCGTCACGACCGCGAGGGCGATTACCACACGCTGCTGCGCGTGACGGTGAAGACCGATGCCGGCGACCGCTCGGTCGCGGGCACCCTGTTCGGCGATGCCGCCCCGCGCCTGGTCGAGCTGTTCGGCATCAAGGTCGAGGCCGATCTGGTCGGGCACATGCTCTATGTCGTCAACGAGGACGCGCCGGGCTTCATCGGCCGGCTCGGCTCGCTGCTCGGCGAGGAGGGCGTCAACATCGGCACCTTCCATCTCGGCCGCCGTTCGGCCGGTGGCGAGGCAGTGCTGCTGCTCTCGGTCGACGAGCCGGTGACGCCCGAGCTGATCGCCAAGGTCCGCGCGCTGGCCGGCGTGAAGACCGTGATGGGGCTGTCGTTCTGAACCAAAACCTCCCCGTTCGTCCTGAGCCTGTCGAAGGACTGTTCTTTCTTCCCCGGAAGGAAGTACAGGGCTTCGACAAGCTCAGCCCGAACGGGCGTTTTGGATCTCTTTCCCGGCCATGACTCATGCCCTGCTCCCCGAAGGTTTCCGCGACCGGTTACCCCCGTTCGGCGATGCCGCCGCGCGTCTCGAAGCGGCAGTGCTGGGAGCGGCCTATGCGCATGGCTATGAGCGGGCCGACCCCGCCCTGGCCGAGTTCGAGGCAGGCTTGGCTGGCCGACTGAAGGCGGCACGCGCGCAGGACGCGGTACGCTTCGTCGATCCGGTGTCGCAGGCGACGCTCGCCATCCGGCCCGACATGACCGCGCAGATCGGCCGAATCGCCGCGACGCGCATGGGGCATCATCCGCGCCCGGTGCGCCTGTCCTATGCCGGCCCGGTGCTGAAGCTGCGCGCCTCGCAGCTCAGCCCGGAGCGCGAGCTGCGCCAGATCGGCTGCGAGCTGATCGGCCTCGACACCGTTGCCGCCGCGAAGGAAATCGTCGGTGTCGCGGTCGAAGCGCTGGAAGCGGCCGGCGTGCGCAGCATTTCGATCGATTTCACGCTGCCCGACCTCGTCCCGATCCTGGCGGATGGTCCGCTGCCGGTCGAACCCTGGCTGATCGAGCAGCTCCGCGACCGGCTCGACGCCAAGGATGCCGGCGGCGTCGCCGAAATCGCACCGGCCTATCTCCCGCTGATCGAGGCGGCGGGCCCGTTCGAGACGGCGCATGACCGGCTGTGCGCCTTCGATGTCGGCGGCGCACTGCGCTCGCGGCTCGATGGGCTGTGGCAGATCGCCTCCGGCCTCAAGGGCCGCACCGCGCTCACGCTCGACCCGACCGAGCGGCACGGCTTCGAATATCAAACCTGGCTCGGCTTCTCGATCTTCGCTGACGGCGTGCGCGGCGAGATCGGGCGTGGCGGCAGCTACACCATCGTCCATGAAGACGGCAGCGAAGAGGCCGCGACCGGTTTCTCGCTCTATGCCGATGCCATCGTGGCGGCCGGGCTGGCCGATGTCGACCGGCGGCGCCTGTTCGTGCCGCTGTATACCGACCCCGCCGTCCCGGCCGCGATGCGGGCGCAAGGCTGGGTCACCGTCGCCGCGCTCGAAGCAGGCGATACGCCCGAGGCACAGCTCTGCACGCATATTTTGGTGGAAGGCGCGGCGCGCGCGCTCTAGGCGCCGCACCGTCCCGATCGAAGGAACTCAGTTTTGGCAAATGTCGCAGTAATCGGCGCCCAATGGGGCGATGAGGGCAAGGGCAAGATCGTCGACTGGCTCGCCGAGCGCGCCGACATGGTCGTGCGCTTCCAGGGCGGTCACAATGCCGGCCACACGCTGGTCGTCGGCGAAAAGGTCTACAAGCTGTCGCTGCTGCCTTCGGGCATCGTGCGCGGTACGCCTTCGGTGATCGGCAATGGCGTGGTGCTCGATCCCTGGGCACTCAAGGCCGAGGTCGAGAAACTGGCCGGCCAGGGCGTGACGATCACCCCCGAGACATTGATGATCGCCGACAATTGCGCGCTGATCCTGCCCTTCCACCGCGATCTCGATTCGCTGCGCGAGGATGCCAGCGGCGCGGGCAAGATCGGCACCACGCGGCGCGGCATCGGCCCGGCCTATGAGGACAAGGTCGGTCGCCGAGCGATCCGCGTGTGCGACCTCGCGCATCTCGACGCGCTCGATTCGCAGCTCGACCGGCTGACCGCGCATCACGACGCGCTCCGCGCCGGTTTCGGCGAGCCGCCGATCGACCGCGCCGCGCTGGTCGAGGAGCTGCGCGCGATCGCCGATTTCGTGCTGTTCTTCGCCAGGCCGGCCTGGCGCGACCTCAACCAGGCGCGTGCGCGCGGTCGCCGCATCCTGTTCGAAGGCGCGCAGGGCGTGCTGCTCGACGTCGATCACGGCACCTATCCCTTCGTTACCTCGTCCAACACCATTTCGGGTACCGCAGCCGGCGGGTCCGGCCTCGGGCCGAGCGCGGTCGGTTTCGTGCTGGGCATCGCCAAGGCCTATACGACCCGCGTCGGCTCCGGCCCCTTCCCGACCGAGCTCGAGGACGCCACCGGCGAGCGGCTGGGCGAGCGTGGGCATGAATTCGGCACCGTCACCGGGCGCAAGCGCCGCTGCGGCTGGTTCGACTCCGTTCTGGTGCGGCAATCGGCCGCGGTCGGCGGCATCACCGGCATCGCGCTGACCAAGATCGACGTGCTCGACGGCTTTGACGAAGTGAAGATCTGCGTCGGCTACACGCTGCGCGGCGAGACGCTCGACTATTTCCCCTCGCACGCCGCCGATCAGGCAGCGGTCGAGCCGATCTACGAGACGATGCCGGGCTGGCAGGAATCGACCGCCGGCGCGCGGAGCTGGGCCGATCTGCCCGCCCAGGCAATCAAATATATTCGCCGCATCGAGGAGTTGATCCATTGCCCGGTGGCACTGGTGTCGACCAGCCCCGAGCGCGAGGACACCATCCTCGTGCGGGATCCCTTCGCGGATTGATCGGCAAGGACCGGGCGCTCAGCGCCCGGTCTGGGCCCGGTGGAGCAACTTCTGGTCGGCCAGGACGAGCGCGACCATCGCTTCGACCACCGGTGCGCCGCGGATACCGACACAGGGGTCATGGCGGCCCTTGGTCATGATCTCGGTCGCTTCGCCGCTACGGGTGATGGTTTCGACCGGGGTCAGGATCGAGCTGGTCGGCTTGAACGCGACGCGGACGCGGATCGGCTGGCCTGTGGCGATGCCGCCGGCAATGCCACCTGCGTGATTCGCCAGGAATTCGGGCCCGTCGGCACCCGGCCGCATGGCATCGGCATTCTCCTCGCCGCGCAGCGCCGCCGCTTCGAAGCCGTCGCCGATCTCGATACCCTTCACGGCGTTGATGCTCATACAAGCCGAGGCGAGTTCCGCGTCGAGCTTGGCGTAAAGCGGGGCGCCCCAGCCGGCCGGCACGCCGGTCGCCTCGCACGCGATGACAGCGCCGAGCGAGGAGCCCGCCTTGCGCGCGCCGTCGACCAGCGACTCCCAGCGCGCAGCCGCTTGGGCATCGGGGCAGAAGAATGGATTCGCGTCGATCTGGTCGGGATCGAAATTGGCCGGATCGATCCGGTCGCCGCCGATCGCCTCGACCCAGGCGCGGATGCGCACCTCGGGGATGACCAGCCGCGCGACAGCACCCGCTGCCACCCGTGAAGCGGTTTCGCGGGCGGAGGACCGCCCGCCGCCGCGATAGTCGCGAAAGCCGTATTTGGCGTCATAGGCATAATCGGCATGGCCTGGGCGATAGGCCTCAGCGACCTCCGAATAGTCCTTGGAGCGCTGGTCGACATTCTCGATCATCAGGCTGATCGGCGTGCCGGTCGTCTTCCCTTCGAACACGCCGGACAGGATGCGGACCTGGTCGGGCTCCTGCCGCTGCGTGGTGAAGCGCGAGGTACCGGGGCGGCGCTTGTCGAGGAACGGCTGGAGATCGGCTTCTGAGATGATCAGCCCGGGCGGGCAGCCATCAACGACGGCGCCAATGGCCGGGCCATGCGACTCGCCCCAGGTGGTGAAGCGGAAGACGTGACCGAAGCTGTTGAGACTCATTCCAAACCCTCTCCCGGCGGGAGAGGGAGGGGCCCATGCGAAGCATGGGAGGGTGAGGGTGACCCGCTCGACCCGACATGCTCGACCATGGACCGGTCGCCCTCACCCTTCCCACCGCTGCGCGGCGGGCCCCTTCCCTCTCCCGCAGGGAGAGGGAGACCATTCACACCAAAGCGATGTCCGGCGCGTCTTCGGCCTTCATGCCGATCGCGTGATAGCCGGCATCGACATGATGCACTTCGCCCGTCACGCCGCTCGCCAGATCGCTGAGCAGATACAGGCCGGCGCCGCCGACATCCTCGATCGTCACGTTGCGCTTGAGCGGCGAGTTCAGCTCGTTCCACTTCAGGATCAGGCGGAAATCACCGATGCCGGATGCAGCGAGCGTCTTGATCGGCCCGGCCGAGATCGCGTTGACGCGGATATTGTCGCGGCCGAGATCCACCGCGAGATATTGCACGCTCGTCTCGAGCGCTGCCTTGGCCACGCCCATGACGTTATAGTGCGGGATGACCTTTTCCGCGCCGTAATAGCTGAGCGTCAGCAGCGAGCCGCCATCGGGCATCATTGCCGCCGCGCGCTGCGCCACCGCGACGAAGCTGTAGACCGAGATGTTCATGGTCGTCAGGAAATTGTCGAGGCTGGTGTCCATGAACCGGCCACGCAGCTCGTTCTTGTCGGAAAAGCCGATCGCGTGGACGACGAAGTCGATCGTCGGCCACACCTTCGCCAGGTCCTCGAACGCCGTGTCGAGCGCTGTCATGTCGGAGACGTCGCAGTCGATCAACAGGGTCGAGCCGAGCTGCTCGGCGAGCGGCCTTACCCGCTTTTCGAGCGCTTCACCCTGATAGGAGAAGGCGAGCTCAGCACCCGCTTCGCTGAGCTTCTTGGCGATTCCCCAGGCGAGCGACCGATCATTGGCCAGGCCCATGATCAATCCGCGTTTGCCCTGCATCAATCCCGTCACGCTGCTGCCGCCTCCTGTTTGTTGCTGCCGCCGAGGTCCTCTACTCCCTCATCATCGGATTCCGCCAGTGCCGCGTTCAATTCGGCGCCAACGACCAGGCCGAGCCCGACGAAGAAGAAGAAGATAAGCGCGATCATCACGCCTGCCAGGCTGCCATAGGTAAGATCATAGCTGCCGAGCAATCCGAGGATGAGCGGCAGGAGCGCGGTGACCAGCAGCCACCACGCCGCGGTGAACAGCGCGCCCGGCCATTTCGGGCATTTGCTCTCGCGATATTTGCGCGGGGTGAGCGAGTAGAACACCATGTAGAGCGCCGCGAACAGCGCGAGGCCCGGGGCGAGCCGACTGAACGATACGATCGTGGCGGCATCCGCTGCGAAGGGCAGCACGCGCAGGATGAACTGCTCGACCGCTAGCAGCATGATCTGGAAGGCGAAGGCGACCAGGATCAGGATCATCGCGGTGAGAATCAGGCCGATCGACCAGAGCCGATACTGCCAGAAGGGCCGGATCGATTTCACACCGTACGCGCGGCGGAGGATGTCGCGAATCGTCTCGATGAAGCTCGCCGTGGTCCACAGCCCGACGATCGCGCCGAACCAGAGTAGCGAGCCCGAACGCGCGGTGAGCACATCGGTGATCGGCGTCTGCAACACCTGCGCAACGCCGGGCGGGACGGTGCGCAGGAACGCCTCGACCGCGTGGAGGCCTTCGCCCGTCTGCCCGAACAGCCGCGCAACGGCGGCCGCGACGATGAAAAAGGGGAAGAGCGTGACAAGCGACAGATAGGCGAGATTGCCGGCATGAACGAAGCCGTCGCTATAGACGCCGACAAAGACGCGCTTGAGTACCTCCCGGGCGTAGCTGCCCGGCCGCATAAAGGCCATGCGCCGGCTGAGCTTGGTCTGCCCCTCACCCGGCCTCTTGCGGCGTTCCTCGGGCGATTGGGGCGAAACTTCCTGCATCGGGCGATTAAACGCCCATGGCCGCGCGTGGGTTGCTCTTGTCGCGATCCTTCCATCCCTCGACGAACTCGGTCAGTGCCTCATCCCTGGCGGGAAGATCGACCATCAGGGTCACCAGCTGATCGCCGCGCGTGCCGCCTTTCTTGTGGAAGCCGCGCCCGCGCAGGCGGAGCACCTTGCCCGAGGTGGAACCGGCCGGAACCGTCAGCATCACGGCGCCCTCCACGGTCGGCACACGCACCGACGCGCCGAGCACGGCTTCGGACAGGGTGATCGGCAGGTCGAGCCGCACGTCATCGCCATCGCGGGTAAAGAAGCGATGCGGCTGAACGCTGATCGTGACGATGCCGTCGCCGGCGCCGCCCGGCCCGGGCTGGCCCTTGCCGGCAAGGCGCATCTGGAAGCCGCTTTCCAGGCCGGCGGGCAGCTTGAGATCGATCGTCTTGCCGTCCGCCAGCGTGATACGCTGAGCGGCGAGCGTCGCGGCATCCGTGAAGGAGACGTTGAGCTTGTAGGCGACATTGGCGCCCTTGGGCTGGGGCTTGCGGCCGAAACCGCCAAAGCCGCCGCCGAAACCGCCGCCGCCGCGCCCGCCGAACATGCCCTCGAAGATATCGCTGATATCCGGCCCGTCGGCCTCGAACGGTGATCCGCCGCCCGGTGCCGGGCGGAAGCCGCCCTGGCCGGCGCCGCCGAAGCCGAAGGGCGAGGCGGGATTGCCGTCGCCGTCGATCTCGCCGCGATCGAACCGGGCGCGCTTGTCCTTGTCGGTCAGCAGGTCATAGGCATTGGTGACCTGGCTGAATCGCTCGGTCGCCTGTTTATTGTCCTTGTTGCGATCGGGATGGAGCTCCTTTGCGAGCTTCCGATACGCCTTCTTGATGTCGGCCTCGCTGGCGGTGCGCGGCACGCCAAGCGTTGCATATGGATCGGCCACTTTTGCCCTCTGTTTCTATTCTGCCATCTATTTGGGGGATCGATGCCGGAAGCGCAAACCCCCGAACGTCAAGCAACCACCTCAAGCACCGGCGCGACGTCGACCGATACGTTCATCTTCTGGGCGCCGGAGCCCAGCACCACGCCATCGATCGGTGCGATCTCGCCGTAATCGCGGCCGATCGCCATGATGATATGGTCGCCCGCCATCCAGATGCCGTTGGTCGGATCGACCCCGACCCAGCCCAGATCCGGCCCGCACCACAGCAGCACCCAGGCGTGAGTCGCATCGGCACCGACCAGCCGGGGCTGGCCGGGCGGCGGGATGGTGCGGATATAGCCCGAGGCATAGGCGGCGGGCAGGCCCGCGGCGCGCAGCCCGGTGATCATGATCTGCGCGAAATCCTGGCAGACGCCACCGCGCTTGGCGAAGGCCTCGTGCGGGACGGTGTCGACCAGAGTCGCTTCGGGATCGAAATCGAATTCGTTCTGGATGCGCCGCGCGAGGGCGATCGCGGCCTCGAGCGACGGGCGGTCGGGGTCCAGATCCTGCGCGCACCAGTCGGCGATGTCGCGGTCGAGCGGGATCAGGGGCGAGGGGAAGAGATAATTGGCGGGCCCGGCGGGCGAGGCATCGCGGCTGGCGCGCGCGGCGACCGCGACCTGGGCCAGCGTCGGATCGCTGTCCGACGGCATCGGCACCGGCCGGTCGACCAGAATGCGCGACACGCTTTCGATGACGAGATGGCGCACCGGCTCCTCGACCACCAGCCGCATGACATTGGCAAGCCCGGCCTCCGCGCGCGCCGGCGCGGTGCGGCCAGAGGGGCTGATCGACAGACGATAGTCGCGCAGTTCCTGGCCCGACCAGTGGATCGGCTTCAGCCGCAGGTTGCAGCGCGCAAACTTGACCGAGGCGCCGTAATCGAAGCGCGTCACGTGACGGATATCGTAGATCATCAGGAAAGCCCCTCCCCTTCAGGGGAGGGGAAGGGGGTGGGGGCGTGCGTCTGCACGCTCAAAAAAACTCGTTGCCCCAAGGTCCGAAGCGCCGCGACGGGCATCGAGCCCGCCGCTTCGCTGCCCCACCCCTTGCCCCTCCCCTGAAGGGGAGGGGTAGAAAAAAAAGCGAGAGCTCGCATCACGCCAGCGTCAGCCCGCCGGCCCTGAGCGGCTCCGCGCCCTGCAGGAAGTAGCGCCGCGCGACCGCGTCCGACAGCGCGAACAGGCGCCGTTCGAGATCACCCAATATGGTCTCGTCCAGGGTCGCCGCGGTCGCCGTGGAGACGATCGAGACCAGCACCGTCGCGACCGCCTGTTGCGGCTCGTCCATGCCGTCGTCGCCAAGCACCGGCAACGCGCGCATATGCTCGCAGATGCGATCGACCTGGAACGCGAGCGAGCGCGGATTGCCTGGGTCGAGCGCCACCAGATCGACCACCGGCACCCGGGCGATGCCGGTCAGATAGCGCTGGCGATAGCTGATCTGGCTGTCGGCGAGATCGAGCAGAGTCGACAGATCGTCGACCGTCCCATTGGCCATGCCGAACATGCGCACCGCGCGCGTCACGGTCAGCGCGCGTTCGAGCCGGCGCCCGAGGTCGTGGAAGCGCCACGCCGCGGTCCGCCCCATATGCTCGGCCGACAGGCCGGACAGTGCGGCATAGCGGCGCTGGAGCGTTCCTGCCTTGTCGAGCATGCCTCCCTTGGTCGGGAAGGGCGCGTCGAGCAGTTTCACCATGTCCGCGGCCAGCCGGTCGCGCGAGCCGCGCCCGATGCCGCGGGCGAGCCGGTTGATGGCGCGCACGCTGTGCCAGGCGCCTTCGCCCGATTCCATCGCGGTACGGGCAAACAAGGTCAGGTCGGCGCGGCGCAGGCTCGCCGGGTGCGGTGCGGCACCGATGTTGACCGCCATGCCGACCAGCCGACCGACCGTATCCGGCCCCAGCGCGGCGCCGGCATCGGCATCGATCGAATTGCCCAGCATGACGCGAATCACGCCGAGCAGCGCCTCGCCGCGTTCGAGATAGCGGCCGAGCCAGAAGAAATTGTCGGCGACGCGGCTCGGCAGGGTGCCGGGGTTGCGGCGGACATGAATCGAATCGCTCGGCGGCAGCAGCGAGACCGGGGCGACCGGTTCCGGCCCGTGCACCGCGACATCGGCCGACCAGTTGCCCTCGCCCATCACGACGGCGCGCGGATCCTTGTGCTCGCCAATGCGGGCGAAGCCGCCAGGCATGATCGCCCAGCTGCCGTCCGCGCCGCGCGCCGCGAAGACGCGCAGGGTGAAGGGCCGTGCCGCGAGCCCCGTGTCGGTGACGACCGGCATGGTCGACAGCCGGATGATCTCCTGCCCGACATAATCCTGGGGCCGGCTGGTCATGTCGTCGAGCAATGCCGCGCGCGCCGCGCCAATGATCTCCGCCCCAGGACGCGGCATGACGCCATCGAGGCCGAGCGGCTGGACGCCGAACGCCGGACCGACCAGCAGCTGATCGAGATCCTCGATCACGCGCGCGCGCTCCTTGTCCTGTCCGCACCACCAGGTGGCGATATTGGGAAGGAGCAGATCCCGGCCAGTAAGCCGGGTCGCGAGCATCGGCAGGAAGGCGGCAAAGGCCGCGGATTCGAGCACGCCCGCGCCGGGTACGTTCGAGATGACGACATTGCCCGCCGCCATCGCGTCGATCAGCCCGGGCACGCCGATGCTCGAATGCGAATCGAAGGCGAGCGGATCGAGCAGCCGCGGATCGAGCCGGTTCCAGATCGCATCGACTCGCTTCAACCCGCCGATGGTGCGGACATAGAGCTTGTCCTCGAGCGCGGCGAGATCGGCACCCTCGACCAGCAACAGCCCGAGATAGCGGGCGAGATGCGCCTGTTCGGCATAGCTCGGATTGTAGCGGCCGGGGGTCAGCAGGCCGATGCGCGGGTCCGAGCGGCGACAGGCAGCGGCGAGGCCATCGCGATAGGCAGCGAAGAAGGGCGCGTGGCGCTTGACGTTCAGCCGGCCCTGCAACCCGCCCAGGGTGCGCGAGATCGCCAGCCGGTTTTCCAGCGCATAGCCGGCGCCGGCGGGCGCGCGCAGATGATCGGCCAGCACGCGCCATTCGCCGGTCGGCCCGCGGCCGAGATCGATCGCGATGAAATGGAGGTGATGCCCGCCCGGCGGCACCAGCCCCACCATCGGCCGCAGGAAGAAGGGGCTGCCCGCGACCAGCGCGGCGGGGATCAGCCCGCGCTCGACCAGCTTCGCGTCGCCATAGAGATCGGCGAGGATCGTCTCGAGCAGTTCGGCGCGCTGGGCGACACCGGCCTCAATCCCGGCCCATTCATCGGCCTCGATCAGCAGCGGGACGGGGGACAGCGGCCAGGCGCGCTCCTCGCTCTCGCCGATGATGCGAAAGCCGGTGCCGATATCGGCGGCGTGGCGCTGCACCCGGTCCCGCGCCTGGGCGAGGTCGTCGCCGGCGACGGCGGCCAGTTCCTCGAACATCGCGGTCCAGGCCGGGTCGCCCTGGCCCGCGCAGAGCACATCGCCCGCCTTCTCCCGGGCGCAATAATCAGCGACCCAGCGCAATGCGTGGATCGATGGATCGAGCAGAGAGGGCGCTGCGAGCGTGGCCATGGCGATTTGAGGCGTTCCCCTAGAACCCGACGACTCGACCACAATCCCTTCGCGCGTGCAACAAGGATCAGAGATCGGGCAGCACCTGATCGGCAAATCCCCAACCCGCGAGTTCGCGCGAATTGGCGCGTTCGAGCAACTCGGCGCCATCGCGCACGCCCCAGCGATGGGCATTCTCGATGTCGCGCAGCTCGGTCCAGGTGACGGGCGCGGCGACCGGCGCGCCGGACCGCGCCCTTGCAACATAAGGCAGGACCGCGGTCGAGCCGCGCTGGTTGCGCAGATAGTCGAGGAAGATGCGGCCCTTGCGCTTGGCCTTCGCCATGTTGGCGACATAGCGTTCCGGCTCGGCCTCGGCGAGCGCGCGGCAGAAGCGTTCGGCGAAGTCCTTCACCGCCGGCCATTCGGCCTGGGGCTTCAACGGCACCACGACATGCACGCCCTTGCCGCCCGACAGCATCGCGAAGCTGACCAGCCCGATTTCGGCGAGCTGGTTCTTGATGTCCTCCGCGGCCTTCTTGACCACATCGAAGCCGAGTTCCTCGTCGGGATCGAGATCGAACACCATGCGGTCGGGCTGTTCGAGCGTTGCGACCGACGATCCCCAGCCATGGAACTCGATCGTGCCCATCTGCACGCACATCACCAGGCCATCGACGTCGTCGATATAGAGATAGTCCTCGACCGACCCGTCCTTCTCGCGGATCGGCACTTGATGGACATGCTCGCCAAAGGTGCCGGCATCGTGCTTCTGGAAGAAGCAGCGCTTGGCGCGACCCTGGGGACAGCGCACCAGGCTGATCGGCCGATTGGCCGCCCAAGGGAGCACGGCGGGCGCAAGGCGCGCGTAATAATCGGCGAGATCGCCCTTGGTGACGTCCGAATCGGGGAAGATCAGCCGGTCACGGCTGCTGACCTTCACATGCACCTCCGGGACCGGCGTGGCATCGACGGGGATCGGCTTCTCCGCGACGACATCCTTGGCCGCCTTGTCCTCACGCAGGCCGAGGAAGCTGGAGTGGCGCAGCACGCCATCGGGCGTGGTCTCGGCAAAGGCGATCTCGGCGACCAGCTTCGGTTCGACCCAATGCGCGCCGCGCACGGCAGCACGGGGCGCCTGCACGGTCGGCTCCTTGCGTTCGAGCTTGGCGAGCTTCGCGCTCAGGTCCAGCATCGTGTCGGTGTCGAACCCGGTGCCGACCTTGCCGGCATAGGTGAATCCGTCAGGTCCGTTGAGGCCGAGCAGCAGCGCGCGGAAGCCGCGCGACTTGTCGGACGGCGTCCAGCCGACGATCACGAATTCCTGGCGCCTGATGCACTTCACCTTGAGCCAGTTCTTGCTGCGCTGGCCGCGATAGGGCGCATCGGCCAGCTTCGAGATGATGCCTTCATAGCCTTCGCGGCACATCGTCTCGAACAATTGCTCGCCCGAGCCGAGGATGTGCTCGGCGAATTGCAGGCGAGCGTCGGTGCCCTGGATCAGGGGGCGCAGGCGTTCCTTGCGCTGGATGTTGGGCAGGGCGGCGATATCCTCGCCGTCCAATTCGAGCAGGTCGAAGGCGAACAGGGTCATGTCACCGCCCTTGGCGATCGCGTCCTGCAGGGTGGAGAAGTTCGGCTTGCCGTCCTTGAAGGCGACCACTTCCCCGTCGATCAGCGCGTTGCCGAGGTTCAGGGTCGCCGCGGCTTCGGCGATGCCGGGGAATTTCTCGGTCCAGTCGAGGCCGGAGCGGCTGTAGATCTTCACCTTCGTGCCGGCGATCGCGAGCAGCACGCGGTAGCCGTCGTACTTCACCTCGTGCAGCCAGCGACTGCCGGTGGGGACGCTGTCGACCAAAGTGGCGAGCTGGAAATCGCGGAAGGCTGGCAAGGTGCCGGAAGCCGGCTTGCCACCGGCGGCGCGTTTGGGACGGCCCCCTCCACCAGCTTCGCTGGTCCCCCTCCCCCGCTTCGCGGGGGAGGATTTGGGTTTGGCGCCTTCGGCTATCTCGACCATGGTTCGGCCGGTCGCGACGCTGGTAAGGGCGGTTTCCACGAGCGTGTCGGTGCCGCCGGCCTCCGCATCGTCGATCTTGCGCAGCAGCCAGTTCTCGCTCTTTTCCTTGCCGCGCGGCTTCAGGCGGATCAGCAGCCATTCGCCTTTCATGCGCTCGCCATCGAGCACGAAATGCAGGTGGCCTTTCTCCAAGTCCTTGGCGCTCTTGCCCTTGATCGGGGACCAGGTGCCGCGATCCCACAGCATCACCGTACCGCCGCCATATTGCCCTTTTGGGATGGTGCCCTCGAAGGTGGCGTAGGACAACGGATGATCCTCGGTACGGACGGCGAGGCGTTTCTCGTTCGGGTCGAGGCTGGGGCCGCGGGTGACGGCCCAGCTCTTCAGGACGCCGTCGATCTCCAGCCGGAAATCCCAGTGCAGCCGGCTCGCGTCGTGCTTCTGCACCATGAAGCTGTTGCCGTTGCCGGGTGCGAGCGTGCCCGCCGGTTCCGCGGTCTGAGCGAAATCGCGCTTGGCGTTGTAGAGCGCCAGCGGGTCGGTCGCGCGTACCATCAATTGTGCTCCCGCGAAGGCGGGAGCCCAGTCTGGACCCCCGCCTTCGCGGGGGTACAAAGGTCGGCGCTATGCACGTTTCTTCGCCGCCGGTTTCTTTGCGGGCGCTGCAGTTGCTTTCTTCACTGCGGGCTTCTTGCTGGCTGCGGCCGGCTTCGACGAAGGCGACGCACCCGGCCGTTCCATCGACTTCTTCAGCGCGGCCATCAGGTCGACCACATTCGAGCCCGAGCGGCCGGTCGGGTCGTCGCTGGTGTCTTCCAGGATCTTGCGGCCCTTGGCCTTGCGCTTGCGCTCGATCAGGCCTTTCAGCGCCTCGACATAATGATCGTGGAAATCCTTCGGATCGAACGCGCCGGTCTTCTTTTCGATCAGCGCCTCGGCCAGTTCGAGCAGATCCTCGTCAGGCTTCGAATCGGGAATGTCGCGGAAATATCCCTGCGCCTTGTTGACCTCGTCCGCATAGCGCAGCGTCTCCAGCACCATGCCGCGCCCGCAGGGTTTGAGGCTGACGACATATTCGCGGCCGCGCATGGCGAGCTGGCCGAGCCCGACCTTCTTCGTCCGTCGGAGCGCCTCACGCAGCACGATGAACGCTTCCTCGGCAAGGTCGTCGGCCGGCACCACGAAATAGGGCTTTTCGTAATAGAGCACGTCGATCTCGCTCGCATCGACGAACTGGGTGAGTTCCAGCGTCTTCTTCGATTCGAGCTTCACCGCATCGATCTCGTCCTGCTCCAGCAGGACGAACTCGCCCTTCTCATATTCGAAGCCCTTCATGATCTCGTCAGTGTCGACCGGGCCGATGCCCGTCACGACCTTCTCATAGTGGATCGGCTTGCCGGTCGGTTCATGGATCTGCTTGAAGCTGACCTGCGCGCCGGATTTGGTCGCGGTGTAGATCTCGACCGGAATCGAGACGAGCGCGAGCCTGATCTGTCCCTGCCAATAGGCGCGTGCGGCCATTTTCCGGTTCCTTCGTTGCCCCGATTGCCTTGGGGCCGATTCAATCGATAAGCGACGGTTCCGTTCCTCGACACCCGTCCATGGCGGCCGTAAAGCGCGACCATGGTACAGGATCCCTTCCAACTGTTCGACCTCTGGTATGCCGAGGCACGCGAAACCGAGCCGAACGATTCGAACGCGATGGCGCTGGCCACCGCAGACGCGGAGGGTCGCCCTTCCGTGCGCATGGTGCTGCTCAAGGGCCATGGACCCGACGGCTTCGTCTTCTACACCAACCGCGAGAGCCGCAAGGCAGCGGACATCGCCGCCAATCCGCAGGCCGCCCTGCTGTTCCACTGGAAGTCGCGGCGCCGGCAGATCCGCATCGAGGGGCCGCTGAGCCGGGTGACCGACGCCGAATCCGACGCCTATTTCGCCAGCCGGCACCGCGATTCGCAGCTCGGCGCCTGGGCGTCCGACCAGTCGCGCGCGCTCGATTCCCGCGCGACCTTCGAGGCGCGGTTCGCCGAGGTGCAGGCGCGCTTCGAGGGCGGCCCGGTGCCGCGGCCGCCGCATTGGGGCGGGTACCGGCTGAGCCCGGACCGGATCGAATTCTGGCAGGACCGCGCGCACCGGCTTCACGAGCGCCGCCTGTTCGTGCGTGACGGAGATGGCTGGAGCGAAGGGCTGCTGTTCCCATGACCGAGGACCAGCGCCGCGCCATTCCCTATGTCGTGCGCGCCGCCCTTGCCAGCGTGGCGATGGCATTGTTCCTGCTCGGGCTGAAGGGCTTTGCGGCCTGGCATACCGGATCGGTCGCGATGCTCGGGTCGCTGGCCGATACCGCGCTCGATCTGCTCGCCTCGCTCGTCACGCTCTACGGCGTCCGGCTCGCCGCGACGCCGGCCGATCACGACCATCGTTTCGGCCATGGCAAGGCGGAGGCGCTGGCCGCGCTGTTCCAGGTCATGCTGATCACGGCGTCGGCGGCGGGCATCGCCTGGCGTGCGATCATGGCGTTCAGCGAGAGCGATCCGACGCATGACGCCGAGTTCGGTATCGGCGTGTCGATCATCGCGATCCTCGCGACCATGATGCTGCTGGTCTATCAGCGCAGCATCATCCGGCGCACCGGATCGGTCGCGATCATGGCCGACAATATGCATTACCAGTCCGACGTCCTGCTCAACGGCTCCGTGATCGTCGCCCTGGTGCTCGACCAGTATCTCGGCTGGAGCGGTGCGGATCCGCTGTTCGGCATCGTCATCGCCGCCTGGCTGGCGTTCGGCGCGTTTCGCGCGTCGAGCAACGCGATCGACCAGCTGATGGACAAGGAATGGCCCGAGGAGGAACGCAAGCGCTTCATCGAGGCGGCGGCGCAGCATCCCGAGCTGCGCGGCATCCATGATTTCCGCACGCGCCGGTCGGGCAGCCATGATTTCGCGCAGTTCCACATGTATGTCGCGGCGGAGATGACGGTGGCCGACGCGCATGTCGTGATGGATGCGGTCGAGGCGAAGATCCGCAAGCAATTCCCCAAGGTCGAGGTGCTGATCCATCTCGATCCCGACGGGCATGTCGACACCGACAATCCGCTGATCGAGGCGGACGTCACCCCCCATTGGTTCGGGAAGCGCATATGAGGATTCCGTTCGTCCAGATCGACGCGTTCGCCGCCAATCCGTTCGAGGGCAATCCCGCGGCGGTGATGCCGCTGAGCAGCTGGCTGGACGATGCGACGCTGCAGGCGATCGCGGCGGAGAACAACCTGGCCGAGACCGCCTTCATCCTGCCCGACACGAGCGGAGCGGCGGATTTCGAGCTGCGCTGGTTCACGCCGACGGTCGAGGTCGCCCTGTGCGGCCATGCGACGCTGGCGAGCGGGCATTTCGTGCTGTCGAGCGATTCGACGATCGACAGGGTGACGTTCCGCACGCGCACATCGGGCGTGCTCGAGGTCGCGCGCGCCGGCGACGGATATGAGCTGGCGCTGCCGGCCTGGGCGCCCGAGACCCGGCCGCTGCCGGAGATCGTCGCGGCGCTGGGGCTGGACGGCACCGTCGAGACCTTGTGGCGGACCGGGGGATATGCCCTGATCGTACTGGAGAACGAGGCGCAGATACGCGCGCTGAAACCCGATTTCCGCAAGCTCGCGGCCGAGGGCGATGTGCTCACCATCGTGACCGCGCCGGGCGACGAGACCGATGTGGTCAGCCGCGTGTTCGCGCCCGGCGCGGGCATCGACGAGGACCCGGTGACGGGCTCCGCCCATGCCGTGTCGGTGCCCTATTGGGCGAAGCGACTGGGCCGCGACAGCTTCACCGCCTTCCAGGCGAGCGCGCGCGGCGGCCGGCTGGCCTGCCGGCTCGATGGCGACCGGGTGATCCTGGGCGGGACCTGCATGACGGTGATCGAGGGGACGTTCTTCCTCTAGGTCAAAGGCGCCCCGGAAGTAATATGCCACTATTCTGGGTACAATGAAGCGTATTGAAGCGAGCGGCGCTTGGGCGAAACAGTCATCACCGGGGTCGCCCCCGCACTCCGCGCAACTATTCGGGCATTTTTGCCAGCCAACGTCGACCCGAAAATTCCGAAGCCTTTTCTCGGTTCGATGTCTCGTGTTGGACGCGATCATTCCGGCAGTTGGACATCTCCAACGACAATAGCTCATGACGCGCGAAATATAGCCTGAATCGCGTGGCCTTTTACTTGACGAATTATGAGAATTGGTCGGATATAGCCTGACCTTTACTTGCCCGACCCGGTTCGCCTGAATCATCGTCATCCCCCGCAGCCCGCCACCCGGCGGACCGATCGCAAAGGGTAGGGGATGATCCTCCCAGCTTGAATCGAAGCGTCTCGTCGTCCCCGATTGACCCGCCTGGGCAGGGATCGGCCAGCCCTTTACCGGGCCTGGTCCGTCGCAAGCTGCCGGGCGCACAACCCCTGAGGGTGCCAGTCGTGAGTCAGGGTGGTGGGCGGCTGGCCGGCATCGTGGAGGATCAGCGCGAAGCCCTGGCGTGGCGCGGTTCCGATGGCCATCAGCAGCATCGGCGGCCCCGCCCTGATCGTCAGGCTGTTGCCGGGACCGCGACCGATCCGAAGACCGTCCGGCGTCTCGAGGCAGGTATCGCCGCTGACCGCGTAAAAGGCCTCCGGACCGGAATGCGTGTGGAGGGGGGCGGTCGCGCCGGGAACGAAGATCGAGCGGAGATATTCGGCCGCATAGGTCGAGGCCGGCTCCACCGCGAGCGGGCCGATTTCGGCAACATGCCTGCCTCCCCTGGGCCGCCACCCGGCATGCTCAAGGGTGAAGAGCCAGGTCGATCCGAACGCCTCGGCGACGACGCTCGTTGCGATGGCGGCCTTTTCGGCGGCCTGTTTCGAGGGAAACCGGTCGAGTAGCCAGAAGGTCTGTCCGGCCGGAAGAGCGGGGAGTTCCTTGCGGGCGAGCAGGCAGGCCTGCCCCGGTTCCTCGGCCGCGCCACATTGACGCGTGGTCGCCTGGCTCCATGCGGGCGAAGACCATGCCAGAGCGGCCAGCAGGGCCAGACGAACGAAGGTGCTTCGCATGGCGTTTCCTCACCGAGATCCGGTTGCGAGCATGTCTGCTTTCGGGGTGCGCCTCAAGCGTCGCGAAGAGTGCGCCCCGGGGGCCGAGCCGCCCAGGACCAAAAATCACTCTGACCCCTTTTCCGCGACGGGGGTGGTGCCGGGCAGGGGCGCCCCCTGCGCGTAGAGAAGGGGAAAGACGGCCTCCAGCGGCCTGGTGTCGGGCAGGACATAGACATAACCACCCTTTTTCCGGAACAGCGGCGCTATGGTCTTGCCGTAAAGGGCGAGCGGCACGTTGATGCAGCCGAAGGTGATGCGGTTGTCGTCGGACGTCGGCGACAGCATGCGCTCGCGGCGGCGTTCCTTCCGGCTGGCGCCGGGCGGGATCGGGTGGAGCGCCACCGAGGTCGCGTAATCGACCCACAGCACTTTCTGCCGCCCGGCGGCGAGGCCGAATTTGGCGAGAAAGCGCCCGGCGGGCGTGGTCTTCTCGGCCGGGCCGATCTCGGCGAGATTCTTGCTGCCGATGCCGGGGGTGGCATCGTCGCCGACAGCGACCCCGATCAGGACCGGCCCCTTGCCGAGCGGTGTCCCATCCGCACCGAACAGGAACAGCGACGCCTGCTGCTTGTCGATGACGATGTACGGCAAGGACCCGTTATCGCCGGATGCCACGATCCAGTCGGCGACGCGCTTCGCGGCGGCCGACTGGATCGGCTCTTCCGCTGCCGGACGTTCCGGCCGCGACGATTCGGGCGTGGCGGACTTGGCCGCCTGTTCCGCCCGCGAGGGTACGGAAACGGTCAGGGCAAGCCCGGCCAGCGCCAGGAGGTGAATCGCTCGAACAGGACCGGTCGCCGCTCCGCGGGAGCGGCGGACGCGGGCCGTCACGACGTGGTCAGCATATGCTGTCTTGCGGCGTCAGTTACGCGGCCGCTTGCGCTGCGCTTCCTGCAGCCTCTGCTCGATGCCGTCCACACGGGCATTGAGCTGATCGATGCGCTGACCGTTATTCTGGGCCTGGCCGGATGCGGCCTGGGCCTGCGCCAGCGCCGACTTGGCGGTGCTGTCGGTTTCCTGCAGTCTCGACTCGAGCGCGTCGACGCGCTGGCTGACGGGAGCGATCTGATCCCGCACATATCCCTTGGTGGCGCAGCCACCCAGACCCATCGCACCCACAAGAACCAGGGCCGCGGGGGCCAATTTCGTCACGGACGGCAACATCGCATACTCCCAAATGATCAGCGAACTGCGCGAACAGCAGCCAATCAATCGGGTTCCATCCTTTCGGATCGGCCGTGCCTCCGGTCCGGTGAACCGACGGAAAACGGCAGTTTGGCGGTAAGGGTGGCACGATCGCGCCTCCTGCTTGACCGGCGCTTCATCTCACTGTACTAAGTCACATAGTACACACAGACAGCGAGTCACCCCCTTTGGCCCGAACCACCCCCATCGCCATTGCGATCGTCACTGGCGACAGCCGATCGATCAGCCGCCAGATCGTCGACGCCATCCGCATGCAGATCACCACGGGCGATCTGGCGCAGGGCGCGCAGGTGCCGAGCGTTCGGGGGCTGGCGCAACAGCTCGGCATCAACCCCAATACCGTGGCCAAGGCCTATACGATCCTGACCTCCGAGGGCTGGCTCGAATCGCGCCAGGGGCTGGGGTTGTTCGTCGCGGTGCGGCGGCAGCAGTTCAGCGCGGAGGAGCGCGAGCGGCGGTTCGACGATGCGCTCGGGCGGTTCGTCAATGAAGTGGTGGCGATCCAGTATCCGCATGACGTTGCGATCGCGCGAGTCGGGGATGCACTCGATCAGGTCGCGCCGAGGAAGATCGCGTGAGCGATCTCGCGATCGAGACGCGGGCGCTGACGCGGCGGCATGGCAGGAAGGTAGCGATCGACCGGCTCGATCTCGCACTGCCGCGCGGAGGCATCCACGCGGTGGTCGGCGCCAATGGCGCGGGCAAGTCGACCTTGTTCCGGCTGCTGCTCGGCTTCATCACCGCGGATTCGGGCGACGCGTTCATCCTCGGCCGCGACAGCCGCGCGCTGACGCCGGAGGATCGCGGGCGGATCGGCTTCGTCAACGAAGAGCATATTCTGCCGGGCTGGATGACGGTATCCGCCGTGGCGGAGATGCAGCGGCGCCACCATGCCGCGCGCTGGGACGAGCGGGCGTTCCATAATGTCATCGGCAGTTTCGACCTGCTGGCGCAGCAGCGCGTATCGCAGCTGTCGCGCGGCGAGCGGGCGGGGCTCAACCTCGCCATGGCGCTGGGGCAGAATCCCGAGCTGCTGATCCTGGATGAACCGACGCTCGGACTCGACGTGGTGGCCAAGCGCCGCGTGCTCGATGCGCTGATCGACGGGGTCGCGGCGGAGGGACGGACGATCCTCTATTGCTCGCACCAGATCGAGGAGGTCGAGCGGCTGGCCGACAATCTGATCGTGCTGGAGCGCGGGCGACTGCGCAATGTCTCGGCGCCCGACGATTTCTGCGAGCGCATCCGGCTGTGGGTGACCGACATCCCGTTCAAGGGACCCGAGCCGGAGGGCGTGCCGGGGCTGCTCCAGCATCGCCGGATCGACGGGGTGCATCATTATACCGTGATCGACCAGGGAGATGCGTTCGCCGACTTCCTGCGCGGACACGGCGCGAAGACCATCCAGAGCCAGGCAGTGCCGCTCGACCGCGCAGTCGACGCCTTCCTGACTCGCCATCACGCCGGCCCCACGGGCTGAGGAGTTTTTCATGGTCGAACTGTTCAAGGCCGAGTGCCGCCGCTTCCGCTGGCTGGCGCTTGGTGCCGCCGGCCTGCATGCCGGGGTGCTGCTGTTCTTCGACCGGGTGGTCGACGCGATCCAGCAGCCGCTGATGGTCTATCAGCTCGTCGCGGGCATCTACGCCGTCGCCGGCATATTGTTCGGCCTGTACCAGGCGGGCACGTACCGGCGCACCAACCAGTGGATCATGCTGCTGCACCGGCCGCTGGCGCCGGGGCGGATCCTGCTCGCGGTGGCGGGCGCCGGGGCGGCGATGCTGGCGGTGGCCGCCGCATTGCCGGTGCTGGTGCTGCTGGCCAGCCACGGCGCGATCGGCGCGCGTTTCGTCGATGCACGGCACTGGCTGTTGCCGGTCGCGGCGTTGCTGATCGCGCTGATCGGCTATCTTGCCGGCATCTATGCGATGCTTGGGCCCCGTCGCTACGCCTGGCTGGCGCTGGTGCCGGCCTTGCTGCCGACGATGAGCGCTGCCTCGGGATGGGGTGCGATCGCGGTGCAGGCGATGGTCGCGGCGCTGCTGGCGGCGTTGGTCGCGAGCGTATTCAAGCCCGACCTGGAGGAGACACCGCGCGGTGGCGCGCTGGCCGGCACCGCGCTGAGCGTGGCGATGGGCGCCTATGTCGTCGCGGTGGTGGCGGGGGACATCGTCTTCCAGATCCTGTGGATCGCCACGGGTACGCATCCGCTGAACAGCGTGCCGCCCAAAGGCGGTGTGGTCGAAGCCGTGCGCGCCGAGGGTGGAGCTTTGATCGAAGCGGGGCTGGCCGGCCGGCGTGACCGCGAGGCCGATCTGTGGCGCGAGCAGGTGAAGCTCTCCGAAGTTTTCTATCTGCCGCCGCAGGCCGCGCGGCTGCCCGCGCGGGGCGCACTGACCAATGTCGTGCCGATCGAATTCGACGACGAGCGGAGGGGCGTGCGCTGGACTTTCAGCCATGACGACATGCGCTTCCACGGGGTGCGGCTGGCGACGCTCGCGCGCGCCGGGGTGCTCGGCCTCGATGGCGGCGCGGCGTTCCGGACGCCGCCTTTGCCGGTCGCCGGCGGGCAGCTAATGGCGGCATCGCAGATCGCTGCGTTCAACGAGGATGACGGGCGGCTCCATACGCGCATCACGCTGCCCGCGGCCGAGACGATCGCGAACGGACCGACGAAGATGGGCGATGCGATCGGGCTGGTGAGCGACCGGGCGCTGCGGATTTACGATGCGCGGGTGCTCGACGAGGGCGACCGGCTTCATCCGGCGCTGGCGACGATCCCCCTGCCCGCGCCGATCGGCGGCATGTCGCGGATCGATGCGATCGAGTTGCTCGACGGTTATCTGATCTCCTTCACCTATGGGCATGGTGCGATCGACGGGCCGGGCCGGGCGTGGCAGCAGATCGTGCGAGTCGACGGGGCGGGACATGCGGCTGCGGTTGCCGAGCGGACGCTCAATCCGGATTTCCCGGCAGTGTCGCGCTATGCGCCTTACTGGTTGTCGCTGCCATTGAAGGTCGTGCGCGATGCGGCCGAGGGGCTGTTCGGCGAGCATGAGCCGCTTGAGGTGCGCATGCCGGTGGTGTTGCCGGTCGCGGTGATCGTGGGGATGACGGTGCTGCATCTGCTCTCAGCGGTGATCGCCTGGCTGCTGGCGCGACGGCGGGGGCTGGTTGCACGGGCGCAGGCGGTGTGGGGCGTCGCGACCTTGATCCTGGGGGTGCCGATGCTGGTGGCCTTCGCGCTGATCCGGCCCAAGGCGCAACGCTGAATTCTGGAGACGGACGATGACTGATGATCGGCGGCTGCGCCTCGTCGCGGCCGGGGTGATGATGCTTGCCCTCAGTGGGGCGGTAGGCGCGTCGAACACCATGCGAAGCTCTCCTGGGCTGACTAGTCTCTCACCGTTCGGGCTGAGCTTGTCGAAGCCTTGCCCTTCCTTCTGCGGAAGAAAAGTACAGCCCTTCGACAAGCTCAGGGCGAACGGAGGGGGTGGATCTCTGTTATCTGTTCTGAGAGCGAATCTCGCCGCCGAACGGGCTCGGCCGGTGCCGGCGCAGATCCCGCGCGACGCATTCCTGGTGGAACCGACGATCAGTGCGGCCACGATCGCGCCCGATGGCGGGCATGTCGCCTGGCTGCGCAAGGTCGGGGAGGAGACGAGTCTGTGGCTGAAGCCAAGCGGCGGGGCGGCACGCACGCTGCTGCGCCGTGCCGATGCGGACGACATCTTCTGGTCGCATGACGGGCGCTGGCTGTACCTCGTGTCGAACCGCACGCTGCGGCGGGTCGCGGTGGCAGGCGATCTCGGGTCGGGGCTGGTGGCGCAGATCGGCGGATCGACCGGGCTGCGCTTTGCCGGGATCGATCCCTGGCGTCCCGCCGCCGCGATCCTCAAGGAAGAACTGCGGGTCGACGGGCAGCGTGCCCCTGTCGGCTATCGGCTATGGCGCGTCGAGCGCGACGGCACACGCCAGCTGATCGCCTTTGGCCGCCGCGATCCGGTCGATTTTGCCATGGCTCCTGACGGCCGCGTCGCGTTCGCCAAGCTGGTCGAGGGCGATCACCATGTCATCCAGGCGCGCCGCGCCGACGGGCGATACCGAATCCTCGCGCTGTGCGTGCAGCTCGAGCGCTGCGATCTGGCCGGCACCACGGCCGATGGGCGCGGCCTGTATCTCGCGAGCGATCTTGGCGGCGATCTGCGCGGGGTGATGCGCATCGACGCCAATGGGCGCCGCACGATCCTGCACCGCGATCCGTCGGGCGAGCGCGATCTCGATTCACTGGCGATCGATCCGCGATCGGGCGTGCCGCTCATCGCCGGTTATCGCGGCGGCACTCCGGCAAGCCACGGCCTGACCGACGATTCGCGGCAGGCCATGGCGCTGCTGGCGAAACGCCTGTCCGGCGACATCACCGTGTCCCCCACCTCCGGACAGTGGCTGGTGCGCGAGCGCGGGTCGCGGTTGCAGGGCCTGCGCTGGTACCTGTTCGATCCGCGGACCGGCCGGCTGGACCCGATGCTCGACGATTCGGGCAAAAGGCCGCGCGTGCCGGAAGCGGCGCTCGCAGCAACGGTGCCGGTCAGCTTTCCCGCTTCCGACGGCATGCTGATCCATGGCCTGCTCACCGTCCCGGCGGGCCGCGACCTGCGGCACGTGGCGCTGATCGCCGCCGTGCATGGCGGCCCGTGGTCGCACGACGAGCCCGATTACAGCACGACCACCCAGCTTCTCGCCAATCGCGGCTATGCGGTGTTTCGTCCGCAGTTCCGCGGATCGACCGGCTATGGGCGCGCCTATATGCTCAGCGCACGCGGCGATTTCGGCGATGGCCGGGTCCAGCGCGATATCGAGGAAGGCGTGCGCTGGCTGCTGGCGCGCGGGATCGGCGATCCGAAACGGGTCGGCATCGCCGGCGCCTCGTTCGGGGGTTATTCCACCTTGCAGGCACTGTCGAACGGATCGGGCCTGTTCCGCGTCGGGGTCGCGATCGTACCGCCGGCCGATTTCGGTTGGGTGTCGCGCCAGGTGGTCGATCGGGGGACTATCGGCTCGAGCGGCGGCATCGCCTTCGCGACGACCCTGCGCCTGCTTGGCCTCGACGCGGGCGACCCGGCGATCGCCCGGCGGCTGACCGCGCAATCGCCCTATGCGCGCGTGGCGGCGATGCGCACGCCGCTGCTCATCATCGCCGCCGGCCGGGACGAGCGCGTGCCGATCCGCAGCGTGATCGATTATGCCGCGCGCCTCAGGCAGCTCGGCCGAAACGCCGAGGTGATCGTCGCGCGCAAGCAGCCGCACGCACCCGACGACCCCATGGCCCGGCGCGCCTATCTCTATCTCATGGAGACGATGCTCGCGCAGTACCTCAGCGGCCCAGCCGCCGCGCCGCCCGCCGAGGATCTGCGCCAATGGATCGGCGCGAACCTCGACGCGTATCCGGCACGCGAACCACCGCGCCCGGCCGGATGAGAAGCCGGCCGGGAGGCGTCGCGTCCTTTGCCTAGTGAGCGGCGCGGCCGACCGTCTTCATGTCGCTGAAAAAGGCGGCGCGGCTCGGGCGGAGGTTGGACAGTTCGAGCGGACCGGGCACGCCCCAGGCGCCTTCGGGACGGATCGTCACCATCGGATCGTCGCCGATGCCGATCGGATGCTCGTCCGCCTCGCCATCCAACTCCATCTCGCGATAGTCGACATCGGCGAATTTGAACAACGGGCGCTCCGCCATTTCGCGGAAGCCGAACATCGCCCAGAACGGCACCAGATCGAGCCGGGCATGGCCGTAGAAACGGCGAAAACCCTTGTGCCGCGCCAGCGCCAGCGCCTCGCGCACCAGCTTGAACGCCAGCCGGCTGCGACGATATTCGCGGCGTACCGCCAGCCGCTCGACCTTCACGAAATCGCCGAAATAGCGCATGCGGATGCACCCCGCCGGATCGCCGTCGATGAAGCCGATCAGGTGAGTCGCGCAGAAGTCGTTGCCGTCGAATTCCTCGGAGTAGAGGCAGAATTGCTCGCTGATGTAGGTCGAGGAGCGCACGGCGAAGATCATCGCCATGTCCTCGAACGAGCGGACCGGGCGCACCTCGATCTTCGGGGCCTGGCGCGCCGGCGCCGTCATCCGCGTCGGGATCGGCGCCATCTCCGCCCGGGGCAGGACGACCAGCAACCAGTCGGGCGCGCCCGGATAGACCCGATTGGCCTGCTCGAAGCCCATCGCGGCGTTGAGTCGCGCGGCATGATCGGTCACGGCGCGGGAGAAGAGCGGACAGCCATCGGGCACCAGCTCGGAAAAGATCCGTGCCATGCCGGGAAGCGCGCGGGCCAGCCGACCGGGCGTCCAGGTCATCCAGATATAGACCGCGGTCGGAATCTCATGCTCGGCGACGATCCATTCCGGCTTCGGCTCGCGGCCGTTGAGGGTGCCGGCGAGCAGATGCTCCGCGCCCTCGGCGGACAGCGGCAGATAGGCGATCATGGTGGGGTCGTCCGCGTCGCTCAGCCCCTCGATGACGCGGACGATGGCGGGATTGCGCTTGCGCATCCGGTCGATCGCGCTGAACGGCGCGACCGGGAAAAGGCGTCCGGCCTTGTCGAGCACGGCCTGGATCTCGGCGTCGCTGGCAGGCCGCGATACGGGCGGCGATTCGGTCCGCGACAGGGTGCGCTCGACCTTTTCGGAGAAGCGAAGCCTGCCGAAACTGTCGGAATTCCGTTTGTGCGGCTCTGCTCGCATTTTGTCGCTCCCACTGTTAAGTTAGCCTCGGACAGGAGTGTAATGGCGAGCAAGCAACCGGCCGCGATCCAAAATCCGGACCATGGTGTTCCCAGGTGGAACGCCACGCACGTTCGCACGCTCGTTCGGGACCTGGACTGGGACGATCTTCGCGCGCTCCTGCTCGTCACCGAACATCATAGTTTTCGTGCTGCGGCAGACAGTTCCAGGCTGTCCCTCAATACTTTGCGCCGCCGGATCGAGCGGCTGGAGGACCGGATCGGCACCAAATTGCTGGGTCGGTCGAGAAGCGGCGTCGTGCCGACCGATATCGGCCTGATGCTGGCCCGCGCCGCGCGCGAGATGGCGGGCGCCGCCCTGTCGGCCGAGTCGGAGGGTGATGGCGAGGCCAATGTCCTGATCAATCCCGGTGAACTGACCATCGGTTGTACCGAAGGGCTGGGCAGCCTGTGGCTGACGCCGCGCCTGAACGACCTGTCGCCCGCATTGTCCAACCTGACCGTTTCGCTGCAGCTCGATTACGACGTCGCGCGCGACCGCAGCGACGTCGTCGATGTCGGCGTCGCGTTCAGCGAGCCGCACCGGCGCGATCTGGTCCGGGCCAAGCTGGCAACGGTGCATTACATGCTGTTCGCGTCCGAAGCCTATATCCGCCGCAACGGCGCGATGACGTCGCTCGATCAGTTCCGCGAACACCAGTTCGTCGAGCAGAGCGGGCCGGGCCTCAACCCCGGACTGATCAAATATCTGGTCGGATCGGACTGGCCGGCGAGCTTCATGCCGATCCGGTCGAACTCGGCGCTGTCCGTCTATTGGGCGGTGGTCAATGGCGCCGGCATCGCCGCGCTACCGACCTATGCCCGGGCAGTGTCGAAGCATCTGATCCCGCTCGACGTGCCGTTGCCGCTGCGGTTCGACCTCTGGTATTATTTCCATGCCGAAGCGCGGCATTCGCCGGCGGTGCGTGCGACGATCGACTGGCTGAAGACGGCGTTCGACTCGGATCTCTATCCCTGGTTCGCCGATCAGTTCGTGCATCCGCGCGATTTCGAGAAGAACCGCACCGGCAAGGTCATCCGGCTGTTCGAAGGGCTGCTCGACCCAAGAAAATAGTCAGGCCGGCCGCGTCCAGGCGCAGCGGCCGGCGACATAGGTTCGGGCGATCGCGCGGTCATCGCCCAATATCTGGAGCGCGAACAGCTTGTCCGCGAGGCTCGCCCCGGCGGTGCGCCGTGCGAGCAACGGCGTGGCCGCAGGATCGAGCACCACGAAATCGGCCTCCTGCCCGGGCTGAAGCCCCCCGATCCGGTCGGCGAGACCGAGCGCCCGGGCGCCACCGGCCGTAGCGAGATGGAGTGCGCGGAACGGGTCGAGCGGCATGCCGCGCATCTGCCCGATCTTATAGGCCTCGCCCAGGGTCGCGAGCAGCGAGAAGCTGGTGCCCGCGCCGACATCCGTGCCGATCCCGATCTTCACGCCGTGGCGGTTCGCAGCCGCGAGGTCGAACAGGCCGGAGCCGAGGAACAGGTTGCTGGTCGGGCAGAAGGCGATGCTCGACCCGGCATCACTCATCCGCGCGAGGGCACGATCTTCCATATGGACACAGTGCGCGAACACCGAGCGCGGACCGACCAGGCCGAAGCGATCATACACGTCGAGATAGTCCAGCGCGGCCGGGAAGCGACCGGCGACCGCGGCGATCTCTCCGGTATTCTCCGCGAGATGGGTGTGCATCAGTACCTCGGGGTGCGCGGCGACCAGATCGCCCGCGCCGGCAAGCTGCGCATCCGACGAGGTGAGCGCGAAACGCGGCGTCACCGCGTAACCCAGCCGCCCGCACCCGTGCCACCGCGCGATCAACGCCTCGCTGTCGGCCCGGCCGGCCTCGACCGAATCGCGCAAGGTCTCCGGCCCGAGATCCATCAGCACCTTGCCCGAGACGATCCGCATGTTCCGCGCGAGCGCCGCCTCGAACAGGGCGTCGACGGAGTGGGCATGGACCGTCGCGAAAACCAAAGCGCTGGTGGTGCCGTTGCGCAGCAGTTCGTCGAGGAAGAAGGCCGCGACCGCATCGGCGTGAGCGCGATCGGCAAAGGCGGCCTCGGCCGGAAAAATATGGCGTTCGAGCCATTCGAGCAGCTGGCCGCCATAAGCGGCGATGCTGTCGGTCTGCGGATAATGGATATGCGTGTCGACGAAGCCGGGGACGAGCAGTCCCGACAGGCGTTCGACGGGCATGCCGGGGAAGCGCGGGGCGAGATCGGCGTAGTCGCCGAACGCCACGACCAAGCCGCCCTCGATGACGAGCAGCCCGTCTTCATGGTGGCGGATCGTGCCGCCTTGCGCGGGATCTTCCGGAACGCTCAGCAGCTCGGCGCGGAAGCCCTGGGCGGTCATGCCGCGTGCCGGGCGAGCGAGAGGATCTGGGCGAGCGCCGCGATGGCGATCACCGCCGGTTCCTTGCCGGTCACGCCGGGCAGGCCGATCGGGCAGGTGAGGCGCGACGCATCGATTCCCTCGTTCGAGAGCCGGGAGAGGAAGCGCGCGCGCTTGGTGGCCGAGCCGATCAGGCCGACATAGGCTGCGGTTCCGGCGAGCGCCGCGGCGGTGAGGCGGTAGTCGAGGGCGTGATCGTGGGTGACGATCAGGATCGCGGCATCGGCGGGAGCGGTACGGGCGCAGTCGACCATGGCCTCTTCGTCGACCTGCATGACGCCGGGATAGTCGGCGGCGTCCTCGCGGCTGTCGAACCAGGCGAGGTGGAGGGGCAGCCCGGGCGAACGATCGGCGATGGCGCGGCCGACATGGCCGGCGCCGAAGAGGATGAGGGGGGTGCCGTGGGTTTCGACGGGTTCGAGGAATTCGGTTCCGCAATCAGGGAGCGCACCCCTCGCCACAATGCTTCCCCGGCGCAGGCCGGGGTCCAGTATCGGGCCGGTCGTAACTGGGCCCCGGCCTGCGCCGGGGAAGGTGGATCTTTGAATCGCCGCTGTTTCGAGCCTCGCTACGATCTCACCCTTCTCGAACGCGTCGATCCATCCACTCGCATCAGGGTCCAACCGTTCCACCAGCACCCTTACCCGCCCGCCACAGCATTGCCCGAGCAACGGCCCGAGCGGATAATCCTGCACCCGCCAGCTCCCCGGCGGCAGCGCCAGGATCGCGCGGGCCTGTTCGGTCACCCGCCATTCCAGCGCACCGCCGCCGATCGTGCCGTGGAGCGCATCCGCCGTCACCACCATGCGCGCGCCGGGCCCGCGCGGGGCGGAGCCTTCGGTCGCGAGGATCGTCACCAGGGCGGTCGGGCCCTGCGCGAGCGCCGCGAGCGCCGCTCCGGTCCATTCAGCCATGACGGCCCCGCAGGCGATCGATCGCGGCGAGGATTCGTTCGGGTGTCGCGGGCGCGTCGAGATCGGGCAGGCCCTTGCCCGGGACCGCCGCCGCGATGGCCTGAGTCAGCGCGGAGAAGACCGAGATCGCCAGCATGAAGGGCGGTTCGCCGACGGCCTTGGAGCGGTGGATGGTCGGCTCGGCATTGCGGCCGCGTTCCCAGAGCCGGATGTCCATGCGGCGCGGGCGGTCGCTGGCGGTCGGGATCTTGTAGGTCGACGGCGCATGAGTCAGCAGCCGCCCGCGATCGTCATAGACCAGCTCCTCGGTGGTCAGCCAGCCCATGCCCTGGACGAAGCCGCCCTCGACCTGGCCGAGATCGATCGCCGGATTGAGCGAGCGGCCGACATCGTGGAGGATATCGACCGCCAGCACCTTGTGCTCGCCGGTGAGCGTGTCGATCACCACCTCGGACAGGGCAGCACCATAAGCGAAATAGAGGAAGGGCCGGCCGCGGTGCGTGGCGCGGTCGTATTGGATGCTGGGCGTGGCGTAGAAGCCGGTCGAGGACAGCGAGATGCGGCCGAGATGGGCCAGCCGGCAGAGCGTATCGAACGGCACGGTCTCGCCGCCCGCGACGACGCCGTCGCGGGTAAAACGCACGGCCTCGGCCGAGCCGCCGAACCTGCCCGCCGCGAACTCGGCGAGGCGCGCGCGGATAGTCTCCGCTGCATTGAATGCCGCCATGCCGTTGAGGTCGGCGCCCGACGAGGCAGCGGTCGCGGAGGTGTTGGGCACCTTGTCCGTCCGGGTCGCGGAGATGCGCACGCGGTCGACCGGGACGGCGAAGACGTCGGCGACGATTTGCGCCACCTTGACCATCAGCCCCTGCCCCATCTCGGTGCCGCCATGGTTCAGATGGATCGAACCGTCGGCATAGACATGCACGAGCGCGCCGGCCTGGTTGAGATGCGTGGTGGTAAAGCTGATGCCGAACTTCACCGGGGTCAGCGCGAGGCCCTTTTTCAGCACCTTGTGGCTGGCGTTGAACGCCTCGACCGCGGCGCGGCGCGCGTCATAACCGGTGCGCGCTGCCAGCTCGGCGATCAGTTCGGGCGCGACATTGTCCTCGACCTTCATGTGATAGGGCGTGACATCGCGGCCCGGCGCGTAGAGATTGATCCGGCGCACGGCGAGCGGATCGAGCCCGCGGGCGGCGGCGATGGCGTCCATCACCCGCTCGATCGCCATCATGCCCTGCGGCCCGCCGAACCCGCGAAAGGCGGTGTTGGAGACGGTGTGCGTCTTCAGGCGGTGGCTGACGATCTCGACCGCGGGCAGCCAGTAGCAATTATCGGCGTGGAACATCGCGCGGTCGTTGATCGCGGGCGACAGATCGGCGGTGGCGCCGCAGCGCGAGGCAAGCTCGAGGCGGATGCCCTGGATCCGACCTTCGTCATCGAAGCCGACGTCATAGCCGATCTCGAATTCATGGCGCTTGCCGGTCATCACCATGTCGTCGTCGCGGTCGGCACGGATCTTGGCCGGGCGGCCGGTCTTCGCCGCGACCAGCCCGCAGGCAGCGGCATAGGCGGCGGCTTGTGTTTCCTTGCCGCCGAACGCGCCGCCCATGCGCCGGACCTCGACCGTGACATCGGCATGGCTGCGCGCCAGCACCTTGGCGATGAGGTGCTGCACTTCGCTTGGATGCTGGGTGGAGGACAGCACATGGACGTGCCCCCCCTCGCCCGGCGTGGCGAGCGCAGCCTGGCCTTCGAGGTAGAAATGCTCCTGCCCGCCCATCTCCAGCCGGCCCGACAGGCGGTGCGGCGCTGCGGCGAGCGCGGCATCGGCGTCGCCGCGGGCCATGCGCTGGCTGGGCTCGATCAGCGATCCTTCGGCCAGCGCCTGGGCGATGGTGACGAGCGCGGGGAGTGGTTCGACGATGGCGTTACCCAAGCGCGCGGCGCGGCGGGCGGCGGCGGCGCTCGTCGCGGCGACGACGAACAAAGGCTGGCCGGGATAGAGGATTTCATCCTCGGCGAAGAGCTTGTCGTCGCCCGCGACCGGGCTGACATCGTTCTTGCCGGGAATATCCGCCGCGGTGAGCACCGCGACCACGCCAGGGGCTGCGCGGACGGCGTCGAGATCCAGCGCGGCGAGCCGGCCATGCCCCTCGACTGCCAGCCCGAAGGCGAGGTGCAAGGTGCCGGGCGCTTCCGCGACATCGTCGACATAGAGCGCGCGGCCGGCGACATGCGCCTCGGCGCTGTCGTGACGCAGCGGCCGATGGACCGCGCCGGGAGGAAGCTCGGTATCAGCCATCGGCCAGCACGCTGGTGACGTCGCCCGACTGCTCGGCCCAGAGGCGGCGCAGCAGGTTCGCGGCGACGGTCAGGCGATAGGCGCTGGAACCGCGCGCATCGGTGAGCGGGGTATAGTCGCGGGCGAGCGCCTGGGCGGCAGCTTCGATCGTTTCCTCGGACCAGGGCTGGCCGGTCAGTGCCGCTTCGCAGGCGAGCGCCCGTGCGGGCGTGCCGGCCATGCCACCAAAGGCGATGCGCGCCGCCGTCACCCGGCCCTGCTCGACGGTGATGGCGAAGGCGCCGCACACTGCGGAAATGTCGCTGTCGAAGCGCTTCGACAGCTTGACGATGCGGACAATCGTCCCGGCCGACGGGTGCGGTACATGGACGCTTTCGACGAACTCGTCGGGCGCACGGTCCTGCACGCCGTAACGGAGGAAGAAGCTTTCCAGCGGGATCGTCCGCCGCGCATCGCCGCGCCGGAGCGTCAGGGTCGCGCCGAGCGCGATCAGCGCGGGCGGCATGTCGCCGATCGGCGAGCCATTGGCGATATTGCCGCCGATCGTGCCCGAATTGCGCACCTGTAGCCCGCCGATCCGCCGCGCCAGCTCGCCCAGATCGGGGTGAAGCCGCGCCAGCGCTGCCTTCGCCTCGGTATAGCGGACGCCCGCGCCGAGGGTGAGGCCGTCCGCGTCCTCGGCAATGGTGCGCAGATCGGCGACATCGCCGATGAAGATCGCGGTGCCGAGATCGCGATATTGCTTGGTCACCCAGAGCCCGACATCGGTCGCGCCGGCGACGATCCGCGCGCCGGGGTGCGCGACCAGCAGGGCGGCGAGTTCGTCGGCAGTCTGCGGGGCGAACCAGCCAGTGCCCGAGTCCTGGCGGGCGATCCCGCGCAGCAGCGCTGCGATATCGGCGTCGTCGGACTCGCCCGGCGGCACTGCCTCGCCGGCGTCGAGGATCGGGCCGTAGCCGGTGCAGCGGCAGAGATTGCCGGCGATGACGTCCGCCACCGGCTCACCCTTTGTACCCGCCGCGCCGATGCTGCGGCCATAGAGCGACATCACGAAACCGGGTGTGCAGAAGCCGCATTGCGAGCCGTGCCGCTCCACCATCTCGCGCTGAACCGGGTGGAGTTCGCCGTCCGGCGACAGGCTCTCGACCGTGCGGAGCGCCTTGCCGTCGAGCATCGGCACGAACAGGATACAGGCGTTGACCGCGCGCCATGCCACGACGTCATCGTCCAGCTCGCCGAGCAGCACGGTGCAGGCGCCGCAATCGCCCTCGGCGCAGCCTTCCTTGGTGCCGGTGCGGCGGAGCTTGTAGCGGAGCAGGTCGAGCACGCTGTCGGTGGCGGTCGCCTTGACCTCCATCACCGCGCCGTCGAGGACGAAACGGACGGTGCTAGTCATCGCACGCCACACTTGTTCCGGATCTGGTGAGGAGAGAGGATTCGCGCAGAGGCGCAGAGACGCAGAGAGGTCGATATCGCCTGCACGATGCGCGTTTTGTCCGACCGCTTTTCAACATCTCCGCGCCTCTGCGCCTCTGCGCGAATCCTGTTCATCGTGGCCCCCCGGCCGCGATCCAGGCGCCCAGCTTCTGGCGTTCGGCTGTCGTCATGCCCGTGGCGTTGCCGAGCGGCATGACGTCGGAATCGACCGCGACCTTCCGGATGCGCGCCGACAGCGCGCGGACGTGGCCGTAGCTGTCCATCACCACGCCGAGCGGCGGTGCGGTGAAGGCGGGATTGGTCGGGTGCGCGCTGTGGCAGCCCACGCAGTGCTTCGTCAGGATCGGCTCGATATCGGCGAACACGACAGTCGCGGCCGCTGCCGGCTGTGCCCCCGCATCGGGTGTACTCGACACCGCGGCGCTCTTCTCCATCGAAACATAGGTCACGCTTGCAAAAGCAAGCACCGCCGCCACGACCATCGCCGCCCCGGTCGGCTGCGCGCGGTGGCGCAGGTTGAAGACATGGCGAACCGCGACGCCGGTCAGGCCGAGCAGCGCCAGCACCAGCCAGGGCCGCTGCGCGCCATAGGTCATCGGATAGTGATGGCTGATCATGATGAACAGCACCGGCAGGGTCATGTAGTTATTGTGCAGCGAGCGTTGCTTGGCCGCCTTGCCCAGCGCGGGATCGGGCGTGCGCCCGGCGACCAGATCGGCGACGACCTTGCGCTGGTTGGGGATGATGACGAAGAACACATTGGCGACCATCGCCGTGCCCATCATCGCCCCGATATGCATATACGTCGCACGCGCATTGAACACGCGGTCGAGCAATATCGCCGCGACGAGCAGGAAGGCGAACCAGACGATTCCGAGCAGCCGGTTGTTCCTGCCCAGTGGCGAGCGGCACAGCAGATCGTAGAACAGCCAGCCGACCGCCAGCGCGGCCAGGCCGATGGCAATCGCCTCGGCGGGGCTGAGCGCTGCCTTGGCCGGATCGATCAGATAACTCTGCGCGCCGACATAATAGACCAGCACCAGCAGCGAGAAGCCGCTGATCCAGGTGAAATAGGCCTCCCATTTGAACCAGTGCAGGCGATCCGGCATCTGGCTCGGCGCGACCTGGTATTTCTGGTTGTGGTAGAAACCGCCGCCATGGACCGACCAGAGTTCGCCCGAGGCCTCGCCTTGCGCGGGCGGCGTCAGGTGATTGTCGAGCCAGACGAAATAGAAGGACGACCCGATCCAGGCGATGCCCGCCGTCAGATGCAGCCATCTGATCGCCAGGTTGAGCCATTCGGCGAGGTCGATCGTCATGGTCTCAGCTGCCCCGATAGGTTGAATAGCCATAGGGCGAGACGAGCAGCGGTACATGATAATGCCCGCCATCCGCCGCGATGCCGAAATCGACCACCACATCATCGAGAAAGGGCGGATCGGGCAGCGCGACGCCAAGGCCACGGAAATAATCGGCGACGGAAAAGCGGATCGCGTAGCGCCCCGCTACAAGGCCCTCGCGCATCAGCTCCGGGCAGCGGCCGTCCGCATTGGTCGTGCCGCGCGCGATCTCGCCATGCGGCCCGGTCAGCGCCAGGCTCAGCCCGGCGGCGGGCCTGCCGTGCATGGTGTCGAGCACATGGGTGGAAAGGCTGTTCATGCCATGTCCTTGAGGCGGAGGCGCACGATCTGGCCGATCTCGGCGATGGCGGTGGCGATCTCGGTCTCGCGGTCATTGCCCAGCCGCTGCTCCATCGCCGCGAGGATGCCAGCCTTGTCGGTCAGCCGCACGCAGAGGATGAAGGGGAAGCCAAAGCGCGCGCCGTACGCAGCGTTGAGGGCGTGGAAGCGATCGAACTCCTCTTGTGACAGCCGGTCGAGACCCGCCGAGGCCTGTTCGGCGGCTGATTCCGCAGTGAGCGTCCGGTCGATCGCTGCCTTGCCGGCCAGTTCGGGGTGGGCGCGGATCAGCTTGAGCTGTTCCTCGGCCGTCGCCTCATGCACTACCGCCATCAGCCCGGCATGGACGTCGCCGAGCGGCAGCCGGGCGGCGGCACGCATCACCACCCAGGGGCTATGCTCGAACAGCCCGCCATAACGGCGGATAAAGGTATCGGGATCGGTCTCGTCGATCATGACGTCGTCCCCTCGATCGAAACATGCGCCGAGACGATCTTCCAGCCATCAGCGAACTTCACCCAGGCCTGGCTCTGGCGACCGCGCCTGTCGCTACCTTCCCGGAAGAATTCGGCATTGGCGGTGGCGAAGCTGTCGCCATAGGTCGTGATCGCGACGCGGCCGAGCCGGCGCTGCGGCGATCCGCCCCGGCCCTTGCGGAATTCCCTGATCTCGTCCGCGCCGTAGAGCACTTCGCCCACGCCGTAGCGGATCGTGGTCGGCGCATCGGCGAACAACCGGTCCATCGCCGGGATATCGTCCGCCATCAACGCGCGTTCGTATTCGTGGAACGCGGCGGTCACTTCGGCCAGGATGCGGGGATCGTCGATCGTCATGCCGGGTACAGTTCGAGCCAGTGGCGGGCGATGTCGATGCGGCGCGCGACCCACGCGTCGCCGCTTTCCAGCACATGATCGAGGAACTGCGCCACGGCGATGGCGCGGCCGGGCCGGCCGGCGATGCGCCCGTGCAGGCCGACCGACATCATCCGCCCGCCTTCCACGCGGAGCTGCTCATAGGTGTCGACGAGGTAGCGGAAGAACTGCACGCCTTCGGTGAAACCGTTGAGCGCGACCATCTTCATGTCGTTGGCGTCGAGCGAATAGGGGACGATCAGCTGCGGCTTGCCGAAACGGCGGTCGTAATAGGGCAGGTCATCGGCATAGCTGTCGGCATCGTAGAGGAAGCCACCTTCCTCGGTGACCAGCCGCGCGGTGTTGGGCGAGGTGCGGCCCTGGTACCAGCCGAGCGGGCGGGTGCCGGTCAGGCGGGTATGGAGATCGATGGCCCTGGTGATGTGCTCGCGTTCGATCTCTTCGGCGACATATTGATAATCGATCCAGCGATAGCCGTGACTGGCGATTTCCCAGTCGGCCAGGGCCATCGCCTCGACCGCGGCGGGGTTCATCTCCATCGCCGAGGCGACGCCGAACACGGTGATCGGAATCTGGCGCTCGGTGAACAGCCGATGGAGGCGCCAGAAGCCGGCCCTCGAGCCATATTCGTAGAGGCTTTCCATCGCCATCGCACGCGCCGGGTGGCTTTGCGCGCCGACCATGTCGGAGAGGAAGGCCTCGGAACCCTTGTCGCCGTTGAGGACGCTGTTCTCGCCGCCTTCCTCGTAATTGAGCACGATCTGGACGGCGACGCGGGCGTTGTTGGGCCAGCGCGGGTTGGGCGGGGTCGGGCCGTAGCCGATGAGGTCGCGGGGAGCGGTCATGCGGAGCGGCACCAATTTCCCTCTCCCAGCGGGAGAGGGAGGGAGCCGCGAAGCGGCGGAAGGGTGAGGGTGATCATCCGGACGAGCGCTATCATTCACCCTCACCCTTCCCATGCCTCCGGCATGGGCCCCTTCCCTCTCCCGCTGGGAGAGGGAGATCGATGGCCCCCCTCACCGCCAGACCTCCAGCGCCGCATCCACGCCAGCGCCCGGCAGTGTCGCAAATCCTTCCGCCCGCAGCACCGCCTCCAGCGCACCCAGCGTGATCGCCACCTTATGCTTCATCGCATTGTAGCCCATCGCCCCGATCCGCCAGATCCTGCCCTGGAGCGGCCCGAACGCCGCGCCGATCTCGATCTCGAAATCCTCGCGCATGCGTCGCCGCACCGCTTCGCCGTCCACGCCTTCGGGCACGAATATACCGGTGACGTTGGTCATGCGGTGCGCGTCGTCGCCGAACACGGTCAGCCCCATCGCCCGCGCGCCGGCCACCACCGAAGCGCCCGCCAGGCGATGCCGCGCGAACCGCGCGTCGAGCCCTTCGCCCAGCACCACGCGCGCGCATTCGCGGGCGCCGTAGAGCATCGTGGTCGCCTCGGTATGATGGTTGAGTCGTTTTTCGCTCCAATAATCCATCACCATGGCGAGATCGAAATAATTGGAGCCGATCCGCGTACCGGAGCCGTTGGTGATGTCGTCGCGGACGATGCCCTTTTCGACATGGCGCCGCGACGCGATATGCTCCGCCGCGCGGTCTGATATCGTGATCGGAGCCGAGCCCGAAGGCCCGCCCAGGCATTTCTGCAACCCGCCGGTGACCACATCGACGCCCCAGGCATCGGCCTCGATCGCCATGCCGCCGATCGTCGCGGTCGCATCGACATAGGAGAGCGCGCCCGCCGCGCGGCACAGGGCGCCGAGGCCGGCGAGCGGCTGCGCCATCGTCGTGGAGGTATCGCCGTGGACGGCAGCGACCACCTTCGGCCCGGTCCGCTCGATCGCGGCGGCGATCGCCTCCATCGGCACGACTTCGCCCCAGGGCGCGTCGACCGTCTCGATCCTGCCGCCGATGCGTTCGACGATTTCGCGCAGCAGCAGCCCGAAGCGGCCGAAATTGACGATCAGCACGGTATCGCCCGGCGCGATCAGGCTGACCAGAGCAGCCTCGATCGCGGCGCGCGCGGTGCCATCAACGAGGAAGGTCCAGGGATTCTCCGTCCCGAAGATCGGGCGGTAGAGCGCCATGACCTGGTTCATATAGGCCGTCATCTCGGGGTCGAACTGGCCGAGCAGGTCAGCCGACATCGCGCGCAGCACGCGCGGATGGGCATTGACCGGACCGGGGCCCATCAGCAGCCGCTGCGGCGGATCGATCTCTCCGAAAAGGTCAGGCGTCAAAACTGTCTCCCAAGAAGCCTTCGCCGAGCCGGTCGATGAAGCCGAGCATCACCCGCCGCGCGATCTCCGCGTCAGCCGGATCAACGCTTTCTGCCGGGTTGTGGCTGATGCCGCCCGCGCAACGGACGAACAGCATAGCGGTCGGGCAGAGCGATGCCATCATCATCGCATCATGCCCCGCCCCGCTGGCGAGACGGCGTTCCGGCTGCCCCTCTGCCGCCATGGCGTCGGAGAGCAAATCCATCAGCGTCGCGTCGCAGGGGCTCGCGGGCAGATCATGGACGCGGTCAGCCGAGACCGCGATCTTTCGCCGGGCGCCGATCGCCTCGATCTCGGCGAGAATCGCGCCCGCGACCGCGTCGCGGGCGGCCGGATCGAGCGCGCGAATGTCGATCGAGAAGGCGACATCGCCGGGGATGACGTTGACCGCGCCGGGCCTCGCCTCGAGCCGGCCAACCGTCGCAACGAGATCGGACGTTCCGCCGCTGCCGAGCCGCTCGATCGCCAGGACCATTTCCGACGCCGCCGCCAGCGCATCGCGGCGCAGGCCCATGGAGGTGGTGCCGGCATGACCCGCCACGCCTTCGACCCGGACATTATAGCGACGTTGCGAGGCGATGCCGGTGACCACGCCCACTGCAAGGCCGCCCGCCTCCAATGACGGGCCCTGTTCGATATGCGCCTCGAGATAGGCGATGACGGAGCCTCGGGCGCGTACGGCCCCACCAACACCGTTCGTGCCGAGCGTAGTCGAGACACAGGTTTCCCGACTTCGCTCGACACGAATGGGAGGAGCGTAAGCTCTCAATGCCTCTATAATCGACACGCCATCGCTGTCCGTTACGTCGAGCGCCTGCGGATCGAACGTCCCCGCCACCGCCCGGCTGGTCAGCATCGGGGCGGGGAAGCGCGAGCCTTCCTCGTCGCCGAACGCGATCACGTCGATCGCGAAGGGCAGGCGCCGGCCCGCCGCGTTCAGCGCCGCGACGCATTCGATGCCCAGCATCACCCCGAGCGGCCCGTCATAACGGCCGGCATCACGCACGCTGTCGAGATGGCTGCCGATCAGCAATGCGGGGGCGCCGGGGGTCGTGCCTTCATAACGGCCGATGAGATTGGTGGCGGCGTCGAGGCGGACGGCCATGCCTGCCTCAGCCATCCACCCGGCGACCGCCTTTTGCGCGGCCGCGAAGGCGGGCGACAGCCAGGCACGGAACAGGCCACCCTCCATGTCGCTGAACGGCGCGACACCCAGTGCGTCGCAGCGTTCCACCGCTCGCGCGCCGCTCACCATGCCGCCACCTGCCCGTCGCTGCGCGGATCGGTCGCGCCTTCCAGCATGCCGTCGGCATGGCGCACGATCGCGCCGGCATGGCCCATGGTCGCGGTGAAGGCCGGCATCAGCTCGACCTGATGGCCCGCGGCGACAAGGTCCTCGTACAGATCGGGCGCGAAGCGATCCTCGATCTTGAGCGTGGTGCTGTCATCGCCCCAGGTCCGCCCGAGCAGCCAGCGCGGGCGGCTGATCGCTTCCTGCAGGCCGATGCCGTAACGGGCATAGCGGGTGAAGATCGCCGCCTGGGTCTGGGGCTGCCCTTCCCCGCCCATCGTGCCATAGGCCATCACGCGCCCGTCGTCGAAACGCGCCAGCGCGGGGTTGAGCGTGTGGAAGGGTTTCCGCCCCGGCCGCAGCGCGTTCCAGCCCCGCTCCGTCAGGCGGAAGCTGCTGCCCCGATTCTGCCAGGTAATGCCGGTCCCGGGCAGGACCAGGCCCGACCCGAATTCGAAATAGGTGCTCTGGATCGCGCTGACGACTCGGCCCTCGGCATCGGCCGCGCCGAACCAGCAGGTATCGCCCGCCGATGCCGGCTGCGGCCAGGGCAGTGCGCGGGTGAGGTCGATCCGCGCCGCCAGCCGATCGAGACCGGCCGGGTCATCGAGCAGCGCCTGTGGATCGATCTCCATATAAGCGGGGTCGCCGACGTGCCGGTCGCGGATCAGAAAGGCCTGCTTGGTCGCCTCGACCAGGCCATGGACATGGTCGAACCCCTCAGCCCCGGCGGCATGGAGCCGGTCGAACAAAGCGAGGATCAGCAGCGAGGCGAGACCCTGGGTAGGCGGCGCGGTGTTGAACAGCCGCGCGCCCGCGATCGGCACGCTCAGCGGCGCGGGCCGCGTGGCGCGGTGCGCGGCGAGGTCGATCGCCGAAACGGGGCTGCCGAGCCGGCCGAGATCAGCGGCGATCGATCGCGCCAGACCGCCCTCGTAGAAGCTTCCCAGCCCGTCACGCGCCAGTATCGTCAGGCTCGCGGCGAGCTGGGGCTGGCGCAATATCTCGCCTTCGACCAGCGGGCGCCCGTGAGGCTCGAACGTCGCCGCCCAGGCGCCCGGCTGATCGCGCAACTCGGCGCCCTTCGCCGCGGCGATCTCCGCCCCGCCGCGCGTCACCGCGACGCCGAATTCGGCATGGTGAATCGCATCGCGCAGCAGCCGCGCGAGCGGCAGACTGCCCCCGCCCGAGTCGAGCGCCGCCGCCCAGCCGGAGATCGTGCCGGCCACGGTGTTGGCGGCGAGCGGCCCGCGCCAGGGGATCGTCTCATGCCCTTCATACAGAGCGAGATCGGCGGTCGCCGCTGCCCCGCCGCATGCATCGATCGCGTGCGTCCGCCCGTCAGGCTCGGCGATCAGCCAGAAGCCGTCGCCGCCGATCCCGGTCATGTGCGGATAGACCACCGCGAGACACGCCGCGACCGCGACCGTCGCCTCGACCGCGTTGCCGCCATCCTGCAGCACGCCGAGCCCGGCCTGTGCCGCCAGATGATGGGGCGCGGTCACCATGCCGCGCAGGCTTCGCACTTCGTTACGCATCACAATGAGAGCATGAACCTCAAATCACGCCACCGCCAGCCAGGCGAAACGCAAGACAAAGAGCAAGGCGAGCACGAGCAACAGCCAGTCGGTCCTGGTGACCTTGCCGCGCAGCAGTTTCAGCACGGCATGAGCGGTGATACCGAAGGCTAGGCCGTTGGCGATCGAAAAAGTCAGCGGGATCAGCGCGACCGTCAGGAAGGCGGGGATCGCCACTTCCGGATCGTCCCACGCCACCTCGGCGAGCGGCATCATCATCAGCGCGCCGACCAGGATCAGCGCCGGCGCAGTGGCCGCGGCCGGAATGAGCTGGGCATAGGGCGCGACGAACATGGCTGCGAGGAACAACAAGCCGGTCACCACCGCCGTCAGCCCGGTGCGGCCGCCCGCCTCGATGCCCGCCGCGCTTTCGACATAGGAGGTGACGGTGCTGGTGCCGGCCAGCGCACCGATCATCGTCGCGATCGCATCGGTGAACAGCATGCGGTTGAGCCGGGGGATGCTGCCGTCGGGCGCGACCAGGCCGGCGCGCTTGGTCACGGCGACGAGCGTGCCGATATTGTCGAACAGGTCGACGAACAGGAACACGAACAGGATTTCGATCACGCCGAGCCCGTGCCGGCCATCGGCGCCGAACACCCCGCCGAGATCGAGCTTGAACGCCGTCTCGGTCAGCGCCTCGAACGAATAGGGCTGGGGCGTGAAGGTGACGAGGCCGAACGCCCAGCCGATCAGCGTGGTCGCGACGATGCCGATCAGCACTGCGCCGCGCACGCGCCAGACGCTGAGCACCGCGATCGTCACCAGCCCGATCAAGGCGAGTGCCGCGCTGGGGGCGTGAAGATCGCCGAGGGCAACGCTGGTCGCCGGATTGTTGACGACGATGCCGGCGTTCTTCAGCCCGATAAAGCCGATGAACAGGCCGATACCGCCGGCGACCGCGGCGAGCAGGTGCGGCGGGATCGCGGCGAGGATCATCTGGCGGATGCCCGCCGCGGTGAGCAGCAGGAAGACCACGCCCGATATCAGCACGCAGCCAAGCGCGACCGGCCAGGGCACGCCCATGCCCTGCACCACGGTGAAGCTGAAATAGGCGTTCAATCCCATGCCCGGCGCGAGCGCTAGCGGCACATTGGCAAAGCAGCCCATCAGGATGCTGGCGACGCCGGCCGCGAAACAGGTCGCCGCCGCCACCGCGGCGATCGGCATGCCCGCCGCGCCGAGGATCGCCGGGTTGACGACAATGATATAGGCCATGGTGAGGAAGGTGGTGGCGCCGGCCAGCACCTCGGTCCGCACCGTCGTGCCGCGTTCGGCGAGCTCGAACCAGGCGGCGAGCCGTCCCGTCCTCTGCGTTTCCTCGGTCGTCGACATTGGCGGTCCCCCGGCTGCCCCAGATCCGCTCCCGTCCTTCCGGTCGGTGCCGGATCGGCCACGAGCATAGCGCGACTTTACGCGAGCGGAAGAGGGTTCAGGCGGGCGGGCTGAACCCGGTCAGGCCCTCCGCCTCGAGCCGTTCCGCCAGGGCGAACAACGCGCCTTCGCGACCGGGCACGCCGACGAGTTGCAGCCCGAGCGGCAACCGGCCCGGCCGGCGCAGTGGCACCGCGATCACTGGCAGGCCGATGAAGCTGAGCGGCTGAGTCAGCCGGCCGAGATGCGCGCGGGCGGGCACGCGGGCGCCATCGACGGTGATGAAGGGATCGTCGATGCGCGGTGCGACGTCGTCGACACAGGGTGCGATCAGTGCGTCGTGGCGTTCGAACAGGGCGTGTACGGCGGCGCGGAAGGTCTCGCGAAAGGCCTGGGCCGTCAGATAGTGCGGTGCGGGGAGCATCGCGCCGGCGATCAGCCGGTCGCGAGTTGCAGGGTCGAAGTCGAGCGGGCGGCGGCGCAATTCGGGCAGATGCCGCGCCCCGCCCTCGGCCGCGGTCATCAGAAAGGCGGCGGAACGGGCGCGGTCGACCTCGGGGAACTCGACGCGTTCCAGCCCGCCGAGATGCGCGTCCACCGCATCGATCGCCGCTGTCAGCTCGGGCGCCATGGTGCGGCCGAACCAGCCGCCGAGCCGGCCGATACGGGTTCCTGCGGCGCTGCTGACGCCGCCAAGAACCTCCCATGCCAGCGTCAGATCGGCGATCGAGGTGGCGAAAGGGCCGATATCGTCGAAGCTGTCGACAAAGGGATAGACGCCCCGCATCGGCAGGCTGCCATGCGCCGGCTTGAGACCATAGAGGCCGCATAGCGCCGCCGGCACACGGATCGAGCCGTTGGTGTCGGACCCGAGGCTCAGCGGCAGCATGCCGCTCGCCACCGCCGCCGCCGATCCGCCCGAAGATCCGCCGGCGAGACGATCCGTGTCGTGCGGGTTGCGCGTGGTGCCGAAGGCCGCGTTGACCGTCGCGAAGCCGTAAGCGAACTCGTCCATGTTGAGCGTCGCAACCAGCACCGCGCCGGCCGTGCGCAGGCGCACGATCGCTTCGGCATCGGCTTTCGCCGGCGGCGCATTGCGCAACATCGCCGCGCCCGCGGTAGTCGGCAGGCCGGCGACGTCGAACAGGTCCTTGACCCCGTAGGGCACGCCCGCCAGCGGCCCGGGATCGCCCCCCGCCGCGACGATCGCATCGACCGCCCGCGCCTCGACCAGCGCGCGTTCGTCGAGCAGCCGCGTTACCGCACCGATCGCCCCGTCGCGTTCGTGGATGCGTGCGATTGCCTCTTCCGCGACCGATACGGCCGATCGATGACCGCTGCGCACGGCCTGGGCGATAGCGAGGATGCTCTCAGTCATTGGACTGCTCGACCAGCTTCACATGCCCGGCCAGGACATCCAGGTTCGTCCGGACACCCGGCAGGCATTCCGGCGGGATATCGAGATCGAGCAGTGCGCGCGCCATCTCGACGATTGCGGTGTCGGTAAGGGGGGTATCGTCCATCGGGCCAGCTTACGGCCAATCTCCATCGGACGATATGCGGCTTTGCGGCCCCCTCACCTCCGGCGTCACCCCGGACTTGTTCCGGGGTCCATCGTGCCGCGAACGAAACGCCGGCGGCGCTTGCGGAAACATGGATGCCGGAACAAGTCCGGCATGACGAAGATGGGAATGTGGTCGCGCTCCACCACGCAAACCCATTGCGGCGTTTCGCCGATCGCGCGACACGGGCTGATGCTGAAACGTTTCCTCGTCATCTTCGAGCCGTTCATCCTGATGTTGATCGGCACGGTCGTGCTCGCCTCGATCCTGCCGCCGCGCGGCGCGGGCGTGCCGCTGTTCGGCGCCATCGCGGACATCGCGATCGTGCTGCTGTTCTTCCTCCACGGCGCCAAGCTGTCGCGCGAGGCAGTGCTGGCGGGGATGAGCAACTGGCGGCTTCACCTCGCCGTGTTCGCCGCGACCTACATTCTGTTCCCGCTGCTGGGGCTGGGCGTCGCGGCCCTGCCCTTCCTGACGCCGCCGGTCGCGATGGGCATGCTGTTCCTGACCTTGCTGCCCTCGACCGTGCAATCGTCGATCGCCTTCACCGCGATCGCGCGGGGCAATGTCGCGGCGGCGGTGTGCAGCGCGTCGATCTCCAACATCCTCGGTATCGTGCTGACCCCGGCGCTGACCGCGGTGCTGATCCATTCGAGCGGCAGCGCGGGCGTATCCTTGTCCTCGGTCGAATCGATCGTCGTCCAGCTCTTGCTGCCCTTCGTCGCCGGGCACCTGCTGCGGCCCTGGATCGGGGCCTTCGTGACGCGCCAGAAAAAGCTGCTGACCATCGTCGATCGCGGATCGATCCTGCTGGTCGTCTATACCGCGTTCGGCGCGGCGGTGGTCGACGGCATCTGGCACCGGCTCTCGGCGGAGGAGCTCGCCGTGATCCTCGCGGTCTGCGCGGTGCTACTCGCGCTGGTGCTGCTCGCCACCTGGGGCGCGGGAAAGCTGATGGGCCTCAGCCGCGAGGACTCGATCGTACTGCTGTTCTGCGGGTCGAAGAAGAGCCTGGTGTCGGGCGTACCGATGGCCGGCGTGCTGTTCGCCCCGGCGCAGGTCGGCCTGGTCATCCTGCCGCTGATGCTGTTCCATCAGCTCCAGCTGATCGCCTGCGCGGTGATCGCGCGGCGCTATGCGGACGATCCGGTACCTTTAGCAGCGCGGCAGGATGATTGAATCGATCGCCTGCGCCACGCCGTCCGCGTCGTTCGCGCCGGTGACGAAATCCGCCTTGGCGCGCACTGCTTCAGGCCCCTGCCCCATCGCGATCGACAGGCCGGCACGGGCGAACATCGCCAGGTCATTGCCCTGGTCGCCGAGCACCGCGGTCTGCGCGAGCGATGCGCCCAGCGCCTCGGCAAGGAGCGACACGCCGTCGCCCTTGTTGGCGGCAAGCGCCGTCACGTCGAGATAATAGGTCTGGGATTGCACCACGGTCGCCCGCGTGCCGAACGCCGCTGCCGCCCGTTCGGCCAGCGCACCGAGCAAGGCGGGATCGTCGCTGACGAAGGTGAGCTTGTCGGCCCGGTCGTACAGAGCGGCGAAGTCGGCGACGATCACCGGCGCCTGGTTCGACGAGACCCGCTCGGAATCGACATGGTGCCCCTGGTCGGTGCTGGCATACCAGAGGTCGTCGGCGAACACCCAGATATCGACCGCCGCATCGCCGACCAGGTCGAACACACCGCGAACCACGTCGGGGTCGATGCGGTGCTGCTCGATCACCGTGCCGTCGCGGCGGAAGATGGTGCCGCCGTTGAACGCGCCCATCACGTCATCGATCGCGAGCGCGTCGGCGATCGGCATCATGCCCGATCGCGGCCGGGCGCTGATGATGGTGAAACCCACTCCGGCATCGCGCAGCCGGCCGACCGCGGCGATGGTGCCGGGAGTTAGCTTCTTCTGCTTGTCGACCAGGGTGCCGTCGAGATCGGAAACGACCAGCCGGATCGTTTCGCTCGGTCCGTTGCCCACTATTGGGGCATCTCGACATGGCCGCCGAACCCGAAGCGCATCGCCGACAGCAGCTTGTCGCCGAACGTATGATCGACCCGGCTGCGATAGCGCGCGAACAGGGCGGCGCTGAGCACGTTGACCGGCACCGCCTCCTCCATTGCCGCTTCGATCGTCCAATGGCCTTCGCCCGAATCGGCGACCTTGCCGGAATATTTGTCGAGCTGCTGATCCTCGGCGAGCGCCGAGGCGGAGAGGTCGAGCAGCCAGGACGAGATCACGCTGCCGCGCCGCCACACTTCGGCGATGTCGGTCAGGTTGAGATCGAAGCGCTCGTCCTCGGGCAGCTTGTCCGAAGACTTGCCGGCGAGGATGTCGAAGCCCTCGGCATAGGCCTGCATCAGGCCGTATTCGATGCCGTTATGGACCATCTTCACGAAATGGCCCGAGCCGGGAGGGCCGGCATGGATATAGCCCTGCTCGGCGCGCGGATCCTCGCTCTTGTCGCCGCGATTGGGCGTGCGCGGGATCGTGCCGAGGCCCGGCGCCAGCGCGGCGAGGATCGGATCGAGCAGGTCGACAGCCTCCTTGTCGCCGCCGACCATCATGCAATAGCCGCGCTCCAGCCCCCAGACCCCGCCCGAGGTGCCGACATCGACATAGCGGATCTGCTTTTCCGCGAGTGCCTTGGCGCGGCGGATATCGTCCTTGTAGAAGCTGTTACCGCCATCGATGACGATGTCGCCGGGCTTCGCGAAACCGGCGATCGTCGCGATCGTATCCTCGGTAGGCGCGCCGGCGGGCAGCATCACCCAGAAGATCGCCGGGCTGGCGAGCTTGGCGTGCATGTCCTCGAGCGAGTCGGCACCGACAGCGCCGTCCTCGACCAGTTCGGCGATCGCCTCGGGCGAGCGGTCATAGGCGACCGTTTCGTGCCCGGCACGCATCAGCCGCCGCGCGATGTTGCCCCCCATCCGGCCGAGGCCGATCAGTCCGATACGCATGGCAATCTCCGGATGGGTCGTTGTGGACAGGTCTTGGATCAGTTCGCAGGTTCGGGATGCTTGGCGCCGATTGCCCCGAGCAGATCGTCGAACGCCTTGGAGAAGGACGCAACGCCTTCCTCGACCAGGGTATCCGTCACCCCGGTCAAATCGAGTCCGAGCCGCTCCGCCTCGGCGAGCGTGTGGCGGGCGCCGTCGACATCGGCCGTCAGCGTCTCGGCGGCAGTGCCGTGGTCGCGGAACGCATCCATCGTCTTGGGCGGCACGGTGTTGACCGTGTCCTTGCCGATCAGGGTGTCGAGATAGAGCGTGTCGGGATAATCCGGGTTCTTGGTGCCGGTCGATGCCCAGAGCAGCCGCTGCGGCATCGCGCCCCTGGCGGCGAGCGCCTGCCAGCGATCCGAGGCGATGAATTCCTCATACCAGGCATAAGCGAGCTTGGCATTGGCGATGGCGACCTTGCCGCGCACCGCCTTGAGCGCGTCGGATTCGGCATCGCCGTCCTTGACGCGCGCATCGATCTTGTCGTCGATCTTGCTGTCGATGCGGCTGACGAAGAAGCTGGCCACACTGGCGATCCCGTCGACCTGCTCCCCGCGCGACGCCCGGTCCTCGAGGCCGTCGACATAGGCAAGCGCGACGGCCTTGTACGCCTCGATCGAGAAGAGCAACGTCACGTTGACGTTGATCCCGGCATCGATCGTCGCGGCGATCGCGGGCACGCCAGCGGGCGTGCCCGGAATCTTGATCATCAGGTTCGGCCGGTCGACCGCCGCCCACAGCTTCTTCGCCTCGGCGATGGTGCCGTCGGTGTCGTTGGCGAGATAGGGCGAGACCTCGAGGCTGACATAACCGTCCTTGCCGCCGAGCCGGTCATAGACCGGGCGCAGCGTGTCGGCCGCGGTCTGGATGTCCTGGATGGCGAGATGTTCGTAGCGCTGCATCGCCGGCGCGCCGGGATGGTCCCGGTCGAACGCGGCGAGCGCAGCATCATAGGCGTCGCCATGGCCCATCGCCTTTTCGAAGATCGACGGGTTGGAGGTGACGCCGGTCAGCCCGTCCTCATCGACCAATTTCTGCAAACCGCCCTCGGCGAGGAACTTGCGGTCGACAAAATCAAGCCAGACGGCCTGGCCCAATGCGGCGAGATCGTTGAGACGACCCATGATCAATCCTTTCCGAGCAATTCGCGGGCGACCTTGACGACATTGTCGACGGTGAACCCGAACTTGTCCTGCAGCTTCGCGATCGGCGCCGAGGCGCCGAAGGTCGACATGGTGACGGTCTTGCCGTCGAGCCCGACATAGCGATCCCAGCCGATCTCGCCGCCCATCTCGATTGCGATGCGCGCCGTGACACCCTTGGGCAGGACCGATTCCTTATAGGCCTGATCCTGCAGTTCGTAGCGATACCAGCTCGGCATAGACACCACGCGAGAGCGGACGCCCTGCCCGGCCAGCGCCTCATGCGCCGCGACCGCGAGCGAGACTTCGCTGCCAGTGGCGATCAGGATCACCTCGGGATCGGCATCGCCGGCGAGGATATAGGCCCCCTTCATCAGCCCTTCGGCCGAGGCATATCTGGTGCGATCGAGCGTCGGCAGCGCCTGGCGCGACAGCACCAACGTGGTCGGACGATGCTTGTGCTCGAGCGCGGCGCGCCAGGCCCAGGCGGTCTCGTTCGCGTCGCCCGGGCGGATCGTGTCGAGGCCGGGAATCGCGCGCAAGGTCGCGAGATGCTCGATCGGCTGATGCGTCGGGCCGTCCTCGCCCACGCCGATCGAGTCATGCGTGAAGACGAAGATCGAGGGCAGTTCCATGATCGCGGCAAGGCGGATCGGCGGACGCATATAATCGGCGAAGACCATGAAGGTGGAGCCGTAGGAGCGCAGGTGCGACAGCGCCATGCCGTTGACCACGGCACCCATGCCATGCTCGCGCACGCCGAAATGGAAGTTGGAGCCGCCATAATTATCGGCCTCGAACGACGCCTTGCCCTTCACGTCGGTCTTGGTCGAGGGCGCGAGATCGGCCGAGCCCCCGATCAGGAACGGCACGCGGTTGGCAATGGCGTTGAGCACCTTGCCGCCGGCGTCACGCGAGGCCACACCCTTTTCGTCCGCATCGAACACCGGGATATCGGCATCCCAGCCTTCGGGCAGATCGCCCTTGAGCAGCAGGTCGAGTTCCGCGGCCAGATCGGCATTGTCCTTGCGATACTCGGCGAAATTCGCCTCCCACGCTTCGCGCAGCGGCCGGCCGCGATCGGCAATCGACTTCTCGAACGCCTCGGCGACGCCGTCGGGCACCAGGAATTGTGCGTCCTCGGGCCAGCCATAAGCCAGCTTGGTTGCCTTGATATTGTCGGCGCCGAGCGGCTCGCCATGCGCCTTTTCCGTGCCGGCGCGAGGAGAACCCCAACCGATGATCGAATGCACGACGATGAAGGTCGGGCGGTCATTGGTCGCCTTGAAGCTGGCGAAGGCATCGGCCAGCGCGCCGATATCATTCGCGTCGTCGACATGGATGACGTTCCAGCCATAGGCCTGGAAGCGCATGCCGACATCCTCGTCGAAGGCGAGCGCGGTGTCGCCTTCGATGCTGATATGATTGCTGTCGTAGATCCAGCACAGGTTGGAGAGCTTGAGGTGGCCGGCGAGCGAGGCGGCCTCGGCCGAGACGCCCTCCATCATGTCGCCATCGCCGCACAGCGTGTAGACGTCATGGTCGAACAGGTCGAAGCCGGGCTTGTTGTAGCGCGCGGCGAGCCAGCGCTCGGCGATCGCCATGCCGACCGAATTGCCGCAGCCCGCGCCGAGCGGACCGGTCGTGGTCTCGACGCCGGTGGTATGGCGATATTCGGGATGCCCCGGGGTCTTCGAACCGAGCTGGCGGAATTGCTCGATATCCTCCAGGCTGACCGCGAGGTTGCCGGTCGGCTTGCCGTCGCGGTCGATCTCCTTGACGCCGGCGAGGTGCAGCAGCGCGTAGAGCAGCATCGAGGCATGGCCGACCGACAGCACGAAGCGGTCGCGATTGGGCCAGTCGGGCTTGTCCGGATCGGTCCGCATGAATTGCGACCAGAGCGTGTGGCCGACGGGCGCGAGCGCCATCGGCGTGCCGGGATGGCCCGAATTGGCCTTCTGCACTGCATCCATCGAGAGCGTGCGGATCGTGTCGATCGCCAGGCGTTCCGGCGAGCCGTCCTCGTGGAGGCCCTTGGCGGGTGCGCTGGCCGTGGCGGCATCGGACATGAGAGAAACTCGCTTTCTATCGGACAGTCGAACGCTGTCCGTCGCTGGTGGTTGCCTTATCTTTCGAGCCGGATCACGCGGCCGCCCCCGCCGATATAGGCGCAATCCACCTCGTCAAGGAAAAGGCCATGCCCCAGAACGCCGGGGATCGCGGAAAGCCCCATGGCCAGGGCGCAAGGATCGGGCATTTCAGCGAAAAAACAGTCGATGATGATATTGTCCTGATCGGACCGCGCGACGCGCACACTCGTCTTCGCGCCGAGTCCCGCCAGCCGAGTCGCGACGAAGGCGCGGGCAAAGGGCAGTATCTCGACCGGCAGCTTGGCCTTGCCGATACGCTCGACTCGTTTCGAGGCATCGGCGATGACGATCATCCGGCGCGAGGCCGCCGCCACGATCTTCTCGCGAAGCATCGCGCCGCCGGCGCCCTTGATCGCGAACAGCCGGTCGTCGATCTCGTCCGCACCGTCGATGGTGAGATCGACCGACTCGACCTCGGCGAAATCCAGCATCGGGATGCCGGCCATATGCGCCATGGACTCGGTGCGCCGCGACGTCGCCACGGCACGGATGTCGAGCCCGCCCCGCACCAGCTCGCCCAGCCGTTCGAGCGCAAAGGCAGCGGTCGAGCCCGTGCCGAGCCCGACCAGCATGCCCGGCCTCACCTCTTCCACCGCGGCGAGCGCCGCGGCGCGTTTGTCGTCATCGGTCATGGGCGGCCACTTCCTCTATCAAACGCCCGATACCATTACTCCGTTCGTCCTGAGTAGGGGCTGAGCGAAGTCGAAGACCCGTATCGAAGGACATGGGTGAGGCCTGTCCTTCGATACGCCATTTCGACGAGCTCAATGGCTACTCAGGACGAACGGCGTAGTTTCCGCAATCCCCTGCCTCACCATTTTTCCACTGGCGACACGCACCCTCTTCGTCGAAAGGGGGAACCCATGATCGAGAAAATCCTCGCGATACTCGCGACCTTCACCATCGCCGTGATCTCCAAGGGAGGGTATCTCGGCATCGTGCTGCTGATGGCGATCGAATCGGCCTGCATTCCGCTGCCGTCCGAGATCATCATGCCGTTCGCCGGCTATCTCGTCTCGATCGGGCGGTTCGACCTGTATCTGGCGGCGACCGCCGGGGCGATCGGCTGCAATCTCGGCTCGATCGTCGCCTATGAAGTCGGCAAGCGCGGCGGCCGTCCGCTGGCCGAGCGCTGGGGCAAATATGTCCTGATCGGCCCGGGCGAGCTCGACATGGCCGACCGCTTCTTCGATCGCTGGGGCAATCAGGCCGTGCTGATCGGCCGGCTGCTGCCGGTGATCCGGTCGTTCATCGCCTTTCCCGCCGGCGTCGCCCGGATGAAGCTGATCCCCTTCCATATATATACCTTCATCGGATCCTGGCCGTGGTGCTTCGGCCTGGCCTGGCTCGGCATGGTGCTGGGCGAAAAGTGGAACAGCGATCCGCGCGTGAAGGCAGCGTTCCACAGCGCCGACGCGCTGATCGGCGTGGTGCTGGTCGTGCTCGTCGGCCTTTATATCTGGCACAAGGTACATGGGCTGAAGGCCAAGCCGAAGGAATAGATCCGGGGCCGCTCCGGCAAGTATCGATAACCGACTTGCCAGTACCGAACTGATATCTCGGCCGTTTGCAGTCAAGTATTCGGGCATTTTTGCCAGCCAACGTCGACCCCGATTTTTCGGGCCGCGCGCGTGTGCCCGGGGGCGTTTTTCTGTCGGCGCGATACACGATATTTGGGGCTCGTCGATGGTTTCGACGATGTTTCGCTCAGCCTTCATGCGTTTTACGGACACGTTATTCGCCGAATTATGAGAATCGTATGATGAGATCATTGTCGGTTCTTACCTGAGCGAGCGGCGGTCGGAACGGAGGCCGCTGGCCACCCTTCGCCGTGATGATGCGACGGCCCGCCGGTAAAGTGAATCGGCGGCCAGCCATGATTGACGGGCGCCGCCTTTCGATCGGCCACTGAGCCTATATTTCGGCGCGTGGTTCGTATCGGCGCGATGGCGCGCGGCATAAGCCCCAAATCCAATTGGGGTCTCCACCGAGATAAGATGTTTTGTCGTGCGGGCGCCGCCGCGACATCGTCGCGGGAGCAATCGGGAGAGCGGGCGATGAAGTGGATGGTTTTCGGCGGCGTGACACTGGCGTCGGTCGCGGCGATGGCCGCGGCGCAGGCGGACGATCCGCTGACCCGGCCGATCGCGCCCGAATCCGCCAGACGCTGGCTGGCGCCGCAGGCGCCGGTTCATGTGCATGGCAATTTCTATCTGGTCGGTTTCGGCGGCCTCAATGTCGGTCTGATCCGCACCAGCGCAGGGCTGGTCCTGATCGACGGTTCGGTGCCGCAGGCGGTGAAGGACGTCGAGGCGCATATCCGCCAGCTCGGGTTCAGGGTGAAGGACGTGAAGTTCATCCTCAGCACCGAGCCGCATTTCGACCATGCCGGCGGCATCGCCGCGCTCGCCCGCGACAGCGGAGCGCGGGTGATCGCCAGCCGGGCGGGCGCGCAGGCGCTCGGGCTCGGGCACAGCCTGGCTGACGACCCGCAATTCGGGCAGCTCGAGGCCTTTCCGGCGGTCGCCAATATCCGCACGCTGGAGGACGGCGAGAAGCTGCGCGTCGGCGATACCGTCATCACCGCGCGCGCCACGCCGGGTCATACCGCGGGCAGCATGAGCTGGACCTGGCGGTCCTGCGCCGGCGGCACCTGTCGCAACATGGTGTTCGGCTCAAGCCTCAATCCCATTTCGGCCGAAGGCTATCGTTTCTCCGATCCCGCCCATGCCGCGACGGTCGCACGATTCCGCAGGACCTTCGACGTCTTCGCCGCGCTGCCCTGCGATATCCTGGTCACCTCCCACCCCGACGCGTCGGGCGGCGACGTGAAGCTCGCCAGGTTCCGCGCGCGCCGGACACCCAACCCGTTCGTCGATCCGGGCGCCTGCCGCGCCTATGCGGACGAATATCGCGGCGTGCTCGACGCGAGGATCGCACGCGAGCGCGCTGGGTCGCCCGGCTGATCCCGGCCCCGCAGATGCGCCGGACTCAGGAGATGCGCGCCATCATCCGCGCCGCCGCTGCCTCGGTCCGCGCATCACGACCCGGCGCCGATTTCCCGGCCAGCGCCTGATACCGCGCCAGCGTCTCCGCGTCCGCCCGTTCGGGCGAGCCCGAATCGAACGGGGGCGACGGATCATATTCCAGGCTGAGCTGGACCAGCCGGGCATGTGCCTCACCCCGGATCGCGGCGGTCAGCGCGAGGCCGAAATCGATCCCCGCCGTCACCCCGCCCCCGGTCGCCCGGTCGCGGTCGATCACCACGCGTTCCTTGACCGGGATCGCGCCGAACGCAGCGAGGTGATGGTGCGACGCCCAGTGCGTCGTCGCGCGATAACCCCTGAGCAGCCCGGCCGCGCCGAGCAGCAGCGAACCGGTACAGACGCTGGTGACCCAGGTCGCGCCGGCCGCCGCCTGTTCGACCCAGGCGAGCGTCGGCGCAGTCTCCATCGCATCGTTCACGCCGAAACCGCCGGGGATGCAGAGGATATCTGGCTGTGCCGCATCCTCGAACGTCGCGGTCGGCAGCAGCGCGAACCCGGCATCGGTGGGCACCGGCGACGGATCGCGCGCGACGAGATCGATCGTGGCATTGCCCAGCCGCGACAGGACCTGGGCCGGGCCGGTCAGATCAAGCTGGGTGACGTTTGGGAAAAGCAGGAAGGCGACGCGGATCGGCGAGAGATCGGGCATGGTGACACTCCTTCGGATCGAGGGTCTGCCCAGGCGAGCGGCTTTTCAGGTCCCGCGCTTCCCCGTGGTGCTCCACGATTCGCCAGTCACGCGAGAGGTGTCGTGATATGCCGGGGCGGCGACGGCGACAAGATCGCCTGCCGGATCAGCCATGCCAGCAGCGGCAGCGCGACAACGAGATAGGGGATCAGCCCGAGCCAGGGCGTCCAGCCCCAATAGTCGCCGGCGATGGTGTTGACCTGGCCGTTGAAAAGATCGGTCATGACCGGGGCGACCAGCGGGAAACGATAGCCATGCGGCGCCGCGATCTCGCACGCCGCGACGGCGAAGTTGATGAAGATGCCCGAGGCGATGAGCCCGGCGATCCAGCCTTTGCCGGTCGCTTTCCACCCCTGCCAGAGCGGCGCGATGCCCAGGCAGAGGAACCCGATCATCGGCACTGAATGGCGTGGCCCGGTCGAGTGGCCACCATCCCAATAGACATAGGCGGCATTGTACAGCAGCACCGCGACGGTAATCGTGGTGCAGAGCCAGCCCAGGTCGCGCGTTCCGGGCGCGCGGATCAGCCGGACCAGCCCGAAGGGCGCGAGCAGCAGCACCGGCGCCAGCCAGAGCATGCCGCGTTCGGTGCCGAAGACGATCTGCCACAGCACCTCGGCCTTGGGATAGGTGAGGCCGAAGAACCCCTGTTGCATGCCAGTGAAGCCGACCACGCCCTGATAGCCCACCTTGAACGGCGTGCCGAAGGCGATGGTGTTGTAGGCAAGCAGCGGGAGCAGCGCGACCAGGCCCGCCGCCGCCGCGACGCCGAACAGCCGCGCGCGGACTGGCCAGGCGACTGCCCGCGTCCGCCACAGCACCCAGATTCCGATCGGAAAGGCCGGGATGACCGCCGGGAACTCCACGACCAGCGCCCAGCCGAGCGCAAGGCCCGCGATAACCGGATAGCGCAGCCGCGCGATCTCGCGCGCGTCCGAGGTGCCCCGCCAGATCGCCCAGGTCGCGATCAGCAGCAGCGCCCCGACCGGCGCATGGCCGAACAGGGTGGTCGACCAGCCCCAGACCGGGGTCGCCAGCGCATAGGCGAGCGCCGTGACCAAGCCGGCGCGCACGCTGCCGGTGATGCCGGTCGCGAGATCGAGCAGCAGCACCGCAGCGAGCGCCGTGAGCAGCGCGACCGTCATCGCCACCGCGATGCGCAGCCGCAGCCGCATATAATCCCAGAGATCCTTGTTGCCGATCTCCTTGGGCATGCGCGTCGCGGTCGTGCCGGTCATCACGTCGCCGAGCCACACCGCGGGCATCGCCATGATCGTCATGCCCGGCGCCTTGTCGAGATAGGTGTGCTTGCCGAATTCCGCCTTGTCGATCGTCAGGTCGCGGAACTCGTCGATCGTCGCGTCATGCTGCTCGACCAGCGAAATGGACGCGAACATCCGCGTCGCGTTGTTGGCATTATAGGGGGAGGACCCGAACCAGCTGACCGACATCCACACCAGGAGGAACAGGCCGAGCGCGAGCTTGTACGGCACGCGCACGGCCGTGGAGGACGTCGTCAGGGTCATGATGTCAGCCGAACAGCCAGGCGCCGAGCATGCGGCCGAAAGGGAAGGTGAAGAAGCCGGCGATGAGCAGCGCGCCCGTCACCATGCCGCGCACCATCCTGCGGTGCTGCCGGACATTGTGATTGCGCGCCGTCCACCAGATCAGCGGCGCGACGATGACGACATAGGCCGAGATGAGATGAATGATGCTGAAGCCGCCATGGTGACTCTCGCGCACGCCGAAGGAGACCAGGGCGGTCAGGAACATCGCCGCCACCCAGATCTTGCCGAGCAGCCGGTGGCGCGAGTCGCCGCGCGGGCGCAGCAGCATCACCGGCGTGAGCGCGAGCGCTGGCAGGATCGTCGCGAGATGCGCCCAGACCAGCGGCGGCACCGCACCCCAATGCGGATAGCCCCGCGCGAGCGCGACCAGCACCGTCGCCAGCAGGGCGATCGCGGCGACCGCCAGAAATTTCTCATATCCGTCGGCCGCGAGCGGCTTTGCCCGCACCGTTCCGGCCGTCACCGTCGCCATTGCCCTGCCCCTTAGCGGAATAAGGCGGAGTCCCTAACCGAAGCGTCGAGGCAAGGTCAAAGCCTCAGGCGTCTAAAGCAGCGTGCGGTAAATCTGAACCACCGCCGTTCGTCCTGAGTAGCCATTGAGCTTGTCGAAATGGCGTATCGAAGGACAAGCGTCACGCGCCACACCTGTCCTTCGATACGGGTCTTCGACAAGCTCAGCCCCTACTCAGGACGAACGGTTCTGATTTTACGCACGCGGCTCTAAGGCTCAGGGTAGCGAGTCCTCGAGTCGCTTCTGCTCGGCCTTTTTCTGCTGGCTCTCGCGCTTGGCCTGTTGCGCCTGCTGGAGGAAGCAGCCGCTCTGCCCGCCGGCACCCACCGTGGAACAGCTGCCTATGCCGCCAGCTACGGTCGGATCGTTGACCAGGCCCTGCGCCTTCACCGCCCAGCTCTGGTTCTCGGGCGTGATCTGCAACTCGCGCACGTCCTTGGGGATACGGAACTGCTCGCTCGGGTTGCCGCGCACGCACACCACCACTTCGGCGCCATCGGCATTGGTCGGGCAGCGCTCGTTGCCGAACAACGTGATGACGCCGTTGACCGGCGCGCTGCGCGAGACCTCGGCCGGGCCCTGCGGCACCACCACGCGCGGGCCCGGCAATGCCGGTCCGGCGACCTGGGCTGCGGCCGGGCCGGTCGCGACCAGCGCCAGCGCCGACGCCATGATCCTGACAATCATCACACTCTCCCGTCTAATCCGCTCAATCAGAGTCTTTTGGCGGTCGCGATCGCCGCCTTGCAGCCGAGGCGGATCAGTCCGCTCAACAGGGGATAGGCTAGCGCACGCTCGGCGCCGGAGGCGAGCGCGGTATCGCGATGCTCGACCTCCTCGGCCTGAAAATCCGCAATCGCCTCGGACAGTTCCGGATCGCTCTCGCCGAGCGCGGCGAGCTGTTCCGAATAATGCTTGTCGATCTCGGTCTCGACCGCGGCGGTGCAGGCCATCGCCGCCTCCGGCCCGATCGCCGCCGTCACCGCGCCGAGCGCGAAACCGGCCACGTCCCAGAAGGGCTGGAGCAGGGTCGGCCGAACGCCGCGCCGGGCCATCATCGCATCGAAAAAGGCGCGGTGGCGCTCCTCCTGCCCGGCCATGCCGGCGATCTTCCGCGCGGCCGGGGTCCGGTCGCCCATCACCGCGAGCTGGCCGGCATAGATGCGCGTCGCGCCATATTCGCCCGCCTGATCGACGCGGATCATCGACTGCGTGGCGCGTTTCGCGTCGCCGGGCCGCCAGCCGTTCATTTCGCGAAGGCCGAAATCTTGCGCGGGCGGCGCAGCAGCCACAAGATCGCCAGGCCGCCAGCGAGCGAGAAGATCGCGTTGAAGCCCGCGAGCGAGATGCCGAACAGCGACCATTGCGGCACGTCGCAGCGCACGACCGGCGCATCCATGATCCGCTTGAGCATGTCCTGCACCGACCCGCCGGTGCCCTGCATCGTCGTCGAACAGGCCGTGATGCCCTGCCACCAATGATATTCGACCCCGGCATGGAACACGCCGATCGCGCCGCTGACCAGGATGGCGAGCGCCGCGAGCACGACCAGCCCGCGCTTCAGGACGGCGCCCGGCACCACGAAGGCGAGCGCGGCCAGCACGATCGCGGTGTAATGCGGCCAGCGCTGCCAGTGGCACATCTCGCACGGGAACAGCCCGCCGATATATTGCGACCCCAGCGCGCCGGCCATCAAGCCGGCGGGGAGCAATAGGGCGATCCAACGGGCGGTGGGGAAACGGTCCTGGATCATTAGGCTACCTCGTCATGCCGGACTTGTTCCGGCATCCATCGTTCAGCAAGCGCCGCCATCGGTTGCGGCACGATGGACCCCGCAACAAGTCCGGGGTGACGGACGGGACAGTGCCTCACTTCTTCGCGACCGCCGCGACCTGGGGCGCCGGGGTCGTGGCGAGCCGGCCGATCGTCTTCAGCGCATAATCGAGCTGAAAATCCTCGATCCCCTTCTCCTTGAGCTGTTCCGGCGTGGCGGCGAAGCGCGGATCGGTCTTGGTGTCTTCCTCGAGCACCGAATTATCGGCCTTGACCTCGTTGATCAGATGGCGGCGCAGATCGGCCTCGCGGAACACCGGGCGCGACTTGTAGTCGGCGTCGGAAATCTGCGGCACCTTGATGTCGGGCTCGATCCCGCCTTCCTGCACCGATCGGCCCGAGGGCGTGTAGTAGCGCGAGGTGGTCAGGCGCAGCGCGGTCGAATTGCCGAGATCGAGCACGGTCTGCACCGATCCCTTGCCGAACGAGCGTTCGCCCATGACGAGGGCGCGGTGATGGTCCTGCAGGGCGCCGGCGACGATCTCCGAGGCGGAGGCGGTGCCGGCATTGGTCAGCACGATCACCGGCAGGCCGCGCGCATAATCGCCATTATGCGCATAGAAGCGCTGGATGTCGTTCTTCTCGCGACCGCGTTCGGAGACGATCTCGCCATAATTGAGGAAATTGTCGGCGACGCTCACTGCCTCGTCGCGCAGCCCGCCGCCATTGTCGCGCAGATCGACGACATAGCCGAGCGGGGCATGGCCGAGCGATTTCTCGATGCCGAGGATCGCCGCCTTGGTCGCCTCGCCGGTATTTTCGGAAAAGGTGTTGATGTTGATGATGCCGATGCCGTTCTTCACTTCCCATTTCACCGGCTTCTGCACGATCTTCTCGCGCACCATCGACACCTCGATCGGCTTGTCGCGGCCGGGGCGGATCAGGGTCAGCTGGATCTTGCTGCCGGGAGGGCCGCGCATCTCGGTGATCGCTTCGTCGAGCGTCTCGCCATAGATCAGCTTGCCGTTGATATGGGTGATATAGTCGCCCGACTTGACGCCCGCGCGCCAGCCCGGCGTATCCTCCTGCGGCGAGATCACCTTGACCGCGCCGTCCTCCATCGTGACGGTCAGGCCCAGGCCGCCATAGCTGCCGAGCGTCTGGATACGCAGATTGTCGTAATCGAGGCCCGTCTCATAGGCGCTGTGCGGATCGAGCGCGGCGAGCATGCCGGAAATCGCGCCCTTGATCAGCGTCTTGTCGTCGACCTTGTCGACATAATCGACCTTCACCCGGTTGAAGACGTCCATGAACTGGTCGATCTCGCGATAGGTATTGCTGTCGACTGTGGCCATCGCGCTGGTGCCGATGGGAATGATCGCAAGGACCGCGGCGATCGCGGTGGCCTGAAGAAGTGCACGTGACATAAGCTTTTACCCAAACCGGTTTGCGGGCATCGTAGCGCTCAAACGCCGCGGATGAAAGCGCGGCACGGCTGAATGGGAGGTGACTCCGCGTCTTTCCCCCGCCCGCGCGGGAGGCAGGCGCCCTTTTATCCCAGCAGCGGCGTCATATCGACCGCTCGGTCGCGCCGGCGCAGCTCGATAGTAATGCGCGCATCCTCGCCGGTGCCGGCCCGGCCGACCGGCGATCCCTGCGCCACCGTCTCGCCGACCCGGGTGGAAACCGTACCGAGCCCCGCGATCAGCGAGGTCCAGCCGCCGCCATGATCGATGATCACGATCGTGCCATAGCCGCGAAAAGGGCCCGCATAGGCGATCCGCCCCGCCGCCGGCGCGATCACCATCGCCTCGGCGGCGCTGGCGATGGTCAGTCCCCGCGCACGCACGCCGGCGTCCGAGAGCTCGCCCAGCCCGGTCACCACCCGTCCCGCGACGGGCAGCCGGTAGGGCGGCGTGCCGCCCGACCAGGACAATGTCTCGATCGGCGAGGCGACCTCGCCCGGGCGCGCCGGGCGCGGCAGCGGGCCGGGCAGCGACTGCAGCGCCTCCCGGGTCGCGGCCTGGTCGGCGAGCTGGTCCATCAGATCGACGATATCGCGGGCGCGCTCGCCCAGCGCGATCGCCCGGTCCGATTCGAACAGCGCGTCGCGCCCGAGCGCCCGGGCGCGCAACCGGTGTTCGACCTCGAGCCGGGCGAGCGCGAGGCGCTGGTCCCGCAGCTGCGCCCTGCTTTCGGCGAGGCGCCGCGCGGCAAGCGACGCGCCCGCCTGGAGCTGGCGGGTGCGGGCAAGGTCGGCGCGGACATCCGCTGTACGGGCGCGGACGAGTGGCAAGGTGCTTGCCAGCACCGCACGGACATGGACGATATCGCTGACCGATCCGGGCTGAACGATGCCGACCAGCGCCGGCCGCCGGGCCAGCGACTGCAGCGCCGCCATCAGCCGCGTGACCGGCCCCTGCCGCGATGCGAGCCGCGCGCGCTGCGACGCGAGCAGCCGGTCGATGATCGCGATCCGCGCCTGGCCCGCGGCGATATCCGCCTCGGCCTGCTGGATGCGCGCGGCGACCGCGGCCTCCTGCGCACGCGCTCGGGCCGCCTCATCCTGTTCGCGCACTGCGTCCTGCGCGAGCCGGGCCGATCGCGCGGCGGCGGCGGCGGATTGCTGCCTTGCCGCGATCAGGCGCTGCTGCTCCGCGGCGGGTGTCTGGGCCGAGAGGGCCGCGATGCCGATGCCGGCCAGGGCGGCCGCAAGGGCGATCGATGCTGTCCATGCCCGGCGCATGGCCTATCCTTCGCGATGATAGGGATGGTTGGCAAGGATGCTCGTCGCCCGCCACAATTGCTCGGCGAGCATCGCGCGGGCGAGCAAATGCGGCCAGGTCGCGCGGCCGAAGGACAGCAGCAGATCGGCACTGGCGCGCTGCGCATCGTCGAAGCCGTCGGCCGCGCCGATCAGGAATCGCGCCTCGCGCACGCCGCCGTCGCGCCATTTCTCCAGCCGATCGGCGAAAACGCGGGAGGGCAGCACCTCACCGGTCTCGTCGAGCATGACGATGCGCGTACCCGGCTCGATCGCGGGCATCCTGCCGCCGGTATCGGGCAGTTCGGTCAGCTTCACCGGCCAGGCGAGCCGCTTCACATAACGATCGACCAGCTCGGCTTCGGGCCCGCGCCCGATCCGGCCGCGCGCGACGATATGGAGCAGCATGCCGGACCCCTAGCCCGTTCGCCCTGAGCTTGTCGAAGGGCTGATCTTCTTTTCCGGCGTCGAAAGAAAGAACAGTGCTTCGACAGGCTCAGCACGAACGGAAAGATGATTACGCGTCAGGCGTCGGCGTCGCGCCAGGCGAATCCGGGGTCGGCAGCGGCGCGTCGCCGAACGCCCACATCCGCTCGAGATTGTAGAAGCTGCGCACTTCCGGGCGGAACAGATGGACGATCACGTCGCCCGCATCGATCAGCACCCAGTCGGCAGTCGGCAGGCCCTCGATCCGGGTCGACCGGCCCAGCTCGCCCTTGATCTTCTCGGCGAGCTTCGATGCCATCGAGGCGACCTGACGCGTCGAGCGGCCGCTCGCGATCACCATGTGATCGGCGATGCTGCTCTTGCCCGCCAGCGGGATCGAGATGGTATCGACTGCCTGATCGTCGTCGAGCGACGCCAGGACGAGCTTGTGCAGCGCCTCCACCTCATCGGGTTCGGACGCACGATACGCAGGGGAAGATGAGGCCAAGACGATTCCTATGTTGAGGGTGTGAGGAGCACTGGTCGCGCAAAACGGCGCTGCCAGGCGGGATCGGCCAAACGAAGCCGGGTCGCAGAAGTCGGGTCGGGGCGGAATCGCAACAGCACGAGTGCCGGCATTCTCCACTTCGTCCAGCTCTTTGCCTGGTCCACGGGCCGGATGAAGCGCCGCAACCAACCCATCGCGGGGGCCGCGTGGGCAGCGCCATCATAGCCCGGACGGGCGACCACCGCAATCGGAACCTCGCGTGCTATGCCGCGCCAGTCCTTCCACCGGTCGAACTGGGCGAGATTGTCCGATCCCATCAGCCAGATGAAGCGTTTGTTGGGGTAGCGGCGCCTGAGCGTGCGGATCGTATCGATGGTGAAGCGCGTGTGCATGTCGAGCTCGATCGCGCTCGGCCGGATCGGCGCATGCCGTGCCATCCGCCGCGCCGACGCGAAGCGGATCGCAAAGGGCGCCATATCGCCCGCCGCCTCCTTGAGCGGATTGCCGGGCGAAACCAGCCACCACACTTCGTCCAGTCCCAGCGCGCGGATCGCGGCGAGGCTGATCGCGCGGTGGCCGCGATGCGCCGGATTGAACGAGCCGCCGAGGATGCCGATCCGGATCATTCGGCCAGCCAGTCCGCCGCGCCGTGCCTGACGCGACGAATCTCGATGTCGTCGCCGCGAACGACGTAGAGCAGCACGAATGGCGTGTGTCGTACACTCCATTTGCGGACATCGAGCGTCACCAGCGGCCGGCCGATATGGGGATTGGCCAACAGCACCGATGCGGCACCATCAATTCGATCGACGATCGCTTCGGCAAGGTCGGGATCGATCGCATCATAATAGTCGGCGATCGCAAAGACATCGTCGCGAGCGGGCCGCGACCAGAGGAGGCGCATCAGGCAGCGCGCTTCCGGCCAAGCTTCCAGCTCTTGATATCCGCGATCATTTCCTCATGGGTCAGATAATCGCCGCGGTCGATCGCATCCTCGCCTTCCTTGATGAAGGCACGAAACTCGGTTTCTTCCTTCACGTACCGCTGGATGGCCTTGGCGACGAGCCAGGCGCGCGTGCGTTCCTGACTTTCGGCCAGCGCGTCGAGGGATTGAAGCGTCTGTTCATCGACTCGCGCGGTGATCACTGCCGTCTTGCTCATGTATCGAACGTATACATCCGATACATCCTTATCAATCCCCGCGCGGCGGCTGCTTCAGCACATTGTCGCGATAGGTGGCCTGAAGCGCGGTCATCCAGCCGGGATATTCCCCCGGCAGCGTCGATACCGCATCCAGCGTCGCCAGCTCGTCGGCACTCAGCGCGACCCTGGTCGCCCCGAGATTGTCGTCGAGCTGGTCCTGCCGCTTCGCCCCGACGATCACGCTGGTGACGTGCGGCTGGTGGAGCAGCCAGGCGATCGCGATCTGCGCGACCGACACGCCATGCGCCCTGGCGATCGACCCGAGCGCATCGAGCACCTTGTCGCCGCGCGCCTTGTCGACCGGCGGGAAATCGCGCGTGGCACGGCGGCCGTCGCTGTCGCCATCGCGATATTTGCCCGAGAGATAGCCGCCGGCGAGCGGGCTCCACACCATCAGGCCCAGGCCTTCGGACTGCAGCATCGGCACCACCTCGCGCTCGAGATCGCGGCCGACGATGGTGTAATAGGATTGCACGCTCTGGAATTTCGCCGCGTTCAGCCGCTCGGCGATGCCCAGTGCCTTGGCGATCTGCCACGCCGCCCAGTTCGACACGCCGACATAGCGGACATGGCCCTGACGCACGAGATCGTCGAGCGCGCGCACCGTCTCCTCGATCGGCGTCAGCGCATCGAAGCCGTGGATCTGGTAGAGATCGATATGATCGGTGCCGAGCCGGGTCAGGCTCGCCTTGACCTCGTCCATGATGTGCCCGCGCGAATTGCCGCGGCTGTTGGGCCCCTCGCCCATCGGGCCCATCACCTTGGTGGCCAGGATCACCTCCTCGCGCCTCAATCCCAGATTCTTGATCGCCTGGCCGGTGATCTGCTCCGACAAGCCTTGCGAATAGACGTTCGCGGTGTCGATGAAGTTCACGCCGGCATCGACCGAGGCCCTGAGCAAGGCATCGGCCTCATCCTGCTTCACCTGGCCCATATAGGCGAAGAAGCCCTCGCCGCCGAAGGTCATGGTTCCCAGGCACAGTTCGGACACGAACAGGCCGGTGCGCCCGAGCGGATTGTAACGCATGCTTGGGTCCCCTTATCGATGCCACTCCCGTCGGCGCTGCGGATATGCGTATCCGTCGGCAGGGCGACAATGGGTTTGTTGAATAAGAGGGTTTGTTGAAATAATGGGCGGGCCTAGGGCCGCGTCTGCCCCGTCCCACGAACGATCCATTTGTAGGTCGTCAGCCCTTCCAGCGCGACCGGGCCCCGCGCGTGCAACCGGCCGGTGGCGATGCCGATCTCCGCGCCAAGGCCGAACTCGCCGCCATCGGCAAACTGAGTCGAAGCGTTCCACAGCACGATCGCGCTGTCGACGCCGGCGAGGAAGCGTTCCGCCACGCCCTCATTCTCCGCGACCACCGCATCGGTATGGTGGGATCCGTGCGCCGCGATATGCGCCATCGCGCCCTCCACCCCGTCGACCATCGCCACCGAGGCGATCGCGTCGAGATATTCGGTGTCCCAATCGGCCGCGTCGGCGGGCCTGGCAGTCGGCACCAGCGCGCGGATCGCCGCGTCGCCGCGCACTTCGCAGCCGGTATCGCCCAGCACCTTCACCAGCTCGGCCGTGTGCGCATAGGCGCGGTCGATCAGCAGGGTCTCCATTGCGCCGCACACGCCGGTGCGGCGCATCTTGGCGTTGACCGTGATCGCCTCGGCCATCGCCGGATCGGCCGAGGCGTCGACATAGACGTGATTGATCCCATCGAGATGCGCAAGCACCGGCACACGCGCCTCGGCCTGGACGCGGGCGACAAGGCTCTTGCCGCCACGCGGCACGACCAGGTCGATCATGCCCTCCGCGCCGAGCATCGCGCCGACCGCCGCGCGGTCGGTGATCGACACCAGCTGCACCACATCGCCCGGCACGCCCTCGCGTTCCATACCGGCGACGAGCGCGGCATGAATCGCACGGTTGCTCCCGATCGCTTCGGACCCGCCGCGCAGGATCACCGCATTGCCCGATTTGATGCACAGCGCCGCCGCGTCTGCCGTCACGTTCGGGCGGCTTTCATAGATGATGCCGATCACCCCGATCGGCACGCGCACCCGGCGCAGCACCATGCCGTTGGGGCGGCGGGTCTCGTCGATCAGCTGGCCGACCGGATCGCGCAGGCCGGCCACCGCGGCGACGCCCGCCGCCGTGGATTCGATCCGTCCGGCGTCAAGGCGCAGCCGGTCCAGCATGGCGCCCGACAGGCCCGCGGCCCTGGCGCGCGCCATATCCTCGTCATTGGCGGCGGCGATCGCCGGCGCGGCCTCGCGAATCGCCTCGGCGGCGGAATCGAGCGCGCGCGCCTTGACCGCACTGGACAGGCCGCCGAGCACATGGGCGGCGGCGCGGGCGCGGCGCCCCATATCGGCGATCAGCGCAACGGAATCGGTTTGGACATCGGCCATGGGGGCGTCGCTACCACGAGCGTCGATCCTCGCCAAAGCGCTATCGCCTTTTGCCCCCTCAAGATGATATTCGCATCGCATGAGTGGGGGAATCGAAGCAGCCGGCGACATCGCCACCGGCGTCCTGATCGGGCGCGCCGTCGAACCGCATGCCGGCGAAGGCCATGCGCACGGCGCCGGACATGGCCTGTGCCTCAATTGCGGCACGGCGCTGATCGGCGACTATTGCCATGCCTGCGGCCAGGCCGAGCATGTCCATCGGTCGCTCGCATCGATCGGGCACGACCTGCTCCACGGCGTGTTTCATTTCGAGGGCAAGATCTGGCGCACCCTGCCGATGCTGGTGACTCATCCCGGCGCGCTGACCCGGCGCTACATCGCCGGCGAGCGCGCGCGCTTCGTGTCGCCGCTGGCGCTGTTCCTGTTTTCGGTGTTCCTGATGTTCGCGTCGATCCACACCTTCGACGGCGACATCGAACCCCCTGGCAGCATCAGCCCGGCCAAGCGCCAGGAGCAGATCGCAGAGATCGACGGCCAGCTCGCCAAGGCGAAGGTCGAGCTGAAAAAGGCCGAGGCAGCGCACAAGGACAATGGCATTCCGGACGGCGATCTGATCGCCGCCCGCGCCGTGGTCAGTTCGCTCACCACCGCGCGGCAGGGAATCCTGTCCGGGAAAGACGGCATCCCGGTCACCGATTTCGACACCAAGCTCGGCTGGCCCGCGCTCGAGCATGGCGTCAAGAAGTTCAAGGCCAATCCCGGCCTTGCGCTCTACAAGCTACAGTCGAGCGCCTATAAATATTCCTGGGCGCTCATACCCATCTCGGTGCCGTTCGTGGCGCTGCTGTTCCTCTGGCGGCGCCAGTACAAGCTGTACGACCATGCGATCTTCGTCACCTACTCGCTTGCCTTCATGATGCTGCTGGTCGTCACGCTCAGCATTGGCGGCACGCTCGGGCTGTCCGGCGGCCTGATCGCGCTCGTCGCCATCGTGGCGCCGCCGGTGCACATGTTCGCGCAGCTGCGCGGCGCCTATTCGCTGCGCAAGCGATCGGCCTTGTGGCGGACCGTGGTGCTGCTCCACTTCGCCTTCATCGCGCTGCTGGCCTTTTCGATGCTGCTGCTGGTGCTCGGGCTGATGAAATGAAGACGCCCAGGTACAGGGGAGTCAGGGACAGGGGTAGCGCTTGTCCATGAAGCTGTAGAAGGCGGTCTTCACGCTTATCCCGCGCTTTCCCTCCGGGAGGGTCTGGAAGGACGCGATCAACGTGTTCGAATCGATCCTGGCCTGGCCCTTGGGCGGCGGGCAGCTGCGCGGCTTGCGGCCGGCCGCCTTGTCCGCGTCGATCTGGGCGCGATAGGCCTCGGCCGCGGTCGTCACCTCGCCGCGCAGCAGGCCGAGATCGGACGACATCATCGCCGCCATGCCCTTCGCCTTGAGTGCCGCCGCCTTGGCGAGAAATTCGTCGACCGTCATTGCCTGCGCCGCGACCGGCAACACCAACAGCGCCAGCGCGCCCGCCATCATCGATCTGCGCATTCCCATCCCCTCATCCGCACGCGCCTCCATGATGGCGGCCCACCCGGTGAACCGAAAATGAACTGAAACGGGGCGCCCGGGCAATCCGGTGCTTCACCGCCGCGAGCCGTGCGGTTATGCGGTTGAAATCAGGGTGGGGACCAGCGCACGCGATGATCATCGGAATCGATCTCGGCACGACCAACAGTGCCGCGGCAGTGTGGAAGGACGGCGCGGCGACGCTGATTCCCAACCGCCTTGGCCAGATGCTGACGCCCTCGGCGGTCAGTATCGACGACAATGGCAGCTTGCTGGTCGGCCTTGCCGCGCGCGACCGCCAGGCGAGCCATCCCAAGGCCACCGCCACTGCCTTCAAGCGCTATATGGGCACGAAGCGCACCACGCGGCTCGGTGGGCGCGATTACAGCGCGGAGGAGCTCTCCGCACTGGTGCTGCGCAGCCTGAAGGAGGATGCCGAGGCCTATCTCGGCGAGCCGGTCACCGAAGCGGTGATTACCGTACCCGCCTATTTCAACGACCAGCAGCGCAAGGCGACTCACCGCGCCGGCGAGATCGCCGGCCTGCGCGTCGAGCGGCTGATCAACGAGCCGACCGCCGCCGCGCTGGCCTATGGCATCCACAATCTCGATCGCGAGGCACGTTTCTTCGTGTTCGACCTGGGCGGCGGCACCTTCGACGTCTCGATCGTCGAGATTTTCGAAGGCATTATCGAAGTCCGCGCCTCGACCGGCGACAATCAGCTGGGCGGCGAGGATTTCAACGAAGTGCTGATCGGCCTGATGCGGGCAAGGTTCGCCGACGACTGGAAACGGTTCGAGCGCGACGACGCGCTCTACCAGAAATTGCGCGAGGCGGCCGAGCGTGCCCGCCGCGACATGTCCGCCGCCCCGTCGGCCACGATGCGCCTGGTCTGGCAGGACATTCCCTATGAGATCGAGATCGAGACCGCCGCGTTCGAGACTCAGGCGGCCGCGCTGATCGAGCGGCTGCGCGAGCCGGTGCTCCGCGCGCTGCGCGACAGCAATCTCCGGCCCGAGGCGCTGTCCGACATCATCCTGATCGGCGGCGCGACGCGCATGCCGGTGGTGCGCCGCGCGGTCGCGCGCATGTTCGGCCGTTTTCCCAACGCGACGGTCAATCCCGACGAGGCAGTGGCGCTCGGCGCCGCGGTCCAGGCCGGGCTGAAGGCGCGCGATTCGGCGCTGAAGGAAGTCGTCGTTACCGATGTCTGCCCCTATTCGCTGGGCGTCGAGGTCAGCCGCCAGCTTCCCGGCGGCGGCTATGAGCACGGCCTGTTCGCGCCGATCCTGGAGCGCAACACGGTCATTCCGGCGAGCCGCATCCACAGCTTCTCGACCCTGCAGGCCAACCAGACCGACGTGGTGTTCGGCATCTATCAGGGCGAGGGGCGGCTCGTCCGCGACAATGTGAAGATCGGCGAGACCAGGGTGAAGGTGCCGCGCGGCCCGGCCGGCGAGCGGATCGACGTGCGTTTCTCCTATGACGTCAGCGGCTTGCTCGAGGTGGACATCCTGGTCGAGAAATCGGGGCTGCGCACGCAGCTGCTGATCAACGACGATCCGGGCGGCGACGAGAAGGCGATCGCCGAGCGCCGCGCCGCGCTCGCCGCGCTCAAGACGCATCCGCGCGAGGACGAGCTCAACCGCGCGGCGCTGGCGCGCGGCGAGAAATGCTTCGAGAATTTCCTCGGCGACGAACGCGCGGCGATCGATTACCTGATCTCGCAGTTCCAGCGCGTGCTCGACGGACAGGATCCGCGCGCCGTCGAGCATGCCCGGCAGGAATTCCACGAGGCACTGGACCGGATCGAGGGCGAGCGCTTCCTGTGAGGAGCGTCCGGCCATGAACAGCGTCTGGGACGTCCTGGAGATTCCCCGGGGCAGCGACCGCGACGCCATCCGCCGCGCCTATGCGAAAAAGCTGCGCGTCACGCATCCGGAAGACGATCCCGAAGGATTCAAGCAATTGCGCGAAGCCTATGAGGCAGCGCTCGAACAGCATGATTATGTCGCCCGCTGGGCCGATGATGAGGATGATGCGGACGGCGGGATAGAAGGCGACCCCGCCGAAGCGGCACCTCATGACTGGAGCGCGCGCGCGCGGCGCGATGATCCCGGCGATCCGGTCCCGGCGCCCGCGACGCCCGAGCTCGACGCAATGCTTGCCGGGCGCGAGGAGGAACTGGCGGCGCTGCGCGCGGCAATGGCCGATCTCGAAGCGGGGCTGCGCGGACCCTGGCGACCCGGCGACGCGGTGCTCGAGAAGCGGCTCGAGGCGATCCTGACGTCGCCCGCCATGGGCGAGATCCGTATCCGCGACGATGTCGAGCCCTGGCTCGCCGACCTGCTCGCCTCGACCATCCCGCAGAGCGACGCCGTGCTGATGCAATCGATCCAGGCGTTCGGCTGGGGCGGCGACGATCATCATCTGCGCGGGACGAGCTGGTCGATCTCCGCGGTGCTCGGCCGGCTCGACGAATGGCGGATCATCGAGGGGCTCAATCATCACAGCCATGCCTATCACCCGGCCTGGCGATCGCTGACCCGGCCACCCGGGGCGTGGTGGTCGTGGCGGCTGGACGCGTTCCGGCCCGGCATGATCGACGGGGTGGAGACGTTGCTGGGCGAGCATGGCGAGGTCGCACCCGGCCTGCATCATTCGTTCAAGAGCGATTCGGTCGCCCGCTGGCGGACCTTCCTCGCCAGGCCGCGCCTGACTCTCGGCATGCTCGCCATGATGCCGATCGCGTTCCTGGCGACGCTGTGGCTCGGCTATGTCGTCGCCGGAACCGGCGTGGTGCGCGAAGCCTGGCTGATCGCGGGCATGGCCGCGATCGGCTTCGTGACGCCGGTGGCGATCCTGCTCCTTCTCGCGCCGGCGCGGAAACGCTGGCGCGCGGCGGAGCACCACCCGCGCTGGCAGCGCGAGGGTTGGCTTATCGCCTATGCGCTGCTCGGTTTCGTCGCGTCGGCGCTGCCGCGTCCGTGGTGGCCGGCGCTGATCCTGCTGCCCGCCATCGTCATCGCTGGCTGGGCCTATGTCGCGACCCCGCGCGCCGAACCGGGCCCGTTGCGGATCGGCGGCAGCGCCGTGACCTTTGCCATCGCAGGCTTTTTCGGCCTGGTGATGTTCGACCAGCTCGCGCCCGCCGAAGCCTTCGCGCTCGGGACGATGGCTGCGCTGCTGGTCTATCTGCGGATCGGGGCCTGGCCGGCGGTGCGGACCATGATCGAGGATCTGCTCTGGCAGCACCGCGAATGGATCATCCTGGGCAGTATCGTCGCCGGGCTCGGGACAGCCGTCGGCATCTGGCTGCTGCGCGAGCTGTGGCAGCCGGTCCTGCCCTTCTATCCGGTGGCGCTCGCCGCCATCGCGCTGGTGCCACTGGTCGGCGCGCCGGCACGCGGTTTTGGCGGGCCACCGCGCTGGATCGCGCGCACGCTGTTGATCCTCGCCTTTTTCTGGGCGTTCGGCGCATCGGTACCACCGTCAGAACCCCGGACGTCGACCAACGCCAGCGGCGTACCCTTTGTCCTGGGTGGCGACCTTGGGAATGCCGATGCGGATATGAGGCGGATGGAGGCCAATGTCAGCGGCTTCTCCCAGGTCCGGCAGGGCAATCCCGATCTTTACGACGCCATCCGCGCGGTGATGGTCCGGTATCGCAGCAACGAGATCACCCGCGATCAGGCCAATGCGCAGATCGGGACGCTCGTCACCGCGGAGCTTCGCGAAAGATTGCCCGAGGCGCAGACCGGCCCGCTGGTCGAATGGCTGCGAATCCGGATGGACCGGCTCGAGGCACTACGAAGGGCCAAGCCCGCCCTGTGCGCCTCGGAAAAGACCGCGATGGACGACGACATGGTACCCGAGCGGATTCGCCGGCGGGCCAGCGCCCAAACCTATGACATCGTCTCCACGACCTCGGCCACGCCCGAGGAGATGGCCCGGGGCCGGGTCATCAGCGGCAGCACGCTTGTCCGCCGGGCGTCGGCCGCGCTGCACATCGACCAGCGGGCGCTGATCGAGCGGCTCGACGGAAAGCGCGGCGACGTGCTCGCCTGCGACGCGAAGATCGCGCTGACTCAGACGCTGCTCGACAGCGACAGTCTCGACGATATCGCCGCGACCTTGCGGGCCGAATTCAGCCGCGCGCGGGATGCCAAGCCCGTCCCTGCGCCGGCGCAGGAAAAAGCCGGCGGCCGCAAGGTGCAGCCGCCGGCTTGAGATGGGGATCGTCCGGGCAACCCGCCCGGGCAGCTCAGGACCGTAGGATCTCAGGCGCCCTGGGGCGCCGGCGTTCCGAACGGGCCCTTGGGGCGCCGCGTGCGCGGGATCGAGGTGCCGCCGGTCGGCACCGCCGGGCCCTTGGGACCGCTGTCGATGCGGCCGATTTCCTCGCCGGCGATCAGCTTCTTGATCTCGTCGCCCGACAGAGTCTCATATTCGAGCAAAGCGCCGGCCAGCAGATGAAGCTGGTCGAGATGCTTGTGGAGCAGCTCCTTGGCGCGGTTGAGGCCGCCCTCGACGATCGTCTTGATCTCGTCGTCGATCAGTTGCGCGGTCTGGTTGGACATGCGCACCGGGCGGCTCGACGAATAGCCGAGGAAGCTTTCGCCCTCGGGCTCGGCATATTCGAGCGGGCCGAGCTTGTCGGACATGCCCCAGCGCGTGACCATGTCGCGGGCGAGGCCCGTGGCATATTGGATGTCGCTCGACGCGCCGGACGAGACCTTGTCATAGCCGAAGATCACTTCCTCGGCGACGCGCCCGCCCATCGAGACGGCGAGGTTCGCGTACATCTTGTCGCGGTGATAGCTGTAGCTGTCCCGTTCCGGCAGCCGCATGACCATGCCGAGCGCGCGGCCGCGCGGGATGATCGTCGCCTTGTGGATCGGGTCCGATGCCGGCTCGTGGATCGACACGATCGCGTGGCCCGCCTCGTGATAGGCGGTCATGCGCTTCTCGTCCTCGGTCATCACCATGGAACGCCGCTCGGCGCCCATCATGACCTTGTCCTTGGCTTCTTCGAACTCGGCCATGGCGACCAGCCGCTTGCCCTTGCGCGCCGCGGTCAGCGCCGCCTCGTTGACGAGGTTGGCGAGATCGGCGCCCGAAAAGCCCGGCGTGCCGCGCGCGATGACCCGCGGATCGACGTCGGGCGCTAGCGGCACCTTCTTCATATGGACCTGGAGGATCTTCACCCGGCCCTCGATGTCCGGACGCGGCACCACGACCTGGCGGTCGAAACGGCCCGGCCGCAGCAGCGCGGGATCGAGCACGTCGGGACGGTTGGTCGCGGCAATGATGATGATGCCTTCGTTCGCTTCGAAGCCGTCCATCTCGACCAGGAGCTGGTTCAGCGTCTGCTCGCGCTCGTCATTGCCATTGCCGAGGCCCGCGCCGCGATGGCGGCCGACCGCGTCGATCTCGTCGATGAAGACGATGCACGGCGCCGACTTCTTGGCCTGTTCGAACATGTCGCGCACGCGGCTGGCGCCGACGCCCACGAACATCTCGACGAAGTCGGAGCCCGAGATGGTGAAGAAGGGCACGCCCGCCTCACCCGCGATGGCGCGGGCGAGCAGCGTCTTGCCGGTACCGGGCGAGCCGACCAGCAGCGCGCCCTTGGGGATCTTGCCACCAAGGCGGGCGAACTTGGTCGGGTCCTTCAGGAACTCGACGATCTCCTGCAGTTCCTCGCGCGCTTCGTCGATGCCGGCGACGTCGTCGAAGGTCACCTTGCCCTCGCGCTGAGTCAGCATCTTCGCGCGGCTCTTGCCGAAGCCCATCGCGCCGGAGCCCGAATTCTTCTGCATCTGGCGCAGCACGAAAAAGGCGATGCCCAGGAACAGCAGGAACGGAAGCGACTGGACCAGCAGATATTGCCAGATCGGCGGGCCATCCTCAGGCCGCGCCGTGATCGTCACATTCTTGTCGCGCAGGCGGTCGGTCAGCTTGGGATCGGCCGGCGCATAGGTGCGGAACTTGCTCGAATCCTTCAGCGTGCCGGTGATCACCTCGCCCGCGACGTTGACGTCCTGGACCGTGCCGGCCTCGACCTTGTCGAGGAACGTCGAATAGGGAATGGTGCTGCTCGCCACCGGCTGGGCGCGACCGTCGATCAGCGTCACGAACAGCGCAAGCGCGACGAGGATGCCGACCCAGATCAACAGGCTCTTCATCCAGGGGTTGCCGCCCCCGCTGTCCGGGCTCGGCTGCTTGTCATTCTCGTTCATGGGTATCCGGTACCTTTCACGCTACAAGATAAGCGGTGTGAGGTTAATGGCAATGGAACAACGCAATGCTTTCGTTGATCAGTGTGATCGGCGCGGCGGAGCCTCACGAAAGTGCCACAGATCACCTTTTGCCGACGCCATCACCTCGGCCTGGGTGGCGGCTTTTCCGGCTTCGAGCGCGTCGAGCAGTGATTCGATGTTGGTGGAACGGGACCAATGGCCCCCGCCCATGCCGTTCATCATGATCACATGGTCGATCGCCATCCGCGCCAGATAGCGGCGGATCGCCCGAGGCAGACCCCCGACATCGATCTTCGCCTCGAAATCCCCGGCGGGCAGCGCCCGTTCCTGCCAGAGCCACTGGCTGATCGCGAGCAGATCGGCGTCGACGTCCGCCAGATGGGCGGCGGACCGCCCGATCTGGACCGGATCGATCCAGGGCGCGCCGCCAAGCAGTCGGCGGAATCGGGTCCGGTCGAACCGGTCGTCGTCATTGCTCGGATCGTCCACGAACGGCAGCCCCATCGCCTCCGCCAGCGCCACCAGTTCCCGGTGACGCCAGCCAAGCAGCGGCCTGACGAGCAGCAGCGGCGCATAGGAGATCGCGAGGCCCATTTCTTCCTCGACGACCGACATCGGCACCTCGAGCTCCTGCCGCGCCCGCACCGCGGCGAGCCCGGAAAGGCCCGCACCCCGCGCCGCCCGCATCAGGAAGGTTTCGGCCTGATCATCGGCATGATGCGCCGTCGCCAGCGCGACCGCCCCCGACTCGATTGCCCAGCGCCGCAGCAGCACATAGCGTTCCTGCCGCGCCCAGGCCTGGATATTGTCGCCGGCATCGGGTGGAACGGCGATGCGCAGGCTCTGGTGCGCAATGCCCGCGCCGGCGCACCAGCCGGCCACCATCGCCGCCTCATCAGCGGATTCGGGCCGCAGGCCATGGTCGACCGTCGCCGCGATCACCTGCCCGGGAAAGGCGGTAGCGGCCAGCGCCAGCATCGCCATGCTGTCGGGTCCGCCGGACACCGCCAGCGCGATCCGCTCGTTCGGCGCCGGGACACGCCCCAGCACCGCGTGGACATCTTTGCGGAATCGATCGACCGAGACAGTATCCGGCGCGCTCACGCGCACAGTGCTTAGCTGGATCCCGGCCTGCGCCGGGATGCCCCGCCGGCGCGGGTCACTTGCACTTCGCCTCGGTCCGGCCGCGCGCGATGTCGGTCTTCATCGTCGCGCTGATCTTCGCTGCATAGACGTCGCTCAGTTCGCCATAGACCTTGCAGGCATCGCCCGGCTTGCCGAGCTTCATCAACGCCGACGCCAGATAATAAAGGCTGTCGGGCGCCCGCTCGCCATCGGGCATCTTCTTGTAATTGTCGTAGAAGGCAATCGAGGCGAGCGACGGCTTGCCTTCGTCGAGATAGGAGCGGCCGAGCAGGTTCTGCGCATAGCTGGCCCGCTTGTGCTTGGGATAGGTCGTGACGACCTTCTTCAGCTGCGCCTCCGCCTCGGGATAGAACTGGCCCTGCCACAGGCGATAGCCATAGAGATAGGCATCCTCGGCCGGATCGTCGCTGACCGACTTCTCGACCGCCGCCAGTTTCTGGGCGCGCACCGGATCCTTGGCCGCGCTGGCAGGCGCGGGTGGCGTCGCGGCCGGGCGGCCCGGCGTCGCCGCCGGTGGCCGCGTGCTCGATCCCGGTCGCGGCGTCATCACCTCGGCCGTGCCGGCCACCGGCGCACCGGCCGGGCTCGCGCCCATACCCGCCGACGAGGCATTGTCTTCCAGCACCCGCAGCCGGGCATCGACGGTGCGCTTATACGCCTCAAAGGCCTCCTCGACCTGGCGAATCCGGTACTGGCTGGTCTCGACCTGGCCGGTCAGGCTGGTGATCTGCGATTCGAGCGCGTTCACCCGCGCGTCGAGATCGGCGACCGGGCTCGATGCCGGGCTTCCCGGAATGTCGGGATTTTGCTGAGGCGTGGTGATGTCGGGCTGGACGAACTGATCCCTGCCGCCCGGAAACACCTTGCGCTGCACCGCGCGCATCTCGCTCTCGAGGCGGCCGACACGACCCTCGATCGCCGCCTGGCCCTGGGCGACACCCGGCACGAGGCCAACCCCCGCCACCATCATCGCCGTCGTCGCCATCATCACGAAATTACGCATCTACACGTCCCGCTATCCTGAGTGTCAGGCTATAGCTGACACCGGCATTCTGTCGCCAGCCTTAAGGTGTCGCAGTCGGGGCGGGTGCCGGGGCGAAGGCAGGCGGCGCGGCAACGTCGGTCGGCGTCGGGGCCGGCTCGACGGTTGTGCTCCGCGCGCGCCGCGTCGGCGCCACTGCCGCCGGTGCGACCGGCAAGGGCGTGCCATTGGCCCGGGCCTGCAGCGCGGCCGCCCCGATCGGCACGTCCTTGATCGCCACCCTGCCGTCGCCGAGCGGCGCCACCAGCGACCCGTTGAGCATCACCTGCAGCTTGTCCGGCCGCCCGATATTGATCATCGGATTATTCGCATCGGCCGGCACGTCATAGCGGTCGCCCGGCTTCAGCGTGTTTTCGTAGAGCGTGGTGCCGGCCGCGTCATAGACCCGCATCCACACCTCGTCGGTTGCGGTCAGGGTCACCTGCCCGCTCGCGGCCGGCGTGGGCGTCGGGGCGGGCGCCGGCTGCTCTTCGGCGGTCTCGCTCAGCACAGGGGCGGGCGCCTCCTCCGCACGGAACAGGCTGGTACCGTACCAGAGCCCCCCGCCGATCGCGAGCAACAGCGCAAGGATGCACGCGATGATCGCGATGCCGGCAGTCGGCACCCGCGAGGCCTCGGCCACCGTATAGGTTTCATAATCGGTGCGGCGCACGCCCTGGTCGTTCTGACTGCGTACGTCGCGCGCGATCGCGACCTCGTCGGCGCCGACCGCCCGGGCATAGGCCTTGGCGAAGCCGACCGAATAGGTGATCGAGGGCAGCGCCGCGAAGTTGGATGCCTCGATCGCCTCGAGCTGACGAATCGGAATGCGGGTCCGCGCCGCGATCTCGGCCAGCGACAGGCCCTGCGCCTCGCGCGCCTCGCGCAGACGCTCGCCAGCGGTCTTGGGGAACAATGTCGCTTCTTCGCCGGAATCGGTGTCGGTCATGATCTTCTCCGGCGAGGCAGGTTGCGCCCTCTATGATTTTCCCGCGCCGCCGCGTGTCTCACAAAGGGACTGCGCTGAGTCAACGGCCTGCGGTGCTGCCTGTCACACTATCATGCCAGTTCGACGCCGCTTTTTGCCGCCCAGGCCGTCAGCGCCCCGCGCATGTCGCGCGGCGGCTTCGCCAGCAGCTCGTCCATGAACGCGACCAGCGCGGCGCGGTCGAGCGAACGGACCATCGCCTTGATCGGCCCGACCGCGGCGGGCGTGATCGACAGCCGGTCGATGCCGAGCCCTATCAGCGCCATCGCCTCGAGCGGCCGCCCGCCCATCTCGCCGCATACCGCGAGCTGGACGTTCGAGGCGCGCGTCGGCGCGACCAGCCGGCGCAGGAAGCGCAGGATCGCCGGACTCAGCCAGTCATAGCGTTCGGCAAGCCTCGGATTGGCGCGGTCCGCGGCGAACAGGAACTGAGTCAGATCATTGGTGCCGACCGACAGGAAATCGATATGGGGCAACAGCAGGTCGAGCTGCTCGGCCAGGGCCGGTACCTCAAGCATCGCGCCGTAGCGAATCTCGGCCGGCAGCTTGCGCCCGCGCGCCGCCATCCAGTCGCGCTGCGCCTCGAACAAACCGCGCGCCTCGTCGAACTCCCAGGGCTCGGAGACCATCGGAAACATCACGTTGAGCGTGCGCCCCGACGCCGCCTCGAGCAGCGCGCGGGCCTGAACCTTCATCAGGCCGCCGCGATCCAGCGCGAGCCGGAGCGCGCGCCAGCCCATCGCCGGATTCTCCTCGTCGGCATCTTCCTTGTTGAGATAGGGCAGGGCCTTGTCGCCGCCGATATCGACGGTGCGGAAGATCACCGGCCGGTCGCCCGCCGCGTCGAGCACGTCGCGATAGAGCCGCTGCTGCCGCTCGCGCGCCGGGAGCGTCGCCGAGATCAGGAACTGGAATTCGGTGCGGAACAGGCCGATGCCGTCAGCACCGGTCAGGTCGAGCGCGGCGACATCGTCGCGAAGACCCGCATTGACCATCACGGTCACCCGGTGTTCGTCCAGGGTGATCGGCGCTTCGGTCTTGAGCGCGGCGAAGGCGGCGCGGCGCTTCTGGCGAAGCTGCAGCTTGGTCTCGAACGCTTCCTCCATCGCGGCCGAGGGGCGCGCAAAGACGGTGCCTTCGGTCACGTCGAGCAGGAGCAGATCGCCCTCGCCGATCAGCTGGCGCACGCTCTTGACCCGACCCAGCACCGGCACGCCCATGGCGCGCGCGACGATCGTGACATGCGCGGTGAGCGAGCCTTCCTCGAGCACCACACCTTTCAGCCGGCGACGGTCATATTCGAGCAGTTCTGCAGGCCCGAGATTGCGCGCGATCAGGATGGTGTCCTGCCGCAATCCCATCTGCGCCGCGGTGCCCATCTGGCCGGAAACGATGCGCAGCAGCCGGTTGGACAGGTCCTCCAGGTCGTGCATCCGGTCGGCGAGCAGCGGATCGTCGATCTGTCGCATGCGCATCCGGGTGCGCTGCTGCACACGCTCGATCGCCGCCTCGGCGGTCAGGCCGGAATCGATCGCCTCGTTGATCCGGCGGCTCCAGCCCTCGTCATAGGCGAACATCTTGTAGGTCTGCAGCACCTCGTCATGCTCGCCACCCACGCCGAACTCCGCCTGCGCCGCCATGCGCTCGATCTGCTCGCGCATCTTGTCGAACGCGGCATAGACGCGGTGGCGCTCCGCCTCGGTATCGTCCGCGACGGTATGCTCGATGGTGATGCGCGGCTGGTGATAGACGGCATAGCCCGACGCCATGCCATCGACGAGCTTGAGGCCCGGGATGCGCATCGGCGCGGTGGACTGCGGACGCGCCGAGGCGCCGCCGCTCGCATCGGCGAGATCGGCATTGGCGATCAGCTCGCTCAGCACCATGGCGACGGTCTGCAGGGCTTCGATCTCGACATCGTCATATTTATGGGGATCGGCATGCTGGACACACAGCACACCCACCGCACGTTCGCGCCGGATGATCGGAACGCCGGCGAAGCTGTGGAATTTCTCCTCGCCGGTTTCGGGCTTGTAGGCGAAATCGGGGTGCGACGCGGCCTCGTCCAGGTTCAGCGTCTCGACTTCCTGCGCGATCGTGCCGACCAGGCCCTCGCCCATGGCGAGCTTGGTGACGTGCACCGCCTCCTGCGCCAGACCGCGCGTGGCGTAGAGTTCAAGCACGCCGTCGCGCAGCAGATAGATCGAGCAGACCTCGCTCGACATCGCCTCGCCGACGATCTGCACCACTGAATTGAGCTTTGCCTGCGCCGTGGTGCGCGACGCCATCAGGTCGTGGAGGCGGACGAGGATCTCACGGGCGGAGGCGGCGGCGCTGGGCATGATCTGGCGCTAACAGATTGTGAAGGGCTGGGCCATAATGCTGCGCAACATGATTGCTGTTCCGGGAAGAAGTGGCGATCACCGCTCGCCACGGCCCTGCTCGCCGCTGCGGATACCAGCCACACCGCGCTCAGGGCTTGGGCCTCCAGCATGATTTCAAGCGCGCGAGGCTATCCTCGACCCAGTCCGCAAGCGGCGTGCCGACATCGCTCGTCCACGTCATGCGGCTGAGCCCAAGCTGATCCTCGACCGGCATCGTGAGTCCATAGCCGATTCCGTCAACCAGAATTTCGGTCGGCGCGGGTCCGAGGCCGGGCGGCACGATCGCCGGCGGCTTCAGGGCGCGAAGCCGCGCCATCACCATATGTACGGCGGGGCAACTCCGGCTGTCGGCCCAAACGCGTGTGAGAGAGCCGTCACGAAAGCGCTGCGTCAGCCGCAGCTTATATTGCACGACGCCGCCCGCGTTCCCGTCGGTCCCGATATCAACCGTTTCGGTCCGATGCTCCAGCGTGGGGCTTCGCGAGAAGTGGCCCCAGGCACGATCTGCAAACGGGTCAATGGGCGGCGCAGCTATTTGCAGCACTATCGCCATCACTGTGAGCATCGCGAGTCCTCGGAATAGTCAAGAACGGATGGAGCGTAGTGGTAAAATCGCGAGGTCGACAGAGGCGTTCAACCGAGGACAAGCGCTCCAGGCTAGTCGAACAGCCCATCCTGCGTACTGGCCGGTGGATTGAGCCCAAGATGTTTCCACCCCCCCGCATTGAGCATCCGGCCCCGGGCGGTGCGCGCGATCAGGCCCAACTGGATCAGATAGGGCTCGATCACTTCCTCGACCGTGTCGCGCGGCTCGCTGAGGCCCGCCGCCAGCGTCTCCACCCCGACCGGCCCGCCGCGATAGACATCGGCGATCATCATCAGATAGCGCCGGTCCATCGCGTCGAGCCCGAGCTTGTCGACTTCGAGCCGGTTGAGCGCCGCATCCGCCGCCACCGCGTCGACCGTCTCGCGCCCGGCGACATTGGCGAAATCGCGCACCCGCCGCAGCAACCGCCCGGCGATGCGCGGCGTGCCGCGCGACCGGCGCGCGATCTCGTGCGCGCCATCGGGCGAGACATGCAGGTCGAGCAACGCCGCCGCCCGGGTGACGACCTTTTCCAGCTCTTCGACGGTATAGAAATGGAGCCGCACCGGAATGCCGAACCGGTCGCGCAACGGCGTGGTGAGCAGGCCTTGGCGCGTGGTCGCACCGACCAGAGTGAAGCGCGGCAGATCGATCCTGACCGAGCGCGCCGAAGGTCCTTCGCCGATCATCAGGTCGAGCGCACGGTCCTCCATCGCGGGATAGAGCACCTCCTCGACCGCGGGCGCGAGGCGGTGGATCTCGTCGATGAACAGCACGTCGCCGTCCTCGAGATTGGTCAGCAGCGCGGCGAGGTCACCCGACTTGGCGATGACCGGGCCGGAGGTGGCGCGGAACCCCACGCCCATCTCGCGCGCGATGATCTGCGCCAGCGTGGTCTTGCCGAGCCCGGGCGGGCCGAAGAACAGCACATGATCGAGTGCATCGCCGCGCGATCTCGCCGCCGAGATGAAGACGCGCAGATTCTCCCGCGCCGCCTTCTGCCCGACAAACTCGTCGAGCGACTTCGGACGCAGCGCCGCGTCGATATCCTCGGGCTTGCGTCCGGGCGTGATAAGGCGGTCGCTGTCACTCACTGAGCGGCGATAGCGCGCCGACGCTGGCGGGGGCAAGGCGCGCGCACTATGAGGGCGCAATGAACGACCTTCCCGACCTGTATCTCCCCGCCGCGATGGCCGGCCCCCTGATGGACGAGCTGGAAAAACGCTTCGTCGTGCACCGCGACAATCCGCCACCGACAACGCGCGCCATCGTCGGCGGCGGATCGGTGGTGGTCGACCAGGCGCTGCTCGACCGGCTGCCCGCGCTGGAGATCGTCTCGGTCAATGGCGTCGGCTATGAGCGGATCGATCTCGACGCGGTCCGCGCGCGCGGCGTGCGCGTGACGACCACGCTCGATATCCTCACCGACGACGTCGCCGATCTCGCCATCGGGCTGATGCTGGCGGTCGACCGGCGCCTCGCCTTCAACGACCGGACGGTTCGCGCAGGCGGCTGGAACGTCCCGCTTGGCCGGCGCTCCAGTGGTCGGCGAATCGGCATTTTCGGCTTCGGCACGATCGGTCAGGCGATCGCGAAGCGCGCCGCGGTGTTCGCCAGCGAAGTGCTTTATACCGCCCGGCACGAGCGGCCGGACTCGGGCTATCGTTTCGTGCCCGACATCGGCGCTTTGGCAGAAGCGTGCGACACGCTGATCCTGATCGCGCCTGGCGGCGACGCGACGCGCAACATCGTCAATGCCGATGTGCTGGCCAGGCTCGGCAAGGACGGCGTGCTGATCAACGTCGCGCGCGGCAGCCTGGTCGACGAGCCTGCGCTGATCGCCGCGCTGGAGGCAGGGACGATCCGTGGCGCGGGCCTCGATGTGTTCGCCGACGAGCCGCATGTCCCGGAAGCATTCCGGACTATGGATCAGGTCGTGCTCATCCCGCACCAGGGCAGCGCCACGGTCGAGAGCCGCACGGAAATGGCGGCGCTGGTGGTGGCCAATCTCGACGCGCATTTCGCGGGCAAGCCGCTGCTCACGCCGATCGCTTGAGCCCTGTTCCAGCGTTAGACGGGTCTTCCTCTCCCCGTTCGGGCTGAGCTTGTCGAAGCCCTGTTCTTTCTTCCGCCCAAGGGAAGAACAGCCCTTCGACAAGCTCAGGGCGAACGGGGGGTGAATCACCCTACCCGTCATGCACCTCATAATGCGTGACGTGCGGCTCCAGCTCGATCAGGAAATCCCGGTCGAAGTCGTAATATTTCGCGACCTCATGATCTTCGCCCGCAAAGCGCCTGATCGCTTCCAGGTCCGGCCAGAAGCTCAGCATCTGGAAATGCACCACCGCGCCCTCGGCCCGGTGCAGGCACCAGGCGCCGAGATTGCCCGGCGTCGACTTATAGTCGGGAAGGGCAACCTCACGCATATGCGCCAGATAGGCCTCCGCCTTGGCTGCCGGGACGGCGCCATGCCACAGCCGCGCGATCACGCCCTGGACGCCTTGCGCAGCGCCAGCCGCACGAGCGCGTCCAGCGTGGCACCCGAACCCAGCTCTTCCTCCGCCGCGGCAACCGCGGCGCTGGCCTCCGCGGGGCGGAAACCGAGGTTGAGCATCGCCGAGATCGCATCCGCGCCCGCGCCGCTCGCCGCGACCGGGGTCGCCCCGCCGATCGCGATGCCGCCGATCCTGTCCTTCAGCTCGCGCACGATGCGCTCGGCGAGCTTCGGCCCGACGCCATTGGCGCGGGCGACCATCGCCTTGTCCTGCGCGGCGATGGCGCGGCTGAGGTCGGACGGGTCGAGCGCCGACAGGATCGCCAGCGCCACGCGCGCGCCCACGCCCTGGACGCCGGTCAGCAACCGGAACCAGTCACGCTCGCTCGCGGTGGCGAAGCCGACCAGGCGGATGAAATCCTCCGCGACCAGCATCTCGGTGTGCAGCATCGCCGCCTCGCCGACCGGCCCGATCGCAGCCAGGGTGCGGGACGACGCGCCGACGAGATAGCCGACGCCGCCGACATCGATCACCGCATGATCGATACCGAGGGAGTCGAGGCGGCCTTTGAGATGGGCGATCATGGGCCAAAAATCTTCCGTTCGGGCTGAGCTTGTCGAGCCGGAGGCCGGCCGCAGGCCAACCCCTGTTCTTTCTGGCTACCGTAGAGAGAAGAACAGTCCTTCGACAAGCTCAGGACGAACGGGAGAGGGAGCGCGCGCTCGCGATGTGATGCGCGTGGCAGATCGCCACCGCCAGCGCGTCGGCGGCATCGGGGCCGTCGATCTTCACGCCCGGCAACAGGCGCCCCACCATGGCATGGACCTGCGCCTTTTCCGCCGCGCCGGTGCCGACGACCGCCTTCTTGACCAGCCGCGCGGCATATTCGCCGACCTCCAGCCCCGTCCGCGCCAGCGCGCACAGCACCACGCCGCGCGCCTGGCCGAGCTTCAGCGTCGATTGCGGGTTGGCGTTGACGAACACTTCCTCGACCGCGGCCGCGTCGGGCGCATGGTCGACGATCAGCGCGCCCAGCATCGCATCGAGGTGCGCCAGCCGGCGGGGGAGCATCGCGGCGCTGTCGGTCTTCAGCCGGCCATTGGCGAGGTGCGACAGCCGGTTGCCATCGGCACGGATCAGCCCCCAGCCGGTCGTGCCGAGCCCGGGATCGAGGCCGAGGATGATCATATCCTCCCCGGCCCGGGGAGGATTGAGGTCACCCTAATTTCTCCAGCACGGCGTCGGACACGTCGTAATTGCCCCATACCTGCTGCACGTCATCATCCTCGTCGAGGACATCGATCAGCTTGAACAACAGGCCGGCATCGTCCTCGCCGACCTCGACCATCGTCTGCGGCTTCCAGGCGAGCTTCGCGCCCTCGGGCTCGCCGAGCACCGGGGTCAGCGCCTTCACCACTTCGTGCAGCGCGTCGTTCGAGGTCCAGATCTCATGGCCATCATCGCCCGATTCGACATCCTCGGCACCCGCGTCGAGCGCTGCCTCGAACACCTTTTCCGCATCGCCGGCGCTCGCCGGATAGGAGATCAGGCCCATCCGGTCGAAGCCATGGCTGACCGAGCCGCTCGCGCCCAGATTGCCGCCATTCTTCGAAACGGCGGTGCGGACATTGGTCGCGGTGCGGTTGCGATTGTCGGTCAGCGCTTCGATGATCAGCGAGACGCCGCCGGGGCCGAACCCCTCATAGCGGATCTCTTCGTAATTCTCCCCGTCGCCCCGCTCGGCCTTGTCGATCGCGCGCTGGATATTGTCCTTGGGCATCGACTGCGCCTTGGCGGCGTTGACCGCCGCGCGCAGCCGCGGGTTCATGTCCGGATCGGGCGTGCCCATCTTCGCCGCCACGGTGATTTCGCGGCTGAGCTTGGAGAAGGCGGCGGACCGTTTCTTGTCCTGTGCGCCCTTGCGGTACATGATGTTCTTGTATTTGGAATGGCCTGCCATGGGACGTCCTGAAAACTAACCGTTCGGGCTGAGCTTGTCGAAGCCCTGCCCTTGCTGCACCTGAGGTAGAAGAAAGAACAGTCCTTCGACAAGCTCGGGACGAACGGAAAAGGGTGGCTTAGTCGAGTCCGAGCGCTGCCTTGTAGGTGTCGAGCAGCATCTCGGCCTCGTCGCGGTGATGCTTTTCCATCTTGCGCAGCTTGACGATGGTGCGGATCGTCTTGGTGTCGAAGCCGGTCGATTTGCATTCGGCGTAGACGTCCTTGATGTCGTCCGCGATGCCCTTTTTCTCTTCCTCGAGCCGCTCGATGCGCTCGATCAAAAGGCGAAGCTGGTCGGCGGCGATCACGTCGCTCATGAAATAGTCCCCGGGGTTGATTCGTTGGAAAGGTGGGGGGCTTTAAGCCAGCGCGGCGCGCCCGTCACGCATCTTCACGCATTCTTCGCGACGCTCTCCGCCATGCGCCGGAGCTGCTCGGGCGACGCCTCGCCCTGATGGTCCGCCTTCCACTGCGCATAGGGCATGCCGTAGATCGCTTCGCGCGCGCCCTCCTTGTCGAGCGTGCTGCCGGACGCCTCCTGCACCCAGTCGGACAGACAGTTGCGGCAGAATCCGGCGAGTCCCATCAGGTCGACATTCTGCGCGTCGCTGCGGTGGCGCAAATGCAGCACGAGCCGGCGGAAGGCGGCTGCCGCCACGGCATCGTCGATCGTCTCCAATTCGGCCATTTTACGCGCTCCACGGTTGATCCCCCCGTGATAGGGGTTAGAGCCAAGCGCGCACAAGCCGAGGAACGCGTTACATGACCAAGGCCATCAGCCCCCGATCGCGCAAGGTGCGCGTGCTCGCGACACTGGGGCCCGCCAGCAGCACCGCCGAGATGATCGGCAAGCTGTTCGAAGCAGGCGCCGACGCTTTCCGCGTGAACATGAGCCACGGCGACCAGGCCTCGAAGGTCGCGGTGATCCAGGCGATCCGCAGTCTCGAAAAGAAATATGGCCGCCCTACCACCATCCTCGCCGATCTGCAGGGCCCGAAACTGCGCGTCGGCAAGTTCGAGGGCGGCCGCACCGAGCTGGTCACCGGATCGACCTTCATCCTCGACCGCGACAAGACGCCGGGCGACGCGACCCGGGTCGAGCTGCCCCACCGCGAGATCTTCGAGGCCATCGAGCCGGGCGCACGGCTGCTGCTCGACGACGGCAAGCTGGTGCTGCGGGTCGAGAGCCATGAGGAAAAGAAGATCGTCACCACCGTGGTGGTCGGCGGTGCGCTGTCCAACAACAAGGGGCTGAACGTGCCCGACGTGGTCGTGCCGATGGCGGCGCTGACCGAAAAGGACCGCAGCGACCTGGCCTTCGCGATCGACCAGGGCGTCGACTGGATCGCCCTCAGCTTCGTCCAGCGCCCGGAGGACCTCGCCGAGGCGCGCAAGCTGATTCAGGGCAAGGCCGCGCTGATGGCCAAGATAGAGAAGCCGTCGGCGATCGACCGGCTGGAGGAGATCGTCGAGCAATGCGATGGCGTGATGGTCGCGCGCGGCGATCTCGGCGTCGAGCTGCCACCCGAATCGGTGCCGCCGCTGCAGAAGCGCATCGTCGAAACCGCGCGCCGCCTCGGCCGTCCGGTGATCGTGGCGACTCAGATGCTCGAATCGATGATCACCGCGCCGACCCCGACCCGCGCCGAAGTCTCCGACGTGGCAACCGCGGTCTATGACGGCGCCGACGCGATCATGCTGTCGGCGGAAAGCGCGGCGGGTGCCTGGCCGATCGAATCGGTCGCGATGATGAATTCGATCGGTGAAGCGGTCGAGCGCGACCCGATGCACGGCGACCGAATTCATTTCACCGTCACCCGCCCCGACCCCACCACCGCTGACGCGCTGGCCGAGGCGGCGAAGAACATCGCGGCGACCGTGACCGCGGCGGCGATCATCTGCTTCACCTCGTCGGGCTCCACCGCCCGCCGCGTCGCACGCGAGCGGCCTTCGGTGCCGCTGCTGGTGCTGACCCCGAAGATCGAGACGGCGCGGCGGCTCGGCCTGCTCTGGGGCACGCATGCGGTGCACACCCGCGACGTTGAATCCTTCGAGGACATGGTCGCCAAGGCCAAGCGCATGGCGATCCGCCACAATATCGCCAAGGCCGGCGACCGGCTGATCATCATCGCCGGTGTCCCGTTCCGCACGCCCGGCTCGACCAATGTGCTGCACGTCGTGCGGGTGATCGGCGACGAGTTGAAAGGCTATGGCGGCTAGTTCCTAAGGCGTAAGCGCCAAAGGGTGGCTGGCCAGCAACCGGTCACGGGTAAGCAGTTTGACGCCCAACTCCTGTGCCTGGATCAGCAGAATTTCTGCGAACGGGTCTCGGTGCGGTGTCGGATGCTTTAGCCATGCGACGGCCTGATCGGTTGTCAGGACCAGGATGCCGATGCCCAGGATATCGAGCCCCGCTCGAATCTCGACCGGATCGGCTGCCCCCTTTCTCGCACCCGAGGCCGTGACGCGCTCCCATTTGAGGCGCAACTCCCAGAGCGAGATCGCCGATACGAGGGAATCATTTTCTTCGATCGCTGCCAATTCCGCCGGACGCAACACGCTCGGGTCGCGGACGAGCCAGAGTGCAATATGCGTATCGAGCAGCAGTGTCATTGCGGTTCGACGTCAGGATTCCCATCAAGCATCAGTGCCCTGCGACTATATTCCGGATCGTTGAAATCAGCCGGCCACATTTCTTCGGCCGTAAGAGCGCCCCAACCCCGATCTTGGCGAAATCGTTCGAGTGCCCTCCAGTCCAGCGTCTTCCTTGCCGGAGCCGGACCGAGTTCCGCCACCGCAACGCCGTGTTTGGTGATCGTCACACGTTCGCCGCGTTCAACCGCGGCGAGAGCCCGCGCAAACTGCGCCCGTGCCTCGCGAACCGACATTTCCATGATCGCCTCCAGATATGTACACGGTGTACACAAATATGCGCATGCGGACAAGCAGCCTCGATTCAACGCAGGCGCCGATCATGAGAGCGTGACGCGGTCCGCAAGCCGGGCGCGCTCTTTGACATGGCTGGATGATGTTGGACGATAACCGCGCGGTGCCACGCCCCTGTTACGCGGAAAAACCGCGCCGTTTTCGACATTTTTTCGGCATTTTTTCCGCTGTTACGCCGTAACAGGGAAAAGCCACCTCAACCCGCTGGAATCGCTCGCCCAAATCGGCCCGGAATTCCAACATAACAGCGAAAGAAAAAAGGGGAGCGGCGTAACAGCAAAAAACCCGGGTCGCTGTTGGACGAATCAGGCGCGGAGTAGCCCCAGCGCGCTGAGCTGCCCGCGCAACGTCGGAGCGTCGACAAACTGCAGGCCGCGCATCCCGACTCCGTTCGCCGCGGCGACATTGTCCTCGCGGTCGTCGATGAACACCGCCTCGCCAGGCTGAAGACCGAAGCGGTCGAGCGCGAGGTGGTAGATGGCGGGATCGGGCTTCACCAGCCGCTCGTCGCCCGAGACCACGATATCGCGGAACCGGTCGAAGGTGGCGGCTTCACGGTCACGGAAGGGGCGCCAGAACTCGCCCGAGAAATTGGTGATGGCGAACAGCGGCACGCCGGCCGCGTCGATCTCCTCGACCAGCTCGCCCATGCCCGGCAGCAAGCCCGGGATCGTGTCGCTGAAGCGCGGCCCCCAAAGGGCGATCATCTCGGCATATTCCGGGTACAACGCGCTCAGCTCCGCCGAGGTCTCGGCGAAGGGGCGGCCCAGATCGTGCTGGAAATGCCATTCCTTGGTCGCGACATCGCGCAGGAATGCATCGAGCGCCCGATCGTCCTCGATCAGGCGCTCGTAAAGGAACCGGGGGTTCCAGTCATACAGGACGTTGCCGACGTCGAAGACGACGGCAGCCGGCCGGCTCACTTAGCCCTGGCGGGCCTTGAAGCGGCGGTTCGTCTTGTTGATGACATAGGTGCGGCCACGGCGGCGGATCACGCGGTTGTCGCGATGCCGGCCCTTGAGCGACTTCAGGGAATTGCGGATCTTCATGATCGATTCGCTTCTTTGATTCTCGGGTTTTGGAAAGAGGCGTCCGCATATGGACGAGCGGGTCCCAAGTCAACCCGCGCGACACGGAACCCGGATGCGTCTATCGTGCGTTATCGCTTACAGCGTTACAGTGACGCAACGATCGGTTCGAAGGACAGGCTAAGATGACGGGCAGCATGACGACGGCACGGACATTGTTCATCGCACTCGCGGCGACCAGCCTGGCAGGATGTGCGACGACCGTCAGCGGCCCGGTCCAGGTGACGCGCTTCCATCTCGGCGCGCCGCTCGAGCGCGGCACCGTCACGGTCGAGCCGCTGCCCGGCGGCGGGCCGGCGAGCCTCGAATTCGCGACCTATGCCTCGGCGGTCGAGGCCGAGCTGGTCCAGTCGGGCTATACCGCGGCGCCCGCCGACGTGCGCGGCCAGTATCTCGCCGTGGTCGGCTTCACCCGCACCACGCTGGAGGGACCACCCAAGCCACCGCCATTCAGCATCGGCCTTGGCGGCGGCTCCTATAGCGGCGGGCGTGGCGGCGGAGTCGGGGTCGGCGGCGGCGTTTCCTTCCCGATCGGCAAGGCGAAGTCGCGCTATGTCGTCGCGACGGAGCTGTCAGTGCAGATCCGCCGGCGCAGCGACGGCACGACCATCTGGGAAGGCCGCGCCCAGACTCAGGCCGACGACAAGGCGCCCGAGGCGCAGGCAAACGCGGCGGCGAGCAAATTGGCCCATGCCCTGTTCCTGGGGTTCCCCGGCGAATCCGGCCGTTCTATCACCGTCAGATGAGCATTCAGATCAACGCCGCCTTCGATGGCGGCAACATCCGCCTGGTCGCCATTGCCGGCGACCGGATCGACCTGGAGATCGTGCAGGATCACCAGTCGGACTTCTTCCAATGGTTCTATTTCCGCGTCGCCGGGGCGAAGGGGCGCAAGCTGACCTATCGCATCGTCAATGCGGGGTCTTCGGCCTATCCGTTCGGCTGGCCCGGCTACAAGGCACGCGTCTCGACCGACCGGATCGACTGGCGCATGACCGAGACGCGCTATGCCGACGGCGTGCTCGAGTTCGACTGGGAGGGCGATAGCGAGCTGGTCTGGTTCGCCTATTTCGCGCCCTATACGATGGAGCGCCACGACGCTTTGGTCGCCGCGACCGCACTGCAGCCCGGCGTGACTCACCGCCAGCTCGGCCAGTCGCTCGACGGCCGCGCGATCGACTATTTCCGCATCGGCGAGGGGCCGAAGCAGGTCTGGCTCTATGCCCGCCAGCATCCCGGCGAATCCATGGCCGAATGGTGGATGGAGGGCGCGCTGGAACGGCTGACCGACACCGAGGACGAAGTCACCGCCGCGCTGCTCGCCAAGGCGACCTTCCATGTCGTGCCGAACATGAACCCGGACGGATCTTTTCGCGGCCATCTGCGCACCAATGCCGCGGGCGTGAACCTCAACCGCGAATGGCACGCCCCGACGCCCGAGAAGAGCCCCGAGGTCCTGAGCGTGCGCAACGCGATGGACGAGACCGGCGTCGCTTTCGCGATGGACGTGCATGGCGACGAAGCGATCCCCGCCAATTTCCTCGCCGGCTTCGAGGGCATTCCGGGGTGGACCGACGCGCTCGGCGACAAATTCTACGACTATGCCCGCCGCCTCGCGGCCCATACCCCCGATTTCCAGATCGAGAAGGGTTATGAGAAGTCGAGCCCGGGCAAGGCCAATCTCACCATGTCGACCAACCAGCTCGCCGAACGCTTCGGCGCGGTGGCGATGACGCTGGAGATGCCGTTCAAGGACCATGATCCGAACCCGGACGCCGAGTTCGGCTGGTCGCCGGAGCGGAGCAAGCAACTCGGGCATAGCTGCCTCGAAGTGCTGGCCGAGGTGATCGATTCAATCTGAGGGAAGAGCGCACTCTCACCCCGTTCGTGCTGAGCTTGTCGACGCACTGCTCTTTCTTAACCGCCAAAAAGAAGAACAGCCCTTCGACAAGCTCAGGGCGAACGGTGGCGGTTCGCTAGAACAGCTCCGCCAGGAAGCCCTTCATCGCTTCCCAGCTCCGCCGGTCAGCGCGCTCCTCATAAGCCACCCCGGGCCGGGTGGAGGTTTTCGCCGCATGGTCGGTAAAGGCGTGGCCGGCATTGCCATAGACATGGATCTGCCAGTCGGCCCCGCCCTCGGTCAGCTCGCGGCTGAGCGCCACCATTGCATCGGCTGGCGCCAGCGGGTCGTCCCAGCCGTGGCAGACGAGCAGTTTCGGCTTGATCGGCACGGCGTTGGCATGGTCCGGGCGGTCGTACACGCCGTGGAAGCTGACACAGCCAAGCGTGTCGAGCCCGGCGCGCGCCATGTCGAGCACGCATTTGCCGCCGAAGCAGAAGCCGATCGCCGCGGTCTTTGCCGGATCGACCCGGTCGAACCCCTTCAACGCATCGAGCGACGCCTGCAACCGGTCGCGCAGCAGCCCGCGATCGGCGTTCAGTTCGTTCATATAGATCGCCATGTCGGGTGACTCATGCGTGGTGCGCTTGCCCTGGCCGAACACATCGCAGGCGAACCCGACATAACCGAGCCTCGCCAGCGCCTCGGCCTTGAGTGTGTCGGCTTCCTTCTGCCCGCGGATATTGGGCACGACGAGCACGCCCGGCCGCATCGTGGTGATCTCGTCCTCATAGGCGATCACGCCCTCGAACGGCCCGCCCGGCCCGTTATATACGAGTGTCTGCCGTACGATCGCCATGGAGAGTCTCCTTTTGCGGTCAATTGCCACGCCGGGAATGCACAGGGCAAGTTGCCTCATGGACATCAATCGTTAGAGACGGGCGCGTCATCGATAGCCCGGGAGAAACCATGCCCACCCTCGTCCTGATCCGCCACGGCCAGTCCGCCTGGAACCTCGAGAACCGCTTCACCGGCTGGTGGGACGTCGACGTGACCGAAAAGGGCGCCGAGGAAGCCCGTGCCGCCGGCCGGCTGATGAAGGAGAAAGGCCTGGACTTCGACCTGACCTTCACCTCGCTTCAGACCCGTGCGATCAAGACGCTCAACCTCGCGCTCGAGGAAATGGGGCGGCTGTGGCTACCGGTCGAAAAGGACTGGCATCTCAACGAGCGGCACTATGGCGGCCTGACCGGCCTCGACAAGGCCGAGACCGCGGCGAAGCATGGCGAGGAGCAGGTCCATATCTGGCGCCGCAGCTTCGACATCCCGCCGCCCCCGATGGAAGCGGGCGGGCCGTTCGACCTGTCGCAGGACCGCCGCTATGCCGGCATCGCCATTCCCGACACCGAGAGCCTGAAGGACACCATCGCCCGCGTGTTGCCTTATTGGGACGGGCGCATCGCCCCCGCGCTCAAGGCCGGGCAGCGCGTGCTGATCTCGGCGCACGGCAATTCGCTGCGCGCGCTGGTCAAGCATCTGTCGAATATTCCCGACGACGAGATCACCAGCTTGGAGATCCCCACCGGCCAGCCGATCGTCTACGAACTCGACGAGGCGCTGAACGCGACCGACCGCTATTATCTGAGCGAGCGCTGACCTTTTGAGTAAGTACGTTGCCCTTGCGGTGTCCCATGGTTAGGAAACCGCTCCTTTTTACCGGGGTATTTCATGTCGGATCATCCCCTTGTCGGCATCATCATGGGCAGCGCGTCCGACTGGGACACGATGCGCCATGCCGCGGATGCGCTCGCCGCGCTGGGCGTGCCGCATGAAACCAAGGTGGTGTCGGCGCACCGCACCCCGCTGCGGCTCTACGACTATGCCGCCCAGGCCGAGCATCGCGGGCTGAAGGTGATCATCGCCGGCGCGGGCGGGGCCGCGCATCTGCCCGGCATGGCGGCCGCGATGACTCACCTGCCGGTGCTGGGCGTGCCGGTCGAATCCAAGGCGATGAAGGGCATGGATAGCCTGCTCTCGATCGTGCAGATGCCCGGCGGCGTGCCCGTGGGCACGCTCGCCATCGGCAAGGCCGGCGCGAAGAATGCCGGCCTGCTCGCCGCCGCGATCCTCGCCACCAGCGACGCGCTGCTCGCCGAGCGGCTGAAGAAGTGGCGTGCCGCACAGACGGACAGCGTCGCGACCGACCCCGAATGACGATGCTTCCACCCGGCTCCACGATCGGCATCCTCGGTGGCGGCCAGCTCGGGCGGATGCTCGCGGTCGCGGCGGCACAGCTTGGCTATCGCACCCAGATCCTCGCGCCGGATGCCGAGAGCGTCGCCGCGCAGACCGCGTCGAGCTTCACCCGTGCCGATTATCACAGCCGAATCATCCTCGACGAGCTTGCCGCCTCGGCCGATGTCGTGACCTATGAGTTCGAGAATATCGCGATCGACCCGATCCGCTATCTCGCAACGAAGCTGCCGGTGCACCCCGCCCCCGCCGCGCTGGAAGTCGCGCAGGACCGGGCGACCGAGAAGAGCTTCGTCGACGGTCTCGGCGGCCGCACCGCGCCGTGGCGCAAGGTCACCACGCTCGACGAGCTGAAACAGGCACTGGCCGAGATCGGCGCCCCGGCAATCCTCAAGACCTTGCGGCTCGGCTATGACGGCAAGGGCCAGGTCCGGCTCCGCACCGCCGACGATGCAGAAAGCGCCTGGGCCGAGATCGGCGCGCGTCCGGCGATCCTCGAAGGCTTCGTCACCTTCAGCCACGAATTCTCGATCATCCTGGCGCGCGGCGCCGACGGCGCGATGGTCAGCTATCCGCCGCCCTGGAACCAGCATGTCGACGGCATCCTCGACCGTTCCTCGCTGCCCGCCCCCGCCGAGATCGCGCGTCACTGGGCCGAAGCGGCGGCGCTGGCCGGGCGCGTGGCGGATACGCTCGGCTATGTCGGCGTGCTGACGCTGGAGTTCTTCGCGACCGAGGATGGTCCGGTGTTCAACGAGATGGCACCGCGCGTCCATAATTCGGGGCACTGGACGATCGAGGGCGCGGTGACCTCGCAGTTCGAGAATCATATCCGCGCGATCTGCGGCCTGCCGCTCGGCGACACCGGGCTGACGGCACCGGGCGTCGAGATGGAGAATCTGATCGGCGAGGACGCCCATCGTTGGGCGGAGATCCTCGCCGAGCCGGGCGCGCATCTGCACCTGTACGGCAAGACGGTGCGGCCGGGCCGCAAGATGGGCCATGTGACCCGGCTGGCGCGCTCATAGAAAAAGCCCGCCCTCCTTGCGGAAAGCGGGCCTCTTCATCTCACCAAGACTGCAGATCAGCCGGTGCGCGTGCCCGTCAGCGGGAAGCTGCCGAACGCGCCAGCGCCGACCGAGCCGGCCAGCGTGTCGCCGTCCGCGGTCGCGGTGCAGTCCAGCGTCATCGGCATCGGCACGGTGATGTTCATGCTCCAGTGGATGGTATCGCCGTCCACGGTGCCGTTGATGTCGGTCGACCCCATCGCGCCGCTGTTGGTACCGGTGAAGGTGCCGCCATCGGTCTTGATCGTCAGCGTCATCTTCTGATCGCCAAGCGGCGACTTGACCGTCGCATCCCAGGTGCCGTCGATTCCAGCCATATCCGTCTCTCCATGAATCCCTAGCGCACGTCCGCGACGGACGCCGCGGGCACCACCTCAACCGGCAGCCCGAGGCTGTCAAGCTGGGGCCGAACCGTCTTCGCATCGCCCACGACCACCCAGATCAGCTTGGACGGATCGATTACCGCGCGTGCCGCAGCGTCAAGCTGGGCAACCTTCAGCCCGCGATAGACCTGGGGAAGTTTCGCATAATAATCGTCGGGCCGCTTGTAGAGGCTGTTCGACTGCATGCCCGACAGCACCGCGCCCGCCGTTTCGAAGTTTCCGGGCAGCGAGCGAATCGTGCCCGTGATCGTCCGGTCGAATTCGAGCGGGGTGATGCCCTTGGTCGTCAGGAAGTCTTGCACGTCAGCCCGAACCGCCGCGATCGAGGCGCCGGTCTTGTCAGCCTGGACGGGCGCCTGGATGACATAGGGCGCGGCGAATTCGGCACGCTGGAAGCCGCCGCCGGCGCCATAGGACCAGTGCTTGTCCTCGCGCAGATCCATGTTGATCCGCGACAGGAAGCCACCGCCAAGCGTGTCGTTGGCCGCAAGCAGCGGCACGAAATCGTCCGTGCCTTTCAGGCTGGTCGGGGTCGCGGCGTAGATCAGCGACTGCGGCGAATCGGGCCGGTCGATCAGCACGATCTTCGGCGCCGAGGGCGTCGACGGCGCGGAGAAATCCTTCACGCCCGCCGCACCCGTCGGGGTCCAGTCGCCGAATTCGGCGTCGAGTGCTGCCTTCACTTCGGCGAGCGGCCGATCGCTGACGACGAAGATGCGTGCCTTGTCCGGCCGGAGCCAGGCGTGCTGGAACGCGATCAGATCGTCGCGGGTCAGCGCCGCCACGGCCTTGGGATCGCCGCTGCCGAACGATTTGGCGTAGGGCGAGGCCGGGCCATAGACGAGCCGCGGCATGACGCGCGTCGCGAGCCCCCCCGGGTTGGTCAGCTCGGCCTGGATCTGCGCGAGCTGCTGGTTCTTGACCCGGTCGACCTCGGCCGGCGCGAAGGCCGGGTTGCGCACGATATCGGCGAACAGGTCGAGCGCCGGCACCAGGTTCGGGCTGGGCGCCGACAGGGTCAGGCTGGTGCGGTCGGCACTGGCGCCGGAGCCGATCGCGGCGCCGAGCCGCTCCTTCGCCTCGGCGATCTGGATCGAATCGAGCGTGGTCGTGCCTTCGTCCATCATGCCGAGGGTCAGCTGCTGCGTGCCCAGCCTGGTCGCCGGATCGGCCGCCACGCCGGCATCGAAGCTGATCACCGCCTGGGTGATCGGCACGGCGCCGCGCTGGGCATAGATCAGCTCGATGCCGTTTTTCAGGCTGGTGTGCACCGCCGGCGGGAAATCGATGTCGGAGATATTGGCCACGCCGGGCATTGCGCCGCGCGTGCCCTTGACCGGCACGTCCGTCGACGGCTTGGGCTCGACCGGCGCTGCCTCGGTATAGGCCTCGCGCGGGCCCGGCACGACGGTCAGCGCATAGACCGGGCGAGTCAGCCATTTGGCGGTCGCGGCCCTGACGCTCGCCGGCGTCGCGCCCGCCATGGTCGCGAGCTGTTTCTTGTAGAAGGCCGGATCGTTCGAATAGAGCGCGCCCTGCGCGAGCTGCGCCGCCTTGCCATTGCCGCCGCCGACCGACTCCAGGCCCTGGATCGTGCTGGTCACGCTGCCCGTGGCAACACGCTGCACTTCGTCGGCGGTGGGGCCCTTGGCGACCAGATCGGCCATCACCTCATCCAGTCGTTTCGCGACCAGCGCCGGATCGACACCCGGCTTCACATCGGCATAGACTTCGAACAGACCGATCTGCGCGAAGGTCTGGTTGCTGGCCGAAACGCGAACCGCGATCTTTTCCTTGCGCACCAGCGCATTGTCGAGCCGCGAGCTCGACAGCCCACCGAGCACGCCCGCCGTCACGTCGAGCAGCACGGCGTCCTTGTCGTTGACGCCGGGCACCGCCCACATGCGGTAGATGCGGGTGGTCGAGACCCGGTCCTTCATCACCTCCGCCTTGGCGGCGGCGAGGTCGGGGACGTCCGCCTTGGGCACGACGCTGACCGGGCCGCGCGGAATCGCACCGAAATATTTCTCGACGAGCGGCTTCGCCGTGGCGAGGTCGATATCGCCCGCCAGCGACAGGATCGCGTTGTTCGGCGCATAATGATCGTGGAACCAGTCCTTCACCGTGGCGAGGCTGGCGGCATCGAGATCGGCCATCGACCCGATCGTCGAGTGGCGATAGGGATGGCCCTCCGGGAAGAGGGCGTCGAGCTGGCTGTATTCGACCAGGCCGAAGGGCTGGTTGTCGCCCTGGCGCTTCTCGTTCTGGACGACGCCGCGCTGCTCGTCGAGCACGCCCTGCGTGACCGCGCCGGTGAGATAGCCCATGCGGTCGCTCTCGAGGAACAACGCGCGGTCGAGCGCGGGCGTCGGCACCGTCTCGTAATAATTGGTGCGGTCGAACCAGGTCGTGCCGTTCAAGTCAGTCGCGCCGACTTCCTTCATCGGCCCGAAATAGTCGCCCGGCGCATTCTCGCTGCCATTGAACATCAGATGCTCGAACAGATGCGCGAAGCCGGTCTTGCCGGCTGGCTCGAACTTCGACCCGACATTGTACCAGACCGAGACCGCGACGATCGGCGCCTTGCGATCGGTATGGACGATCACGCGCAGGCCGTTGGCGAGGGTGAATTCCTGGTATGGAATGTCGACGCTCTTCGCGAGCACGGAGACCGGGGCTGGCTTGGCCGCAACCGGCCTGGCTGCCGCCTGGGGCGGCGCCGCCACGACGGGAGTCGCCAGCGCGCCGAGCGCCACGCCCGCAAGCGCGAACAACTTGATGTTCATGAAAATGCGTCCTCGAAAAGCAATTATATTGCGCAGGTATAACGCGGCGATTTCAGCGCGCAATCGGGGCGATCAGGGCCGGTAGACCCGCTCGACATGACCCCTGAGCTGCGCCGGATCGAACCATACGGGCTTCAGCTGATGTCGGACGAACAACGGCGCCTGATCGGCATAATGCGGCGAATCGGGGCGCGTGGTGGCGGCGCCGAAGGGCTGGATCGACTGCGAGCTGACCTTGCCCTGCCTGTCCCAGGCAATGAACATGATGAAGCTGTCGCCATGCTTCACCGCCAGCCGACCATCGGCCGCCTCGTCCCACAAGGCGGCGGCGCGGAGCACGTCGGGGCCGCCATCCATCGGCAGATCGACCTTGCCCTGGCGCACACGGAGCACGACGCCGAGCGGCGGATCGAGCCGGCCGAAATGCGTCGTCAGATAGGCAGCGGCAGTGGCGAGTTCCTCGCGCGGATCGGCCTCGGGCCGGCGCTGGTAATGCCATTTGTTGCCGGCGCGCAGCAGCAGCGCGGCGATGGCGTCAGCCGGGCCCTTGCCGTCATAGTTCCAGTCCCATTTCGCCAGCAGCGTCTGGGCATCGATCAGCGTCTTGTCTCCTTTGGGGTCGACCGCGGCAATATCGGCGAACCATTTCGCCGCCCAGCTCACCCGGCTGACGCCGGTATCGAACTTGATGCGGTGCAGGTCAGCGTCGCTGATCGACGGATCGGCACCCATCAGCTCAAGCGCGCGGGTCGCGCGGTTGGTCGTGTCGGTCTCGATACCGAGCAGCGGCGAATAGTCCGCCGGGTTCATCTCCGAGCCCGCCCCCGCCGCCTGGAAGGGCGTGTTGTTGGCGTTGATCAGGAAGCCCGAAGCGGGGTTCACGTTGCGCGGCACCTGCGCCCAGGGCACGGTGCCGGGCGCGAGGTCGCGCGAGGTGTCGCCCGGCAGCACCCCGGCATAATCGTAACCCGGCTTCCGGTTGAGGAAGCTGGCATTGTAGAAATAGGCGATGTTCCCGGCCGCGTCGCCATAGAGGAAATTGGTCGCCGGCACGCCCTGAATCGCCAGTGCCTTCTGCCACTCGGCAAAGTCACGCGCGCGGTTCAGCCGATAATATTCCTCGCCCATCTTCAACTGGTCAGCCCCGCCATAACGGAGCGCTAAGGCGCCTTTGGCATTCTCGACCACGGGGCCCTGCACCGCCCGCAGCACCGTCTTGGGCACCGGCAGCACGAACGGACCCCACAGCTTCACATGCAGCCACACCCGCGTCTTTTCGAGCGGGCGCCATTTACCGTCGAAACGATAGGCGTCGCCCGCCGCGTTGAGCACCAGCTTGTAGACATCGATCAGATCGGGCCGGTTGACCGTGTTGGTCCAGCCGAGCGTGCGATTATGGCCGAGCAGCGGATAGGGCGCGCCTGGGAAGGTCGCGCCGGCGAAATCCCAGCCGGTCCGCGAATGCACCACCAGCTCATACCAGGCAGCGCCGCCGCGCCAGGGCTGGTGCGAGTTGGAGACGAGCCGGGTGAAGCCGTCCGCCGACCGTTTCGGCGCGACGACAAAGGCGTTTGAGCCATTCTCGTTACCGTTGGGGCCGATCGGCGTGATGTCCGGCGCGTCCGGCACCGGGCCGGCACTCTCCTTCGGCAGCGGCGTGTCGCCGGCGAGAGCGCCCAGCACGGCATCCAGCCCGAAGAAGAAGGGCGAGCGCAGCACGAAGCCGGTCGCGACATCCCGGCCCTCGACCGGGAAGAGCTTCGCCAGCCGCACCTCGCCCGGATGCTTCTCGGCATAATGGTTGAGGCCCGAGGCATAGCCGTCGAGCAGCGCGCGCACGTCCGCGGGCTGCTTCATGTAATCGCGTGCCACCGTCTCGCGCGCGCCGAGCAGATGAAGCACATAATCCGTCTTCGCCCCGTCTCCGCCGGTCATCGCGCCGAGCCGCCCGCGCGTCATCGCGAGCACTTCCTGCAGGGTCGCGAAATCATCCTCGGCATGGGCATAGGCGATGCCATAGGCGACGTCGGGGTCGGTCCTGCCGAAGATATGCGGCACGCCGAAAGTGTCGCGCGCGATCGTCACGTCATAGGCATGCGCCGGGGGCGCAGGCGGGGCGGACGCGGTCAGCGGTTCCCACACCGCGAGGCCGATGGCGAGCAGCAGAAGAAGTGCAAAAAGCCCAAGCCCGAGCCGCTTTACCATGGTCATTTCGACGTTCCTTCGGATGGCGCTCCCGAGCCGCCGATAAAGGCGATCTTGCCTACCCCCGCGTCCGCAATGACCTTTTCGATCGGCGCGACGCACTGATAGGTCGCGCTCGAGCTGGCCCGAAAATGGACATCCGCCCCTTCCGCCGCCCAAGCCGAAGACCTCGCGCGCAGCACATCGAGCGTTATCCGCCGGCCATCGAGCTTCAGGCGGCAGCGTCGGTCGACCTCGACGACGACGCGTCGTGGTGGCGGTTCGGATATGAAGCCGATCTTCGTGAAACCCGCCGCTTGCAACGTGTAGATAACGCCGCCGATACACCGGTAAGGCGCGTCCACCTTCCCGTCGATGTGAATGCCTCGTTTCTTGTCCTCAGCCGACACTGTTCTTGCGCGGTCGAGCAACGCTTCGTCGTCGACAGTCTCACCATTCCAGATCGTGACGCACTTGCCTGATGAGTCGGCCAATATCCGGACATGAGGCGCACCACCGGAGGGATCGGCAGATAGCACCGCCAGCAACGCCACAATCGCCGTCATGCCCACCCCTGCCGTATGGCGCATCGTCAAGCGGCGCCAATCGCAATCAGGGTAGCAGGCTTTTGCCGGGCGTCGCTAGCCAATCGCCGCCGTTCCCACCCGAAGCGGGGAACGGCGGCGGCGTAGCGATCAGAAAGCGGTCTTCACCGTGACGAAGAACTGCTGCGGCGCGCCGGCGAGCAGCGTCTGGTTGTCGCCGCTGTTGCCGAAACCGTTCGACCCGATGGTCGAGACATATTTCTTGTCGAACAGGTTGGTCGCGTTGAGCTGCACCTCGACCTTGCGATCGCCCGGCAGGGTGACGCGGGCGCCGAGGGTCGCGTCGAAGATCACCTGGCCCGGCACCGACTGGTCGTTGGTGTAGGTGAAATAACGCCGGCTCATATAATTCGCGCCGAACCGGCCGAAGAACATGCCCTGGTCATAGGTGATCTCGCCCTTGGCGAGGTGCTTCGGGCTGTCGACGGTGGTCTTGCCCTTGGTCAGCACCGTCGCGCTGACATTATCGCGATAGGTCGAGTCGTTATAGCTGTACGAGGCGAAGACGCCGAAGCCGTACGGCAGCTTCACTTCGCCCGCCGCCTCGAACCCGTAAGCGCGGACCGAGCCGACATTCTGGAGGATCACCGGATTGCCGACGATGCCGGCACCCGTCGTCACGCCGAGCAGGCGGTTGCGGAAATCGACATAATAAGCGGCGATCAGGCCGTTGAACCAGCGGTTCTTGAAGCGACCACCCAGCTCATAGGTATCCGATTCCTCGGGCTTGAGCTTGGCGGTGGTCAGCAGCGCATCGAACCCCGGCTGAGTCGTCGCGAACGGGCCGGTCGTGGCCGACGACACGAAGGCGCGCTTCACCTGCGTGAAATCGCCGAACAGCTCGGCGCTGTCGTTCAGCTTGTAGTTGAAGCCGGCATGCGGCTGGAACCAGTCAGTCACCTTGATCTTGCCGGCGGCGAGGCCACCCCCGACGATCGGCGCGGCCGCGTTGCGGACGTCGAAGCCCTTCCACCCGAAATCGAGCGTCAGGGCACCAAGCGCGATCTTGTCCTGGACATAATATTGGACCGTCTCGGTATCGTAATTGAAATCCCACTGGGTGAAGAAGGGATTGGTCTGGAAGTCGAGCGAATCCCGCGTCGAGACGTTACGGCTGGTCAGGCCGTAAAAGCGCCGCGCCTGGCGGAAATCATTCTTCTCGTACCAGCCGCCAACGGTGATGTCGTTGAAGGCCAGCATGCCGCCGACCGAGCCGAACACGCCCTTGCGACGGATGTCATACTCCGTGGTGCGCACGGAGAGCGGCGCGCCGCCGGGCGTCGCGGTGTACGGCGTGTACCAGATGCCCTGGCCATGGTTCGAATGATAATAGGCCTTGAGCATGCCGTGGATCGGCGCGTCCTTCGCCGTCTCGATGCCGAGCGACGCGAGATAGTCGACGCGGAGACCGGCGGCATCGAAATAGACGTCGTCGGCGGTGCCATAAGGTGCGGGATAGGGGATCGGCGCGGTCGGATGCGCGCTGTTATACGCCAGCGTATCGGCGATCACGACGGCGAGCGGATAATTGTTCGAGATATTGTCGTTACGCAGACCGAGGCGGTGGATCATGTCGAGCGACAGATCCTGATAGTCATTCTCGCGCCGGTCCGAGAAATCGAAGGTACCGACGAGCCGCATGGCGCCGACCGGGGCAGTGAACTTCGCATTGATCTGGTGCTGGCGCTGCGAGCCGAACCCCTTCCATTTATCGGTATCGAGGAAGCCGTAGGAGACATAGGCGCTCGGGCCGTTCTCGCCGAGCACGCCGGTGTCGAGCCGGCCAAAGGCGCGCACGGTGTTCTCGCTGCCATAGGTGCCGTTCAGCGTCATGCCGAAGACGGGCTTGGGGTCGCTCGACAGGAACTCGATGGTGCCGCCGAGATTGTTGGTCGCCTGAGTCCCGATCGACCCGGCGCCCTGCGACACGATCGTCTGGCCGATATTCTCCGACGAGATCGCGCGGCTGATGTGGAGGCCGTTGGTGTTGCCGTAGCTGCCGTCGCCGAGCGGGATGCCGTCGAGCGTGAAGCCGATCTGGTTCTGGTTGAAGCTGCGGATCGAGACGCGTTCCGACCATTCATAGGCGCCAAAGGCATCGGCCGACTGGAAATTCACGCTGGGCAGCTTGGCGATCGCCTTCAACGGGCTGGTGCCCGCCGGCAGGCGCTCGATATCGACCTGGCTGATACGCTGCACCTGGCGCGTTTCGCCGCGGCCGATGACGATGATGTCCGCGGTAGCGTCGTCGTCGGCCACGGGATCAGCCGTCGTCGCATCGGTCGCGGCGGCGGGCTTGTCTTCGATGACGGCGGCGTTCGCGGCGAAAGGCGAACACAAAGCGGTGCCAGCCAGCAGCCAGGCGTGAAGATGGCGCATGTCGATTGTCCCCCTTGGGCGTGAATTGGGCGTGTTTTTCCGCGGCGCCCCACTCCCGGCGCCTCGGAGCCGCCTAGGCGTTGCGCGTTGCACAATTATGGGAGGAACAAGTCGTTACCGCGTGACTGGTGAGACAGGTTCGTGACACGTATCTATCTGTCGGCAGCGAGGGTGAAAAAGTCGGGCGCAAGAGGCTTGTGTTGCATATATACAACACCATATCCGTGCCGGACCTGGAGGGACAACAATGAACCTGGAAAAATTCACCGACCGCGCAAAGGGCTTCCTGCAATCGGCACAGACCGTCGCGATCCGGATGAGCCATCAGCGCATTGCGCCCGAGCATATCCTGAAGGCGCTGCTCGAGGACGAGCAGGGCATGGCGGCAGGGCTGATCACCGCCGCCGGCGGCGACGCAAAGCGCGCGGCGACCGAGACCGACGCGGCGCTGGCAAAGGTGCCCGCCGTCTCGGGCGGCGGCGCACAACAGACGCCCGGCCTCGACAATGACGCGGTGCGCGTGCTCGACCAGGCCGAGCAGGCCGCGACCAAGGCGGGCGACAGCTTCGTCACGGTCGAGCGGCTGCTGCTCGCGCTTGCGCTCTCCACCACGACCACTGCCGGCAAGGCACTCGCGGCGGCGGGCGTGAAGGCCGATGCCCTGAACGCCGCGATCAACAAGATCCGCGCGGGCCGCACCGCCGACAGTGCGGGTGCCGAGGACCGGTTCGACGCGCTCAACAAGTTCGCCCGCGACCTCACCCAGGCGGCGCGCGACGGCAAGCTCGACCCGGTGATCGGCCGCGACGAGGAAATCCGCCGCACCATCCAGATCCTTGCCCGCCGTACCAAGAACAACCCGGTGCTGATCGGCGAACCCGGCGTCGGCAAGACGGCGATCGCCGAAGGTCTTGCGCTGCGCATCGCCAATGGCGACGTGCCCGACACGCTGAAGGACCGGAAGCTGATGTCGCTCGACATCGGCAGCATGATCGCCGGCGCCAAATATCGCGGCGAGTTCGAGGAGCGGCTGAAGGGCGTGCTCGATGAAGTGCGCGCCGGCGAAGGCGACATCATCCTGTTCATCGACGAGATGCACACCCTGATCGGTGCCGGCAAGACCGACGGCGCGATGGACGCGTCCAACATGATCAAGCCGGCGCTGGCCCGTGGCGAGCTGCACTGCGTCGGCGCGACCACGCTCGACGAATATCGCAAATATGTCGAGAAGGACGCCGCGTTGCAGCGGCGCTTCCAGCCGGTGTTCGTCGGCGAGCCGACGGTCGAGGACACGATCTCGATCCTGCGCGGGCTGAAGGAGAAATACGAACTTCACCACGGCGTGCGCATCACTGACGCCGCGATCGTCGCTGCCTCTACCCTTTCAAACCGATACATCACTGACCGCTTCCTGCCCGACAAGGCGATCGACCTGATGGACGAAGCGGCTAGCCGAATCCGCATGGAGGTTGAATCGAAGCCCGAGGAGATCGAGACGCTCGACCGGCGGATCATCCAGCTCAAGATCGAACGCGAAGCGCTGAAGCGCGAGACCGACGCGACCTCGCGCGAGCGGCTGGCCAATCTGGAGGGCGAGCTCGCCAATCTCGAACAGCAATCGGCCGAGCTGACCACGCGCTGGCAGGGCGAGAAGGACAAGATCAACGCCGAGGCGAAGCTGAAGGAACAGCTCGACGCGGCGCGGCTCGAGCTTGAGCAGGCGCAGCGCGCCGGCGATCTCGCCAAGGCGGGCGAGCTGTCCTACGGCACCATCCCGCAACTCACCCGCCAGCTCGACGAGGCGCAGGCGACTACCAAGGGTGCGATGCTGCGCGAGGAAGTGACCGCCGACGATATCGCCGCCGTGGTCAGCCGCTGGACCGGCATCCCGGTCGACCGGATGCTGGAAGGCGAGCGCGCCAAGCTGCTCGGCATGGAGGAGGCGCTCGGCAAGCGCGTGATCGGCCAGGCCCAGGCAGTCCGCGCGGTCTCGACCGCGGTACGCCGCGCGCGCGCCGGCCTGCAGGAGCCCAATCGCCCGCTCGGGTCCTTCCTGTTCCTCGGCCCGACCGGCGTCGGCAAGACCGAACTGACCAAGGCGCTCGCCGAGTTCCTGTTCGACGACGCCAATGCGCTGGTCCGCATCGACATGAGCGAGTTCATGGAGAAGCACGCGGTCGCCCGGCTGATCGGCGCCCCTCCCGGCTATGTCGGTTATGAGGAAGGCGGCGTGCTGACCGAGGCGGTGCGGCGCAGGCCCTATCAGGTCGTGCTGTTCGACGAAGTCGAGAAGGCGCATGGCGACGTGTTCAACATATTGCTGCAGGTGCTCGACGACGGGCGGCTGACCGACGGCCAGGGCCGCACGGTCGATTTCTCGAACACACTGATCATCCTGACCTCGAACCTGGGCAGCCAGTATCTGTCGAGCCTGGGCGACGGCGAGGACGCGTCCTCGGTCGAGCCGCAGGTGATGGAGATCGTGCGCGGGCATTTCCGCCCGGAATTCCTCAACCGGCTGGACGAGATCATCCTGTTCCACCGGCTCGGGCAGAGCGAGATGGCACCGATCGTCGATATCCAGGTCTCGCGCGTGCAGAAGCTGCTGGCGGACCGCAAGGTGGTGCTGGAGCTGACCGATGGGGCACGCGCCTGGCTCGGCCGGGTCGGCTACGACCCGGTCTATGGCGCGCGGCCCTTGAAGCGGGCGGTGCAGCGCTATCTGCAGGACCCGCTGGCCGACCTGATCCTGCGCGGCGACGTGAAGGATGGGTCGACGGTGAAGGTCGATGAGGGCGACGGGAAGCTGGAGCTTGCGGTGGGGTAATGTCCCGGGCCCTGGCCCCGCAATACCGACGGACAAAAAAAGGGGCGGATCCCGAAGGATCCGCCCCGATTTTTTGTAGTCCTGCGTGGCTTAGAAGTTGAACTTCGCGCCGGCGCGGAACTGACGGCCGAAGATGTTGTAACCGGCCTGAACCGGGTTGTAGAGATACGCACCATAGGTGACCGCATCGAGACCCGGCTTGGCGTTCGTCAAGTTGAGCACGTTCGCGTAGAAGGTGAACTGGTCGTTGACCTTAACCGACAGGTTCGCGTCGAACGTGATGTACCTCTTAACGCGGCAGCCGGTGTAATCCGGCGCGAGACCGCAATCGCCAGCGACGGTGCCCTGATCCTCAGCCGAGAGATCATATCCCGAAGTATAGTTCACGGTACCGGTGAGAGCGAACTGGTTGTACTCCAGCGTGTTCCGCCAGTTGCCGCGCCAGCGGAACGTGCCCGAGCCAGCGGTCAGGTTGAAGTTGCCGAGCGTGTCGACATACGTCTCCTTGGTGCCGTCCGGGAAGGTCGTGCTGAGCTCCAGGATCAGGCTGGCGTCGAGGACGGACGTCCATTTGACCGCACCCAGGTCGAACTTCGCATTCGCGCCGAAATCGATGCCTTCCGACTTGATCGTGTTGGCATTGATCAGGGCCGACTGAACGAAGGCGATACGCGGCTTGGCGGTCGGATTGTTGATGTCCGCCGCATCAGCGATGACGTTGTAGCCCGCCGGGATCGGCTGGCCGGCATAATAAGCTGCGATAGCCGGTGCCGAGGACGGCGAGGTGATCGCGCCGGTCTTCTTGATGTTGTAGTAATCGACCGTGAACGAGACGTTGCGGATCGGCTCGAAAAGGACGCCGGCGGTGAAGCTGCGCGACTTCTCAGGCTTCAGGTTCGGCGAGGCAAGCGTCGTCAGACCGATCGAGTAGTTGGTGAGATACGACGGGCAGTTGTTGGCATTCGCACCGCATGCCGCGCCGTACAGAGCGCGGAAATTTTGCGGGATATTCCCGACAGTTTGCGAGACATAGCCAGTCGTCGGCAGAGCGTTTGCTTCACCGAAGGACGGGATACGATACCCCTTGGAATAGGTCCCGCGGATCAGCAACTGGCGGATCGGCTTAAGCTTCACACCGAATTTCGGCGAAAAAGCGCTCTGGCCCGACGAATAGTGATCGTAACGACCCGAGGCGTTGAGCTCGATCTGATCGATGACCGGCGCGTTGAGTTCGTAGAAGGCCGAGGAAACGGTACGATTGCCCTTGGTGCCGAACGCATTGAGCGTGAAATAACGCTGGGTCGGGCCATTGACGTCGGAGTTCGCGCTGGGCGCGTCCACCGCTTCGTAATAAACCGATCCGCCGACGCCGAGCTGGAGCGGGCCGCCCGGGAGCTGCGCCAGTTCCTTGCCCAGGCTGATCTGCCCCTGGAACAGATCGGACGACGAGTTCGTCACGTTGTCCGGCGTCAGATAATCCTGCGCCGCCTGGCTGTTCGCGAGCGGATTCACGAAATTGTACGAGCCGTCGTTCACCACGTCGAGCAGGTGCTGGATGTACACATAGCCACGCGACGTGCGCTTCAGATCGGTGTGCATCGCCGTGAAGTCGACCTTGTAGCTGATGCCGTCGAACACGTCGCCGGACACACCGGCAGCGGCGCGGTACACGCGGCTGCGCGTCAAGTTGCTGGAAACCTGCGGGATCGTGCCGATGACCAGCGCGCGCTGACCGGCAGCCGCGAACGGATTGTTTGGATTGAGCGTACCGTTGGTCGCGGTGCAGGCAGCGATCGTGCCGCGCGGGCAGACATAGGTCGGCAGCGACAGGACGAACGAGCCGGGTGCACGGATCGCCGCGGCGCTCGAGGTCGAGAACTGCGGGTAGAAAATCCCGGTCGGCGCGTTGCCACGGATGGTGGGCGGGCCGCCATCATAGGAGGTGCTGGCCTGCTGGAAGTTGCCCTGGAAATAGCCTTCCGTATTGTCGCCGAGCATCGCGGTGACCTTGAACGAGGCCCCGAAACGCTCGATGTGCGGTGCAACCGTGCCATATTTGTTGACGCCGTCTTCGCGGCACACGGTGGTCGGCAGGTTGGCGTTTAGCGACGGTACGCGATCCGCGGCAGTCGGGTTATAGGCAACGCCGCCGTTGCAGACGCCGGGGTTCAGCAGCTGATAGCGCGTTCCGGGGACTGCGGCGTTGGCCTGATCCGCCGGGCGGACATAGATGTTGGACAGGTTATAATTGCCGTCCGCCTGGGCCGTCAGGTTTCCGTTGTTCGGCAATACGCCATTCTCGAGGCCATAAGCCTGGCCGTTATGACCGCAGACGTTCGGGTCGACACGCGAACTGCAGAGACCGGTCTGATCCGACGTGTTGTACGGATATCCCAGGTCGCGATTCTCGACTTCCTCGGCGCGATAATAAAAGCCGCTGATATAGGCATTGAAGCCCTTCTCATCGAGATCGCCGATGCCGGCGGTCAGCGACAGGCGCTGATTGCCGCCGAAGCCGCGCTCCGCGACGCCGGCTTCCGCGCGGCCCTGGACGCCAGTGACCGAACGCTTGGTGATGATGTTGACCACGCCCGCGATCGCGTCTGCGCCGTAGGACGAGGACGCGCCGTCGCGCAGCACTTCGATCCGCTCGACAATGTCGTCCGGAATGGTGTTGAGATCGACGAAGTTGCGCGAACCGTCATCGGCCAGCGGATAGTAAGCGGCGCGCAGGCCGTCGAACAGAACCAGGGTCGAGTTGGTCGACAGGCCGCGCAGCGACACCGACGACGCACCGCCGGCAAACGCGCCGTTGGCGGTGAAGGAGTTGCCGAGCGCCGGACCGTTGTTGGACGACAGCTGCTGGATCGCGTCCTGCACGGTGTTGATGCCGCGGGCGTCCATCGCCTCGGTCGTCACGACCGTGACCGGCGACACCGTCTCGGTGTCGGTGCGGCGGAACAGCGTACCGGTCACGACGATGTCGCTATTGTCGTCCGCAGCGGCCGTCTGGCCTTCCTGTGCGGCCGGAGCCGGGGTCTCCTGCGCGAACGCAGGGGTGGCCGCCAGCACCAGCGCGAATGGCGCAGCGGTGGCGAGCAGACGCGCCTTACGCGCGAAATTGTCTGGATTGATCACGAATTTTTCCCTCGCTTGACCCCTCCGGCCGCTTTGCGCGGTCCGGCAAGGTGATTGCCAAGCCCCCATCGGCCGCACGCAATACGGCCCCAAGAGACATGGCGGTGTGATGGGCCAAGCGCTCAGTTTCTGTAAAGGTAGCATTCATCTTCGCTGCGCTGCTTTCGCCCTAGCTGTATCCAAAAAGACACAGAAACGACGCGTTTCGGCAGCAATCGGCCGGTATCGCAGGATACCGTGCTGCGCCTGCGAAGGCCTGACTTGCTATGGAGTAACCGGCATCGGACCCGCCACGAGCAGCGGATCGATGCGGGAATCGCGCCACTTCATCCCCCAGTGGAGATGGGGTCCGGAGGCCCGGCCGGTCATGCCGATCAGGCCGACGGGCTGGCCGCGCCGCACCTTGTCGCCGACCCGGACGGTGATCTTCGACAAGTGCAGGAACGCGGTGTTCAGGCCCATGCCGTGATCGATCATCAGCAGATTGCCCTCCAGCGTGAAGGGATGGTCCGCGGCGAGAATCACCACCCCGTCAGCGGGCGCGACCACGATGGTGCCGGTCGGACGGGCGATGTCGAGCCCGGAATGATAGCTGCCCGCTTCGCCATTCTTGTAGATGCGCTGCGACCCGAACAAGGTGGAGATGCGCCCCGTCACCGGCCAGATGAACGGCCCGCGCCAGCCGTCCGCATCCGTCCCGATCCCGCGCGCGGCGGTGATCTGGGCAAGCTCGGCCGGGCGCAGTTTCTCGAACTCGGGCTGCGGCACCGGATATTTGGGCACGGTGTCGAGCTTCGAAATGTCCCAGGCGCGCGGCGCGACCGTCAGTGTGTCGCGCACATCGCCGCCGCGGGCCAGAGTCACCACCAGGCTGGCGGTCGGTTTCGCGTCGCGGTCGAACGCGATCAGGAACCGGCCGTCGGGCGCGACCGGGATGGCGGTGCCGTCGAAGGTGAGCTGGCTGGTGCCGACGGGCGCGATGCCGATCACCAGGCCGCCCTGGATCATGCTGCCCGAATAGCTGAAGCGCGCCGGAACCGGGGTCGGCCGGGGCGGGACGGTCGGCGCGGCTTGCGGGCTTGCCACGGGCTGCCCGACCCCGGGCGCCGCCGGCGACGCCCTCACACAGCCTCCGGCGACGATCAGCGCGGCGATTCCAACCACCCCGCGCCAGCCTGGCGTCATTGCGGCGCCATCGCCTGCATCGCCAGTTCCGGGGTCGCATAGGGCTCCTGCCGCGCGACGCTCCAGTAGCGCAGATCTTCGAGCGCGATCCGCTGGCCGGAGACCGCGCAGACGACATGGTCGCCGGTCGCGAGCACGCGGAAGCCATTGGCCATGTAATGAAGCCGCGCCGGGCGATCGCTGTTCGACATCAACATCGTATTTCCGCTCACAAAAGGCTCGGCTGTTCCGGGCTTGCCTTGTCATATGCCTTGCCGCACGCCCGCTCAACCCGCGCATCGACGGGCCCGTCGCGGAAGTGGAGCGTGATGGCGCCCGCCGTGCGCGCCGCCGCGCTGGTGGTGACGACGGCGCCCGAGGGCCGCGCCGAGACGCGGACATAGCCGCGCTCCAGCAATTTGTCGGGATTGAGCGATTCGGCCAGTCGCCAGGTCCGGTCGAGCCGGGTCCGCGCATCCTCCAGCCGGCGCTCCAGCACCGACAGCCGCAGCGCCCCGGCCGAACGATCGAGCACGCCGCGCGCCAGCGTCACGCGCCGTTCCAGCCCGCGATCGAGCCGCGCGCCGAGATCGTCGGCGCGCTGGCGCTGCGGACCGAGCAGCGCGTCGCGCTTCGGAATCACCCGCACCAGCGCGTCGAGCCGTTCGCGCCCGCGTTCGTGATAGCGCCGCGCGCAGCGTTCGGTCCGCTGGCCCATCGCGGCGAGCGTCAGCCGCAGATCGGCGAGCACCGGCACCGCCATCTCGGCGGCGGCGGTCGGCGTCGGGGCGCGCAGGTCGGCGGCGAAATCGGCCAGCGTCGTATCGGTCTCGTGCCCGACCGCCGAGATGATCGGGATCGAGCAGGCAGCGATGGCGCGCACCACCACTTCCTCGTTGAACGCCCAGAGGTCCTCGATCGAGCCGCCGCCGCGCGCGACGATGACGAGGTCGGGGCGCGGCACCGGCCCGCCCGGCTGGATCGCGTCGAACCCGCGCAGCGCCGCCGCGACCTCGGCCGCGGCGGCGTCGCCCTGTACCTTGACCGGCCAGACCAGCACATGAGTCGGGCAGCGATCCTCGAGCCGGTGCAGGATGTCGCGGATCACGGCACCGGTTGGCGAGGTGATGACCCCGATCACCCGGGGCAGATAGGGCAGCACCTTCTTGCGCGCATTGTCGAACAGCCCCTCGGCGGCGAGCCCGGCCTTGAGCTTCTCCAGCAGCGCCATCAGCGCGCCCTCGCCCGCCAGCTCCATGCGCTCGATCACGATCTGGTATTTGGAGCGGCCGGGATAGGTGGTGACCTTGCCGGTCGCGATCACTTCGATCCCGTCCTGCGGCTGGAACGGGATCAGCGCGATCTGGCCCTTCCAGATCACGCCGTCGATCACCGCGCTGTCATCCTTCAGGCTGAGATAGGCATGGCCCGAGGCGACGCGCTTGTAGCCTGAAATCTCGCCGCGCAGCCGGACATGGCCAAACTCGCCCTCGACGACGCGCTTGAGCTTCAGCGCCAGTTCGCCCACGCCGAGCGGCGCGGCGTTGTCGCCCGGCATCTGCTCGGCTACGAGCCGCCCGGTCTTGTCGTCGAGATCGTCGTAAAAGGGGTCGGTCATGAATGTCCTGCTGATCGGCTCCGGTGGCCGTGAACATGCGCTCGCGTGGCGCCTCGCGCAATCGCCGCGCCTCGGCAAGCTGTTTGCGGCGCCCGGCAATCCGGGCATCTCCGAGCATGCCGACCTGGCCGATCTCGACCCGGCGGATCACCGTGCGGTGATCGATTTCTGCCACCGCCAATCGATCGGCCTGGTCGTGATCGGGCCCGAAGCGCCACTGGTCGACGGGCTTGGCGACAATATCCGGATGATGGGCATTCCAGTGTTCGGCCCGACCAAGGCGGCGGCCCAGCTCGAAGGATCGAAGGGCTTCACCAAGGATCTGTGCAAGCGGGCGAAGATCCCGACCGCCGGCTATGTCCGCGTCACCTCGCGCGACGGAGCGCAGGCGGCACTCGGCGAGTTCGGCCTGCCCGTGGTGGTGAAGGCAGACGGCCTCGCCGCCGGCAAGGGCGTGACGGTCGCGACCACCCGCGCCGAGGCCGAGGCAGCACTCGACGAGCTGTTCGCGGTGCGCGGCGCCGAAGCCGTCATCGAGGAATTCCTCGACGGCGAGGAAGCCAGCCTGTTCGTGCTCGCCGACGGCGAGGCTATCCTGGTGTTCGGATCGGCCCAGGACCACAAGCGTGTCGGCGACGGCGATACCGGCCCCAATACCGGCGGGATGGGCGCGTACAGCCCGGCGCGCGTGCTGACGCCCGAGCTGGAGCAGCAGGCGATCGACGCAATCATCCTGCCCACCGTGGCGGCGATGAAGGCGGCCGGCATGCCCTTTTCGGGCGTGCTGTTCGCAGGGCTGATGCTCACCGCCGACGGGCCCAAGCTGATCGAATATAATGCCCGCTTCGGCGACCCCGAATGCCAGGTGCTGATGACCCGGCTCGAGGACGACCTGCTTGAGCTGATGCTCGACACCGCCGAAGGGCGGCTGGCCGGTCGCGCGCCGTTGCGCTTCTCGCCCGATACCGCGCTGACCGTGGTGATGGCGGCCAGGGGCTATCCCGGCACGCCCGAGACCGGCGGCGCCATTGCCGGGATCGATGCCGCCGAGGCGCTCGGCGCGCGGGTGTTCCAGGCGGGCACGCGTCTCGACCGCGGGAAGCTGGTCGCCTCAGGTGGGCGTGTTCTGGCGGTCACTGCGACCGGCCCCGATATCGCGACCGCCCAGACGGACGCCTATCGCGCCGTCGATGCGATCGATTTCCCGACCGGTTTCTGCCGCCGCGACATCGGCTGGCGCGAGATCGCCCGAACCCGCTGATTCCGGGTCGCATCGCCCCAGGCCTCGGCGAGGAGAATGCGTCACCTGTTCCACCTGTTATTTCGACGAAATTTTTTTCTCACCTGTTATGTTGGATTCCGATCCTTCTTTTGTGGTGATGTTTCAGACTGTTACTGCCCAAGCACCTGTTACTGAATAACAGGTCGGAAACAGGTCGATAACAGGTGGCACGGCCGGTAATTGGTTCGAGCGGATCTCCTGCAATCTTCAACTGAGAAAGAGCGGGACGTACCTGACAAGGGCGTCGTCCAAATTCACGCTGCCATGATTCGCTGCGATGTTGAATCGACGCGCCACACCATTCTCTCGGCTGGCTTGGCAACAGTTATATTATGTTATACCATTACATCATTGGAGAGAAGATAAGGGAGAGAGTCGATGAGGTTTCGTCCCGCTATCGCTTCCGGATCGATCAGCCTGTTGCTCACGGCAGGATTGATCAGTCTGTTGATCACATCGTCGTCGCAACCGCCGGTGCGGAAGCTTACCGAAGCGCTTCGATCGATGGATGTCATGGAGCCCATGCCGCCGCCGGTCGAGCCGACATCCTCATTCAACAGGGCGCCGCCCGCCATGATGCTGGCGCTGCCGTCCTCCCCCACCGCGCCTTATGGTGCGCCCGGCAACACCGAACGCTATGACGGCCGGCCCGTCGCCCCGATCCAGCGCGTCTCGACCAACCCCGTCTCCACCTTCTCGGTCGATGTCGACACCGGCTCCTATGCCAATGTCCGACGCTTTCTGAACCATGGCGAAGCCCCGCCGCCCGAGGCCGTGCGCACCGAGGAGATGATCAATTATTTCCGCTATGACTATCCGCGCCCGACCGATCGCGCCCAGCCGTTCAGCGTGACGACCAATGTCTCGACCACGCCGTGGAACCGGGAATCGCGGCTGCTCCGCATCGGGCTGCGTGCCTGGGACGTGACCACCGCCGCGCGGCCCCGCGCCAACCTGGCCTTCCTCGTCGATGTCTCGGGGTCGATGGAGGACGCCGACAAGCTGCCCCTGGTCAAGGCGGCGCTGACCGGGCTCGCCGACCGGCTCCGCCCCGACGATCGGGTTTCGATCATCGTCTATGCGGGCAATGCGGGCATGGTGCTGAAGCCCACGGCCAACAAGAATGCGGTGAAGGCAGCGCTCACGCGCCTGGAGGCCGGCGGATCCACAGCGGGCGCCGCAGGCATCCAGCTCGCCTATGACACCGCCCGGTCCAGCTTCATGAAGGACGGCGTCAACCGTATCTTCCTGGCGACCGACGGCGATTTCAACGTCGGGATCAGCGACACGAGGGCGCTCGAGGCCCTGGTCAAGTCCAACCGCGACGACGGCATCACCCTCACCACGCTCGGCTTCGGCGAAGGCAATTACAACGAGGCGATGATGGAGCACATCGCCGATCTCGGAAATGGCAATTACGCCTATATCGACAGTGCGACGGAAGCGGGGAAAGTGCTCGACGAGCAATTGTCCGCGACGCTCGTCACCGTCGCCAAGGACGTGAAGGTGCAGGTCGAGTTCAACCCGGCCGAGGTGAAGCAATATCGCCTGATCGGTTATGAGAACCGCGCTTTGGCCGAAGAGGATTTCAACAACGATTCGGTCGACGCGGGCGATATCGGCGCCGGGCACCAGGTGACCGCGCTGTACGAAGTGATGCCGGCCAGCGCGAAGGGCTGGGCCGACGAGCGGCGCTATGCCCAAAAGCGCACCGCTGCCGCAGGAAGCGGCACCGAGCTGGGCTTCGTCAAGCTGCGCTACAAGCTGCCGGACGGGAAGCAATCGCGGCTGGTCACCCGCGCGGTCCCCGCCAGCCTGATGCGGAACGCCGCCGCACCGGCCGGCGACATGGCGTTCGTCGCGGCGGTCGCCGCCTATGGTCAGAGACTGCGCGGCGACAATTTTCTCGGCAGCTTCAGCCTGGCCGATGCACGCGCGCTGGCGGGCATCCAGCAGGACATCTGGCGGCAGGAATTCGTCAGGCTGACCCGCCTTGCCGACAGGAAGCGCGCGGGCGAGTGACGATCCGGTGGCGTTGCCCGGCCATCCTGCGATAGGGATGGGCGGCAACCCACGGAGCCGAAGCATGGAAACGACCGCCCCCCTGATCCTGATCGCGCTGCTCGCGATCGTCGTGATCGCCGGCATCATCTGGGGTATCAAGCTCCGGCGCGAGCGCCGCGCCGCCGACGATATCGTCACCGAGAACCGCGCCGCGGCCGAGCAAGGTTCGCCCGGATCGACCGTGCCGCCTGCTGTCGCGCCCAGCCCGCCGCCGCTCGCCAACGAGCCGATCGTGGCGGCCGCCGCGTTCGATGCGACGCCCGCCTCGATCGCGGTGGAGATGGCCGAACCGGTAGCCGAACCTGCCCCCGCTCCCGCACCGGCACCTGCCTCCGCCAACTTGACTCAGCTCAAGGGGCTCGGCCCCAAGCTGGTCACCACCCTGGCGGAGCTCGGCATCACCCGGATCGACCAGATCGCCGCGCTGACCCCCGAGGAGGCGCAGGATCTCGACGCGCGGCTGGGCAATTTCCGCGGCCGGCTGGCGCGCGACCGCTGGATCGAGCAGGCCCGCCTGCTCGCCGCGGGCGACCGCGCGGCCTATGAGGCCGAGTTCGGCAAGCTGGGTTAGAACAAGATAAATTCAGGTCGACCCGTTCATCCACTCGTCCGTTCGTCTTGAGAGACAGGTGGTGCCGCCCGGAACGGTGCCTCGATACGAGCCCTCGATACGCGCCTGCGGCGCTACTCGGTCTCTACTCGGCACGAACGGACGAGGAGACGGGCAGCCCAGCTGAAAGCCTTCCCGGCCTAGCGCTTCTTCTTCGCCTCGCTGACCAGCAGCTTGTCGATGCGCCGGCCATCGAGATCGACCACTTCGAATTTCCAGCCCTGCTCGATGAAGCTTTCGCCCTCGCCCGGCAGGTGGCGGAACACCGCGAGCGCGAGGCCGGCGACCGTCGCATAGTCGCGATCCTCGGGTAGATCGATGCCGAGCCGTTCGGCCAGCGCATCGACCGCCATCTGGCCCGCGACGAGCAGCGACCCGTCGTCGCGCTCGACCACCGACGGCGCTTCGTCCGGATCGGTGTCCGACGCGAACTCGCCGGCGATTGCCGCGAGCAGATCGGCGGGCGTCACGATGCCTTCGAAATGACCGTACTCGTCATGGATCAGCGCCATCGGGACTTCGGCCTGGCGCAGGGCATCGAGCGCGTCCATCGCGTCGATCTGGTCGATCACTACCGGCGCCTGGCGCATCAGCACGCGCAGATCGAGCGGCTCGCCCTTGAACAGCGCCACCGCGATGTCGCGCGCCTGGACCACGCCGATCACCGCATCGACCGATCCGTCGGCGACCGGCATGCGACTGTGCGACGCCGCCATCAGCGCGGCGCGGATGCCGGCATCGTCGAGCGTCGCGTCGATCCATTCGACATCGGTGCGCGGCGTCATCACTTCGCGTACCGGCCGGTCGGCCAGGCGGACGACGCCCGAGATGATCGAGCGCTCATGTTCCTCGATCACGCCCGACTTGCTGGCCTCGGCGACGATCAGATGAAGCTCCTCGGCCGTCACATGATCCTCGGTCTCGCGCTTCAGCCCCATCAGGCGGAACAGCGCGCCGCTCGACGAATCGAGCAGCCAGACCACCGGGGCGGTGCACCACGCGAGAGTCAGGAGCGGACCCGCCATGAGCGCGGCGATCGGTTCGGGGGCCCGCAGCGCGATCTGCTTCGGTACCAGTTCCCCGACGACGAGCGAGGCATAGGTCGTGATGGCGATGACGATGCCGAAACCGACCGTCTGCGCGATCTCGTCCGACAGGCCGAGAAAGCCGAGGCGCGCCGCCACCGGCCCACCCAGGCTTGCGCCCGAATAGGCACCGGCGAGGATGCCGATCAGCGTGATGCCGATCTGCGTGGTGGAGAGGAACTTGCCGGGATCGGCCGCCAGGGCCAGCGCCGTACGCGCGCCGCGCTTCTTCGCGCGTGCCATCGCCTCGAGCCGCGCCTTGCGCGACGAGACGATCGCCAGCTCCGACATCGCGAAAACGCCGTTCAACACGATCAGCGCGAAGATGATCGCGACGTCGATCCAGGGGAAGGGGGGAAGCGGTGCCATGGCGCGCTCCAAGTCTTTGGCGGGTTTCTCGCGCCTGCACAACCGCCTGTGACACGGAAGTTCGAATCGGAGGCGGAACAAGCGGGCGGCCAGGCGTGTTGAAACGGGGCAAAGCGGCGCCTCAGCGCGCCGCGACAGGGAGAGAATCATGACGCTGTCACATCGGGCGCTCGCCGCCACCGCCCTTGCCGCCCTGATGGCGACGAGCGCCTGCACCACTGACCCGGTCACGGGCGAACGCCGCATCTCCAAGGCGGCGATTGGCGGAATCGGAGGGGCGCTCGGCGGTTATCTGCTCGGCGATATCGTCGGCGGCCGGCACGACCGGACCGAGAAGATCGTCGGCGCCGGCATCGGCGGCATCGCGGGTGCCGGGATCGGCGCCTATATGGACAAGCAGGAACGCGATCTGCGCGCGCGCACCGCGGGCACCGATGTGCAGGTGATCCGGCAGGGCGACGACCTGATCCTCAACATCCCGTCGGGCATCAATTTCGCCTATAACAGCGCGGCGGTCGCGCCGCAGTTCCAGCGCACGCTCGATCAGGTCGGGCAGGTGCTCGGCCAATATGACCGCACCTATGTCGATATCTACGGCCATACCGATTCGACCGGCAGCGAAGCCTATAACCAGGACCTGTCGGAACGGCGCGCCGGATCGGTCGCCGACTATCTCGAGACGCGCGGCGTGAAGTCGGCGCGAATCGGCATCCGCGGTTTCGGCGAGCTGCAGCCGATCGCCTCGAACGATACCGAGGCAGGTCGCGCGGCGAATCGGCGCGTGGAGATCAAGATCGTGCCGATCTCCGAGAGCGATGTGCGGTAAAAGACTGCCTCTCCCGCCCGGTAGAGGCCGAGAACCGTCTTTCGAGAAGGGAGAGGGCTCGGTCGGAACCGGTCGTGAGGCTCGAACTGGCCGTTCCGACCGAGCCCTCTCCCTCGCTGCTGCGCAGCTTGCCCTCTCCCGAAAGGGAGAGGGCGATGATCAGCGACGTGCCGCGAAGAAATCCCTGAGCAGCGTGGCCGCCTCGCCTTCGCCGATCCCGGGATAGATTTCGGGCCGGTGGTGCACGGTCGGCTGGGCGAACAGCCGCGGGCCATGTTCGACCGCCCCGCCCTTGGGGTCGCCGGCGCCGTAATAGAGGCGCGCGATGCGGGCATGGGCGATGGCGCCCGCGCACATCGCGCAGGGCTCGAGCGTCACCCACAGATCGCAATCGGACAGGCGATCGCCGCCGATCGCCTCGGCCGCCGCGCGAATCGCCAGCATCTCGGCATGGGCGGTGGGATCGTGAAGCGCGCGCGGCGCGTTGGCCGCGACCGCCAGGATCTTTCCATCACAGACGATCGCTGCGCCGACGGGCACTTCCCCGGCGGCAGCAGCCTGGGCGGCGGCGTCGAGCGCGGCGCGCATCGGGGCAGGAATCGGGAACATGCCGCCCCTTTGCCTCAGCATCGCCGCCCGGGCCAGCCCGGCGGCGATGCTCAAGGGGCGCCGACGCTTACCGCGCGGTGTTGGTCGACGCGTCGACGGGCTTGTTCACATTCACCGTCGGCACGCTGATCGTCTTCTCCACGGTGGTGACCTTCGGCACCTCGATCGTCTTGTTCGCGGTGCCGACGCTCACGGTCGCGACATTGGCATCGACCGTTGGCGCGGCGCCCCCATTGACGCTGACCTGGGGCAGCGAGCCCGGCGTGGTCTTGAGCGTCAACAGGCCGAGCGACAACATCACGACGACGACGACGGCGGCGATTCCAACCAGAGCTAACAAGGCGCGCATTGGCATTCTCCAAAAACGAGGCAATCGAATCGTTACCGTAATCAACTGACGGGGGCGCACTAGGTTGCATCGGCGCATCAGGATGCACGGGAATGCCTGAATCGGTTGACGCATCGTCCCGTTGCGGCTATCCGCGCCGCCTTTACGGGACCAGCCAGCACGGTCTGGCCGAAACTCAGGAATACGACTCATGTCGCGCATTTGCGAACTGACCGGCAAGGGCCGGCTGGTGGGAAACAACGTCTCCCACGCCAACAACAAGACCAAGCGTACCTTTCTGCCGAATCTGCAGAACGTCACGCTGATGTCCGAAGCGCTGGGCACCAGCGTCAAGCTGCGCGTCTCCACGCACGGCCTGCGCTCGGTCGAGCATGTCGGCGGCCTCGACAACTGGCTGGTCAAGACCTCGGACGACAAGCTGTCGCTTCGTGCCCGTCGCCTGAAGCGCGACGTCCGCAAGAAGCTCGGCACCGTCGCGGTGGCCGCTTAACCTTTTCGATCGAATCGAAAAACGCCGGCCTGCTTCCCCTCGGGGAGCGGGCCCGTTGCGTTTCAGCCCAGCCCCCCGTCGAATCGGGGCGGCCGACTCGGGGTCGGCGAATCGGGCTCGAGCCTGAACTTGAGCAACAGGCTGCGCTGCAGGAACAGCTTATTGTCGTCGGACACGATCCAGACGATCGTCGCCTTGCCCTCCCGCGTCACCGCCATCCCTTCGAAATTATCGTGGACCATCGGGCTGGCCAACGTCGCGATCTCGCGTCCGCGCACGACAGCGCCCGGGCGAATCGCCCGTGAATCGATCAGGACCAGCTTGGTCGAAAAGGCGAACGGGACCGCGAATCGACGGTTGAGCACGAGCAGCCTGCCATCGGGCAGCACCGCCATGTCGCTCGGATCATAATGCGCCGGCGGGATATAGCTGAAACGAAAGCCGCGATCGGGCCGGTCGACCGGATCGCCCGAGAAGCGAATCGCCGCCCTGCCCCTGCGGCCGGGCCAGGGCTCCCGCTCCCCGATCACGATGAATCCGCCATCGGGCAGACGCGCCATGGCCTCGGCCCCCGAATTGACCGGCCAGTCGGCCATGGCGCGCGGAACGGCATGTGCCTCGCCGCGCGCCAGCCCCGGTGCAAAGCGCCAGATCGCGTTCGCCCGCTCGAACCCGACCCAGAACCGGCCGCTGATCGGGTCGGCCGTCATCGATTCGCTGTCGCGGTCTTCCTTCAGCCAACCAGTACCGGGCCCGGCAGCAAGATTGGCAAAGGATCGCTCGCTCAGGCGCCCATGCGAATCCAGGCGGAAGCGCACCACATTGCCGCCGTCGCTGAGCAGGGTGACGCGATCGCCCAGGACCGCCATCGCCGAGAACCCGCCAAAGGCCGGGTCAGGGCTCGTCAGTTCCACGCCGCCGAGCCAGGTCAACTGCCCCACGCGGTTCAGTGCGGGATATGCCGGGTCCAGGGAAACGCGCTTTGCTTCGAACGCCGGGTCGCCGCCGAGCAGGGCCAGCCTCTTTTCCCCCATCCATGGCGGCGTCAGGAACAGCAGCAGCAGGACGGAAGTGAGGATGCGCATCGCCGCCGCCCTGATCGACCCGGCGCACCGGCGCAACCGCGATCGGCACCTGAACGTCCGCTAACGACTCCATTCAGGACGAGCTCAAACCGACTCACCCATAAGGGCTCCAACGACACGGCATTCAGAGGAGACTCGCCATGTTCAAGAAACTTTCCCTGGCCGGTGCGGCCCTCGCGATGAGTGCCACCGCCCTGATCCCCGCGACGCCCGCCGCCGCGCAGAATTACGACCGCCATTATCGCGGCGACCGCTACGACAACCGTTACGACAATGGCTATCGCGATTACGATCGCGGCTATCGCGACGATCGCGGCTACGACAATCGCCGGAGCTATCGCGGCTATAACCGCAGCTACCGCGCGCGCTGCAACAACGACACCGGCACGGTGGTCGGCGCGATCGCCGGCGGCCTGCTCGGCAACACCGTCGCCGGCCGTGGCGACCGCCTGCTGGGCACGGTGCTCGGTGCCGGTGCCGGCGCGCTCGCCGGCCGCGCGATCGATCGCTCGGACGATCCGCGCTACTGCCGCCGCTAACGGAATCCCTCGCGTGGTGTAACGAGGGCGAGGGCCGGTGCCGGAAGGTGCCGGCCCTCAACTTTTGGGGGTGCCGGGTCCAGGCATCTGACCGGCACCTGATCGTAACTGCCCGCTGGAAGTCCCTTGTGTTCCCGCGAACAAGAAGCGCGCGCCGGCGGCAAAGCCGCCGTCGGTCGGGTTGGGCGAGCCCACCCGCCGGCCGTGCCGGGCGCTGCGCTTCGCGCATCGGGGTCGTCGTAACGACCCCTGCGCCCGTCAGTACATATGTTGCCCGCCATTGATCGACAGCGTCGACCCCGTCACGAACCCGCCTTCCTCCGAACACAGGAAGGCAACGCCCCGCGCGATCTCGTGGGCCTGGCCGAGCCGCCCTACCGGAATCTTCGCCACGATCTTCTCCAGCACATCGGCCGGCACCGCCGCCACCATGTCGGTGTCGATATAGCCTGGCGCGATCGCGTTGACCGTCACCCCGGCGCGCGCGCCTTCCTGCGCCAGCGCCTTGGTGAAGCCGTGAATGCCCGATTTCGCGGCGGCATAGTTCACCTGGCCATATTGGCCGGCCTGGCCGTTGATCGACCCGATATTGACGATCCGCCCCCATTTGCGCTCGCGCATGCCGGGGAACACCGCCTTGGCCATGTTGAAGCAGCCACCCAGATTGGTGTCCATGACTTCCTTCCACATCTGGTAGGTCATCTTCAGGATCGTGCCGTCGCGGGTGATGCCGGCATTGTTGACCACGACGTCGACCGGCCCGAGCTCCTCGGCGACTCTGGCGCAGCCCTCCTGGCAGGCATCGTAATCGCCCACGTCCCACTTGTACGCGGCGATGCCGGTGCGTTCGGTGAACTCCCGGGCGCGCTCGTCATTGCCGGCGTAATTGGCCGCGACGGTCATCCCCATGTCCTTGAGCGCGAGGCTGATCGCCTCGCCGATTCCTCGGGTGCCGCCGGTGACGATCGCGACGCGTGCCATATAGATCTCCTGGGGTTCAGATACCGTGGCGGAGGCTAGGCGGGCCGGTTCCAGCCTTCAAGCTCCCGTTGCAGCAATGTGCGCAACATTTCCATGCCCACCGCGCTGTCGTTGAGGCAGGGCAGATAGGCGAAATCGGTCCCGCCCGCCGCCAGGAAGCTCTCCCGCCCGCGGATATTCAGTTCCTCCAGCGTCTCCAGACAGTCGGCGGAGAAGCCCGGCGAGACGATCGCGACCTTCATCACGCCCTTGGCCGGCAATGCCTCGAGCGTGCGGTCCGTCGCGGGTTCGAGCCATTTGGCCCGGCCGAAGCGCGACTGGAACGCGACGATCAGCTCACGCCCCATGGCCTCGCCCAGCAACCGCGCCGTCTTGCGGCAGTGGCAATGATAGGGATCGCCCAGCTCGAGCGTGCGCTGCGGCATGCCGTGGAAGCTGGCGACGATCGCCTGGGGTTCGAAATCGAGCGCGGCGAGCGACGCCTCGACCGACGCCTTGAGCGCGGCGATATAGGCCGGATCGTCATGATAGGGCGGCAGGGTGCGGATCGCCGGCTGCCAGCGCATGCCGGCAAGGACCGAAAAGGCCTTGTCGTTCGCAGTCGCCGTCGTTGCTGCGCAATATTGCGGATAAAGCGGCGCCAGCAGGATCCGCTCGCAGCCCGCGTCCTTCAGCGCTTTCAGCCGATCGGCGATCGCGGGATTGCCGTAGCGCATCGCCCAGTCGACCATCACGTCGGGGCCGAACGCACCCTGAAGCGCCATCGCCTGCGCCCGGGTGATCGCGGCGAGTGGCGAGCCGTCCTCGCGCCAGACCATACCATAGGCATGCGCCGACTTTTTCGGCCGTGTATTCAGGATGATACCGCGCAATATCGGTTGCCACAGGACAGGCGATATCTCCACCACGCGGCGGTCGGAGAGGAATTCGCCCAGATAGCGCTTCACCGCCCCCGCATCCGGCGCGTCGGGCGTGCCAAGGTTGATCAGCAGCACGCCGATCCTGGGCTCGGGAATCGCCGGGTGTGCGGTGGGGAGGGTCATGCTTCGCCGGGCATCAGGGGGAGGGTGCGCATGCGGAAACCCGTAGAGGCCTGGAGCGCATTGGCAATGGCGGGGGCGACCGGCGGCACGCCCAGCTCGCCGACGCCGCCGGGATCGGCCTCGCTGCGGATCATCTCGATCGTGATGTCGGGGGTATCCGCGAGGCGCGGCAGGCCGAGATCGCCGAAGCTGCGGGCATCGCCGACATTCTCGGTGAAGGTCGTGGCGCCGCCCAGCGCCGCCGCCATGCCGAAGATCAGCCCGCCTTCGATCTGCTGGCGCACCACGTCGGGGTTGATCTGGCGCCCACAATCCACCGCCGCGACGATCCGGTCGACCACCGGCCGCTGGCCCTCGTCGATATGCGCCTCGGCCAGCACCGCGATATGGCTGCCGCGGAAGCTGTGACAGGCAATGCCCTGGCCGCTGCCCTGGATGCCGCCTTCCCAGCCGCCAAGCGATGCGGCGGTCGACAGGCACCGCGCCAGCCGCGCATCGCCGCCGAGCATGCCGATGCGGAACGACAGCGGCTCCGTCCCCGCGACATGCGCCAGCTCGTCGAGGAAACATTCCGTGAAGAAGCTGGTATAGCTGTGCGCGCCCGAGCGCCAATGGCCGGTCGGCACGCCGATCTCGGCCGGGTGATGATCGACCGCGTAGGACGGGATGCGGTAGAAGGGCCTGGCCCCGGCGACGGCATAGGCGTCACCCACGCCCGGCAGCGCCAGCGCGGCCCGCGCGGCCTTGTCGGCGCCCATCAGCCGCCCGGCCAGCTCGCGCCCGGTGGTCGGGGCGGCGATCTTGGCAAGCCAGCCGAGGATCTGCCCATTGGGCCCGAGCCGCGCCGACATGCGCGCCGCGGCGGGCGGACGATAGCGGTCATGCGTCAGATCCTCGCTGCGCGACCAGACGAGCTGGACCGGGCGCTTGAGCTTCTCGGCGAGGATCGCTGCCTGTTCGGCGGCGAGATGTTCGAGATTGGCGCCGAACGAGCCGCCGATCAGCATCGGGTGGACGACCACCTTGTCCTCGGCGATGCCGAGCACCGCCGCCGCCGCCGCGCGGGCGAGCCCCGGCGCCTGAGTCGGTAGCCACAATTGCAGCCGGCCGTCGCTGTAATGCGCGGTGGCGGTGATCGTCTCGACCGCGGCATGGACCGCGAGCCCGGCGCGGTATTCGGCGGTGACCAGGCGCGCGCCCTTGAACGCGGCCGAGAGATCGCCCGCGGTCGCCATACGCTCGCCGGGTCCATCGAGCGCCGCGGTCAGAGCATCGTCGATGCTGGTCGAATTGACGATCGCGCCGCGCGTCTCGAAGCGCGGGCGCATCGCCCCCAGCGCCTGGTTCGCCGCCCACCAGTTGTTGGCGATCGCCGCGACCCAATTGTCGTTGGTCGCGACGGACAGCACGCCCCGGATGCGATCGGCGGCGGCAAGATCGACGCTGAGCAGCTTCGTATCGCCGACCGGCCCCTGACGAATCGCGGCGAACACCATGTCGGGCAGGCGGACGTCTCCGGCAAAGTTCGCCGATCCATCGACCTTCGACGGCACGTCGAGCCGGGGCAGCGACTGGCCGAGCAGGCGATTCGTGTCGCCGCTGCGCAGCGGCAGCGGGTTGGGCAGCGATCCGCCGACCGCCTCGGCGGCGAGGTCCCCGAAACGCAGCCGGTCGGCGCCGTGGATGACGAAGCCGCCGGCCGTGCCGCAGGCCTGCCAGTCGACCTTCCAGCGCTTCGCCGCCGCCTTGCACAACAGGACGCGCGCGGCGGCCCCGGCATCGCGCAGATCATTCTCGAACGCCCGGATCGACGTCGAGCCGCCGGTCAGCACCAGCGCGGTCCGCGCCGCATGGCCGGAGCGCAGCGGCGCCGGCAGCGCGTCGAACACGCCCTCGAACAGCACGTCCGCCGCCATCGCATTGGCATAGAGCGGGTTGAGCGGCGCCGGCTGCACCGCGACGGTGCGCCAGTCGGCGCCAAGCTCGTCGGCGAGGATCTGCGGCAGGGTGGTATAGACGCCTTGGCCATGTTCGGCCTGCGGCACCGCGACGGTGACATGCCCGTCCGTGCCGATCTTCAGCCAGGCGCCGAAGATCGTCTCGCCCTTCGTCGCGGTGAGGTTCGGCGCGTAGCTGCGCGGCCAGACGCCCCAGGCGACCAGCAGGCCGACGCCAACGCCACCCCCGATCAGCAGCGTGCGCCGGTCGATGTCGGGGAGTGCGTCGCGGACCGCCATCATGCTGCTCTATCGTGCGGCGAGTATTGGGGAAAGGCCCGCCCCCTCACCCGTTCGTTTCGAGCGCAGTCGAGAAACAGCCCCAGGTGCTTTCCAGGGTGTCTCGACTTCGCTCGACACGAACGGAAGGGGAGTCAGGCCGCCGCCTCGGCCGCCGCGATTGCCTGGTATTTGGCCCGTAGCCCGACCTTGTCGATCTTCTCGGTGCCCAGCCGGGGCAGTGGATCGGCCGAGGTCCAGATGCGCTGCGGCACCTTGAATGCGGCGATATGCGCGTAGAGATAGGCGCAGAGCTGGTCGGGCGTCAGTTCCGCGCCGTCGCGATATTTCACGACCGCGCCCGGCACTTCGCCGAAACGCTCGTCCGGCAGGCCGAACACCGCCGCCTCGGCGACGGCGGGATGTTCGTAGATCGCCGCCTCCACTTCCTGGCAGGAGATGTTCTCGCCGCCGCGGATGATGATGTCCTTCTTGCGGTCGACGATGAAGAGATAGCCTTCCTCGTCGAGATAGCCGATGTCCCCGGTCAGGAAATAGCGGTCGGCGGTGAGGGCGGCGGCAGTCGCCTCGGGCCGGTTCCAATATTCCTTGAAGTTCGCGACCGACCGGATCGCCACTTCGCCCCGCTCGCCCGCCGCGACGGGCCGGCCCAGCGCATCGAGGATGGCGAGATCGACCAGGGGCGCCGAGGCGCGGCCGGTCGAATTGGGCTTGGCGAGATAATTGTCGCGCCAGTTGCCGCAGCCGATGCCGTTGGTCTCGGTCAGGCCGTAACCGAGCAACGGCGCGCCGCCGCCCATCTCCTCCTTGATCCGCCGGACATGCTCGACCGGGCGCGGCGCCCCGCCGGCGGCGAAATCGGTGACGGACGACAGGTCGTAATTGGGGCGGTTGGGATGAGTCAGGATCTCGAAGCTCATCAGCGGCACGCCGACGAAATAGCTGATCGCCTCGGCCTCGATCAGCCGCATCGCTTCCTCGGCATCCCATTTCGGCATCAGCACCAGCTTGCGGCCCATCGCGAAGCTCTGGAGGAACACCGGAACCTCGGCCGTGACATGGAACAGCGGCACGTTGAGCAGGGTCGCGGGCTGGCCCTGCGGTGGGTTGCCGTCCTTCGTCGCGATGCCGAGCATGACCAGCGCCTGGGCGAGATAGTTGAACACGGCTTGCAGCACCGCGCGGTGATCGCTGAGCGCGCCCTTGGACTGGCCGGTCGATCCCGAGGTGAACAGGATCGTCGCATTGTCGTCCCCGCTCAGCGCGGGCAGCGCAACATCGGGTGCGTCGCGGGTGACGGCGTCCATCGCCCTGGCCAGCGGCAGCGCATCGTCGATCTCGACCACCGGCACCGTCATAGCCTCGATCGCCGCGAGCCGCTTCGCGCGGGGCGGATCGGCGAACACCAGGGCGCAGTCGACGTCGGCGATCGCTTCGGCCAGCTCGGCCGATTGCCACCAGCCGTTGAGCAGGGTGGCGACTCCGCCCGCCATGGCGATGCCCATATAGAGCGTGATCCAGGACGGCGAGTTGCGCATCGCGATGCCGACGCGGTCGCCCGTTTTCAGCCCCTTGCCGACCAGGCTCCGCGCCACCTTGTCGGCCTCGGCATGGACCTCGGCGAAGGTCAGCCGTTCCTCGCCCGCGACGAGGAAGGTCTTGTCCCGATGCTCGGCCGAATAATGCGCGAAATAATGCGGCAAGGCGGGCGGCACGGTCGCGATCAGCGGCAGATCGACGCCGTTCAGCGCGATCGTGCCGAGCGCCAGCGGCGCCCCCTCTCCCGTGAGCCCGGCCAGCCCTTCGTCCATTCGGCGGTCAAGCTCGGTGCGCATGCTCTCTCCCCTTGGGTTTGTCGTTACTGGCCTTTATGGAGACGCGAACCCTTGGGGAAAAGCCTTGATCCTGACAACGCTCGCCAGCGCATCGAACCATATCCATTTCGACAGCCTCGGCCTCAAGCCGGTGGCGCTGTCGCTCGGCTTTTTCGACATCAAATGGTATTCGCTCGCCTATATCTCGGGCATCCTGCTCGGCTGGTGGTATCTGCTCAAGCTGATCGCGCAGCCCGGCAGCCCGATGGCGCGGCGCCATGCCGACGATCTGGTGTTCTACGCGACGCTCGGCATCATTCTCGGCGGGCGGCTCGGCTATGCGATCTTCTACGCGCCGTCGATGTTCGCCAATCCGCTGCAGATCCTGAAGCTGTGGGACGGCGGCATGTCCTTCCATGGCGGGATGATCGGCACCTCGCTCGGCATCATCCTGTTCGCGCGGCGGCACAAGCTCGACTGGCTGCGCATCCATGATTATCTCGCGTGCTGCGTGCCCTTCGGCCTGTTCTTCGGGCGCCTCGCCAATTTCGTGAACGGCGAGCTGTGGGGCAAGCCGACCGACGTCGCCTGGGCGATCGTCTTTCCGCGCACCGTGGCCGGCGGCCTCGACCCGGCCCGCCATCCGAGCCAGCTCTACGAAGCGGGGCTCGAAGGGATCGTGCTGTTCGCGATCCTGTGGTTCGCCTTCTGGCGCACCAAGGCGCGCTACGACCCGGGCAAGCTGGTCGGCCTGTTCCTGCTGTTCTACGGCCTTGCCCGCTTCACGGTGGAATTCTTCCGCGAGCCCGATTCGCAGTTCGCCGGCACCTTCTTCGCCACGACGATCCATATGGGCCAGGTGCTGACCCTGCCGATGATCGTCGGCGGCATCTATCTGATCGCGACCTCGCAGAAGCGCCGCCAGCGCGTCGAGCCGATCGCGGGGAGCGAGAGCGTCGCGTGATCTTTCTCCCCTCCCGCTTGCGGGAGGGGCCGGGTGAGGGCATGTCGCCACTGAACCAATGGAACCCACAAGCCCTCCCCTAACCCCTCCCGCAAGCGGGAGGGGGATTGAAGCCCCGCTCGCCGATCGGCTCGCCCGCGCGATAACGCTGGCGGGGCCGATCTCGATCGCCCAGTTCATGTCGGCCGCCAACGCGCATTATTATGCGACGCGCGATCCGCTGGGGGCGGCCGGCGACTTCACCACGGCGCCCGAGATCAGCCAGATATTCGGCGAGCTGATCGGCCTGTGGAGCGCCGATTTGTGGGACCGCGCCGGCCGGCCCGACATCGCCTGGGTCGAGCTCGGTCCGGGCCGCGGCACGCTCGCCGCCGATGCCCTGCGGGCCATGGCCAGGGCCGGGCTCACCCCGCCGGTGCATTTCGTCGAGACCAGTCCGACGCTCCGCGCGGCGCAGGCAGAGCGGGTGCCCGAGGCAAGCTGGCATGACGATGTCTCCACCCTGCCCGGCGACCGGCCGCTGATCGTGATCGCGAACGAATTCTTCGACGCGCTGCCGATCCGCCAGCTCGTCCGCGCGCTGGACGCCTGGCACGAGCGCTTCGTCGCCTGCCAGGACGTGCTGTTCCTGCCGATCGCCGGCAAGCCGGTGCCGGCCGAGATCATCCCCGAAGCTCTGCGCGATGCCCCGCCGGGCTCCGTGATCGAGACCTCGCCCGCCAGCGTCGCAGTGATGCGCGCGCTCGCCGCCACGATCGCGCGGCAGGGCGGCGCTATGCTTGCGATCGATTATGGCTATGAGGGGCCGGCGATCGGCGACACGCTCCAGGCGGTGCGCGGCCACCGTTTCGCCAATCCGTTCGATGCCCCGGGAGAGCAGGACCTGACCGCCCATGTCGACTTCGCGACGCTTGCCGCCGCTGCCCAGCTGGAGGGCGTGACAGTCCATGGCCCGATCGGCCAGGGCGCGCTGCTGACCGCGCTCGGCGTGGACGCACGCGCCGCCGCGCTCGCCAAGGCCTCGCCCGGCCGCACCGAGTCGATCGCAGCGGATCGCGAACGGCTGACCGTCGCTATGGGCAGCCTGTTCAAGGCGCTGGCGATCACCGCCCCCGGCTGGCCGACCCCGGCGGCCTTCGCATGATCACCTATCGCGATGCCCGGACGATCGACGGTCCGGCGCTGTCCGCCATGGCGCGGCGATCCTTCACCGAGACCTTCGGCAATCTCTATCGCCAGTCCGATCTCGCGGCGTTCCTCGACGATGCGTTCGGGGCGAATGGCCTGCCCTCGCAATTGTCCGATCCCGATTTCACCGTCCGGCTGGCGCTGGAGGACGGGGAGATCATCGGCTTCGCCAAGATGGGCCCGGTGACCTTTCCCGGCGAATGGCGGCCCGACGCGATCGAGCTCTATCAATTCTATGTGCTCGGCCCCTGGCAGGGCCAGGGCGTCGCGCCCGAGCTGATGGACTGGGCGCTCCAGCATTCGCGCGATCACGGTGCGAAGGAGATCATCCTCAGCGTCTATGTCGACAATCACCGCGCCCGGCGTTTCTACGAGCGCTACGGCTTCCAGGAGATCGGGCGCTACGCCTTCCGGGTCGGCGAGACGATCGACGACGACCGCATCATGCGGCTGGTGCTGTGAGTGTCGAGGTCATCCGGGCCAAGACGCTCGACGGCGTCGCGCACGGGTTTCTCGGACGGCGCGGCGGCGTCTCGACCGGGCTCTATGCCGGGCTCAATGTCGGCATCGGATCGGACGACGATGCCGAGATCGTGGCGGAGAATCGCCGGCGCGCGAGCGAGGCAGTGTTGCCGGGCGCCCGGCTCCTGACGCTGTACCAGACTCATTCCGCCGATGTCGTGCGCGCGCTGACCGCGTTCGACGACCGCCCGTCGGGCGACGCGCTGGTGACCGAACGGCCGGGCCTGGCGCTGGGCATCCTGACCGCGGACTGCGCGCCGGTGCTGCTGGCCGACCGCGAGGCCGGCGTGGTCGGCGCGGCGCATGCCGGGTGGAAGGGCGCGATCGGCGGCGTGACCGACGCGACGATCGCGGCGATGGAAAAGATCGGCGCGCGGCGCGAGCACATCGCCGCCGCGGTCGGCCCGTGCATCGCCCGGTCGAGCTATGAGGTCGACGATGCGTTCGCCCGGCGCTTCGAGAGCGACGACCCGTCCAATGAGCGCTTCTTCGCGCCCGGCAAGCCCGGCCATCACCAGTTCGACCTCGAAGCCTATGTCGCGCACCGCCTCGCCAGGGCCGGGCTCACCCGCATCGAGATGCTCGGTCTCGACACCTATGGCGATGCGGACCGTTTCTTCAGCTTCCGCCGCGCGACTCATCGCGGCGAGCCGGGTTATGGCCGGCAGATCTCGATCATCGGCATCGCCGGCTGACCTTCGCCCTTCGTCCAACACCCAGGCTGTTTCCGGCAGCTTTTTTCGCCCGCTGCTATGTTGGATTTTCGGGGCCCTTTTCCCCCGATAGTCCAGTGCGTTGCGGACCATTTTCCCTGTTACGCGTAACAGCGGAAAAAATGCGCGCCTTTTCCGCTGTTGTGGCCATGATTTTCCGCTGATCGAACGGCGAAAACCGTCCAACATTCCTCTGTCACGATGCGAAAGAGCAGGAGGGCGTTGAACGCCACCCTTCGGGCCCCTGATGCCGCGAGCGGCGCGTCTCTTGAATCAGCGATTCTCCCCGCCGGCGACGGAACGAGCGCCGTATCGACCCGTTACCGGAACGACGGGCTTTACAATGCCGTCGCCTTGCCTGCCGCGCAGGAAAGTATCAAATGCGACTATTCGCGCCGGACGGCGCACTCTCTTACCCAGGACGCATCCATGGCGATCAAGAACGAAGACGAAGCCGACCTGACCGGCGTCGCGCCCCGCACCAAGCCCAAGCCCTCGGTGGAGAAGATCGGCGACCGCAAGCTGAAGCCGTCCACGCTGATGATGGGCCATGGCTATGACCCGATGCTGTCGGAAGGATCGCTCAAGCCGCCGATCTTCCTGACCTCGACCTTCGTCTTCCCCAATGCCGCCGCGGGCAAGCGGCATTTCGAAGGCGTGACCGGCAAGCGCCCCGGCGGCGCCGAGGGGCTCGTCTATTCGCGCTTCAACGGGCCGAACCAGGAGATCCTGGAAGACCGGCTGGGCATCTGGGAAGATGCCGAGGACGCGCTTGCCTTCTCCTCGGGCATGTCGGCGATCGCCACCTTGTTCCTGTCGATGGTCCGCCCGGGCGACACGATCGTCCATTCGGGCCCGCTCTATGCCGCGACCGAGACCTTGATCGCGCGCATCCTCGGCCGCTTCGGCGTCCATTGGCTCGACTTCCCGGCGGGCGCGACCCGCGAGGAGATCGACGCGGTGCTGGGCAAGGCCGCGGCCGGCCGCGTCGCACTGATCTATCTCGAAAGCCCGGCCAACCCGACCAACGCGCTGGTCGACATCCAGGCGGTCGCCGCGAGCCGCGATGCGATCTTCAAGAACGCCGCGGAAAAGCCGCCGATCGCGATCGACAACACCTTCCTCGGCCCGCTCTGGCTCAAGCCGCTGGAGCATGGCGCCGACATCGTCGTCTATTCGCTGACCAAATATGCCGGCGGGCACAGCGACCTGGTCGCGGGCGGCGTGCTCGGCTCGAAGGAGCACATCAACACCATAAGGCTGATGCGCAACACGATTGGCACGATCTGCGACCCGCACACGGCCTGGATGCTGATGCGCAGCCTGGAGACGCTGGAACTGCGCATGAGCCGCGCCGGCGAGAATGCGGTGAAGGTATGCGAATTCCTGCGCAGCCATCCCAAGGTCGAGCGCGTCGGCTATCTCGGTTTCCTCGAGGATACGCCCGGGATGGAGCGCCAGGCCGATATCTATCGCCGCCACTGCACCGGCGCCGGATCGACCTTCTCGCTGATCGTGAAGGGCGGCGAAAAGGAAGCCTTCGCGTTCCTCGACGGGCTGAAGATCGCCAAGCTGGCTGTGAGCCTGGGCGGCACCGAGACGCTGGCGAGCCATCCGGCGGCGATGACGCATCTGTCGGTGCCCGACGCGCGCAAACAGGCGCTGGGGATTACGGACAATCTGGTGCGGATTTCGATCGGGGTCGAGGATGCGGACGATCTGATTGCGGATTTCCGGCAGGCGCTGGATTCGATCTAAGAGTCGGCCGCCCCTATTTTCGTCATGCCGGACTTGTTCCGGCATCCATGGCTCCGCAAGCGCCGCAGTGGTTGCGTTTGCGGGACGATGGACCCCGGAACAAGTCCGGGGTGACGGCAGTGGTGGGGCAGGCGTCCCGACTCAGTGCAGCTTCAGCCTCGGCCGGATGATCGTGTTCACCCGGCCGATCACGATCAGGCCGATGCCGCGCAGCCAGCCATGGATCGCGATCAGGTGCATGCGGTAGAGCGAGACATAGACGAAGCGCGCCAGCCGCCCTTCGATCGCCATGCGCCCGCCGACGAGATTGCCCATCAAGCTGCCGACGGTCGAGAAGCGGCTGATCGACACCAGCGAGCCATGATCGTGATATTCGAACGGCTTCAATGGCCGGTCGTTCATCAGCCGCACGAGATTGTGGAACACGGCGGTCGCCATCTGGTGCGCCGCCTGGGCGCGCGGCGGGACCGGGCGGCCGGTCGCGGGATCGAGGCAGGAGCAGCAATCGCCCAGCGCGAAGATGCGGTCGTCGAGCGTGGTCTGCAGCGTCGGCTTGACCAGCAGCTGGTTGTTCCGGTTGGTCTCCAGCCCGCCGATATGATCGAGCGTCGCCGCGCCCTTCACCCCGGCGGCCCAGACGCGCAGCTCGCTGACCACCCGTTCCCCGCTCGCGGTGACGATCGCGTCTTCGGTCGCCTCGGTCACGCGCGTATCGGTCAGCACACGCACGCCGAGCGTCTCCAGCTCGGCCTGCGCCGCCGCCGCGAGCTTCTCGGGAAGCGCGGGCAGGATGCGCGGCCCGGCCTCGATCAAGGTCACTTCGAGCCTTTTCTCGTCGAACGTCTCCAGACCGTAGAAACGCAGCGCGGCGGCTGAGTTGAACAATTCGGCGGTGAGCTCGACGCCGGTCGCGCCACCGCCGACCACGGCAATGCGGACATGCTCGTCCGAGGCCGGGTCGAGGCTCATCGCGCGGGACACGCGCAGGCAATGGTTGAGCAGCCGGTTGCGGAAGCGATCGGCCTGCGCGCGATCGTCGAGCACCATGCAATGCTCGCGCACGCCCGGGGTACCGAAATCATTGGTGACCGACCCCACCGCCAGCACCAGATAGTCGTAGCGAATCGCATGGCGGCCGATCAGCTCACTGCCGTCCTCGTCGAGCAGGGGCGCGACCCAGAGCTCGCGCCTGTCCCGGTCGATGCTTTCCAAGGTGCCGAGAAAGAAGCGATAGCCCCAGCGATAGCAATGGCTGCGATAGCCGACCTCGTCGAGATTGGCGTCGAGCGACCCGGCCGCGACTTCATGCAGCAGCGGTTTCCAGATATGGGTGCGGTTGCGCTCGACCAGGATGATGTCGTGGCGCTTGCGGCCATATTTCGCGCCGAGCCGCCGGGCGAGCTCGAGCCCGCCGGCCCCGCCCCCGACGATCACGATCTGAATCTTGCGCTCGGTCATTCCTGTCCCCCGGATGCCTGGCCGAAGCCGCACGATAGCAGCCGGCCCGCAGCTGGCGAGGAAGATTTGGCTCTGAAGGCCTGCCCTTGAACTTCGCCGGAAAGGCGGCCAGCGTTCGGCGACGACGCGGGGGAGCAGCATGACATCAGCCGAACAGCCGGGCATCGACCCTCGTCCGTTGCTCGGCGACTTCACCAGCGACCTCTGGTTCCCGCATTATGCCCAGGGCGTCTGGGGTCCCTGGTCAGTGCGGATCATCGCGATGCCTTCCGCGCGGGGTTATTGGGGCCAGGTCTATCGCATGATGGGCACTGTGATCCTGACCGGGCCGGTCGAGCAGGGCGAGGTGAGCTGGATGTCGATCGTGCCGATGGAGGTCGAGAGCCAGGAGATCGGCATCGCCGCGGCACGCGGCCACACCGTGGTGCTGGGGCTGGGCATGGGCTGGTGCGCGGCCAATGTCGCGCTCAATCCGGCGGTCGACCGGGTGACGGTGGTGGAGCGCGACCCGCAGGTGATCGCGCTGATCGAGGCGCTGGGGATCTTCGCTCAATTGCCGGACGAGGCGCGCGGGAAGCTGCGCATCGTGCAGGCCGATGCGCTGGATTGGCGGCCGGACGCGCCGGTCGACAGCGTGCAGGCGGATATCTGGGCGAAGGTCGTCGAGCCGCGGAAATGGGCCGATGTCCGCCGCATGCAGGAGAATATCGGCGCGGCGAGCCTCTATTTCTGGGGACAGGAGATGGAATTGTGGCGGCTTGCCTGCCGGGAGGCGGGCGGGGTGCCCGAGGGAATCGATCGCGAGGGGATCGTGCGACTGATCGAGGGCACGGGTTTGCCGTTGGTCTGCCCCGACTGGCCCGATTATGGCGAGCGTATCGTGGCGGCCGCGCCGTGGTGGACGCCCAAGCGCGACGGTTGGTGGGACGAGGTTTAGGGAGAGCGATAAACCCGCCGTTCGTCCCGAGTAGCCATCGAGCTTGTCGAGATGGCATATCGAGGGACAAGCGTGCCGCGCCTCACCGATACCTCGATACGGGCCCTCGATACGGCTTTGCCTACTCGGTCCCTACTCGGCACGAACGGCGTGGGGATGAGGCGGGTAGAAAGTCTCAGCCGTCGCTGACGCGCTCGATATCGGCACCCACCGCGCTCAGTTTCTCTTCGAGCCGCTCGTATCCGCGATCGAGGTGATAGACGCGCTGGACCTGAGTCTCGCCCTCGGCGGCGAGGCCGGCGAGGATCAGGCTCATCGAGGCGCGCAGATCGGTCGCCATTACCGGCGCGCCGACCAGTTTCTCCACGCCGCGCACCACCGCGGTGCGGCCGCGCACCTGGATGTCGGCGCCCATGCGCGCCAGTTCCGGCACGTGCATATAGCGATTCTCGAAGATCGTCTCGGTCAGCACGCTGGCGCCGTCCGCCAGGGCGAGCATCGCCATGAACTGCGCTTGCATGTCGGTGGCGAAACCCGGGAACGGCGCGGTCGACAATGTGAGCGGGCCGAGCCGGCCGGTCGCCTCGACGAACAGGCTGTTGCCGCGTTCCTCGACCGTGACGCCCGCCTCGACCAGCGCGGCGACGGTCGCGCGCATATCGTCCATCGCGACGCCGACCAGTTCCAGCGCACCGCCGGTGATCGCGGCGGCACAGGCATAGCTGCCCGCCTCGATCCGGTCCGGCATCACCGCATAGGTCGCGCCGTGCAGCCGGTCGCGGCCTTCGATCTCGAGCGTCTCGGTGCCGATGCCCGAAATCGACGCGCCCATCGCGACGAGCATGTTGCAGAGATCGACGATCTCCGGCTCGCGCGCGGCATTCTCGATGATCGAGCCGCCCTTCGCGGTCGCCGCCGCCATCACCGCATTCTCGGTCGCGCCGACCGACACGATCGGGAAGGTCACCCGGCCGCCGGGCAGCCGACCGCCCGGCGCAGTTGCCTTCACATAACCCGCGGCCAGTTCGATCTCGGCGCCCAGCGCTTCCATCGCCTTCAAATGAAGGTCGATCGGGCGATTGCCGATGGCGCAGCCGCCCGGCAGCGACACGGTCGCCTCGCCGGCGCGGCCGATCAGCGGGCCGAGCACCAGGATCGAGGCGCGCATCTTGCGCACGATGTCATAGGGCGCCTCGGTCGCGGTCAGCTTGCCGGCGCGGATCGTCATCACCCGGCCGAAATCCTCGGGCCGCGCGCCCTCGATCTGGGTCGAGCAGCCGAGCTGGTTGAGGAGATGCCCGAAGCTGTCGACATCGGCGAGGCGCGGCAGGTTCCTCAGCGTCACCGGCTCCTCGGTGAGGAGCGCACAGGGCATGAGGGTGAGCGCCGCGTTCTTGGCGCCGGAGATGGGGAGGCGGCCCGAAAGCCGGTTGCCGCCGCGGATGAGGATACGGTCCATTGGCGGCTTCTATCGCCTGCGCGTGCCCACGCAAGTGGCGCCTTGCGTAAGTGTTACATGTTGCGTCGCGGTGACAGCGCTTGATCGACTTTAATGCACTGATTCTCCTGCAATGCTCTGGCTTGTCGGGGTTTGGGGGAATGTTCGCGTGCCGGGTAGTTGTTTCGCTGAACGATTGAGCGGCATGGTCGCGCTGACTCCTGGCGAACACCGCGCACTGGAGCAGCTGGAGGACCGCGAGCGCAGCCTGCGTCGCGGCGCGACCCTGCAGCGCGAGAATGATCGCTGCAGCGAGCTGTTCATCCTGCGCAAGGGCACGATGATGAGCTCCGTGCTGCTCGACGACGGCAGCCGCCAGATCCTGCGATTCCTGTTCCCCGGCGACATGATGGGGGTCTCGTCCCTGGTGTACAGCGAAGCGCCGGAGACGATCACCGCGCTGACCGATGCGGTGGTCTGCCCGTTCGAGCGCACCGCGATGAGCAAGCTGATCAGCGACCATCCCCGGCTTGCCGCGCTGATCATGGTCTATAACCAGATCGAGCGGGCGGCGCTGACCGACCGGCTGGCGGCGCTTGGCCGCACCTCGGCCAAGGCGCGGGTGGCGGGGATCCTGCTCGAGATGCGCAACCGGATGCGCATGCTCGACAAGGCGACCAACGCCAGTTTCACCCTGGGCCTGACCCAGGAGGAGATCGGCGACGCGACCGGACTGACCGCGGTGCACGTCAATCGCATGCTGCGGCAGCTGGAAGAGGAACGCATCATCGCCCGCGAGGGCGGACGCGTGACGCTGACCGACGAAAGGTCGTTGCAGCGGGCGGCAAATTTCGTGGATCGCTATGCCGGGCTGGACCTGGCGTGGTTGCCGGCGGCGCGGTGAATTTTATTCCTCCCTCGCGAAGCGGGGGAGGGGGACCACGAAGTGGTGGAGGGGGCTTGGAGCGCGGCCACGTTGCCGCGCTCCAAGCCCCCTCCACCATTCGCAGAAGATGCGAATGGTCCCCCTCCCCCAGTTCCTGGGGGAGGAATTAAGGGATCACGCCTTTTCCAGGGTGCATTGCAGGGGGTGCTGGTTCTGCCGGGCGAATTCGATGACCTGGGCGACCTTGGTTTCCGCCACTTCGTAGCTGAACACGCCGCACACCCCGACGCCCTTCTGGTGGACGTGGAGCATCACCCGCGTCGCGGCTTCCATGTCCATGCGGAAGAAGCGCTGGAGCACCAGCACGACGAATTCCATCGGGGTGTAATCGTCGTTGAGCAGCAGCACCCGGTATGGAGTCGGCTGCTTGGTCCGCGTGCGGGTGCGGGTCGCGATGCCGAGGCCGGTGCCGTCGTCATCGCCCCCTTCGCCGTCGCGGCGCTCGGCCATGGCCGTCGGGATGAGCTGATTGATCATGAGAAGCGAAAATATGGCATGCCGCGGCCCAAGGGCAAGAGGGTGCGCGCGATCAACCTCGTTTGTGGCGTCTTTCGACGCGCTGGCGCTGCCCTTGCCGACGCACGGCACCAATAAACGAAAAAGGGCGGCCCCGAAGGACCGCCCTTTTCCTATTCGACGATCGTGCGCGACATTACGCGGCGATCTTCGCCTTCTCGGCGGCGAGCGCGACGCGGTTCGAGATCGGCTGAGCGACCTCGCCGGCGAGCTTCAGCATCGCTTCGGTGTTCTTCGAGGTCTGGGCGACGATCGAGTCGAACGACGAGCGGACATAGTCGCTCTGCAGCTTGAAGAAGTCGGTCGGCGACTTGATCGTCGACAGGCTCTTCAGCGCGGCGGTGGCGCCTTCGAACTGCTTGCGGCTGTAATCGGCAGCGTCCTGGCCGAACGACTCGAAGCCCTTGGCGGCAATCTTGCCGGACTCGACGATCGCTTCGATATTGCCCTTCGAGAATTCATTGGCTTCCTCGAACAGCTTGGTGCCCTTCTCGACGGCGGCCTTGGCGCGCTCGTTTGCTTCAGCGAACAGGGTCTGCGCCTTTTCGGCGGCATTCTTCAGATTGGCTTCCATGGTCTTCACTTCCTTCTGGATCAGGGCGACCGGCGTTTCGACGACGGGCGTGATGGGTTCGATAGTCTTCACTGCGGTGTCGGCTGCTTTTTCGATCACCCGTTCGACCGCCGGTTCAACGGCGGCGACGGGCGCGGGCAGCTCGATCTTGGCGGCGACCGGCGGAACCGGCTGGGCCGCGACAAGTACCGGCGCGGCGACTGCCTCCACGGCGGCCGGAGCGACGGGCTTGGTGGCGGGCTTAGCGACAGTCTTCGTCGCTGCTGCCGCCTTTGGGGCTGTTGCCCTCGGCTTTGGCGCTGCCGCCTTGGCCGGACTTCCGGGCTTGGGACCCTTGCTGGCCATAAAGGCCTCCCTCACGTTACTTGTTGCACTGCAATATAGCGCATGCTGCGCGTTCCGCAAGGCTTTTTGTTGCACCGCAACATAAGCGTCATGCTACAGGTGTAGCGTAACGATTCGAAAGACTTAGCGCGCCCTCACATAGCTGCCGGGCGCGTCCTCGATCACCGTTAGGGGGCCTTCGCCCGGCTTGCGCGCGCCGCTGACCGGTACGGTCGAGTCGTCCTGCTGGTGCAGCCAGCCGAGCCAGTCGGGCCACCAGCTGCCCTTGGTCTCGGACGCGCCCGCAACGAACTCGGCGAGCGTTTCGGCGGGCTTCGGATTGAGCCAATATTGATATTTGCCGAGCGCCGGCGGGTTCACCACCCCCGCGATATGCCCCGACCCGGCCAGCACGAACTTCACCGGGCCGGTGAAGATGTGCGTGATGTTCCACACGCTCTCCGCCGGAGCGATATGATCGTCACGGCCGGCCTGGACATAGGCGGGCGTCTTCACCCGAGTCAGATCGATCGGCGTCCCGCCGGCCGACAGCATGCCGGGCTTCACCAGCAGATTGTCGCGGTAGAGATCGGTCAGATAGCTCATATGCCACTTGGCCGGCAGGTTGGTGGTGTCGCCGTTCCAGTGGAGCAGATCGAACGGCGTATAATCCTGGCCGAGCAGGTAATTGTTGGTGACGTAATTCCAGATCAGGTCGCGCCCGCGCAGCAGGTTGAAGGTCAGCGCGAGATAGCGGCCGTCGAGGAAACCCTCGGGCGAGAGCGTGGCGATGGTCTTGAGCTGTTCGTCGTCGACGAAGTTGAGCAGTTCGCCAGCGCGAGAGAAATCGACCTGAGCGGTGAAGAAGGTCGCGCTTTTCACCTTGTCCGCCTGTTCCCGCGCGGCGAGCACCGCAAGCGTTGCGGCGAGCGTCGTGCCGGCGACGCAATAGCCGATGGCATGGACCGCATCGACCCCGAGCCCCTCGCGCACCGAATCGATCGCGTCGATCTGCGCCGCGACATAATCGTCCAATACCACGTCGCTCATGCTGGCATCGGCGGATTTCCAGGAGACCATGAAGACGGTGATGCCCTGGTCGACCGCCCAGCGGATGAAGCTCTTCTCCGGCGTGAGATCGAGGATGTAGAAGCGGTTGATCCAGGGCGGAAAGATGACCAGCGGCACGGCCAGCACCGTCTCGGTCGTCGGGGAATATTGGATCAGTTCGTAGAGCGGGGTGCGCCTGACCACCTTGCCCGGCGTGGTCGCGAGGTTGCGGCCAAGCTCGAACGCGTTGGGATCGGTGTGGGTGAGCTGGCCCTTGGCGAGATCGGCCAGCATGTTCTGCAGGCCCTTGAGCAGATTCTCCCCGCCCGTCTCGATCGTCTTTTCCAGCACCACCGGGTTGGTGACGGGGAAATTGCTCGGGCTCATCGCCTCGAGAAAACCCCTGGCGGCGAAGCGGAGCTGCTCCTTCTGGCGATCGTCCACCCCCGCCAGCGCATCGACATTGGCGAGCATGTGATCGGAGATCAGGAAATAGCTCTGGCGGATCCAGTCGAACAGCGGATTGTCGCGCCATTGCGGGGCGGCGAAGCGTTTGTCGCGGGCATGCCTGCCGTCATCGGCGGGCGGCGCCTGGGGATCGAGGAAGCGCTGCCAGAGAGTGAGGCTGTCCGTCCAGAAGGCTTCCGCGCGCGCGATCGTCGCGGGATCGTTGAGGCCGGGAATGACCGGCACACCGAGATCGCGCTGCTCGGCCGCGGCGGTCGAGAGGCCGCTTTCCAGCATCATCTGCTGCGCGCGGCCCATCACCCAGGTCCAGTGCTGGAGTTCCGCGAGGCTGGGCAGGTCGGGGGCGTCGGATTCGGCCATGGTTTCCTCGGGTGGCGAATTTCGACCACCCTAACGCACGAGGCGATGTCCGTCATTCCCGAGCGGGCGCAAATAAACTAAGGGTCGTCGCTCCTCCAACCGGAAGTGAGCCATGTCCGACGATTTCTACCGCATCAAGCGCCTGCCCCCCTATGTCATCGCCGAAGTGAATGCGATGCGGGCGGAAGCGCGCGCGGCAGGCGAGGACATCATCGACCTGGGCATGGGCAATCCGGACCTGCCACCGCCGCCGCACGTCATCGACAAATTGTGCGAAGTGGCGCGCAAGCCCGATGCGCATGGCTATTCGGCGTCGAAGGGCATCCCCGGGCTGCGCAAGGCCCAGGCCGGCTATTACCAGCGGCGTTTCGGCGTCGAGCTCAATCCCGATACCGAAGTGGTGGTCACGCTCGGCTCCAAGGAGGGCCTGGCCAATCTCGCCCAGGCGATCACCGCGCCGGGCGACGTCGTGCTCGCGCCGAACCCGAGCTATCCGATCCACACCTTCGGCTTCATCATCGCAGGTGCCACGATCCGCAGCGTGCCGACCACGCCCGACGAGCAGTATTTCGAGGCGCTGGAGCGGGCCATGGCCTTTACCGTGCCGCGTCCGAGCGTGTTGGTGATGGGCTATCCGTCCAACCCGACCGCCGAAGTGGTCGACCTGGCGTTCTACGAGCGGGTCGTGGCGTTCGCGAAGGAGCACAAGCTCTGGGTACTGTCCGACCTCGCTTATTCCGAGCTCTATTATGACGGCAAGCCGACACCCTCGATCCTGCAGGTGCCGGGCGCGAAGGACGTCGCGGTCGAGTTCACCTCGCTGTCCAAGACCTATTCCATGGCCGGCTGGCGGATCGGCTTCGCGGTGGGCAATCCGCAGCTCATCTCGGCGCTGACGCGGGTGAAATCCTATCTCGATTACGGCGCCTTCACCCCGATCCAGGCCGCCGCGGTGGCCGCGATCAACGGGCCGCAGGATATCGTCGAGCAGAATCGCCAGCTCTATCAGCGCCGCCGCGACGTGCTGATCGAGAGCTTCGGCCGCGCCGGCTGGGACATTCCGGCGCCCCGCGCCTCGATGTTCGCCTGGGCGCCGCTGCCGCCGGCACTGGCGCATCTCGGCAGCCTGGAATTCTCCAAGCAGCTGCTCACCCATGCCAAGGTCGCGGTCGCGCCGGGCGTCGGGTACGGCGAGAATGGCGAAGGCTATGTGCGCATCGCGATGGTGGAGAATGAGCAGCGGCTGCGCCAGGCGGCGCGCAACGTGAAGCGCTATCTCCAGAGCATGGGCGTGAACACGCCGGCGCGCACCGGCTGACCGCCGGCGAGCAGGGCGGGGGAGCGGGGCCGGGGGCGATCGGATTGACGGCGGGGCCGGCGCGGGCCATCGCCGCCGCATGACTCGCCCCGGCTTCGCCTTCTCCACCCGCCTCAAGGTCCGCTATGCCGAGATCGACGGGCAGAAAGTGGTCTTCAACTCGCGCTATCTGGAATATGCCGATGTCGCGGCAACCGAATTCTGGGACTGGACCGGGATCAGCGACACGCTGGGGGCCGCCTGGACCGAGACCGAATTCCATGTCCGCCGCACCGAGATCGATTATCTGAAGCCGTTCGTGTTCGGCGATTCACTCGACGCCTTCGTACGGATCGAGCGGATCGGCACGTCGAGCATGACTCAGCGGTTCGAGCTGTGCCATGCGGTGACGGGCGATCTGCACACGGTGATCGACATGGTCGTCGTCAATGTGCACCTGCCGACCGGCAAACCGGTCGCGATCGGCGCCCCAATCCGGGCGTTCCTGGAAGGGTTGCGGCAGGAGTAGGAACATGTTCCGTTCGGGCTGAGCTTGTCGAAGCCCTGCCCTTTCTCTGAAACGAAGAAGTGCAGCCCTTCGACAAGCTCGGGGCGAACGGGTGGTTTAAGTCCCCGCCCCCTATTCCGCCGCGCGCATCTCGGGTTCGTGCACGACATCCTCGGCGAGTGCCCAGAGCAGGTCCTGCTTGGTCAGCACCCGCCCGTCCCAGGCGCGCACCTCGATCGGGCCGATCGGGCGCATGTCGCGCGCGTCGACCAGCACCGGGGTGGCGGGCATGCCGGTCTCCCAGCGTTCGCCCCATTGCCGGAGCGCGATCATCGTCGGCAGCAGCGCCGCGCCCTTCTCGGTCAGGCGATATTCGATCTTGCGCCGATCCTCCGGCATCGCCTCGCGCGTCAGGATGCCGTGCTCGACCAGCCGGGCGAGCCGATTGGCGAGGATATTGCGCGCGATGCCGAGCTCCGACTGGAACTCCTCGAAATGATGGAGGCCGTTGAAGGCGGCCCGCAGGATCATGAAGCTCCAGCGTTCGCCCATGGCCTCGAGCGCGGCAGGCAGGCTGCAAACGCTCAGTACTTCACGGATTTTACCGCCCATCTCGTTCCTCTCGACCCATGGAGCCTAACCCAAATCGCTCGTCATGGAAATGACATATAAGTTTTCAGTTGCAACTTACTACCTAATGCAGTAGGTAGTGATTCGCAACTGGATTCAAGGAGGACTAACAATGACCCGCATTCTTTCAATCGCTGCCGCGCTCGCCGGTTCCGTCATGGCGCTGTCGCCGACCGTCGGCATCGCGCAGGGCCCGGGCGGCTATTACACCGCGACCCCGGTCGCGCAGCCGGCCAAGACCAGCTTCATTACCAACAATGTGATGTGGAAATGGCGCGACACCAATTTCACCGCGAACAAGACCAGCGCGCGCGACAACATCGTCTGCCAGATGATCGTGCAGCGCGCCGGCGCGCTGAGCGAGTTCACCGCCGGCGGCCAGGCGTTCGACGCCGAGGCGCTCGCCAAGTGCAACGCCCGCGCGAAGTGATATCCCCTCGGCCGCGGCAATCGTACTGCCGCGGCCAGCTTTTTGTTGCAAAGCAACAGTTCGCGGCCCCATCTTAAGGCGTGCTGCGCCAATATGAACTTGTAGACCGGGTCCTCGACTATGACCCGCAAGCCGACGAGGCGCTGCTGAATCGCGCCTATGTCTTCTCGGTCAACGCGCACGGCACGCAGAAGCGCGCCTCGGGCGACCCCTATTTCAGCCATCCGATCGAGGTGGCCGGCATCCTGACCGAGCTGCATCTCGACGACGAGACGATCGCGACCGCGATCCTGCACGACACGGTCGAAGATACCGTCGCGACGATCGAGGAGATCGAACGGCTGTTCGGCCCCGCGGTCGCGCGGCTGGTCGACGGTGTCACCAAGCTGTCGAAGATCGAGGCGCAGACCGAGAATGAGCGCGCCGCGGAGAATCTGCGCAAATTCCTGCTCGCCATGTCGGACGATATCCGCGTGCTGCTGGTCAAGCTGGCCGACCGGCTGCACAATATGCGGACGCTCCACTACATCCCCAACCCCGACAAGCGCCGCCGCATCGCGCGCGAGACGATGGACATCTATGCCCCGCTCGCCGAGCGGATCGGCATGTACGAGTTCATGAAGGAGATGCAGACGCTCGCCTTCAAGGAGCTCGAGCCGGAAGCCTATGAATCGATCACCAAAAGGCTGACCCGGCTCAAGGAAGGCGGCGGTGACCGGATCGCCAAGATCGGATCGGGGCTGAAACTGCTGCTGTCCCGCCACGGCATCGACGCCGACATCTCGGGCCGCGAGAAACACCCCTATTCGATCTGGAAGAAGATGGCCGAGCGGCACATCAGCTTCGAGCAGCTTTCCGACATCATGGCGTTCCGCGCAATCGTGCCGACCGAGGAGGCCTGTTACCAGGCGCTGGGCGTGATCCATCGCCGCTGGCCGATGGTGCCGGGGCGGTTCAAGGACTATATCTCGACCCCCAAGCGCAATGGCTATCGCTCGCTCCACACCAGCGTGATCCATGCCGACAATACCCGGGTCGAAGTGCAGATCCGCACCGAGGAGATGCATGAGGAGGCCGAGCTCGGCCTCGCCGCGCACTGGGCGTACAAACAGGACAAGGTACGCCCCGAGACTCAGGTGAGCTGGATCCGCGACCTGGTCGAGATTCTCGACAATGCCGAGAGCCCGGAAGAGCTGCTCGAGCATACGCGCATGGCGATGTACCAGGACCGGATCTTCGCCTTCACCCCCAAGGGCGAGCTGCACCAGCTGCCCAAGGGCGCGACGCCGATCGACTTCGCCTATGCCGTGCATACCGATCTGGGCGACCAGGCGGTCGGCGCGAAGATCAACGGGCGCGTGGTGCCGCTCAAGACCAGCATCGAGAATGGCGACCAGGTGCAGATCCTGCGCTCCAAGGCGCAGGAGCCCCAGGCCAACTGGCTGAGCTTCGCCATCACCGGCAAGGCCCGCGCCGCGATCCGCCGCCATTTGCGGTACAAGGAGCGCGAGGAGACTCAGGCGCTCGGCCGCAAAATCTATGACGAGATCCTGTCGCACCTGCCCGCGCCGCTGGCGGCAGGGGCGATCGGCGCGGCGCTGAAGCGGTTGAAGCTGCCCGACGAAGCCGCGCTGCTGGAGGCGATCGCACGCCGCCGCATCACCGACCCCGAAGTGATGGAGGCGCTGATGCCCGGCTCCGGCGGCACCGCGACAGCACGGGCGACGCCGATCCAGACCAGCGCGATCTCGATCAAGGGACTGACCCCGGGCGTCGCGTTCGACCTGGCCGAATGCTGCCACCCGGTGCCGGGCGACCGGATCGTCGGGCTGCGCCGCCCGAACGAGGGCATCGAGATTCATGTGATCAACTGCCCGCGGCTCGCCGACAGCGACGATGCCGACTGGGTCGATATCGCCTGGGGCGACAAGACCGAGGGCGCGACCGCGCGCATCTCGGTCGAGGTGAAGAACGAGCCCGGCGCGCTGGGCGTGATCGCGACGATCATCGGCGCGCAAAAGGCCAATATCGTCAACATGCGGCTCGACAATCGCGACACCGGATTCCACACCAACACGATCGATGTGGAGGTGCACGACCTGCATCACCTGACCCGGCTGATCGCAGCGCTGCGCGCGGCCGACGCGGTCAACATGGTGGAGCGGGTCTGACGATCGGCGACGCGCGCTTGGACGATCAAGTCCAGATATTTATGCTATGGTTCAATGCCCTGAATTAAGCCCAGGACGTAACGACCAGCAGTCGGGAACGCGGTGGAGGTCGGAGCAGCGAGCCGTCAGGCCCCTCATCGCCACCAGCCTGTCCGCGCGATCGGAACAGCGACATCGATCCGGCCGAGACAGACCAGCGGTATGCGGCGCTCCTCGCCTGGCCGCGCCAGCGTGACGGCGAAGCGGAGGACGGCCGGATCGTCCTGCGGCGGGGTGGCGGCATGCCAGTCAAGCAGCGCGTCGGTCACTTTCCGGCGGAATGCGTCGACCGGGACTGAGCCTTCCGACACGTCCGGGGACAATGCGAGGACGGCGTCCGCCAGGCATATCGGAACGCCGACGTCCGCCTGACTGTCGCCGATGCCCAGCGAGACCCGCCAGGACGCTTCGATGTCGATATGGATATCGCGAAGCGCGGGGCCCGTCGGCACCGGCTCGGGCAGCAAGGACGCGAACAGATCGCCCATCGCCTCCGACAGCGTCGCCGCCCCCGCTCCGATCCGGAAAGGATGCGATGGCAGATCGGCCAACGGAACCAGGGGTTCCAGCCCTTTCACCAGCGGCGTCGTGTGGATGAACGCCGGATCGACCAGGGTGCCGTCGGGCGAGTCGGGCGGCGCCAGATTGGCGTTGCGCCGCGCTTGAGCCGCGACATCGACCTTTCGCGCCTGGATCATGGGCGGCATGGCCCAGGTGAAGGTCAGCGGTCCGCCCGCAGGATGAGCGGCTAAGGCCCGATAGCTGTCGCAGGCCTGGCCGGGCCCGGCCGGCGCGACGAAGCCGGTGATCGCCGGCCATGGCGGCATCCCGTCGTCGCCGGGAAAGCGCGTGACGCGAAGGTCCGGCAGCGTCCGGAAATCGACGGCGTAGCGCCAGATGGCCGCGCCAGCGGATGCCGTGTCGACATCCGCGCGCTCGATCGGCAAGTCCCGCGCGCGCCAGTCCGGCCATGTCGAAACTACATCGCCGATCAGCGCGTCCCATCGTTCCAGCGCGGCGCGCGCCACGGTCGCGCTGCCGCCCGCCAATGCCGCCGCGAGCTGCGGTGCGATCTGCGGCCACTCGACGATTGTCCGGGCCAGCGCGTCGAACAGGGTCGTGGCCGCGGCCGCCCGGGGCATTATCGCCCCGATAGCCGGCCCCGTCGCCGGATCGACCGGAGACGGATCATTCATGATGAGAGACAGCAGCATCTCGTCCTGGGCGGCCTGCGAGGTTTCGATCGTGACCACGCAGTCCCATAAAAGTGCCGCCGCGATCGACACCGGCGCCGGCGCGGTGACGGCGCCCATGGCGCGGATCGAGGGCGGTCGCGGCCCGAACGGCAATGGGGCGCCGTTTCCATCCGGGGCATAGGCAGTGCCGAGACGGTCGAGCAGGGCCTGGCGGAAGAGCGCGCGCGCCTCTTCCATCGCGGGCACCTGACCGGGGACGACAAGGACGGGGAGCAGAGTCGATGCGAGGATGTCGGCGAGCTGTTGCTTGTGCCCGGCGAGCGAGGCCGCGCGATCGGGATCGAGCGCGACGATCGCCGCGCGCATGCCCGGCGCGAACAACCCGTCGACGGCGTCGAGGAAGATGGCGGCCCAGGCCGTCATGTCGATGTCGGTGAAGACATGCACAGGATCGGGCGACCGGATATCGCTGTTGTCGCCGACCCAATCGTCCCCATAGCTGCGCACCGCCACGCTTCCCGACAACAAGCGCGTCGAAACCGGTGCCGGCGCAAAGCCCCAGGGTCGTGTAGCGCCGGGCGCGCCTTCATCCGATCGAGACATCATGATCCCCAGTTCGACGGCCAAGATTTATCGCATGTTTCCCGACCGCAGCCGCATGCTCATGGGCCTGAGCACAGTGTGATCATCGCACGGCCCGTGCAAGGGATATGGCGCCCCGGAGGCTGATCCTCAGGCCTCGTTCCAGGACAGCGGTTCGTCGAGCGTGGCGACGACCGTTCTTGAAAGGCGGCGATCCGGCTCCGCTTGATCCAGCGCAATCTTCCGATGACGGGGGGATGAGTTGCCGTTAAACAGCGCGCCCATGCATCGTCCCGCCCTTTCCGTCGTCGTCCCCTGCTATAACGAGGCAGCCTGTCTCGATGCCCTGCATGCCCGCGTCGCCGCGGCGGCGCGCGCGGCGGTGGGCGAGGATTTCGAAATCCTGTTCGTCAATGACGGCTCGCGCGACGAAAGCTGGCAGGTAATGCAGCGGATCGCCGCCGCCGATCCGCGCCTCGTCGCGATCAACCTGTCGCGCAACCATGGCCATCAGCTCGCGCTGACCGCCGGCCTCGATCTCTGCGCCGGCGAGCAGATCCTGATCATCGACGCCGACCTGCAAGATCCGCCCGAGCTGCTCACCGACATGCGCAAGGCGATGACGGAGCAACAGGCCGACGTGGTCTATGCCGTGCGCCGCAAGCGCGAGGGCGAGAGCATCTTCAAGAAAGCGACCGCCGCGATCTTCTACCGCATGCTCGACCGCATCACCGACACGCCGATCCCGCTCGACACCGGCGATTTCCGGCTGATGAGCCGGCGGGCGCTCGACGCCTTCCTGTCGCTGCCCGAACAGGCGCGGTTCATCCGCGGCATGGTCGCGTGGATCGGCTTCCGCCAGATCCCGTTCGTCTATGACCGGGCCGAGCGCCATGCCGGCGAAACCAAATATCCGCTCGGCAAGATGGTCCGCTTCGCGCTCGACGCGGTGACCGGCTTCTCGACGGCCCCGTTGCGCTTCGCGAGCCATGTCGGGCTGGCGCTGACCGGCGCCTCGCTGCTGCTGTTCGTCTATATCGCGATCGGTTTCTTCACCGGCAGCGCCGTGCAGGGCTGGACCTCGACCATGCTGGTGGTGGTGCTGCTCGGCGCGGTGCAGATGTTCGTGCTTGGCATGATCGGCGAATATCTCGGCCGGCTCTATGTCGAATCGAAGCGGCGGCCATTGTATCTGGTCGCCGACATCGCCGGCCCGGTGCAGGGGCGGGCGACGCTCGGGTACCGCGCGGAGGTGGCTGCGCCAGCCGGGCGACCCGATGTCGCCGAGGGCCCGCCGAAGGGCGAGTAAGGCCGGATCGACACGGTCAGACCAAAACACTTCTTCGTCATGCCGGACTTGTTCCGGCATCCATCGTTCCGCAAGCGCCGCAGTCGTTGCGTGTGCGGAGCGACGGACCCCGGAACAAGTCCGGGGTGACGATCAGGGGATGGTCGCCGGAGCGCCTATTTCGCCGGCGACGCCAGGGTGATGATCGAGACGCCCGGTGACAGCGGCACGCGGCCGACGAGGTGGCGTTCGAAGCGGAAGATCTTTTCGAACAGGGTGTTGACGATCTTTGGCGGCGGCGAATCGTCGCTGTCATCCTTGCCGGTCAGCCGGCCGGCCAGCCGTGCCGCTGCGGCGAGCGGGAAGAGCAGCGAGTTGAAATAGCCGAGCTTGCGGGGCTCGAGCCCCGCCGCGCGGATGACCCTGACCAGCCCCGCCTTGGAATAGCGGCGATGATGATGGTTCACCACGTCGTGCGCGCTCCACATCCATTGATGCGCCGGCACCGTGATCAGGATCTTGCCGCCCGGCTTCAGACATTCGGCCATGGCCTTCAGCGCGCCGACATCGTCCTCGATATGCTCGACCACGTCGAGCACCGCGATCAGGTCATAGGCGCCGCGCTCGACCCCGGTCAGCGCCGGGAGCGGCGCCGCGCCGACCTCGCGGCCGAGCCGGGCGCTCGCGATCTCGCGCGCGGCGGGATCGATCTCGATCGCGTCGATGCGGCCGAAGGCGGCGAGCATCGGCAAATTGTGGCCGGTGCCGCAACCGATCTCCAGGATGCGGGCATTGGCAGGCAGATGGCCCTCGCGCGCCAGATACTCGGCCAGGATGTCGCGGCGCGCCCGGTACCACCAATGCGTGGAATCGTGCGCCGCCATGCGGTCATAGACGATTCTGTCCATATCAGCCGAACACCCACCAGCGATTGAGCGCAAAGGTCGCGAGCGGAATCACGAAGACCACGGGGATCAGCGGCACCCAGACCGGTTGATGCAGCAGGCCAGTGATCAGCCAAGTGAGCAGCGCGTTCAGCACCAGGCCGAAACCCTGCACCGCGACGAACTTCGCATGCTGGCGCCCGCTCGAATCGCGCGTGCCGTGCCCCTTGAAGCTCCAGGCGCTATGCAGGAAGAAACCCGCCGTCACCGCGACGGCGAAAGCGAAGGGGACCGCATAGACCGCCTGTCGCGCGGGGAATACCCAATGCGTCAGCGGCAGATAGACCGCCGAATAGATGACGGTCGAAATGCCCCCGGCAATGCCGAAGCGAATGAGCTGGCCGAGCATGCCGCTCGTCCGCCAGGTCTCGATCTGTCTGATAATCGCCGTCACGCGTACCTTGCCCTTTACGCGCGCCGCACTAGAGCGCGAACGTGACCGAGGGAAGCCCTTTGCAAAACACGACCGATCGTCCTCTTGTCCGCGAGCTGGACAGATATTGGCTGCGGCTGACCCTGATCGCCTGGCTGGCGGTCGGCATCTGGTTCATGATCGACCGGTGGAACGCGATCCACTGGCTGTCGCTGGGCGACACCGACGACAATATGCGGCTCGCCCAGGTGCGCGCGCTGATGAATGGCCAGGGCTGGTACGATCTGCGCCAGTACAAGCTCAATCCGCCGGGCGGGTTCGACATTCACTGGAGCCGGATCGTCGACCTGCCGATCGCCGCGCTGATCCTGCTGTTCAAGCCGTTCGTCGGCGTGGCGGAGGCGGAAAAGCTGGCCTGCGGCATCGCGCCGATCCTGCCACTGTCGATCGCGATGATCGGCATCGCCGCCACCGTGCGCCGGCTGGTCGGCGGGATTTCCTGGCCGCTCGCGCTGGTATTCCTGGTGGCGGGTTGCACCTCGACCATCCTGATGTTCATGCCCGACCGGATCGATCACCATGGCTGGCAGCTCGCCATGCTGAGCCTGACCGTCGCCGGCCTTGCCGACCGCATGGGCGCGCGCGGCGGGGCGATGGTGGGTGTCGCCAGCGCGGTCTCGCTGACCATCGGGCTCGAGCTGCTGCCCTATGCGGCGATGGCCGGGGCGATCATCGCGCTGCGCTGGATCCAGGACCGCGGCGACGTGCAGCGCATGACGGTCTATGCGCTGACGCTCGGCGGCGGCTCCGCGCTCGGCTATGCGCTGTTCGGCTCCTACGCAAACGAAGTGCTGCGCTGCGATGCGCTCACGCCGGTCTGGCTCAGCGTGATGGTCGCGGCGGGGGCGTTGCTGTTCGTGCTTGGCCGGATCAACCCCGAACAGCGCATGGCCCGGCTGTCGCTCGCCGTGGTGGCGGGCCTGATCATCGCCATCGGCTTCGCCCTGGTCTTCCCGCAATGCCTGGGGCGGCCCGAACAGGTCTCGCCTGAGCTTGCCCGCAACTGGCTGGACAATGTCCGCGAGGCCCGGCCGATCTACAAGCACGCTTTCCGCACCGCCTTCCCGATCGTGACCTTGCCGGTGATCGGCATCATCGGCGCCTGCATCGCCACCTGGCGCGCGCGCGGCACGCCCCGGTTCAACGGCTGGATGCCGGTGCTGCTGTTCTGCAGCTTTGCCGCGCTGATGCTGTTGTGGCAGGCGCGCGCCGGGCCGGCCGCGCAGCTGCTGGCAGTGCCGGGCGCGACCGCGCTTGCCTGGATCATCCTGCCCTGGTGCCTGGGCCATCGCTCCGTCCTGGTGCGTGTACTTGGCACCGTCACCGGGCTGCTGGCGGTGTCCGGCCTGTTTTCCGGCCTCGTCATCAAATATTTCAGGATCGATCCACCAAGCGCGCGGGTGCAGATCGTCAACAATGCCAGCGGCCGCTGCCCGACCATCCCGGCGCTCGCCCCGCTCGACAAGCTGCCGGCGCAGACGATCTTCACCTTTGTCGATCTCGGTCCGCGGCTGATCACCATCACGCACCACAGCGCGATCGCCGGCCCTTATCACCGCAATGGCGACGCGATCCTCGACGTGCAGCACGCCTTCAAGGGCACGCCGGAGAATTTCCGCGCGATCGCGAAGCGGCACGGCGCCAGCTTGCTGCTGATCTGCCCCAACATGGCGGAATCGACGATCTATCGCTCGCGCGCGCCGGGCGGCTTCTACGACCAGCTGGCGCATAACAAGGTGCCCGCCTGGCTCGAGCAGCTGCCGCTGCCGAAGAAATCGCCGCTGCGCCTGTTCCGGATCCATTATGAGGATGGGGCTGAACGCCCCGACTAGCCCCATTTCGGTTCGTGTCGAGCGACGTCGAGACACATTGGCTGGCGGTATCGCATGCCAGGTTTCTCGACTGCGCTCGAAACGAACGGTGAAGGGTACAACCGCCTGAGCGAAGCGGTTCTACAACAGGCTGATCCGTACCCCGTCGATCACGAACTGCACGGCGAGCGCCGCGAGGAGCACGCCGAGCAGCCGAGTGATCACCGCCTCGATCTTGACGCCGAGCACGCGCATGATCGGCCCCGCCGCGAGCAGGGCGAGCAAGGTCAGCGCCAGGATCGTCGCCAGCGCGGCGAGCACGACGAGGGTGCGCTCGATCCCGTCATTGCGGCTCATCAGCAGCATGACCGAGGCGATCGAGCCGGGGCCGGCGATCATCGGCATGGCCATGGGGAAGATTGAGACGTCCTCGACCTCGGGCGTCTCGGCGACCTTCGCCGCTCGGTCCTCGCGCCGCTGCGTGCGTTTCTCGAACACCATCTCGAGCGCGATCAGGAACAGCATGATGCCGCCCGCGATGCGGAAGCTCGCCAGGCTGATGCCGAGCGCGCGCAGCAGATCCTCGCCGAACAGCGCGAAGACGAACAGGATCGCCGAGGCGACCAGAACCGAGCGGACCGCCATGGCGCGGCGATGCGCCGGCGACGCGCCCTTGGTCAGGCCGGCATAGATCGGCGCGCAGCCCGGCGGATCGATCACCACGAAGAAGGTGATCAGCGAGGAGACGTAGAGCGCGATCAGGCCTGACGTGCTCACTGCGCCGCGATCCGGTCGGTCATGACCGGTTTCATGACGCGCCCGTCCCACAGCCAGACGTCGAAGCTGCGCGCGCCATCCGGGGCGACGTGCCAGCGCCAGGCGAGCGTGCGGTCTTCCGACTGGCCCTCGGCGGTCTCACCGTCGCGGTAGCGCACCGCGGCGACGGTGGAAGGGCTGCCCTTGCACGAGCCGCGGCGAATCTTCGGCGCGTCGCCGGCGGGGCGCGGTTTGGCGAGGCCATCGCCGCCGTCCATCGTCCATTTCCAGCCGCCATCGGCCTGACGCTGCCAGACGGTCGAAAAATAGCCGAACGCGTCGCCCTTCGGCCTGATCCACGGGCCGGTATTGACCGCCAGCGCGCCGTCGCACGAGACATAGCTGTCAGCCGCCCACCACATCAACGCGGCCGGCGGATCCTTGCGGTCCCTGAGAAAGTCCTGCGTCTTCACCGGCTGGGGCGCAAACATCACCGCATCCTCGGTCGCGTAGCGGCGGAACGCGGTCCATTGCCCCTCGGCCTGGGCGGCGTTGGCAAAGGCGCGCTCGGCCTGCGCCGCGGTCTGCGGCACCGCCGCGGCGAGGAGCAGGACGATCACAGCGCGTCCTTGTCGTAGGGCACCTTCATGCGGCGATGCGCCGAGACCAGCGTGTTACGCAGCAGCACCGCGATCGTCATCGGCCCGACCCCGCCGGGCACCGGGGTGATCGCGCCGGCGACGCTGGCGGCACCGGCGAAATCGACATCGCCGACCAGCCCATCCTCGGTCCGGTTGATGCCGACATCGATCACGGTCGCGCCGGGCTTGATCCATTCGCCGCGGATCATCTCGGGCCGGCCGACCGCCGCCACGACGATATCGGCGCGGCGCACCACGCTCGACAGGTCCTTCGTCCTGGAATGCGCGATGGTGACGGTGCAGCTTTCCTTGAGGAGGAGCTGCGCCATCGGCTTGCCGACGATGTTGGAGCGGCCGATCACCACCGCGTCGAGCCCGCCGAGATCGCCCAGCCGGTCCTTGAGCAGCATGATGCAACCGAGCGGAGTGCAGGGCACGAAGCCGTAAAGGCCGGTCGCGAGCCGGCCGGCATTGACCGGGTGGAATCCGTCGACATCCTTGTCCGGGTCGATCCGGGTGGTGACGACCCGCTCGTCGATATGCGCCGGCAAGGGCAGCTGGACGAGGATACCGTCGACATTCGCATCGGCATTGAGCCGGTCGACCAGCGCGACCAGTTCGTCCTGCGGGACATCGGCGGGTAGGCGATATTCGAAACCCGCCATGCCGGCGTCCTTCACCGCCCGGCCCTTAGAGCGGACATAGACGGCGGAGGCCGGATCGTCGCCGACCAGCACCACCGCGAGCCCGGGCGGGCGGCCGGCGGCGGCGACAAACGCCGTCACCTGCTCGGCGATGCGACCGCGCAGGGCCAGGGCAAAGGCTTTTCCGTCGATGATGTCAGCGCTCATGGCGCCGCCTCATAAAGACTGGCGGCGATTTTCGCCAGCAGCGCAGGCTCGCCCGCGATGGCAAGCCGCTTCAGCCGCGCAGTCTCTCCGGCGACCAGGCTGACGTCGCGTTTCGGCACGCCGAACGCCCTGGCGACAAGGGCGACCAGCGCCGCATTGGCCGCGCCCTCGACCGGCGGCGCGTTCAGCCGCGCCGCGAAATGATCGTCGGTTCCAGCCGCGAGAATGTCGCGGGAGGACCTGGGCGTGACACGAACCGCAATCGCGATGCCGTCCGGCCGGAGCGCCCAGGCGGGCATGGTTCAGACGACCGGCGCCGCGACGAGTTGGGCATAGATGGCCGGCACGATGATGTTGGACAGGATGTAGAGGATGAGCAGGACCACGAGCGGCGACAGGTCCAGCGCACCGAAATCGGGCAGAATCCGCCGGATCGGGCGATAGAAGGGCTCGGTGATTTTCCGCAGCGCTTCCCAGATTTGACGGACCGTGTCGTTATGGGTGTTGATCACGTTGAAGGCGATCAGCCAGGACAGGATCGCCTGGATCAGGATGATCCAGGTGGCGACGTTGAGAAGCACCTGAACGATCTGAAGAAGGACGAGCAAAAGGGCCAAGGCGGGTCTCCGGGTCGAGTGGAAGCCAAGCCTAGCGAAACGCGGTCGTTTCGAACAGGCCGTTCAGCGCCGAACCAGCGTGCCCGCACCGCGCCGGGTGAAGATTTCCAGCAGCATCGCATGCGGCACCCGGCCGTCGAGGATGACCGCGGCGTCGACCCCGCCCTCGACCGCGGCGACGCAGGTCTCGAGCTTCGGAATCATGCCCCCGCTGATCGTGCCGTCGGCACGCAGCGCAGCGATGGCGTCGGGATTCAGGTCCGTCATCAGCTCGCCCGACTTGTCGAGCACGCCGACCACGTCCGTCAGCATGAACAGGCGCTGCGCGCCCAGTGCCGAGGCGATCGCGCCGGCCATGGTATCGGCATTGATATTATAGGTCTGGCCGTCCGCCCCTTGCGCGATCGGCGCGACCACCGGGATGATGCCGGCGGTCGACAGGGTGTCGATGATCCGCCGGTCGACGCCGACCGGTTCGCCGACGAATCCGAGATCGACATGGCGCTCGATGCCCTGCAGCCGGTCGGGGGTGTTGCGGCCGACCTTCTCGGCGGTGACGAAACCGCCATCCTTGCCGGAGATGCCGACCGCGCGGCCGCCGGCCTGGCCGATCCAGCCGACGATTTCCTTGTTGATCGATCCGGCCAGGACCATCTCGGCGATCCGCGCAGTCTCCGCATCGGTGACGCGAAGCCCGTCGACGAAGCGCGATTCGACGCCCAGCCGCTTCAGCATCGCGCCGATCTGCGGCCCGCCGCCATGGACGACCACCGGGTTGATCCCGACCGCCTTCATCAGCACCACATCCTCGGCGAAATCGCGCGCCGCCTCGGGATCGCCCATGGCGTGGCCGCCATATTTCACGACGAAGGTCGCGCCGGCATAGCGCTGCATATAGGGCAGCGCCTCGACGAGCGTTTCGGCCTTGGCGAGCAGGGCGGGATCGGGGGAGTGATCGGTCATGCGGGCCCCATAACCGGAACGTCAGCTTGGTGAAAGCTACTACCCCTCTCCCTTCGGGGAGAGGCAAGCTGAGCAGCAGCGAGAAGGAGAGGGCTCGGTCGGAACGGGCCATGGGACCAAAGCCGGCCGTTCCGACCGAGCCCTCCCCTCGCCGGCTTCGCCGTGCGTCCCCTCCCCTACGGGAGGGGTTTAAGAGCGCGCTGCGTCCAGGCGGCGGCCGAGCCAGACGAAGAAGGTGATCAGGAACGGCACCAGCACGATCGACAGCACGACCTTGGCGAGCATCTGGCCGCCCATCAGGCCGAGGATCGGGCGTTCGCCGTAGAAGGATATCGAGATGAACAGCACGGTATCGACCACCTGGCTGACGATGCTGGCGATCATGCCGCGGAGCCAGAGCAGCTTGCCGGTGCCCTCCCGCAGCTTCGAGAAGATGAAGATGTTGAGCGTCTGCGAGATGCCGTAGGAGATCAGCCCCGCGATCATCATCCGCGCGCTTTGCCCCACCACGATCGGAAAGGCCTCGATCGCCGGCGGGTACATGCCCGGATCGGTCGGCAACGCCAGCACGACCTGAATCAGCGCCGCCGAGACGATCAGCGGCACGAAGCCGAAGCGGACCAGCATGTCGCCCGCCTTGCGGCCGTGCAGTTCGGTCACCGCGCTGCCCATTACGACCAGCAACAGGAAGCCGAAGATCCCGGCCTCGACCGCGAGCGGACCGAGCTGAACCTGTTTGACCCCGAGCACGCCCGCGATGCAGACCATGCCGCCATAGAAGATCGAATAGACGAAGAGCGAACGCGGGATCGCGGGAGGGGTCTGAGTCATCGCCGGGACGCTACCGCCTTTTACGCGCACGTCAAACCGCCACTAGCCCAATCGCGTCCGGCCTGTATGGTGGGTTCCCGCGCCGTCCCCCCGGGACTGCGTTGTCTTATTCGCAGGCGGGCGCCCTTCATGAACAGTTTTCCGATCGGTATCATCGGCATCGCCGTCATCCTGGCCCTGGCCTTCCTGCTGTCGACCAACCGGCGCGCGATCCGGCTGCGCGTCGTCGGCGCGGCCTTCGCGCTACAGGCCGGCGTCGCCGTGCTGGTGCTCTATGTGCCCGCCGGCAAGGCCGCCATCCTGGGCCTGTCGCACGGCGTCGCGGCGATGCTCGGCTATGCCGGAGAGGGTACCAAGGTCATCTTCGGCCCGCTCGCCACCGATCCGCGCTTCGGCACGTCGTTCGCCATCTCGGCGCTGCCGGTCGTGATCTTCTTCGCCGCTTTGGTCTCCGTCCTCTATCATCTCGGCATCATGCAGGTGATCGTGCGCTGGATCGGCGGCGCGATCGAATGGGTGACGGGCGTCTCCAAGGTCGAATCGCTCTGCGCCGCCGCCAACATCTTCGTCGGCCAGAGCGAAGCCCCGCTGGTGATCCGACCCTATCTCGCGTCGCTTACGCCGCAGCAGCTGTTCGCGGTAATGACGGTCGGCATGGCCGGCGTCGCGGGCACGATCCTGGCCGCCTATGCCGCGTTGCTCGGGCCCGCGTCCCTCCCCTATCTGCTCGCCGCCTCCTTCATGTCCGCGCCGGGCGGCCTGCTGATGGCCAAGATCATCATGCCCGACGATCCCCATGTCGTCGAAGACGAACTGCCGCTCGGTGACGATATCGAGGCGCAGGTGATCCGCGTCGCCGAGGCCGCGATCGAGGAGGAACGAGCCGCCAACATCATCATGGCCGCCGCGATGGGGGCGCAGACCGGCGTGAAGATCGCGGTCGCGGTCGCGGCGATGGTGCTGGCCTTCGTTTCGCTGGTCGCGCTCGCCAACGGATTGCTCGGCGAGGTCGGCAGCTGGTTCGGCTATCCGACTCTGAGCTTCCAGGCGATTCTCGGTACGATCCTGTCGCCGGTCGCCTTCCTGCTCAGCATTCCGTGGAGCGAGGCGGGCACCGCGGGCGGTCTGCTCGGCACCAAGGTCGTGCTCAACGAGTTTGTCGCCTTTGCCGATCTCAGCCAGATCAAGACACTGTCGCCCCGCAGCACGGCGATCGTGACCTTCGCGCTGTGCGGTTTCGCCAATTTCAGCTCGATCGCGATTCAGATGGCCTCCGCCGGCAGCCTCGCCCCCAACCAGCGCTCGATGATCGCCAAGCTCGGCATCCGCGCGCTGGTCGCGGGTAGCCTGGCGAACCTGATGAGCGCCGCGCTGGCGGGCATGCTGATCAGCTAGGCGCGGGACTCACGCCCGGCGGCGGCAATACGCTCGCACCGGTCGGCATAGCGGTGGTGCAGCCATTGCACGGTTTTCGACAGGACGAAGATCAGGACGAGGCCGGCCGCCAGCATGGGCAGCAAGCGCCCGGCGGACAGGGCATCGCCGAACAGCCGCTCGATCCCATGGCCGAAACCATAGCCGATGCCGGTGAACAGGGCCGCCCAGATCGCCGCGGCGAGCGCGTTGAGCGGCAGGAAGGTGCGCGTGCGGAGATGCGAGGTGCCGATCGCGATCGGGCTGATGGTGCGCAGGCCGTAGAGAAAGCGGAAGCCCATCACGAACAGCACGGGATGCCGTTCTAGGGTGACCAGCGCCTTGGCGAAGCCGGGCTTCGCGGCCAGGCGCCTGACGCGCGGATGATCGCGGAAATAGCGGCCCGAGGCGAAGAACAGCTGGTCGGCGACGAACGACCCGGACGCAGCGGCAAACCACACTGCCCATAAGGGCAGCAAATGACGGTGCGCCAGCACCCCGCCGGCGACCACGCAGGTTTCTCCCTCGATCCCCGCGCCGAGGAAGATCGCGGCGAAACCATAGTCGGCGATGAGGGACTCGATCGTCATCCCGCCGATTCATGGCGGATCGCAGACGACCTGGCCAGCCCGGCGTCAGGCGCCGGGCTGCACCAGGCGAAGGTCGAGATCGGACAGTGGCGTGCCGGTCGCGCGATCGACCACGACCGCCTCGACCGACGCACCGCTGCCCTTTTCGACCAGGTGCGAGACGGGTGCGTCGCCAAAGTGGCGCGCGCCCCAGGCGCCGAAGGCGAACAGCACGGGGAGGAAATCGCGGCCGGTATCGGTCAGCAGATATTCGTCGCGCGGCGGATGTTGGCTGTAGCGATGGCGCTCGAGCAGTCCGCCTTCGACCAGCGCGCTCAGGCGGCGCGTCAGGATGTTCGGCGCGATACCCAGATTCTTCTGGAACTGGTCGAAACGCGTCGCGCCGCCGCCAGCGTCGCGCAGGATCAGCATGCTCCACGCATCGCCGACATGGCAGAGGCCACGAGCGACCGGGCAGGGTCCGTTCGAATATTTTTCGGTGTCCATTGCACAATGATAGTCACGTTCCTATCATTATGCAAGTCACCGGCACTACCCCTCTTTCAGGCGCCGGCGGAGCAAGGAGACACACCATGACGACTTCGACCTTGGGCACTGCCCTCATCACCGGCGCATCGACTGGCCTTGGCGCGGTCTATGCCGACCGCCTCGCCCGCCGCGGCTACGACCTGATCCTCGTCGCGCGCGACGCCGGGCGGATGGAGACGCTGGCCGCCAAGCTGGCCGCCGAGACCGGCCGTTCGATCGACGTGCTGCCCGCCGACCTGACCGACCGCGCCGATGTGGCGAAGGTCGAGGATCGCCTGACCTCCGACGCCGCGATCACACTGCTGGTCAACAATGCCGGCATGTCGCTCAATGGCGGCCTGCTCGACAGCGAGGTGGCCCAGGTCGAGAAGCTGATCGCGCTCAACATCACGGCGCCGACCCTGCTCGCCGGCGCCGCCGGAAAGGCCTTCGCCGCGCGCAAGAGCGGCGGAATCATCAACATTGCCTCAGTGCTGGCGCTGCTCCCGGAGATGTTCGACGGCGTCTATAGCGGCTCCAAGGCCTATGTGCTGAACCTCAGCAAGTCGCTGGCCAAGCAGCTCGAGCCACAGGGCGTGCGCGTCCAGGCCGTGCTGCCCGGCGCGACCCGCACCGAGATCTGGGAGCGCTCGGGCAAGGACGTCGACAGCTTCCCGGTCGAGTGGGTGATGGAAGCGGGCGACCTGGTCGATGCCTCGCTGCTCGGCTTCGATCGCGGCGAGACGATCACCATCCCGCCGCTTGCCGATGACGGCCAGTGGGACGCCTATGAGGCCGCGCGCCTGGCGATGGACGGCAAGCTTTCCAACCGCGAGGTTGCGCCGCGCTATCGTGAGGCCGTTGCGGCCTGAGCCGCGTGAGCGGGCGTGGCGCCATCAAGGGATATGGCGCCGCGCCCGCAAGCTTCTCAGAACCGGTCGGAAACAAGCCCGTCGACGGTCCGGTCCTTCAGCCAGCGGCTGCCGAAGCTGCGGAAATTGGTGACCCGGTCGAGCACGAAGCTCTCCCCCCTGGGCACGCGCAGGCGGAAGAAATCCGCCTCCGTCACATCGTTGAGATAGAAGGCCGCGCGGGGATCAGATTTCTCGACCGCAATCTCGACATTGCTCATCTCGATATTGCGCACGTCGCGGATGAAGAATCCGGTCGCGGGCACATCGCCGAACATGTTGGGTTCGGGATAAGCGAGCTCGTTGAGCGGCGGGCGCAGCGCTGCCATTGCCTCGGGCGCCCCCCCAATCTGGTGGAGGAAGACGTCGCTGATCTTCACGTCCTCGATCGGATGGCCGGGAATGCCGGCCAGGATCGAAGGCAGCCAGCCCGCGCCCGAGCTGACGATATTGCTGATCAGCACCCGCTTGAGCGTGCCGATCGGCGTACCCTTGGGCCCGCGCATGCGCCGGCCCAGCCGCATGAAGATCGGCGAGCTAAAGCTGCCGCGCATCGTGACGTTGGTGACCGTCACATCCTCGAAATTGGCGCCGTCGACGGTTTCCAGCGCGAGGCCCTGGCTGCCGTCGAACACGCAATTGCTGATGGTGATCTTCTTGAAGCCGCCATTCGATTCCGTGCCGAACTTGATCCGGCCGTGCACGGTGTTGGCGAAGGAAGCCGGCATCTTCTCCCAGGTGCCGTCGATCACCGATCCGATCACATAATTGCCGGTGACCAGGCAATTGGCGATCATCAGATCCTCGGTATCGCGACGGTAGCCGAGCGCGAAGCTGCTCTTGGGGCAGATCGCATCGTCCCAGGGCGAGTTGATCGTGCAATTGGTGACGCGCACGCCGCGGCAACAATCGATATCGAAACCGTCGCGGTTGGTGTCGACCAGCAGATTGTCGATCGTCAGATTGTCGACGCCAGTCGCAAGCAGCGCGAACCAGCCGCCTTCGAGCACCTGGAAATCGCGCAGCAGCACGTTGCGGCACAGCTTCAGCGCGATCGCCTTGTTGCCGGTGCCGGGGCCGTTCGGGTCGCTGAGATAATTGTCCTTGCCGTCGCCGCGGCCCAGGCCCTTGCCCCAGATCAGGCCCGATCCGACGATCGCGATATCGTGCAGCCCTTCGCCCCAGATCAGGCTGTTGCGCCAATGACCATGACCGAAATCCTGATAGGCGCCGTGATCGCCGATCGGCTCCGCATGGTCGTAGCCGCCGCTGCCGGTCGTCGGTGCGGGCGCGGCGAGGATCGTCGCGCCCTGATCGAGATGGAGCGTGATCCGGCTCTTCAGGCGAATGGTGAAACAGGCATAGGTGCCGGCCGGGAAAAACACCGTGCCGCCGCCGCGCGCCGCGGCGAAATCGATCGCCTTGTTGATCGCGATCGAATCGATCGTCGTGCCGTCACCCTTGGCACCGAACTGGCGGACATCGACCCAGCCGCTCGTCCCGGCGAGGGGCAGCGCGCCCTGGCGCTCAGCGGCGAGCGCGGGGCTGGCGCCAGCCGCCGCAGTCAGGGCGGCCGAGCCGCCCAGGATCATCGAACGGCGATCGAGCGTCATCGAGTTTCCTCATGGTGGGCACGGAAGAGGGCAGCCGCCGGGGCGGCTGCCCTGTCCCTATCAGAACTTCACCGTCGCGCCGATGAAGAGCTCGGTGCCGATCACGTCATAGGTCGCGGCGAAGGTATTCGCGCCGGGGCCCTGGGTCGAGACGGGAGGCTGCTTGCCGAACACATTGTTCGCGCCGCCGAAGAAGGTCAGGTTCTTCAGCACATCGAGGTTGAACGAGACGTCGAAATAATTCTGCGCCCCCAGCTTCGGATAGGCGAAGCTGCTCAGTGCCGGTGCGTTGGCGGCACCCGAGCGCAACGGCAGCAGATAGCGGTCGGTCGTGACCGAACCGATATAGCGATGCCGGACGCTGAGGCTCAGCTTGTCCAGGTTCCAGGTCACCCGCGACGAGCCGCGCCAGGTCGGCAGCGGCTGGCCGCAGGTGGTGCCGAACGCACCGGCGCAATGGTTCTGGATGTTCGGGAAGGCCGCAACCGGAGTCGAGGTGAAATCGTTGAGCCAGGTATAGTTGGTGCTGAAATCGAACGAGCTCGTCTCGCTCAGCCCCGGGAAACCGAAGCCGACATTGAGATGATAGCGCGCGGCGAAATCGATGCCGGAGGTCTTGAGCGAGCCGGTATTGGCGTTGCGGATCTGCGCGACATAGGGATCGTTGATCGCGCCCGAATTCGGATCGCGCTTGATCGCCTGGCAATATTCGCTGTTCGCGTCCTGGATCACGTTGAAGCAGAGGTTCAGCGTGTTGGCGAGGCCGCCGCCGAGCGGCGAGATCGCGCCGTCCAGCGTGATGTTGAAATAATCGATGCTGAGATAGAGCCCCTTGATGAAGCTCGGGGTCAGCACGACGCCCGCGGTGAAGGTATCCGACTTCTCCTCGCCGACATTCGGATTGCCGCCGAAATCGGCCGGGATGATGCTGTTCGGCTGGACACCGGCGGTGAACACCGCCGCCGCGGGCACGCCGTTCGCGACGCAGACCGCGCGGACCGCCGCCGTCTGCTGCGCCACCGGCACGCGATCCGAGCAGGGATCGGTCGCCGTGCCGACGACGCGGCTGGTGCCGCCGAACAGCTCGTTGACGTTCGGCGCACGGATCGCGCGCTGATATTGGCCGCGGAAAGCGACGTCCCGGTTCACGCGCCAGTCGAGCCCGCCGAGATAGGTCCAGACGCCGCCGATGCCCTTCAGGCTGTAATCGGAATAGCGGAAGGCGGCATTGGCGGTCAGGTTCTGGATGAACGGCGTGTTGTGAATCAGCGGCACGCGGATTTCGCCGAAGACTTCCTTCGCCGACACCTTGCCGGTGGTCGGCAGGCCCGGATTGAACCCGGCGACGTCACCCGAGGAGAGGAAGGAATCCGGATTGAACTTCGCGCTCGATTCGCGCCACTCGACGCCGGTCGAGAAGCCGACCGGACCCGCCGGCAGCGAGAAGAGATTGCCGGTGAGGTTGGCGGAGGCGACCTGCAGTTCCGCCGTGGTCGAATTGGTCGCGCTGATCGAGATGGCGCTGGCGCAGGCGGCCGTGATGTTCTGGCCGAAGATGTTGCAGACCGGCGCCGCGCCGCCGACCGAGAGCAGGGACGCCTGCAGGCGGCTACGCGAGATAGCGTTGCGCAGGAGGGTCGTCTCCTCCGTGCGGGCATAGGTGTAATAGACGTCGTAGGAGAGGTCGGTCAGGAAGCTGTCCGACGCGCTGCCCAGATCGCCACGGAAGCCCCAGGCGCCACGGAAGGTGTTGCGGCGGGCATCGGCCTGACGGCGGCCGACTTCGAGATAGCGACGCCCGGCGGTGACGACGGCGAGTCCGTCGCCGGCGACCGTGGTGCGCGAGGCGGAACCGCTGGTCACCGTCGTCGTGCCGGTCTCGGCCAGATCGAGCTGGCGGAACACTTCGCGCAGCTGCGGCGTCAGATAGGGGTTGTTGGTGTTGAACAGGGTCGGCACGCCGACATTGCTCGGCGCCAGCTGCGCGCTCACCAGGTTGTTGGAGTAATGCAGCTCCATATAGCCGGTGATGTTGTCGCTGAAGTCGTAATGACCGAAGCTGTTGATCATCCAGCGCTCCTGCGGGATGATCAGGTAATTGTCGGGGCCGAGGTTGAAATCGTCCTGCGGAGTCAGCGCCGGGCGCGCGGTCGTACCTTCATTGTTGAAGGTGAAGCCGCGCGAGCCAAGGCCACCAAGACCCGCCGCGGTATAGGCGGCCTGAAGGGCCGGGCTGGCCGCACCGAAGGTCGGCAGGCCCGAGAAACGGCCATTGGGAATGTCGCCGCTGCCGCCGGCGATGAAGCCGAGCTGACCACCGGCCGAGGTGCAGGTCTGGCCGCCCGGGATCGCGAAAGGGGTGCCGGCGTGATTGGCGTTGCCGGTGCCGGGCACGATGCAGCCGTCGGACAGCGAATCATAGGCGAAGTCACCGCGCTCGCCGCGGGTGATCGCGCCGCGCTTCAGATAGTTGCCTGACACGACCAGATTGCCGCGGCCTTCGGAGAAATTGCCGCCGAGCGTGACGTCGAACGTATAGGTCGGCGTGCTGGTCGGCGCGGCATAGTTCAGCTGCGCCTTGGCCTCCACGCCTTCGAAATCGTCGCGCATGATGAAGTTGACGACACCGGTGATCGCATCCGACCCATAGACCGCGGACGACCCGCCGGTGACGACTTCAGTCCGCGCGATCAGCGAGGTCGGGATAGTGTTGAGATCGGTGACCTGATCCGGGCCGTAGATCGCGAAGCGGCGGCCGTTGACCAGCACCAGGTTGCGGGTCGCGCCGAAGCCGCGAAGGTTGACGTCGGCGGTGCCGCCCGGAACGGTGTTCGAGGTGGCGCCGCCATTTTGCGACCCGACGAACTGCGGCGAATCGCTCAGTAGCTTCTCGATATTGACCGTGCCGGCAAGCTTGACGTCCTCGGCATTGATCACGCTGACCGGCGTCGAGGCGTCGAACTCGGCGCGCTTGATGCGCGATCCGGTGACGGTGATTTCCTGCTCCTGCCCGACCGTGGCTTCATCGGCCGGAACGGCGGGCGCCGCGCTCTGGTCGATGACCGGCTGCGCCGTTTGCGCCGAAGCGATCGAGGCAAAGCTCAGGCCGGCGGCGACGAGCGCCGATCCGCACAGGAAGCGCGCGCGGCGGCTGATGATCTGGGTATCTTTCATAGGTTCCATCCCCTCTTGCGGCCTCCCCAAGGGAAGCGCTTGTTTGTCCCGGTCCGCTTGCGCGGCCCTGCCGTTCGCCGATTACCGGTCTTGTTCGTCCGTTCGATCCGCGATGCCGTTCTGCCGAGTCCCGAACCTCGAAGCTGGCCTCCAAGGTAGCGCTACCATTTTCGAACGTCATTATTTCTCATATTGTGGGATTGAATATTACAGAATGAGAAGTGGGGCGTCAATCGCAATTCGCGATCCTGTGGGACGCGTGTTCAAAGTTTGGAATTGCGTGTCCCGCAGGACACAGATTGTCCCGGACGTCAGGGCAGCGGCGCAATGCCTTCGGCCCGCACGCGCCACCCACGCTTCGGGAACCCCGGCGCCGCGCCGGTCGAACCGTCCCAGCCCGCCGCCATCATGCCAGTGACCAGCAACAGGCCGCCATTGGAGGGGAAATAAGTGTCGGCGACACGGGTATAGCCAGGGCCGTCCGGGCCGCCCGTCGCCGCCGGATCGAAACCGGCGCGCGGCGTCATGCCGCTGATGCCCCAGTGATTGTTGGCGGTATCGCGGAACAGCCAGTCGACCGCCTTGTCGGGCTCGCCGAGCCGCGCCGCGGTCATCGCGATCATCGGATAGTCCCAGCCCCAGGTCTGGCGCAGATCCCAGTCGTCCTCGACCGCGCGAAGCGTGCGGCGCATCGTCTCGGGATCGACATGGTCGCCGCCGATCGCGCCATAGGCCATCAGGAAGGATGGATGGTCGCGGTTGAGGCAATCATGCCCGATCGCATTGCGCCGGCATTCGGCGGAGGCGACCTTCTTCCAGAAATCGGGCTCGCTCTCGACCGGGAGATACAGGCCGTCACGCTGCGGCACCGGGCCGAGCAGGTCAATCACCTTGTCCCACTCGGCGACGCGCTTCAGCCCGCGCCGCTCACGCCAGGCCTGCGCCGTCTTCAGCCCCCAGCGGAAATATTCGATCTCATACGCCGGGTTCACCGTCGTCATTGGATCGTGATTTTCCTGCACCGGGATAATCGGCGGGCCGAGCACGAAACGCTTGCCCGTCTCGTCCCAGCGCGGCCAGGTGGCGAGCAGCCGCGCGGTCTGGTCGACCAGCTCGCCATAGCGGGCGAGCGTCGCGGCATCGGGATGCGCGCGGTAAAGCAGCTCCGCCATGTAGATCGGGTGCGGTTGCTGCCACATGATGAAGGGGTTGATCGGGCTCGGGCTGTTGCGCCCTTCCGGTCCCGACATCTTGGTCCACCAGGCGCCCTGTACCCCATGGCGCGCGGCCTCGGCCTTAGCCTGGGGCATGCGATCGAGATACCAGGCCATCGAGCGTTCGAGCAGCGCCGGCCGGCCCCAGAGCGCGAAATGCCCGGCGTGCCAGGGATGCACCTCGAGATGGAACTTGCCGTTCCAGCTGTTGGAGAAGAGCCCCTCCTCCTGCGGCGGCACATCGCCCGCCTGGTTGATCGCCGCGAGATACTGCGACAGCAGGATGCGGCGTTCTAGCTCCGGCGCGCGCGGATCGGTGCTGCCGGTGAAGTCGATCATGCCGCCTTTCGACCAGTAATCGCGCCAGTGTTTCGAGACGGCGGCGGTGGCGGCGACATAATCGGTGCGGGGCGCGGGCTTGCGGACCCGGTCGAAGCTGACGAACACCACCAGCCGGTCGCCGCGCCGGGCGACGACATGGACTTGGTGCGGGCCGGCCTGGGAGACGGTCGCCCCGGTCGCGGCGATCGCCGAATAGTAGATTGTGTCGTCGATCCGGTTGCTCAGCAGGAGCGCGCCAGGGCCGCGCGCAAGCACAGTGGTCCTGCGATCGGCGTCGTCGCGATAATCCGACGGATCGGGATTGAGGTTCCGCGACACCCCCGGGTAGCGCACGTCCACGCCGATCCGGCCGCTCGCGACCAGCGGCGAGCGGATTTCGACCATGATCATGTCGCGATCGGGGTGGACGCGAGTCGTCACCGTGACGGACTGGCCATCGAAGCGGAAGCTGCTGTCGAGCGCGCCGGTCCAGAGATCAAGATGCTGGCGCGTGGCCGACAGGGCCTCGAACGTCGCGGGCCTGCCGTCCCTGCCCTTGAGCGCCAGCGCGACCCGGCCCAGCGAGAAGCGGTGCGGGTTCTCGCGCAGCCAGACCAAAGACGGGTTGGTCTTCAGCAGATCGAAATCGCGCATATAGGAATAGGGCTGCGTGCTGCCGCCGGGCACGGGCACCTGCACCAGCCCGTTCGCTTCGGTATAGCCATGCGGGTTGGGGAAGCTGTGCCAGGCCCATTGCGCCATGGTCAGCAGCGGGGCGGTCTTCGCGTAGCGATCCGGGAAGGTCTGCAGCCCGGTGATGTCGGCGGTGAAGCCGATGCTGCCATTGCCCAGCATCAGCGGCGCATGCGGATCGACCTTGGTCAGCGTCACGTCGTGGCGTTTGACCAACGCCAGGCGGTCGATCGGCTGCGCGGTGGCGGGCGTGCCCGCGAGCAGCGCCAGCGCCGCCAGCCAGTAACCCCTCAAAGCGTCACGCCCCGCTTCCAGATCGCGATCTCGCGCTCGCCATTGCGTTCGGACGCGGTCTGCTTGCCTGAGGCGATGGCGCGGATCGTGTCGAGCAGCGCGTCGGCGGCCTGGTCCATGCCCTTGTCGAGCACCTGGCCGGCATCGAAATCGATCCAGTTGGGCTTGCGCTCGGCGAGCGGCGTGTTCGAGGCGATCTTGATCGTCGGCGCGGGGAAACCGAGCGGGGTGCCGCGTCCGGTGGTGAACAGGATCACGGTCGCGCCGGCCGCGGTCAGCGCCGTCGACGATACGGCGTCGTTGCCGGGCGCTTCGAGCAGGGTCAGCCCGGTGCGGCGCACGCGCTCGCCGTAATGGCGGACGTCGGTGACGGTCGCGTGCCCCGCCTTCTGCACCGCGCCGAGCGACTTCTCCTCGAGCGTGGTGATGCCGCCGGCAATATTGCCGGGCGAGGGGTTCTCAGACACCGGCTCGCCATGCTCGGTGAAATAGCGTTTGAAGTCGTTGACCAGCGCACCGATGCCGTCGAACACCTGCTCGTCCGCGGCGCGGTCCATCAGCAATTGCTCGGCGCCGAAGATCTCGGGGATTTCGGTCAGGATCGCGGTGCCGCCGGCGCGTGTCACCGCATCACTCATCCGCCCGACCAGCGGGTTGGCGGTCAGGCCCGAAAAACCGTCCGATCCGCCGCATTTCACGCCGAGCACCAGGTCCGACAGGGGCACCTCGGTCCGCGCAACTTTCGCCGCTTCCTCGACCAGTTCATCGACCAGCGTCAGGCCTTCCTCGATCTCGTCCCCGGCGAACTGCGCGGCGACGCTGCGGATCTTGCCGTGCAGCGCGGGATCGATCTCCTTCAACAGCCGGTCGAGCTGATTGGATTCGCAGCCGAGCCCGACCAGCAGCACGCCGCCGGCATTGGGATGCGCGGCCAGCGCAGCGAGGATCGAGCGCGTGCCGTCCAGATCGTCGCCGAGCTGCGAGCAGCCGAAGGGGTGTGCCAGCGCGAGCACGCCGTCGATGCGGTCGGCATGACGCCGCCCGGCGATCTCAGCGATCTTCTGCGCGGTGCGCCCGACACAGCCGACGGTCGGGATGATCCAGATCTCGTTGCGCGTGCCGACTCGTCCGTCGGCGCGGCGATACCCGGCGAAACCGGTGGCGGGCACCTTGATATCCGCCTGATGGACATGCGGGCGCCAGACATAGTCGTCGCTCGTCGCCAGCGCGGTCGCGACATTATGGACATGGACATGCTCGCCCGGCGCGATCTCGGCGGTGGCGATGCCGATTGGGAAGCCGAACTTCAACACCGGATCGCCGGTGTGAAGGGCGCGCAACGCAACCTTGTGCCCGCGCCCGATCGCCTGCGGCAAGGTCACCTCGACATCGCCGACCGTCGCGATGGTGCCGGCGTCCAGATCGTGGAGCGCGGTGGCGACCCCGTCCCGGGGATCGATGCGGAACAGCGGCAGGGTCATGCTATCGGCCTTATTGCAGGTTCACGAACGCGCCGCCGTCGACCAGCAAGGCCGCCCCGGTCACATAGTTCGCGAGATCGGAAGCGAGGAAGACGATCGGTCCGGCAAGGTCGTCGGGCTGGCCGAGCCGGCCCAGCGGGATTCGCCCTTCCATATAGGCCCGCTTGGCCGGATCGGCGAGATCGTCCTTGTTGATGTCAGTGAGGATCGTGCCGGGCAGTACCGAATTGCAGCGGATGCCGTGGCGGCCGAGCGCGATGGCGGCGGACTGCATCAGCGAATGCACGCCAGCCTTGGTCGGCGTGTAATGCGTCTGATACTCGCCGCCGACCAGTGCCGAGATCGACGAGACCGCGACGATCGACCCGCCCGTCCCTTGCGCGACCATCTGGTTCGCCGCTGCCTGGACCATGAAATAGGCGCCGTGGAGATTGACCTTCATGGTCCGTTCGAACGTCTCGACCGGCATGTCGAGAAAGGCGTGGAACGGGCAGATGCCGGCATTGTTGACGAAGATGTCGACCTTGCCCAGCGCGGCCACCGCACCGTCGACAAAGGCGCTGGCCGTCTCCGGATCGGCGACGTCGCCGTGCAGCGCGAAGGCGCGGCGGCCCAGCGCCTCGATCTCGGCGACGCAGCTCGCCGCACCCTCATCGTCGTGCAGATAGTTGATCGCCACATCGGCACCGTGCCGCGCGGCGCCGATCGCCGCGGCGCGGCCGATCCCCGCCGACCCGCCGGTGACGAGCATTGTCTTGCCCTGAAGCAGCACGAAACTCTCCTGTTCGATCTATCGACGCGAGCGCGGCGGGGTGCGGCGGACGGCGCCCTCGGACCAACCGAGATCGCGGCTGACCGCCATCGCCGTGGCGCGGACATCGTCCGACAAGGCCTGCATGCGATCGTCCGCCATATATTGCGCGGCGCTCGACACGCTGATCGCAGCGACGATCTGCCCGCTGACGCCGCGGATCGGCGCCGCCACGCAGCGGATCAGATCCTCATTCTCTTCCAGATCGAAGGCGCGGCCGACGGCGACATAGTCGCGCATCCGCTCTTCCCAGACCGCATAATCGGCGGGCGGGGAGCCGGCGGCCTGATCCTCCTCGAACAGCGTGCGCCAGTGCCGGTCATTGTCGTCGAGCAGCAGCGCCTTGCCGAGGCCGGTCGAGGTGAGCGGCTGGCGATCGCCCACACGGCTGCTGATCTCGACGCGGCGGCGGCCGGGAATCTTGTCGAGATAGAGCGCGCGTTCGCTGTCGAGCACGCCGAGATGCACTGTATCCTCGGTCGCGGCGGCGAGATCCTCCAGATGCGGCCGGGCGACCTGGACGAGATCGGTCTGCTGCTGGGCATGGAAACCGAGTTCGAGCAGCTTCGGCCCGAAATGATAGCCGAGCCGCGGCACGAACGTCAGATAGCGCCGGTCGATCAGCGCGGTCGCGAGCCGGTGCGTGGTCGAGCGGGTGAGGCCAAGCCTGGCGGCGAGATCGGCGAGCGTGATCGGGCCGTCGATGACCGCGTCGATCACGTCCAGGCCGCGCAGCAAGGTCTGGCTGCCCGGCTGGGATTTGGCGTCGCCGGTCGCATCCGATGCCTTTTCGGCCAAATCAGCATTTGACGGAGCGTTTCTCATCTAATAATATTCTTTCCCATATTCTGGAATTTATCAAGCGGTAAAACGCGAGAGAGGAGGCAGGCGTGCAATCTGATCCGCTTCAGGCGGCGTGTTTGCGTACCAAATGCTGGTACGCCGTGCCTATAGCTATCCTCGACACCGGGCGCGCCTGTTTGTCGATGGAGCCCGCATGACGCTGCCCCGTATCAAGCATGTCCGTGCCTTTGTGCTGCGCGGCGGCGGCGCCGATTATCACGACCAGGGCGACGGCCACTGGATCGACGATCACATCGCCACGCCGATGAGCCGCTATCCCGAATATCGCCAGTCGCGGCGCAGCTTCGGCATCAACGTGCTCGGCACGTTGGTGGTCGAGATCGAAGCCGAAGACGGCACGATCGGTTTCGCGGTGACGACCGGCGGCGAGCCCGCGGCCTTCATCGTCGAGAAGCATCTTGCCCGCTTCCTCGAAGGCCGCAGCCCGACCGACTATGAGAAGATCTGGGACCAGATGTACTTCTCGACTCAATATTATGGCCGCAAGGGACTGGTGGTGAACGCCATCTCCGGCGTCGACCTCGCGCTGTGGGACCTGCTCGGCAAGCTGCGGCAGGAGCCCGTCTATCATCTGCTCGGCGGCGCGGTGCGTGACGAGCTGCAATTCTACGCGACCGGCGCGCGGCCCGATCTCGCCAGGGAAATGGGGTTCATCGGCGGCAAGCTGCCGCTCCACCACGGCCCGGCCGAGGGCGAGGAAGGGCTCGACAAGAACATCGCCGCGCTCGCCGACATGCGCGCGAAATGCGGGCCGGATTTCTGGCTGATGCTCGATTGCTGGATGGCGCTCGACGTGAATTACGCGACCCGCCTCGCGATCCGCGCGCACGAGCATGGCCTCAAATGGATCGAGGAAGCGATCAGCCCCGACGATTATTGGGGCTATGCCGAGCTGAAGCGCAACGTGCCCAGGGGCATGCTGGTCACCACCGGCGAGCATGAGGCGACGCGCTGGGGCTTCCGCATGCTGCTCGAGATGGACTGCTGCGACATCATCCAGCCCGATGTCGGCTGGTGCGGCGGCGTGACCGAGCTGCTCAAGATTTCGGCGCTGGCCGATGCGGCGGGCAAGATGGTCGTGCCGCACGGATCCTCGGTCTATTCCTATCACTTCGTCATCACGCGGCATAACAGCCCGTTCGCCGAGTTCCTGATGATGCACCCCGGCCCGACCGAGGTGGTGCCGATGTTCGCCCCGCAGCTGCTCGGCGAACCAATTCCGGAAAAAGGCCGCATGCGCGCCTCGGCGCTCGACAAACCCGGCTTTGGTGTGGAGCTCAACCGCGATATCCCGCTCCACCGCCCTTATACTCACTGAGGAATCCTCCCCATGAAATTGCTGCGTTACGGCCCTATCGGCCAGGAAAAACCCGGTCTGATCGATAGCGACGGACATATCCGCGACCTTTCCGCGCATGTGACCGACATTGCTGCCGCCGAGATCTCGCCCGCCGGCCTGGCCAAGCTCGCAGCGATCGACCCGGCCTCGCTGCCGCTGGTCGAAGGATCGCCGCGTTACGGCGTGCCGGTTGCCGGCACGCGCAAATTCATCGCGATCGGCCTGAACTTCGCCGAGCATGCCGCCGAATCCAACCTGCCCGAGCCGGCCGAGCCCATCTTCTTCACCAAGGCGATCTCCTGCTTGCAGGGCCCGAACGACCCGGTGATGATCCCGCGCGGATCCGAAAAGACCGACTGGGAAGTCGAGCTGGGCGTCGTGATCGGCACCCGCGCTTCCTATGTCACCGAGGACAAGGCGCTTGACCATGTCGCCGGCTATTGCACGATCAACGACGTGTCGGAGCGTGCCTATCAGCTCGAGCGCGGCGGCACCTGGGACAAGGGCAAGGGGTGCGACACCTTCGGTCCGGTCGGCCCCTGGCTGGTGACGAAGGACGAGGTCGGTGACGTGCAGTCGCTCGGCATGTGGCTCGAGGTCAACGGCAAGCGCGTCCAGGATGGCAGCAGCAGCACGATGATTTTCGGCGTCGCGAAGCTCGTCTCCTATGTCAGCGAGTTCATGACCCTGGAGCCCGGCGACATCATCACCACCGGCACGCCCAAGGGCGTCGGCATGGGGCAGAAGCCAACCCCCTGGTTCCTCAAGGCGGGCGACGTGATCGAGCTTGGCATCGAGAAGCTCGGCCAGCAGCGCCAGGACGTGGTTGCATGGAACCCGAACGGAGCCGCCGCGTGACATCGTACCGGGGCCGATTCGACGGAAGGACCGCGATCGTCACCGGCGGCGCGTCGGGGCTCGGCCGTGAGGTCGCGCGCCGCATCGTCGCCGAGGGCGGGCGCGTCGTGCTATGGGATATGCAGGCGGACTGGGCGAACGAAGCGAAGGAGGATGTCGGCGCGGTCGCCGCCATCGCCTTCAGTGTCGCCGACAATGCAGCGGTGGAGCGCGCGGCCGAGGAGAGCATGAGCCTGCTCGGGCGGATCGACATCCTGGTGAACTCGGCCGGCATCACCGGCGCGACCGCGCCGGTCGAGGCCTATCCGATCGACAGCTGGCTGAGCGTGATCGACGTCAACCTCAACGGCCTGTTCTATTGCTGCCGCGCGGTCGTGCCGCACATGGTGGCGAACGGCTATGGCCGGATCGTCAACGTCTCCTCGGTCGCGGGCAAGGAAGGCAATCCCAACGCCTCGGCCTATTCCGCGTCAAAGGCCGCGGTGATCGGCCTGACCAAGTCGCTCGGCAAGGAACTGGCGACGCGCGGGGTGATCGCCAATGCGGTGACACCGGCGACCTTCGAGAGCCCGATCCTCGAGCAGCTCCCCAAGAGCCAGGTCGAATACATGCTGTCGAAGATCCCGATGGGCCGGCTCGGCGAAGTGCAGGAGACCGCGGCGATGGTCTGCTTCATGGCCTCGGAGGAATGCAGCTTCACCACTGCGTCGACCTTCGACACCTCGGGGGGGCGGACCACTTTCTGATCGTTTTCGGCCAGCCCCGCGACCGGCAAAGGCCGGCGCGGCCCATGAGGAATCAGGGAGAGGAATAAAGTGCGCGACCTGCCGTTCATCGACCCGCATGTGCATCTCTGGGACCTGTCCCGGGATCGCTATGCATGGCTGTCGCCGCCCTTCGCGGACAGCGGGCCCAACGGAAATACGCAAGGTATCGCGCGCAACCAGCTGCTCGACGATTATCTGGCCGAGGCCGCAAACTGGAATGTCGTCGGGATGGTGCATCTCGATGCCGGTGCCGCCAATCCGCTCGCCGAGACCGACTGGCTGCAGGACATGGCGGATAAACGCGGCATGCCCAACGGTATCGTCGCCAACGCCGCGCTGGACGATCCGGGCGTCGAAGCGCTGCTGGCCGACCATGCCCGCCGGCGCAATATGCGCGGCATCCGGCATATCGTGAACTGGCACAGCGACCCGGACCGGACCTATACCGCGCGGGACGTGACCGGCGACGAGGCCTGGGCTCGGGGCTTTGCACTATTGTCGAAGTACGGGTTGTCGTTCGACCTCCAGGCCTATCCGGACCAGTTCGCCGGCCTTGCCCGGCTGATCGAGCGGCATCCCGACACGCCGGTGATCGTCAACCACACCGGCATGGGTGTCGATGGCGATGAGAGCTGGCGCGCGGCGATGAAGACGGTCGCGGCGCTGCCGCAGGTGTCGATCAAGATTTCCGGCCTCGGCTTCGTCTATCGGCCCTTCACCGCGGGCGCGGTGCGGGACCGGGTGCGCGAGGCGATCGACATCTTCGGGACCGACCGGGCGATGATCGCGAGCAATTTCCCGACTGACCGGCTGTTCGCCGATTTCGACACGACCCTGGGTGCGCTCGCGGATGCGGTCGCGGATTTCAGCGAGGACGAGCAGCGCGCGCTGTTCGCGCGCAATGCCAACCGGATTTATCGGCTTGGGCTGGATGTTTAGCACCGCCACCACTCCTTCCCCGGCGAAGGCCGGGGTCCAGTTGAGGGACGTTGGTGGCGACGTGCGCCGTCCGTTCCCTTGTGCCTCCCCACTGGACCCCGGCCTTCGCCGGGGAAGGAAGAAGGCTGGAACGACGGCGATTTATGGATCGGCCAGCCAGGCCACCGGGAGAACCACATGAACGCGAACCCGCTCCTCGGCGTCCTGTTCCACTGGCTGGGCGGGCTCTCCTCAGCCAGCTTCTACGTGCCCTATCGCGCGGTGAAGCGCTGGTCGTGGGAAATCTACTGGCTGACCGGCGGCATCTTTTCCTGGCTGCTCGCGCCGTGGTTCTTCGCGAGCATCCAGACCAACGACCTGCTGGGCGTGCTCGGCGCCGCGCCGACCCCGGTGATCGTCTGGCCGATCATCTTCGGGATGCTCTGGGGGTTCGGCGGCCTGACCTATGGTCTCACCATGCGGTATCTCGGCCTGTCGCTCGGCATGGCGGTAGTGCTGGGCCTGTGTACCGTGTTCGGCACCCTGATCCCGCCGCTGTTCCAGGGCGATTTCGCCGCCAAACTGCTCGATACGCCGAGCGGCAACATCGTCCTGCTCGGCCTCGCCATCACCATGGCCGGCATCATCGTCGTCGCCATGGCCGGCGCGCGCAAGGATGCCGCGCTCTCTCCCGAGCAAAAGGCCGCCGCGGTCGCCGAGTTCGATTTCCGCAAGGGCATCGCGGTCGCGGTCTTTTCCGGCATCATGTCCTCCTGCTTCGCCTTCGGCCTCGCCGCGGGCGAGCCGATCAAGGCGCTGTCGGCCGCAGCCGGTACCGGGCCGCTCTGGACCGGCCTGCCGATCCTGTGCCTCGTCATGTTCGGTGGGCTCATCACCAACGCGATCTGGTGCGCCTGGCTGATCGTGAAGAACCGCAGCGCGAACCAATGGGTCGGCGGCGGCGAAGCGGTCGGCGCGCCGCTGCTGGTCAATTTCCTGCTCTGCGCGGTCGCGGGCACGGCCTGGTATTTCCAGTTCTTCTTCTACACCATGGGCGAGAGCCAGATGGGGCGCTTCGGCTTCTCGTCCTGGACCTTGCACATGGCGTCGATCATCATCTTCGGCACGCTCTGGGGCTTTGCGTTTCGCGAATGGAAGGATGCCGCGCCGCGCATTCGGGCGACCGTATGGGGTGGCGTCGGGCTGCTGGTGCTGGCGACGATCGTCATCGGATATGGCAACAGCCTCGCGCTATGAGGCGCCTGCTCTCCTTCGCGGCCGCCGGGCTGCTATCGTCGCTGGCGGGAGCGGCCGCCCCGCGGGCGACCTACACCAACCCGATCCTGTTCGCCGATTATTCGGATCCGGACATGATCCGGGTCGGCCGCGACTATTATCTGATTGCCTCGAGCTTCCATTTCTCGCCGGGCATTCCGATCCTGAAGTCGCGCGATCTCGTCCACTGGACGATCATCGGCCATGTCCTGCCGAAACTGCCCTTCGCACCCGACTATGACATGCCCGGTCCGCACACGCTGACCGACAAGATCTCCAAGCCGGCCGGCGGCACGCGCTATGGCGGTGGCGTCTGGGCGCCCTCGATCCGGCATCATGCCGGCAAATTCTACGTCTATTGGGCGACGATCGACGAGGGCGTGTTCATGGCGACCGCGACGCGCGCGGAAGGGCCGTGGAGCACGCCGGTCAAGGTGATCGACCAGAAGATGCTGGAGGATCCCTGCCCCTTCTGGGACGATGACGGCCAGGCGTGGCTGGTCCATTCGCGCCATGGCGCCGGACCGCTGATCCTTCACCGGATGAGCGCCGACGGCACGCGCGTGCTCGATGCTGGACAGGTGATCGTCGAGGACAAGGTGAACCTGCCGATCCTCGAAGGCCCCAAATTCTACAAACGAAACGGCTATTACTACATCTTCGCGCCGTTCGGCGGGGTGGAGAAAGGGGCTCAGGTCGCACTGCGATCACGCAATATCCGCGGGCCCTATGAACAGCGCGTCGTGCTCGAACAGGGCTCGACCAGACTCGAAGGGCCGCATCAGGGCGGCTGGGTAGAGACGCCGTCGGGCCAAGGCTGGTTCGCCCATTTCAACTCGACCGGCGCGTTCGGGCGCATCGTGCATCTCGAGCCCGTGACTTGGGTCGACGACTGGCCGGTGATGGGCGATCCGATCCCCGGCAAGACCAGCGGCCAGCCAGTCGCGACTCATGCCATGCCCGACACCGGCAGCCCGCCGACCCGCGACCGGCTGCAGGATTCGGACGAATTCGCGGGCGCCAGGCTCGGCCCGCAATGGGAGTGGAACCACAACCCCGACAACAGCGCCTGGAGCCTCACCAAACGCGCTGGCTATCTCCGCCTTGGTGCAGGCCCCGCCGAGCATCTCGTCACGGCGCGCAATACGCTGACCCAGATCCTGCAAGGCCCGAGCCGCATCACCACAGGGATCGACATCACGGGCATGAAGGACGGCCAGCGCGCCGGCCTCGCGCTGTTCGGCGTCCGCCCGAGCTGGATCGGCGTGGTGCGCGACAAAAGCGCGGCGCACGTCACACTCGCCATCGAAGGCGACGAGGTGCCGGGTCCGGCCATCGCAGCAAACGCGATCGAACTGCGCGCCGAGATCGGGATCGAACAGACGGTCCACTACAGCTACAGCCTTGACGGCAAGGCTTTCACTTCGATGGGGGGCGCCATTCCGCTCGCGCGTTTCTCCTGGTGGAAGGGATCGCGCCCGGCGCTGTTCAGCTTCAGCCGGGCCGCGCCGGGAAGCGCGCGCGGCTGGATCGATGCCGACTGGTTCCGGGTCGAGCGGTTGCCCGTAACAGCCCAATAGAGACGCGATCGGAGCCAGATGTCGCCCATCGCTGCCCGGTCCTCTTCCCAATCCTCAGCCGGTGCCGCGCCCCGGATGGCCGTAATAGACCTTGTTCGCGATCCGCCATTCGCCATCGACCTTTAGCAGCACGAAATAGTCAGTGAAGACCATCGCGCCGTGATCGAGCGTCGCCCTGGCCATGGCGGCGTTACCCGATATGTCGATGATATCGATGGTGCGTGTCCGTGCCGCTTCATCGCTCGCCGGACTTCCCTTGAACAGCGCGCAATAGGCGTCGAGCGCCCAGGAGGTGAAGGCGCCGTTCCGGATTCCCTCGATATGCGCGGTCGGCAGGAAGGCCTTGCGGAAATGCGCCGGGTCCCCGGTCGCGTGACCCTGAAAATAGGAACCGATCGCCTGGCTGATCCCGGTGCGCGCGGCCTCGTCCTGCTGGGCGGCCTGACCGGCCTCAGCCGGCGTGGCGACCGCCGCGGGCGTCGACGCGATAAGTCCCCATGCGAGCAATGCGGAAAAGAGACGAGGGGTCATCACAGGTCCTCCCTTGTTGATCACGAAGACTGGCGCGCCGTCGGGCGCGACAGGATCCAGGCCGCGCAGAGCAGAAGCGCGATCGAGACCAGCCCGAGCACGACCAGTCCGGGATGGACGCCGACCACGAACAGCGCGAGTCCGACGGCCATGCCGACACATGCCGCGATCTTGCCCCGCCGGGGAATCGCCCGCTCCGCGCGCCAGGCACGCAGCCCCGGGCCGAACCGGGGATGATCGAGCAGTTTAGCCTCGAGCCGCGGCGACGAACGGGCGAAACAGCCCGCCGCCAGGATCAGGAAGATGGTGGTCGGCATCAACGGCAGGAGCGCGCCGACGATACCGAGCGCGACGAACAGGAATCCGAGCAGCAGCCAGCCGACACGCAGCGCGCCAAAGGTCCGGTGCGATGGTTCCTGTTCGTTCAAAATGCCTGTCCGCCAGCTATTTCCGCCACGCTAAGCGGCTTGCGATTCATTCGCAACAACGGGTGCGATGGATCTCGTCGGGGGGTCCCTTGAGGGGCGTTCAACAGGTCATGCCAAAGGGAAAATGGTGCTGCCGGTGAGGATTGAACTCACGACCTCAGCCTTACCAAGGATGCGCTCTACCACTGAGCTACGGCAGCATTTCCGGTCCGGGAGCCTTCACGGCCATCGGCGGAGCGCGCCTAAGAGACGAGGGCGGCGGGATTGTCAAGGCGAAGCGGGCACAGGATAAGGCGATATGGCCGACAAGGACGAGAAAGCGGTGCGCCTGGCCGCCGCGTTGCGCGAGAATCTGCGGAAGCGGAAGACCCAGGCACGGGCGAGCGATTCGCCGCCCGCGCCGCGCGAGGACGAGCCTAGCCGATAGGGGCGCATTTCGCCTGGAGCCATGCCAGCTCGTCGCCCGTCATCTCAGGCCCCAGAATCTGCAGCACTTTCGCGTGATAGGCGTCCAGCCAGTCGCGCTCGGCCACCGTCAGCAGGCCGGGCACGATCAGCGCGCGCTCGATCGGGCAGAAGGTCAGCGTCTCGAAACCCAGCATCGGCTCGTCGCCGCCCGGGATGAGCCGCTCCTCGACCAGGATGAGATTCTCGATGCGGATGCCGTATTCGCCGGCCTTGTAGTAACCGGGCTCGTTCGAGATGATCATGCCGGCGCGCAAGGGTTCGGACGGACCGCCGCCCGGATAATTGGGCTTGGCGATGCGCTGTGGCCCTTCATGCACCGCCAGATAGGCGCCGACGCCGTGGCCGGTGCCATGCGCGAAATCGAGTCCCGCTTCCCAGAGCGGCCGGCGCGCGAACGAATCGAGCTGGCCGCCATTGGTGCCCGGCGGGAAGACCGCGGTGGCGAGCCCGATATGCCCCTTGAGCACCCGGGTGAAGCGATCGCGCATCTCCGCGCTCGGCGTGCCGATCGGCAGGACGCGTGTCACATCGGTGGTGCCGTCGGCATATTGGCCGCCCGAATCGACCAGATAGAGCTGGCCCGGTTCGAGCGGCGCGTTCGAGTCGGGCGTCGAATGATAATGCGGGCTCGCCCCATGCGCGCCCGTCGCCGAGATGGTGTCGAACGAGGTATCGCGCAGCACGCCGGTTGCCTCGCGGAATGTCTGAAGCTTCGCCACGCAGGACAGTTCGGTCTGCCCGCCCTTGGGCGCTTCCTCCTCGACCCATTTCAGGAAGCGCGCCAGGGCCGCGCCGTCGCGCGCAGAAGCCGCGCGGTGCCCGGCGATCTCGACCGGGTTCTTCATTGCCTTGGCCAGCACCACCGGATCGCGCAGCGGCAACACGGTCGCGCCGCCGGCCTCCAGCCGCGAGAAGATCGCCGACACCGCGCGCTCCGGATCGGCGGCGACGCGTTTGCCGGCATATCCTCCAAGCGCCTCGGCGAACTCGGATCGATCCCGCACCCGCACCGCATTGCCGAGATGCTGCAGCACTGCGTCACCCACCTTTTCCGGCGCGATGAACAGGTCGGCGGTGCCGTCCGCATCGACGATCGCATAGGCCAGCGCGACCGGCGTATGCGCGACGTCCTGCCCGCGCACGTTCAGGGTCCAGGCGATCGAATCGAGCGCCGAGAGCACTACGGCGTCCGCCTTGCGCTCGGCCAGCCAGTCGGCGATTGCCGCGCGCTTCTCGGCCGAGGATTTGCCGGCGCGGTCATCGTCCTGCACCGCGAGCTTCGCATCGGACGGCTGCGGCCGGTCGGGCCACACCGCGTCGACCGGATTGGTGTCGACCGCGACCAGCTCCGCCCCGCGCTCGGCCAGCGCCTTGCGCGCTTCCTCGACCCAGCCGCGCGTGTGCAGCCACGGATCATAACCCACGCGCGCACCGGCCGCGGCATGCGCGCCGAGCCACATCGCGATGCTCGTCGCGGGCACCGAGACATAGTCCCAGTGCCGGCCATCGACCTGCTCGCGCACCTGCAAGGTGTAGCGCCCGTCCGTAAAGATCGCCGCTTCCTCGGGCAGCACCACCGCGCTCCCGGCCGATCCCTGGAAACCAGTCAGCCAGGCGAGCCGCTGCGCATAGGCGCCGACATATTCGCTCATATGCTCGTCGGTCAGCGGCACGACGAACCCGTCGAGCCGATCGCGCTTCAGCTGGTCGCGAAGGGCGGCAAGGCGATCCTGGTAGCTGGACATTGCAGTCTCCGTTCGCCCTGAGCTTGTCGAAGGGCTGTTCTTCCTCTTTAGACGGTTAGAAGAAAGGGCAGGGCTTCGACAAGCTCAGCCCGAACGGAGTTTGACTTGACCGATACGCCCACACCCCCCGTCGCCGAGACCCGTCCGCACAGCGTCACCACGCACGGCATCACGATCGAAGACCCCTATGCCTGGATCAAGGACCCCGGCTATCCCGAGGTCACCGACAAGCAGGTGCTTGCCTATCTCGAGGCGGAGAATGCCTATTTCGAAGCGGTGATGGCGCCGCACAAGCCACTGACCGACCGGCTCTATGAAGAGATGAAGGGCCGCATCAAGGAAGACGATTCCTCGGTCCCGCAGAAGGACGGCGACTGGCTCTACTGGACCGCGTTCGAGACGGGTGGCCAGTATCGCAAATGGTGGCGCAAGCCCGTGGCGGGCGGGCCCGACGAGCTGATCCTCGACGAGCCGGCCCTGGCCGAGGGCAAGGAATATTTCCGTCTCGGCGCCTTTTCGGTCAGCAATGACGCCAGGCTGCTCGCTTATGCGATCGACGATAATGGCTCGGAGCGGTTCGAGGTCCGGGTCAAGGACCTGACCACCGGCGAGCATCTGCCCGACGTCATCCCCGGCATGCTCTCCGAAATCGTCTGGACCGCTGACGACAGCGGCTTCCTCTACGGCCTCGCCAATGAGCAATGGCGCACCGACAATGCCCGGCTGCACAAGCTCGGCACGCCCATCGCCGACGATATCGAGCTGTTCAAGGAAGCGGACGAGGGTTTCCGCGTCGGCGTCAGCGAAACCAGCTCGCGCAAATACATCGTCATCGCCAGCGGCGACCATGTGACGAGCGAAGTCTATCTGCTTCCCGCCGACAATGTCCTCGCCACGCCAATCTGCGTCTCGCCGCGCAAGGCCGGCCGCGAATATGATGTCGACGAGCATGACGGCACGCTGTTCATCCACACCAATGACTTGGATCCGAACTTCCGCCTGTGCACCGCATCGATCGACAATCCAGGCGAATGGTCCGAGCTGATCGGCCCGTCGGCGCATTTCTACATGACCGGCGTCGACTGTTTCCGCGACTTCTTCATCGTCGACGGGCGCGAGGACGGTCTCGATCAGATCGAGATACACCGCTACGATTCGTCGATCGCCCCGCAGCGCATCGTTTTCCCCGAGGCGAGCTATGACGCCGGCCTCGGCAACAACCCCGAATATGCGATGGACGTGCTGCGCGTCGGCTATGAATCCATGGTCACGCCCGGCACCGAATATGATTACGACGTCGCGACCGGCATCCTGACTACGCTCAAGGTGCAGGAAATCCCCTCGGGCTACGACGCCGACAAATATCGCACCGAACGGCTGAAGATCACCGCGCGCGACGGCACCGAGGTGCCGGTGTCGATCGTCTATCCGAAGGATTTCCCGAAGGACGGCTCGGCCCCGCTCTTCCTCTACGCATACGGCGCCTATGGCTATGCCATCCCGCCGGGTTTCTCGACCGGGCGGCTGAGCCTGCTCGATCGCGGCTTTGCCTATGCCATCGCGCATATCCGTGGCGGCGACGATCTCGGCCAGCAATGGTATCTCGACGGCAAGCTGGAGAAGCGCGAGAACAGCTTCAACGATTTCGTCGACGTGGCGAAGGGCCTGATCGCCGGCGGCTGGACCAGCGCGGGCAGGATCGCCATCGCCGGCCGCTCGGCCGGCGGCGAGCTGATGGGCGCGGTGGTCAACAGCGATCCCGAGCTATGGGGGGCGGTGATCGCGGACGTGCCGTTCGTCGACGTGCTCAACACGATGCTCGACGAGTCACTGCCGCTGACGCCGGGCGAATGGCCCGAATGGGGCAACCCGATCGAGGACAAGGCAGCGTTCGAGCTGATCCGTTCCTATTCGCCCTATGACCAGGTAGCCGCCCATGCCTATCCGCCGATGTTCATCTCGGGCGGCCTCAACGATCCGCGCGTGACCTATTGGGAGCCGGCCAAATGGGCGGCGAAGCTCCGCGCGACCAAGACCGACGACAATCTGCTGCTGCTCAAGACCAATATGGGCGCCGGCCATGGCGGCAAATCGGGCCGGTTCGAGAGTCTGCGTGAAGCGGCCGAGGAGCATGCCTTCGTGCTGTGGCAGATGGGGGTCGAGGGATAATGGTCTTCACCCTCGCCAGGACCGCGACCGAGGCCGACATCGACGAGCTCGGCCACGTCAACAATGCGGTATGGGTGAAGTGGATCCAGGACATCGCGGTCGCGCATTGGGCAGCGATCGCGACCGCCGAACAGCAGGATAGCCTTATCTGGGTCGTGACCCGGCACGAGATCGATTACCGCGGCAATGTCGGTCCGGGCGAGACGGTGACGGGCGAAACCTGGGTGCCCGAACCGCCCCGGGGCGCCCGCTTCGACCGCCATGTGCGGTTCACCGGCGCCGACGGCAAGGTGAAGGTGGAGGCGGTATCGACCTGGGCGCTGCTCGACCGGGCGACGGGGCGCTTGCTCAGGGTGCGGCCGGAGCTGGCGGCGCCGTTTCTTTCTTGATCCTCCCCGGAACGGGGAGGGGGACCGCCCGCTTCTTCAGCGGGTGGTGGAGGGGGTTCTCCACAAGCGCACCGTCTGCGGAAGCCCCCCTCCACCAGCTTCGCTGGTCCCCCTCCCCGTTCCAGGGAGGATTGTCAGCCCGAATTCCGCAGCGCCGTCGCGATCGCGTTGATCGACAGGAGAATCCCCTCGGCGATCCGCGCGTCCGTCTCGCCCGCGCGGTGGCGTTTCATTAGCTCGATCTGCAACAGGTTCAGCGGCTCGATATAGGGCAGCCGCAGCCGGATCGACGCATCGAGCGCCGGATGCTTCTCCAGCAGGCGCGACTGACCCGTCACTTCCAGCAGTCCGTCATGCGTCTGCCGCCAACCGCTGCGGATCGCCCCGAACACCGAATCCGCCAGCGCCCGGTCCTCGACCAGCGCGGCATAGCGCTCGGCAATGTCCATGTCGGACTTGGCGATCACCTGCTCCATATTGTCGAGCGTCGCGGCGAAGAACGGCCAGCCCTGCGCCATCTCCGCCAGCAACCCCTTGTCTTCGAACCCGGCGATCGCCTGGCCGACGCCGTACCAGCCCGGCAGCATCACCCGCGCCTGCGCCCAGCTGAACACCCAGGGGATGGCGCGCAGATCCTCGATCCGGTCAGACTTGGTCCGGCTCGCCGGGCGCGATCCGATCTTCAGGCCGGAGATTTCGGCGATCGGGGTCATCTGGCGGAAGAAGGTGCGGAAGCCCTCCGTGCCATAGACCAGATCGCGATACGCCCTGAACGCGTTCCCCGACAGCGCATCCATCGCCGCGCCGAACCGCGCGGCTTCCACCGGTGACAGCGCATCGGGCTCCAGGCTGGCGAGCAAGGTGGCGGAGGCCATCGCCTCCAGATTGGTCATCGCGCTCTCGCGCGTGCCATATTTGCCGGCGATCACTTCGCCTTGCTCGGTGATGCGGATGCGCCCCTGCACCGTGCCGGTCGGCTGGGCGCGGATCGCCGCAAAGGCCGATCCGCCACCGCGCCCCACCGCGCCGCCGCGGCCATGGAACAGCTGCATGCCCACCCTGGCTTTGTCGAACACGGGCTTCAGCGCGGTCGATGCCTTGGACAGCGACCAGGTCGAGGTGATGTACCCCCCGTCCTTGTTCGAATCCGAATAGCCGATCATCACTTCCTGGAAACCGCGCGCCCGGGTGATCGCACCGGCCTCGGGCAAAGCGAACCACTCCGTCATGATGCCCGGCGCCGCCTCCAGATCGCCGATCGTCTCGAACAACGGCACCGCCATGATCGCGGCGGTGGGGACCTTGCCGGGCCGGTACAGGCCGAATTCCTTCAGCATCACATTGACTTCGAGCAGGTCCGAGACGGACTGCGCCATCGAGACGATATGCTGGGTGATGCAGCTCGGCCCATATTTCGCATGCGCGTCGGCCGCGGCGCGAATGATCGCCAGTTCGGAATTGGTCTCGTCCGAATAGGGTTCGAACGGGCTCGACAAAGGCCGTGCGTTGGACAGTTCGTGGCGCAGCAGCGAGACGCGCTCGGACTCGCCGAGAGCGAGATAGTCGGATTCGACCCCCGAGACCTTGAGCAACTCCGCCACGACTCGCTCCAGCACGGCACTGTTCTGGCGCAGATCGAGCGTGGCGAGGTGGAAACCGAAGGTCTCGACCGCGCGGATCAGCCGCCCCAGTGCCCCGCCCGAGGCAAGCGCCCCGCCGCCGCCCTTGCGCAGCGCCCGGGCGATGGTGACCAGATCGGCGCGGAAGGCCTGGGGATCGGGATAAGGCTCGCCGTGCAATGCCCCCGGCCGCGGCGCGGGCTTGCCGGTCAGCGCCAGATGCGTCGCCGCGAGCCGCGCGTAGATGCCCGACAGCGCCCGGCGATAGGGCTCGTCCTCGCGGCTGGGGGCGCTGTCGCCGCTCACCGCGGCCAGCGCCTGCACGCCGTCATCGGCCTCGGTGATGCCGGTCGAGATCGACAGCTCGGCACCGAGCGCGTTCACGGCGTCGAGATAATGGCCGAGCACGGCCTCGCACGCCTTGGCCAGCGCGATCTCGAGCGAGTCGGCGGTGACGAAGGGATTGCCGTCGCGATCCCCGCCGATCCAGCTCCCGGGCCGCAGGAAACTCGGCGCGCGTTCGCCAAGCGCCCGGTCCCAGCGCTGATAGAGCGCCGGCAGCGCGGGCAGGAACACGTCGCGCAGATAGCTCAGCGCCGTTTCCACCTCGTCCGCCACGAACAGCCGCTCCTTGCGCAGCACGCGCGTCTGCCACAGCAAGGCGATCTGGCGCAGGATCGCTTCGTCCACCGCATCGCCCTCGGGCGTCTCGGCGAGGCCGGCATCCTTGAGCGTCATCAGCTCGGAGATGCGGTTGCGATGGTCGATCATGCTCTTGCGCCGTACCTCGGTCGGGTGGGCGGTCAGCACCGGGGCGATCAGCGCATGGTCGAGCAGCGCCATCACCGCGTCGTGATCGATCCCCTCGTCCGCCAGCCGCTTCAGCGCGGATTCGACATCCGCCCCCTTTTCCGCGGCGACGCCCTGCCGGTCCTCGGCGAGATTGGCGAGCATCGAAAACAGCATGAAGCCGCGCACGAAATCGAGCGTCTCGTCCAGGCTCAGCCGGTCGAGCCCGAGATCGACCGCATCCTTGCCCGCCACCCCGCGATGCCGGTCGACCGAGGCCGCGCGGATATATTCGGTGCGCCGGAATAGCGTCTCCCCGCCATAGGCGCGGATCACGTCGCCGAGCAGCTTGCCCAGGAAGCGGATGTCGGGATTGTTCGCGATGGAGGGGAGATCGGCCATGAGCGGATGCTGCATTGCGGTAGAGCCGGGGTCAACCAGAGACGAAGCCAGGGGCCCAAAACATCGGCCCATCCTCCGTCACCCCGGACTTGTTCCGGGGTCCATCGTGCAACCAACACCGTCAGCGCGGGAGGAGAAATGGATGCCGGAACAAGTCCGGCATGACGCTTGTGCCAAATGAAAGCGGAACCGACCTCAGGCCTCCAGCTCGACGTCCCAATAGAGCCAGTCGTGCCAGGTATCGTGCAGATAGTTGGGCGGGAAGCGCCGGCCATGTTCCTGCAGATGCCAGCTGGTCGGCCGGATCGCGCCGATGTGCAGCGGCATGCCTGCCTGTTTCGGCGTGCGCCCGCCCTTTTTCAGATTGCACGGCGCGCAGGCGGTGACGACATTCTCCCAGGTCGTCCGCCCGCCCTGGGCGCGCGGCACGACATGGTCGAAGGTCAGGTCGTTGCCCGCCCCGCAATATTGGCATTCGAACTTGTCGCGCAGGAACAGGTTGAACCGGGTGAAGGCCGGAAAGGCGCTCGGCCGGACATAGGATTTCAGCGCGATGACCGAGGGCAGCTTGATCTTGTGGTTCGGGCTGCGCACCTCGCGCTCATATTCCGCGACGATGTCGACCCGGTCGAGGAACACTGCCTTGATTGCGGTCTGCCACGGCCATACGCTGAGCGGATAATAGCTGAGCGGCGTGTAATCGGCGTTCAACACAAGCGCAGGGCAACTGTCCGGATGACGGATCAGATCGGGATGGTACACGCGAACGACCCCCTTTGCTTCCTGGCGCGGCCATTGCCGACTAGGATGACGCCGTGATGACAGCACAGCCCGCGACTCGCGGTCAAGAGCCGGTTTGAGCGAAATCGTCGCCCGATTCGCGCCCAGCCCTACGGGGCTGTTGCACATCGGCCACGCCTGGTCGGCAATCCTCTCGCACGACCGCGCGAAAGGGGCAGGTGGGCGCTTTCTGCTGCGCATCGAGGATATCGACGGCACCCGCAGCCGGCCCGACTATATCGACGCGATCGAGCGCGATCTTGCCTGGCTCGGGCTCGATTGGGACGGGCCGGTGTTGCTCCAGTCGGGACGGCTCGGTGTCTATGCCGCGGCGCTCGACCGGCTGAAGGCATTGGGGCTGCTCTATCCCTGTTTCTGCACCCGTGCCGAGATCGCCGCGAGCCTGTCCGCCCCGCACGGCGACGCCGGGTCGCTCTATCCCGGCACCTGCCGCCATCTTGCGGAGGATGTGCGCGCGCGGCGGCAGGCGGACGAGCAGCATGCATGGCGGCTGGACATGGCGCGCGCGCTCGACCTGCTCTCCCCGGCGGCGGAGGAAATGCCCGACCAGTTCCGTCACGACGGTCGGTTGGTCTGGCATGACGAGCTCATCGGCGACATGGTCGCGACGCCGGAAATCCATGGCGACGTGATCCTCGCGCGCAAGGACGCGCCGGCCAGCTATCACCTCGCCGTTACCGTCGACGACGCGGCGCAGGGCATCACCCATGTGGTGCGCGGCCGCGACCTGTTCGCTGCCACGCATGTCCACCGGCTGCTCCAAGCGCTGCTCGGCCTGCCGGTGCCCGTCTATCGCCACCACGCCCTGCTCGCCGACGATCGTGGCGAACGGCTGGCCAAGCGCAACAAGGCGCCGACGCTCGAGGCGATGCGGGCGGCGGGGGTGGATGGGCGAGCGCTCGCCGACGACCTGCGCGCCGGGCACCTGCCCATTGGCTTTCGGGTGTCGGAAGCCTAGATAAAGCCGATGAGCACCTTCCTTTTCATCCTGCTGATCGCGGCGATGCTCGCGACCCTCGCCATGCTGGTCCGCGGCCTTGCGGTCTTCCTGCTCAATGCCAGTAATGAAGTGAAGGGTGATGGTGGCCCATCCAAGGCCGCGCTCCAGTCGAACAAGGCGATGCAATATCGCATCTTCTTCCAGGCGATCGCCATCGTGATCGTCGTGCTGATCCTGTTCCTCGCCGGCAAGACCTGACCGTCCGGTCGACCGGCCCATGGTCAAGCTCAACAAGATCTACACCCGCACCGGCGATAACGGCACCACTGGCCTGGTCGATGGATCGCGCGTCGCCAAGAACGATCCGCGCATGGCCGCGATCGGCGATGTCGACGAAACCAACAGCGCGATCGGCGTGGCGATCTCCGCGCTCGGGCTGGGCCGGTACGCGACCGCGCTGACCCGCATCCAGAACGACCTGTTCGATCTCGGCGCCGATCTCGCCACCCCAGGCGAGGATTTCGCGCCGTCCGACATGAGCTTGCGCATCGTCGCGGCGCAGGTCGCGCGGCTGGAGGAGGAGATCGACGCGATGAACGCCGATCTCGCCCCGCTGACCAGCTTCATCCTGCCCGCCGGCACCGCGGGCGCCGCCGCGCTTCACCTCGCCCGCGCCATCGCGCGGCGCGCCGAGCGTACCGCCGTTGCCGCTGGGCAGATTGTCCCTTTGAATCCGCTCGCGCTTTCCTATCTCAATCGCCTGTCTGACTATCTGTTCGTCGCTGCGAGGCGCGTGAACAAAGACGCGGGTGGCGACGTTCTGTGGATTCCGGGTGCGTCCCGCGATCCGAAGGAGCCATAGCCTGGCTTGACTTTGGCCGATGCGTTCTGGAAAAGGGAACAGAATGCGAACAAACTCGGAGCCCAAGGCCGAAACGGACGCCCTCGCGACGCGCTTCGCGAAGGTCCGCGCGCTGACCGAGGCGCTGGTCGCCCCGCTTTCCGACGCAGATGCCACGGTCCAGTCGATGGACGATGCGTCCCCCGCGAAATGGCATCTCGCGCACACCACCTGGTTCCTCGAAACCTTCATCCTGCGCGATTTCGTCGCCGGCTATGGGCTGCACGACGAGCGTTTCCCCTTCCTGTTCAACAGCTATTACGAGGCCGAGGGCCAGCGCCACAGCCGCGCGCGCCGCGGCATGATCACCCGGCCGAGCCTCGCCGAAGTGCTGGCCTATCGCGCCCATGTCGATGCCGCGATCCGTGTCGCGCTGCCCGGTCTGCCCGATGCCGCGCTCGATCTGCTGACGCTCGGCTGCCATCATGAAGAGCAGCATCAGGAGCTGCTGGTCACCGACATGCTCCATCTGATGGCACAGAACCCGCTCGAACCGGCGATCTGGCCCGCCGGGCGCAAGGTACCGGTCGCGATGCCCGGCCCGATCGGCTGGCTTGAGGGCAAGGCCGGGATCGTCGAGGTCGGCCATGGCGGCGACGGTTTCGCCTTCGATTGCGAAGGGCCGCGCCACGAGGCGCTGCTCACCCTGCACGCCATCGCCGACCGCACCGTCACCAATGGCGAATGGGCCAGTTTCATCGCCGATGGCGGTTATGCCGATCCGCGCCACTGGCTGTCCGACGGCTGGGCCTGGGTGAAGGCGCAGGGAATTACGGCGCCGCTCTATTGGGAACAGCAGGACGGCGTATGGACGCGGTTCGGCCTTGATGGCCGCCGCCCGATCGACCCCGCCGCGCCGGTCACGCATGTCAGCTTCTACGAGGCGGATGCCTATGCGAGCTGGGCCGGCGCCCGCCTGCCGACCGAATTCGAATGGGAAGCAGCCGCTGCCGCCTTCGATCCATCGGGCGGCAACCAGCTCGACGGCGCGGGCCCGATCGAACCGCGTCCGGCCACCGAAGGCCCGGCCTTTTTCGGCGATGTCTGGCAATGGACCGGCAGCGCCTTTCGTCCCTATCCCGGCTTCAGACCCGCCGATGGCGCGGTCGGCGAATATAATGGCAAGTTCATGAGCGGGCAGTTCGTCCTGCGCGGCAGCTCCTGCGCCACGCCGCGCGGCCATGGCCGCGCGAGCTACCGCAACTTCTTCTATCCCCACCAGCGCTGGCAATTCACCGGCGTGCGTCTGGCCAAGGATCTCTGACATGCTGAAACAGGAAATCGAGGACGGCGACGTCACCCTTGCCGACCCCGCCTTTCGCGCCGACGTCTTGCGCGGCTTCGAGACTCGGCCCCGCGCCATCCCTGCGCGCTGGTTCTACGACCGGCGCGGCTCGGAGCTGTTCGAGGCGATCACCGAACTCCCCGAATATTATCCGACGCGGACCGAGACCGAGATCCTGCGCCGCGCCTGCCCGGAAGTCGCGACGCTTGCCGGCGAAGGCCGCGCCGTGGTCGAGTTCGGCTCGGGCTCCTCGACCAAAACACCGATCCTGCTGCGTAGCGTGAACCCCGCCGCCTATGTGCCGATCGACATTTCGGGCGATTTCCTGCGCGAATCCTCGGCGGGGCTTGCCGCCGCCTTTCCCGGCCTGCCGGTGCTGCCGGTCGAGGCGGACTTCCTCCGTCCGATCGCCCTGCCCGCCTCGGTCGCCGACCTGCCCAAGCTCGGCTTCTTCCCCGGCTCGACCATCGGCAACATGATCCCGCACAGCTCGGTCGACCTGCTCCGCGCGATGAAGGCGTCGCTCGGCACCGGATCGATGCTGCTGATCGGCATGGACCGGATCAAGGACGAGCAGCTTCTGGTCTCGGCCTATGACGACGCCCAGGGCGTGACCGCGGCGTTCAACCTGAACCTGATCGAGCGGATCAACCGCGAGCTCGACGGCACCCTGCCGATCGAGGCCTTTCGCCACCGCGCGATCTGGAACGACGATCGCGCCCGGATCGAGATGCATCTCGAAGCGACGCGCGACATCAGCTTCACCATCGAAGGCCGCCCCTTCTCCATGGCGGCGGGCGAGACGATCCACACCGAGAACAGCCACAAATACGGCCAGCGCGACGGCCGCATCCTGCTCCGCGCGGGCGGCTGGACGCCGATCGCCGAATGGACTGACCCGGACGGCCTGTTCGCGGTGATCCTCGCCGAAGCCCAGCCGGCCCGCTTCGCGCCCTGACTCTCCCCTCCCGCTTGCGGGAGGGGTCGGGGGAGGGCCTGTCCCCGATCGATAAACCTGGCTGGGAGGACAGGCCCTCCCCTAGCCCCTCCCGCAAGCGGGAGGGGTGTGCGTGCTGCGTCGTTCTCTCGTCGATTCAACTGCCTCGAAAATCCGCTAGCATCCTGATCCAGCCGGCCGGTCCCAACCGATCGGTGCTGGATCTTTCTCATCGTCGGTATGCGTAACAGAGCCTGTGCCGGCACCTGTTATCCACCTGTTCTTCACCTGTTATGCCGGTAACAGGTGAAGCAGGTTAGAGCCTTGAATCAGCAACGAAAATCCGGACCCCGAGTCCAACATAACAGATGAAGAAAAATCCGCCCGATGAATCAGGTGAAACGGGTCAGCGAACGGGCGTGGCCCGCCAGATCGTCAGCCAGTTGATCGACCCGCGGCACTCGCCCATCTGCGTCGCCTCGATCAGCCGGAACATCGTCCCGTCCCAGACATAGGTCTCGCTCGACCCGCAATCGCCCAGGCCTCGCGCCTTGGTGTAGCTGCCGAGCCGGCCGAGCTTCGCGTCCCAATCGGCATTGACCAGAGTCGGCGTGCCCTCGGCCAGCGTCCATCCGGGCGGCGAATCGAAGCGCGCGATCACCGGCTTGCCCGCGGCGACGACGAACGGCACGGTCGAGAAATTATACGCCCCCGCCCCGCATGGCAGCAGCACCAGCGTCTTGCCCCCGCCGATCGCATTGCCGATGATCGGATCGTTGCTCTGCCCGTCCTCGGTCTCGCACCCCGACAACGACCGCATCGTCCTGATCAGGGCCGGCGTGACCTTTGTCGCGACGCCCGACGGTGCGATCGAGCGCACTTTCGGCAACGCTGCGACGGGCGGCACGGCGCTGGCCGGCTTCGTGCCCTTGGCGACCGCCGCCGTCACCGTTCCCGCACGGCCCTGTTCGGCATCGATGAACCGCAGCGCGGCGGCGGAGCCCGCGAGGGAGGCATGTGCCACTTCCTTGCCCGCCTTCCTGTTCAGGGTCAGTCTCTTGCCATTGGCCATTGCCGCGACGATCCGCTCCGCGGCGTCGCCGGCCAGCGTCATGCCATCGTTCGCGACGATGCCGTCGACGATCCGCTTGCCGTCGATCCGCACCGATACCGGCCCGGCGACCCCGCCATTGGTCGATAGCTCGAAGAAGAACCCGCCGCCGGGGCCCGCCGCGCGCGCAATCGAGAAGGAAGCGCCCGAATCGCTGCCGTCGGACTCTTCGTTCTCGGGTATCAGCGATGTCATCTCGCACACCCGGACATTGTCGCAGGCGACGGCCCAGTCACCGAAGCTGTTGATGGGCCCGGCGCGCGGTGTCGCGGCATCGGCCGCGGCGAAGAGGAAGAACAATCCGATCATCCCATCATCCTAGCGGCACGGCGCGCGAGTCGATAGGAGCGGGGCAAATTCGGTATTCGGAGAGCAGGCAATGCAGACGGTGGGCGTGATCGGAGCGGGGCAGATGGGCGCGGGCATCGCGCAGGTCTCGGCGCAGGCAGGCTTCCATGTCCTGCTCACCGACGTCTCGAAGGAGCGCGCGGAGGCCGGCAAGGCGGGCATCGCCAAGGCGTTCGATCGGCTGGTGACCAAGGAGAAGATCGATGCCGCCGCGCGGGACCAGGCGCTGGCCCGGATCGAGCCGATCGACGGCGTGCACGGCATGTCCTCCTGCGGGCTGGTGATCGAGGCCGCGACCGAGCGCGAGGAGATCAAGCGCTCGATCTTCGCCGAGGTCGGCAAGGTGCTCGGCCATCAGGCAGTGCTCGCCTCGAACACCTCGTCGATCCCGATCACGCGCCTCGCCCAGGCCTCGCCCGACCCGAAGCGCTTCGTCGGCGTGCATTTCTTCAATCCCGTGCCGGTGATGGGCCTGATCGAGCTGATCCGCGGCCTCGCCACCTCGGACGAGACCGTCAATCTCGTCGAAGAGTACGCCAGGGCGCTCGGCAAGAAAGTGGTGCGCGCCAACGACGCGCCTGGCTTCATCGTCAACCGCGTGCTGATGCCGATGCTCAACGAAGCCTGCTTCGCGCTGGGCGAGGGCGTCGCGACCATTCCCGATATCGATATCGCCTGCCAGCTCGGCCTCAACCACCCGATGGGCCCGCTGACGCTCGCTGATTTCATCGGCCTCGATACCTGCCTGGAGATCACCCGGGTGCTGTTCGAAGGCACCGGCGACCCGAAGTTCCGCCCCGCGCCGCTGCTGGTGAAATATGTCGAAGCTGGCTGGTTCGGCCGCAAGACGGGCCGGGGGTTCTACGACTATTCGGGCGAGGAGCCCGTGCCGACGCGGTGACTTCTCAAGCCCCTCCCTTCAGGGGAGGGCTTTAAGAGGCCAGCGCCTCCAGCCACCGCTGGTGCCAGCGCTCCATCCGCGTCGGGAACAGCAGCCGCCCGACCCGCGAGACCAGCCCATATTGAGTCTCCTCGGTCAGGATCGAACACCCCGTCCCGGACGGCGTGATCAGCCAGGCGTGATAGGCCGTCACGCCGATCCCCTCCGCCACCCAGGCGATCCGCGTCTCCGGCTCGAATTCCTTCACTTCGCTGCGCAGCGCCACGCCGAAGGTCTTCCAACTGAACCGAGCGCCCGCGAACAGGTCCGCGCCGCCGCCCTCGATCGCCACGTCGCTCGCATTGGCATAGATCGCCGGCCAGCCTGCCGCATGGATCAGCCGCCGCCAGACGATCTCCGGCGCGGTCTCCGTCTCGATGCGGTTGACGACATGGATCGGCGCCTCGGCTGGCGCGAAGCCTTTCGGCCAGTGGATGCCCTCAGCCACCCACCCTCAGCCGTTTTGGGCGATCGGCGCGAAGCGCGCGACCTGGCGACCGACCAGGCAGAGCTGCTCGAACACCGCGGGGTCGCTGCTCCCGCCGTCATCGTCGAACTTGGTCAGTTGGGTGTTGATCGCCGCGGCGAACGGCGTCGGCCAGCCGCGCAGCGCATGGACGATCGAGCGCAGCGCCGCGATCGTGCTGCCCGTCGCCTGCCAGCCATAAGCGGTCGCGATCAGCCCGACCGGCATGTCCGCCAGATAGGGCCGTTCGTCCTTGGCCGTCTCTTCGAGCAGGTCGAGCGCGTTCTTGACCACGCCCGAGATGCTGCCGTGATAGCCCGGGCTGGCGATGATCAGCGCCGAGGCCTGGCGCACGGTATCGACGAACTCGCGCTCCTGCTCGGTCCGTTCGGTCGCGCGCGGATCGTAGAGCGGCAACCGCGCCATGTCGGCGCCACCGAACATGCGGGTACGAAACCCCTCCTTGCACGCCGCGTCGAGGGCGATGCGCAACGCCCGCTCGGTCGAGGAGGTGCCGCCGATCGTGCCGCCGATCCCCACGACGAGCGGCGATGCGGCGGTGGCGATATCGGTCATTCGGCATCCTTGTCGGTGCGGCGCTGCACCGCATCCAGATAGCCGCTGCACGGTACGGCCTCAATGCCCCTATGGTCGACGCTCGCATGACCGGGCCGCGCCTGCTAGGATGCGCATCATGTCGAACGCTTGCGGCAACTGTCATATTACGCTAACACACCTCCGGGCGGCGTAACCGGGAACGGACTGACAGGAGCCATGCGTCCTTATCCTTTCGAACCCGCGTCGTCGCAGGGCAATTCCTCGCTGGACCTGACCGAGGACCTGCCCCCGCCCGCCTATTCCGGCCGGTTCGACTATCCCGAGCAGCCCGAGCCTCGCCCGACCGACCTGCCGGGGGCGCCGCGACGCAATTACTGGCGCTGGTTCACCCGCGGCATCGGCGCGCTCATCATCCTGTTCGTGCTGGCGGTCGGCTGGCTCGCGGTCACCGCGCCGCTGTCGCAGTCGCTGAAGCCCCTGACGCCGCCGAGCATCACCCTGCTCGCCGATGACGGATCGCCGATCGCGCGGCGCGGCGCGATCATCGGCGCCCCGGTCGACGCGGCGAAACTGCCCAGGAACGTCACCAACGCCTTTCTCGCGATCGAGGACCGGCGCTTCCGCTCGCATTGGGGCATCGACCCCAAGGGCATCATCCGCGCCTTCGTCCACAATATGAGCCGGGGCCGGGTGCGCGAGGGCGGCAGCACCATCACGCAGCAGCTCGCCAAGAACGCCTTTCTCGATTCGGACCGGACGGCGGCGCGCAAGGTGCGAGAGGTAATGATCGCCTTCTGGCTCGAAGCATGGCTGTCGAAGGACGAAATCCTCTCGCGCTATCTGTCGAACGTCTATTTCGGCGACAACGTCTATGGCCTGAGCGCCGCGGCGAAGCATTATTTCAACCGTGATCCGCGCGCGCTGTCTATCGGCCAGGCGGCGATGCTTGCCGGGCTGGTCAAGGCGCCGTCAAAGCTTGCCCCGACCGTCAACCTCAAGGGCGCGCGCGACCGGCAGAAGCTCGTGGTCGGCGCCATGGCCGCGGCCGGCTTCATCGACAAGGCGACCGCCGCGGATGTCCGCCCGGCGCGCCTCGCCGTCGACCGGATCAAGCCGCTGCCCGATGGCACCTATTTTGCCGACTGGGTCCTGCCCGAGGCACGCGACCGCGCCGGCGAGATCGTCACCGAGACGACGGTGAAGACCACGCTCGACCGCCGCCTGCAGAATGCGGCCGAGCGCGCGGTCAGGCGTGCCGGCCTGCGCCAGGCCCAGATCGCCCTGGTGGCGATGCGCCCCGACGGCCGGGTGGTCGCGATGGTCGGCGGCAAATCCTATGCCGACAGCCCGTTCAACCGCGCCACCCAGGCGCGGCGCCAGCCCGGATCCGCCTTCAAGCTGTTCGTCTATCTGGCGGCGCTGCGCAGCGGCATGACCCCGGATTCGATGATCGACGATTCGCCGATCACCATCGCCGACTGGTCCCCCAAGAACAGCGACGGCCGCTATCTCGGCCCGATCACGCTGCGCCAGGCCTTTGCCAGGTCGAGCAACGTCGCGGCGGCCCGCCTGATCCAGAAGGTCGGCGTGGCGAACGTCATCAAGGCCGCGCGCGACCTCGGCATCACCACCCCGATTCCCAGCGAGGCGACGATCGCGCTCGGCACCTCGAGCATGTCGCTGCTCGAACTGACCTCCGCCTATGCGGCGTTCGCGGCCGAATCCTATCCGGTCGCTGCCCGCGGCCTGGAGGAAGTGCGCGACCAGAGCTGGTATGCGGCGCTGACCACGAGGTCGCGTCCGCTGACCGGCCGCATCCGCGACGACATGCTCGACCTGCTCTCGGCCTCGGCCGAATCGGGCACCGGGCGCCAGGCGGCGCTGTCGGTCGATACCTTCGGCAAGACCGGCACCACCCAGGACAATCGCGACGCGCTGTTCCTCGGCTTTGCCGGCGGGCTCATCACGGGCGTGTGGGTCGGCAATGACGACAACACGCCCAATCCCGGCCTGTCGGGCGGCGGCATCCCCGCACGGGTATGGCGCGACTTCATGCAGCAGGCGCTCGGCGTCGGCCCGGCCCAGGCCGCCGAACCGGCCGCCGACGAGGTCGATCCGGACGCGGAGAATGTCATCGATCCCGACGCGATCCTGTCTCCCGTAGAGGGGCAGCTGCAGGGGCTTGGGCTCGACCTGCATATCGGCCGCGACGGCAATATCGAGATTAATCGCTCGAACCGCGACAATGGCGATCCCCGCCCGCGCCGCGACGACCGCGCCCCGCCCCGCGATCCCGAGGACGAGGAGCCGCAATGAGCCTTGATCCGTCGGATGAACGATGGTCGTCACTAAAGGGCGGCTATCGTGTCCCGTATGACCCGCGCCCTGCCCTGCGGCGCATTGAAACGGGCGAGCCACCGGGTCCGGCCTGGGACGAATTGTGGGAAGAGCTATTCCATCAGGAAGATGTCGGCGAGGCATCCTATGCCGCGGTGCCCGAGATCGCCCGGTTGATCATGGACGGCCGGACCGCGGACTGGAACGGCTTTGCCCTGGTCGCGACGATCGAGGAACGGCGCGGCGTGGACGGCAACCCACCGCTTCCGGCATGGCTGATCGAAGACTATGAGGCGGCCTGGCAGTCGATCTTCGCGGCCGCCGTCAGCATGCTCGCGACGGCAACGGACGAGACCCTGCTGAATGCACTGCTTGGGGTGATCGCGATCCGCAAGAAACTACCGACACTGGGCCGTCTTGCACTTCGCCTCAGCGAAAATGAACGGCGCGCCCTGCTCGACGAAGTCGGCTGGGTCTAAGGTGAGTTGACGCGTCGCCCGACGCGCAGCAAGGCACCGGGCATGCGCTTCTTTTCCGATAACGCCGCTCCCGTCCATCCGGCCGTCATCGCCGCGCTGGCCGAGGCCAATGTGCTCGACACCGCCTATGACGGCGATGCCTGGAGCAAGCAACTCGACGGGCTGTTCTCCGACCTGTTCGAGGCTGATGTCCGTGCGCTCTGGGTGCCGTCGGGCACCTCGGCCAATTGCCTCGCGCTCGCCGCGTTGTGCCCGCCGCACGGCGCGATCGTCTGCCACCGTGACGCACATATCCAGAATGACGAATGCGGCGCGCCGGAATTCTATACCCACGGCGCCAAGCTGCTGCTCGCCGAGGGGCCAGGCGCGAAGCTCGATCCCGTCGCGATCCGGGCCGTGCTCGATGCCACCCGCGACGACGTGCACCAGGTCCAGCCGCACGCCATCTCGATCACCAACGCGACTGAATATGGTCTGGTCTATTCGCCCGACGACGTCGCCGCGATCGGCGATCTGGCGAAAGCCCGTGGTCTCGGCCTGCACATGGACGGCGCGCGTTTCGCCAATGCCGTCGCCCATCTCGGCTGCTCGCCCGCCGACCTGACCTGGCGGGCAGGCGTGGATGCGCTGAGCTTCGGCTTCGTCAAGAATGGCGGGATGAGCGCCGAGGCGCTGATCTTCTTCAAGCCCGATCTCGCCGCCGCCACCCTGTATCGCCGCAAGCGCGCCGGGCTGCTGCTGTCCAAGGGCCGCTATCTCGCCGCGCAGATCCTCGCGCTGCTCGCCGACGATCTGTGGCTCGACAATGCCCGCACCTCCAATGCCGGCGCGGCGCTGCTGGCGCGCGCCGCCGGCGACCGGCTGGTCAATCCGGTCGAGGCGAACGAGGTCTTCCTGCGCGTCTCGCCCGAGGAAGCGGCGAGTCTCCGCGCGCTGGGCTTCGATTTCTACGACTGGGGTCCCGGCGAGGCACGGCTGGTCATTTCGTGGAACCAGCGCGAAGAGGATATCCGGCCGCTCGCCGACGCGATCGCGGCGCTTTGATAGACGCAGCTTATCATCCGACAAGGAAATCGCCGGTGCCGCCCATATCGCGCCGGCGCTAGGGCAGGCGTATGTCCGATCAGCCCGCCCCGCAATCGACGCGCCTCGCGGTGCTGATCCCGTTCGGCATCGTCACCCTGATCTGGGGTTCGACCTGGATCGTGATCAACGACCAGCTCGGCGTTGTGCCGCTCAACTGGTCGGTCGCCTATCGCTTCACCGTGGGCGGGCTGACCATGCTGGCCTATGCGGCATGGAAGCGCGAGACGGTGCGCCTCGACGGACGCGGCTGGCTGTTCGTCACGGCACTGGCCTTCACCCAGTTCTGTCTCAACTTCAACTTCGTCTATCGTGCTGAGACCTATATCACTTCCGGCCTCGTCGCCGTGGTGTTCGCCCTGCTGCTCGTCCCCAACGCCGTGCTCGGCCGCGTCTTCCTGGGCCAGCGGCTGGGTCGGCAGCTCATCATCGGATCGATCATCGCAATGGCGGGAGTCGCGCTGTTGTTCGTGCATGAGGCCCGATTCGATCCGCATGGACCGCGCGCGGCGCTGACCGGCATCGGCGTCGCCCTGCTGGCGGTGCTCTCGGCCTCGACGGCCAATGTCCTGCAGGGCACCGAGACCGCCCGGCGCTATCCCATGGCGCCGACGCTCGGCATCGCCATGCTGCTCGGCGCAGCGATGGAGGCCGTCATCGCTTGGGCGGTCGCGGGCCCGCCGGTGATCGAGCCGCGCCTCTTCTATCTGCTGGGGCTGCTCTATCTCGGCATCGTCGCCTCGGCTCTGGCCTTCACGCTCTATTACGGGGTGCTGCGCGTGATCGGCCCGGCCAAGGCCGCCTATTCGAGCGTGATCATCCCGGTGATCGCCATGTTCTTTTCGACCCTTTTCGAGGGCTATCGCTGGTCGCTGCTCGCCGGAGGCGGCGCGGCGCTGACCGGTGCCGGGCTGGTTATCGCATTGAGGGCGCGCAGGCCTGCCCGGTAATCCGGGTAAAGCGGGCGCCAGCCGAGTACCCGCTTCGCCTTGCCGTTCGCCACCCGGCGGTTCTCGTCGTAAAAGGCGCGCGCCGGGGGCGACAGGGTCTCGATCGCCACAAAGGGTGGCGGATCGCGCCCGAGCAACCGCGCCGCGCACGCCATCACGTCATTCTGACTCGCCGGCAGATCGTCCGCGAGATTATACGCGCCCGCAGGCGCGTCGAACCCGGCGATCACGCCCGAGACGAGATCGTCGACATGAATGCGGCTGAACACCTGTCCCGGCAGGTCGATGCGGTGCGCCCGCCCTTCGGCGATCCGGTCGAGCGGCGACCGGCCCGGGCCATAGATGCCGGGCAGGCGAAACACGCGAGCGCCCATCGCCAGCCACGCCGCATCCGCCGTCGCCCGGGCGCCGCGCCGCCCGCCGCCGATCGGCGAACCCTCGTCCACCCAGGCGCCGCCGGCATCGCCATAGACGCCGGTCGAGGAGAGATAGCCGAGCCATGCGTCGGCTCCGGCAAGCGCCGGCCCATAGGCAACCAGCACCGGATCGGCCTCACCCTCGGGCGGCACCGAGGACAGGATATAATCCGCCCTGGCGATCGCCGCCGTCACCGCCGCCCGGTCGCCGAACGCGATCGTTCCGGGCTGGCCGTCGCGGCTGGTGCCGGTCACGTGCCAGCCCCTGGCGCCCAGCCGGGCGGCCAGCGCCCGGGCCGAATAGCCGAGGCCGAAGACGAGCAACGCGGTTATTTCGCGCCGTACCCGTCATAGAGCAGGCCGAAGAAATCGCCCTTGTTCCAGCGCGGCCGCTGGTCGCCATCGGCGATTTCCCGCGCGATCGCATAGTTCGCATCGACGAAGCGGATGCCCTGGCTCCAGTCGATCGGCTGCGACACCTCGTCCGAGGGCTGGTGATAGCGTTTGGCGAAGAACTCGGCCGTCGCGGCCTTGCCTGGCCCGGCCTGGCCCGGCCACAGGAACACCGAGGGCACGCCCTGCTGGACGAAGCGATAATGGTCCGACCGGACGAAGATGCCCTGCGCCGGATCGGGGTCCGGCGACATGGTCACGCCCACCGAAGCGACTGCCTTGCTGACGATCGGGCCGAGCGTCGACCGATCGGCACCGAACACCGTCATGTCCTCGAACCGATAGGTCAGGATCGGCATGTCGAGATTCACGTCGGCGACGATACGGTTCATCGGCACCGTCGGGTGCTTCGAGAAATAGTCGGAACCGACCAGCCCCTTTTCCTCGCCAGTGACGGCCAGGAACATCACGCTGCGCCGCGGCGGCTTACCGCTCGCCTTGAAGCGCCTGGCTTCCTCGATCAGCGACGCGATGCCGACGGCGTTGTCCTCGGCACCGTTGAAGATGTTGTCGCCCTTCATGTCCGGGCGCACGCCGAGATGGTCGAGATGCGCGGACAGCACCACCACTTCCGACCCGAGTTTCGGGTCGCTGCCGGGGATCATGCCGGCGATATTGCTGCTCATGCCCTGCTGGAACGCCGTCTTCACCGCGATCGCCAGGCTGCCGGGCAGCTGCTCCGCCTTGAACTTCGTCTCGGCATTGGCAGCGCGCTTCACGATGGCGTCCCAGGGCGTCTTCGCGCCCGCGAACAGCTTGGCCGCACCCATGTCGCTGATCGTCGCCAGCTGCGGCGCGCCCGGCGCATCGCCGGTGCCATCGGGCTTGCCCCAGGTCACGCGCGGGCGGTCAAGATTCTGCGCCGCCGCGCCGAGCGGGCGCGGCTGGATCAGGATCGTGCCGATCGCCCCGCGCGACTGGGCGTATATCGCCTTGGTCGTGCCGCCGGAGAAATGCGCGCGCTCCTCGCTCTGGAAGCTCGAGGGCGCGCCGCCGAGATAGGCGACGATCTTGCCCTTCACATCGACACCGGCATAGTCGTTGCGCTTATATTGCGGCGCGACGATGCCGAAGCCGACAAACACCACCGGCGCGTCGATCACGGTCGACGCGGCGCCGGCATAGGCGCTGGGCACATAATCGTCGCCGAACACCAGCCGTAGCGGCTCGGCATCCTTGCGGGTCAGCACGAGATCGCCCTTGTCGGCGGCGCGATAGGTGACGAGCGGCACCTTTTGCAGATAACCCCCATTGTCGCCCGCCGGGCGCAGGCCCGCCGCGTAGAATTGCGCCGCGACATATTCGGCCGCGATGTCGAATTCCGGGCTGCCCGCCTCGCGCCCGCGCATCGCGTCGGAGGCGAGGAACATGACATGCGCCTTCATCGCCGCCTGGTCGTCGGGGAGCACCGCGTTGACGATATCGTTGATGGCCTTCGCATCCTTCACCGGGGCGGTGGGAGGCGTCGGTGCCGGGGTCGTCTGGGCCGGCGCAGCGCCCGCAAAACTCATCAGCGCGATCGCGCCAACCGAACGAAACATGCCTTTTCCTTGTACCGTCAGGATCATGAACGACGGCCTAGCACCGCCATGCGCCTGCGCAAGTGCGGCAGGCCGGCCGGCGATTTCGGTGGCACGAGCGAAGGCGCGCCCCTACATCCAGCGACATGCTCGACGTCCAGACCGCCACCGCCCTGCCCCATGTCACGCGCCGCGAGGATTATCAGGCGCCCGACTGGCTGGTGCCGGAGATTTCGCTCGATTTCGACCTCGCGCCCGAGAAGACGCGAGTCCAGGCCGTACTGCACATCATCCGCAACGGCGCGCACGACGCGCCGCTCCGCCTCGATGGCGGCGGCCAGACCCCCTTGTCGGTCAAGGTCGACGGCAAGACGATCAACGACTGGACGCTGGAGGACGACACGCTCGTCATCCCGCTCTCCGGCTCGGCGCATATGATCGAGACCGAGGTCGAGATCGCGCCCGACCGCAACACCCAGCTGATGGGACTCTATGCGTCGGGCGGCAATCTCTGCACCCAGTGCGAGGCGGAAGGCTTCCGCCGCATCACGTTCTTCCCCGACCGGCCCGACGTGCTCAGCCGCTACAAGGTGCGCATGGCGGCGGAGAAGGCACGCTTCCCGGTCCTGCTCGCCAATGGCGATCCGGTCGGTGAGGGGGATCTCGGCGACGGACGCCATTGGGCCGAATGGCACGATCCCTTCCCCAAGCCTTGCTATCTCTTCGCGATGGTCGCGGGCGACCTCGTCGCCAATCGCGGCAGCTTCGTCACAGGGTCGGGCCGCGAGGTCGCGCTCGGCATCTGGGTGCGCGCCGCCGACGTCGCCAAGACCGGCCATGCGCTGGAAGCGCTCAAGACCGCCATGGCTTGGGACGAGCGGGTCTATGGCCGCGAATATGATCTCGACGTGTTCAACATCGTCGCGGTCGACGACTTCAACTTCGGCGCGATGGAGAACAAGGGTCTCAACATCTTCAATTCGCGCTACATCCTGGCCGATCCCGATACCGCGACCGATTATGATTTCGACGCGATCGCCGCGGTCGTCGCACATGAATATTTCCACAACTGGTCGGGCAACCGCGTCACCTGCCGCGACTGGTTCCAGCTCTCGCTGAAGGAAGGCTTCACCGTCTTTCGCGACCAGAGCTTCTCCGCCGACCAGGGTTCCGCCGCGGTCAAGCGCATCGAGGACGTACGCGGCCTGCGCGCCGCGCAATTTCCCGAGGATGCCGGCCCGCTCGCGCACCCGATCCGGCCGGACGAATATCTCGAAATCTCGAACTTCTACACCGCGACGATCTATAACAAGGGCGCCGAAGTCATCCGCATGATGGCGACCCTGCTCGGGCCCCAGCGTTTCCGGACCGCCACCGACCTTTATTTCGATCGCTTCGACGGCACCGCCGCGACCTGCGAGGATTTCGTCGCGTGCATGGAGGAAGGCGGCGAGATCGACCTGACTCAGTTCCGCCGCTGGTACAGCCAGGCCGGCACGCCGCGCGTGACGGCGTCGTTGGCGCATGAGGCCGGTAGCGGCCGCGCCACCCTGACCCTGTCGCAGCGCGTCCTCCCGACCCCGGGCCAGCCCGACAAGCTGCCGATGGTCCTCCCGCTCAAGCTCAAGCTGTTCGGTGCCGACAGTGCGCGCCCGATCGGTCCGGAGCAGCTCATCCAGCTGACCGATGCCGAGGAGCGCATCACCTTCGAGACCGTCGCGGAACGCCCGGTCCTGTCGATCAACCGCGGCTTTACCGCGCCGGTCGTCATCGAGACCGATCGCTCCGCCGCCGATCTCGCCTTTCTCTCGGCACATGACGACGATCCTTTCGCGCGCTACGAGGCGATGCAGCAGCTGATGCTCGACACCCTGGTCAGCTCGGTCAGCCAGGGTCGCGCCGATCATGCGCCGGTCATCGCCGCCATCGCCAATACGCTCGATGACCCCCATCTCGACCGCGCCTTTGTGGCCGAGGCAGTGCTGCTGCCGTCGGAAAGCTTCATCGGCGACCAGATGAAGCTGGTCGATCCCGAGGCGATCTATGCCGCGCGCGAAGCGCTGCGCCGCGACATCGGCCGTACGCTCGAGGCGAAATGGCGCGCCGAATATGAGCGCGCCCGGGCAACGAAGTTCGAATATTCGCCGCTCGCCAAGGGCCTGCGCCGGCTGCGCACCGTCGCACTCGGCTATATCGCGGCGGGTGGCGGCGACGAGGCCGCCGCGCTCGCCTTTGCCCAGTTCGAGGCAGCCGACAACATGACCGATCGCCAGGGCGCGCTGACCACGCTCGTCAACGGCAATTCGGACCGGCGGATCGCCGCGCTCGACATCTTCTACAATCGCTATTCGGACAATGGTCTGGTTCTCGACAAATGGTTCTCGACTCAGGCGCTGTCGTCACGCGACGACACGCTGGCGAGCGTCAGGGAACTGGCGCGGCACCGCGACTTCACCCTCGCCAACCCGAACCGCGCCCGTTCCCTGGTCGGGGCGTTCAGTGTCAACCAGCGGGCGTTCAACGCCGTTTCGGGCGAGGGTTATCGTTTCGTCGCCGACCAGCTCATCGCGCTCGACAAGCTCAACCCGCAGACCGCGGCGAAGCTGATCCCGCCGCTCGGCCGCTGGCGCCGTTTCGACGAGGCACGCGGCACCTTGATGCGCGCGGAACTCGAGCGGATCGTGGCGACGCCGGGGCTGTCGAAGGACATGTTCGAACAGGCCTCGCGCAGCCTCGACGGCTAACTGGTCACGAGATCGCGCATCGCCAGCGCATTGCCGAGCGCAGCGCCTGACGCGGTATTGTCGTAGATCGTCCAGCTCTCGACGTCCGCCGCGCAGGCTGCCGCCGCCTGCCGCTCGACCGCCGCGAGGTCATAGGCCGACCGATAGATGCGCGGCGCGCCGTGCAGCCGCGTGTAGCGGAGGCCAGTCCATCCGCCCGGCTCGCCCGCCCCGGCTACCGGCGCGGGATCGGCGGCGACTCGCGCCACCCGGTGCTTGACGAGCAGCGCATCGGCCTCGGGCGTGAACCAGCCGGCATGGCGCGGCTCGCACGCCATCGTTCCGCCCAGCAGGTCATGGGCCAGGCTGAAGAACCGATCCGCGACCATGGCGTCGAAGGCGAGCGTGGGCGGCAATTGGACAAGGAGCGGCCCACGCTTCTCCCCGAGCCCAGCAACCTCTCCGGCGAAACGTGCAAGCAGGTCGTCGCAATCGATCAGCCGCCGCTCGTGCGTGATCGCCTTGGGCAGCTTCACGGCGAACCGAAAGCCCGCCGGCACGCTCGCCGCCCAGCGCGCATAGGTCTCCGGCTTGTGCTGCCGGTAGAAGCTCGAATTGATCTCGACGGCGTCGAAGATCGCGGCATAGCGTTCGAGATGACTGCCCGTGTCCGGGAAGCGCCCGGCAGGCGGCTTGTACAGCGACCAGCCCGCCGTGCCGATGCGAATCCGCTGCCTGGAAGAGCCTGCCGCCATTGAGGAAGAGAACGCTCGGGCTGAGCAGAACGACCCCGCTCCCGGCCGGATCAGACCTAGAAGTCGAAATCCACGTCGTCATATTCCTTGGGCGGGTTGATCCCCGTCATCCGCTCGGACAGCAATGGACGAAAGCTCGGCCGGCTCTTGAAGCCGCGATACCAGCGCGCGGTCTGCTCATGCCCCTTCCAGTCGATCCCGCCGAGATAATCGGCGACCGAGATCTGCGCGGCGGCGGCGAGATCGGCGAGGCTCATCGTCGCGCCGGCCACCCAATTGTGATGGTCGAGCAAATAATCGGTATAGTCGAGATGCCGCTCGGCCGCCTTCATCGCTTCGCGCAGCACGCGCGCGTCGGGGGCGTCCCTGGTCACGATCCGCTTCATCATCCGCTCGCCGAGCAGCGGCGCGGTCACGTCCTGGAAGAATTGCGTATCGAACCATGCGGCCAGCCGGCGGATCTCGGCCCGGTTGACCGCGGTGCCGTTGATCATCGCCGCCTTGTCGACCGTCTCCTCGAGATATTCGCAGATCGCCATCGAATCCATGAGCAGGATATTGCGCTTGGGATCGACCATGACCGGCACTTGGCCGGCCGGATTCATGTCGAGGAATTCGTCGCGCCGGTCCCACGGGTTCTCCAGGACGAGATCGTACCCGACGCCTTTTTCACCGAGCAGGAGCCGGACCTTGCGCGAGAAGGGGCACAGGGGGAATTGATAAAGCTGCCACATATGGCTCTGTTAGGCCGACAGGCCGGGCGGGGGAAGGCATGATGACGGACGATTTGGTCGAGGCGGTGGCGATCGTCTAAACCCATCCCGAAACCGCAATCCTTCCGTCGATACTGGCTATCGACGAAAACCGAGCCCGGCCACGTGAGCACAAGTTGGGCGTCCCGGCGCCTATTCCGCCGCCACCATCTCCGACCGGTCGTCGAGCGGGTGTGCCAGGCGGGTCAGCATTTCCTTCGGCACGACCTGCCAGAAGCGGTCGATCGCCCGGCCCCAATCGTCGAGCAGCGCCGCCGACCATTTGCTGTCGGTCGCCGCATGGTGCGCGCGCACCAGGTTGAGCAGCACTGCCTCCCAATGCATCGACGACAGGCGCTGCCACACGATGTTCTCCGGGTTGGCGCGACGTTCGAAGCTGCCGTCGGCGTCATAGACAAAGGCCATACCGCCGGTCATGCCGGCACCGAAGTTCGCGCCGACCGGCCCCAGCACCACCGCGGTGCCGCCCGTCATATATTCGCACCCGTTCGCGCCGCAGCCCTCGACCACCACGGTCGCGCCCGAATTGCGCACCGCGAAGCGCTCGCCTGCCTGGCCCGCCGCGAACAGGCTGCCCGAGGTCGCGCCGTACAGCACGGTGTTGCCGATGATCGTATTGTCCTGGCTGGCCAGCGGTGAGCTCACCACCGGGCGCACCGCGATGATGCCGCCCGACAGGCCCTTGCCGACATAGTCGTTGGCGTCGCCGAACACTTCGAGCGTGATGCCCTTGCACAGGAACGCGCCCAATGACTGGCCGGCGGCGCCGCGCAGCCGGACATGGACATGCCCGTCGGCCAGCTTCGACATTCCGAAGGTGCGCGTGATCTCGCTCGACAGCCGCGTGCCGACAGCGCGGTGCGTGTTGCGCACCGAATAGGTCAGCTGCATCTTCTCGCCGCGCGAGAACACCGCCGCCGCATCCTTGATCATCTGCGCATCGAGGCTGTCGGGCACTTCGTTGCGCCACGCCGACAGGCTGAAGCGCCGCTGGTCGTCATCCGCATCGACCTTGGCGAGGATCGGGTTGAGATCGAGATCGTCGAGATGCTCGGCGCCGCGACTGACCTGCCGCAGCAGCTCGGTGCGGCCGATCACCTCATCCAGGCTCTTGAAGCCCAGCCGGGCCAGAATGTCGCGCACTTCCTCGGCGATGAAGGTCATCAGGTTGATGACCTTTTCCGGCGTACCGGTGAACTTGGCACGCAGCCGCTCGTCCTGGACGCACACGCCGACCGGGCAGGTATTGGAATGGCATTGCCGCACCATGATGCAGCCCATCGCGACCAGGCTGAGCGTGCCGATGCCGAATTCCTCGGCGCCCAGAATCGCGGCGATCACGATGTCGCGTCCGGTCTTCAGCCCGCCATCGGTCCGCAGCTTGATCCGCCCGCGCAGCCCGTTGAGCGTCAGAGTCTGGTTGACCTCGCTCAGGCCCATTTCCCACGGCGTGCCGGCATATTTGATGCTGGTCTGGGGGGAAGCGCCGGTGCCGCCGACATGGCCGGACACCAGGATCACGTCCGCATGCGCCTTGGCGACGCCCGCCGCGACGGTGCCGATACCGGCCGACGAGACCAGCTTCACGCAGACGCGCGCGACCGGATTGATCTGCTTCAGGTCGTAGATGAGCTGCGCCAGATCCTCGATCGAATAGATGTCGTGATGCGGCGGCGGGGAGATGAGCATAACCCCCGGCGTCGCATGGCGGAGCTTGGCGATGAACTCGGTCACCTTGAAGCCGGGCAACTGCCCGCCCTCGCCGGGCTTGGCACCCTGCGCGACCTTGATCTCGATCTCGTCGCAGGCGTTGAGATATTCAGCCGTCACGCCGAACCGGCCCGACGCGATCTGTTTCACACCCGAATTGGCATTGTCGCCGTTCGGATAAGGCGCGTAGCGCGCCTTGTCCTCGCCGCCCTCGCCCGACACGGCCTTGGCGCCGATGCGGTTCATCGCGATTGCCAGGGTCTCGTGCGCCTCGGGGCTGAGCGCGCCGAGCGACATGCCCGGCGTGACGAAGCGCTTGCGAATCTCGGTGATCGCCTCGACCTGGTCGATGGCCACACCCTCATTGGGGTAGTTGAACTGGAACAGGTCGCGCAGATAGACCGGGGGCAGCGCCTCCACCCCGCGCGAGAATTGCAGATAGGTCGAATAGCTGTCGGTCGCGACCGCGGTCTGCAGCAAATGCATCAGCTGCGCCGAATAGGCATGAGTCTCGCCGGTATGCCGCTGGCGGTAGAAGCCGCCGATCGGCAGATTCACCACCACTTCGTCATAGGCGGCTTCGTGCCTGAGCGCCGCGTTGAGATGCAGCGAGGCATAGCCTTCGCCCGAGATCTTCGCGGGCATGCCCGGGAAGAGATCGTTGACCAGGCTGCGCGACAGCCCGACCGCCTCGAAATTATAGCCGCCGCGATAGCTGGAGATCACCGCGATCCCCATTTTCGACATGATCTTGAGCAGCCCCTCGTCGACCGCATGGCGATGGTTGGCGAGGCACTTTTCGATGCTCAGGTCGCCGAACAGCCCGCGCTGGTGCCGGTCGACGATCGACGCTTCGGACAGATAGGCATGCACCGTCGTCGCGCCGACGCCGATCAGCACTGCATAATAATGCGTGTCGAGGCATTCCGCGGTCTGGATGTTGATGCTGGCATAGGAGCGCAGGCCGCGGCGCACGAGATGCGTGTGCACCGCCGCCGCCGCGAGCACGCCGGCGATGCCGACCCGGTCCGGCCCGATGTTCATGTCGCTCAGGAAGATCTCGCTCTTGCCTTCGCGCACGGCCTGTTCGGCCTCGGCACGAATGCGCGCGATCGCGGCACGCAGCGTCTCGGGCCCCCCGCCGCTTTCGAAGGTGCAGTCGATATCGGCGACCTTCGGCCCGAAAAAGCTCTTCAGCCGCGCCCAGTCGGCCCCGGTCAGCACCGGCGAATCGAGCACCAGCACACCGTCGCGCCGGTCCTCGGTGTCTAGGATGTTGGCGAGATTGCCGAAACGGGTCTTGAGCGACATCACGTGCCGCTCGCGCAGCGAATCGATCGGCGGGTTGGTGACCTGGCTGAAATTCTGCCGGAAGAACTGGCTGATCAGCCGGGGCTTGTCCGAGATGACCGCGAGCGGCGTATCGTCGCCCATCGACCCGATCGCTTCCTTGGCGCCCTCGACCATCGGCGACAGGATCAGCTCCATGTCCTCGAGTGTCTGCCCCGCCGCGACCTGGCGGCGGGTGAGGTCGGCGCGCTCGAACCGCACGGTCGAATCGCTCGGTGCCGGCGGCAGATCGTTCACGCCCAGGAAATTGCCGATCATCGTCGCGTAATCGGCCTCGCCGGCGATCTGGTCCTTGATCTCCCGGTCCTTGAACAGGACGCCCCGGTCCAGGTCGACCGCGATCATCTGGCCCGGCCCGAGCCGGCCCTTCTCGATGATGGTCGATTCGGGCACGACGACCATGCCGCTCTCCGAACCCACGATCAGCAGGCCGTCCGAGGTGCGGGTGTAGCGCAACGGGCGCAGCGCGTTGCGGTCCATGCCCGCCACTGCCCAGCGGCCATCCGTCATCGCCAGCGCAGCCGGGCCGTCCCACGGCTCCATCACGCTCGCCAGATATTTGTACATGTCGAGATGCGCCCTGGGCATCTCGCCCTTCGGGCCCCAGGCCTCGGGCACCAGCATCAGCTTCGCGGTCGGCGCGTCGCGGCCGGAGCGGCAGATCGCCTCGAAGGTGGCGTCGAGCGCGGCGGTGTCGGACGCACCGGCCGGGATCACCGGCTTGATGTCCTCTGAATATTCGCCGAACGCGAGGCTCGCCATCTTGATCTCGTGGCTGAGCATCCAGTTCTTGTTGCCACGGATCGTGTTGATCTCGCCGTTGTGCGCAAGACAGCGGAACGGCTGCGCCAGCCACCATTGCGGGAAGGTGTTGGTCGAATAGCGCTGGTGGAAGATCGCGACGCGGCTTTCGAAGCGCTGGTCGGTCAGGTCGGGATAGAAGACCGAAAGGCTCTCCGCGAGGAACAGGCCCTTGTAGATGATTGATCGGCAGCTCAGCGAGCAGATGTAGAAGCCCTGGATCTGCGCGGCGATCACGCGCTTCTCGATCCGGCGGCGGACGAGATAGAGATTCTTCTCGAACTCGGCGGCGCTCTGCTCCTCCGGCAGCGGCCCGGCGATCATGATCTGCTCGATCTCGGGGCGGGTCGCCTGCGCCTTTTGGCCGATCACCGACACGTCGACCGGCACCTGGCGCCAGCCATAGATGGTATAGCCTTCCTCGATGATCGCGCTCTCGACGATCGTCCGACAATCCTCCTGCGCGCCGAGATCGGTGCGCGGCAGGAAGATCATGCCGACCGCGAGCCGGTTGGACATGGTCTTGTGGCCCGAGGCGCTGATCGCGTCGTCGAAGAACTTGACCGGCAGGTCGACATGCAGCCCGGCGCCGTCGCCGGTCTTGCCGTCGGCATCCACCGCGCCGCGGTGCCACACGGCCTTCAGCGCATCGATCGCCGACTGGACGACGCGGCGTGACGGCGTGCCGTCGGTCGCGGCGACCAGGCCGACGCCGCAGGCATCCGATTCGAATTCGGGGCGGTACATGCCGACCTCGGCGAGGCGGGCGCGTTCGGAATCCATCTTGGTCATGCGGCCTTCTTCCCTGCCTTGGCCTTCGCCTTCAGCCAGCTGTGCATCGTCGTCGCGACATCGCGACCGTCGCGGATCGCCCAGACCACCAGGCTCGCGCCGCGCACGATGTCGCCCGCCGCGAAGACGCCGTCCAGCGAGGTCATCAAGGTCTTGTTGTCGACCAGCAACGTGCCCCAGCGCGTCACGCCGAGTTCCGGCGCACCGAACAGCGCCGGCAGTTCCTCGGCGTCGAAGCCGAGCGCCTTGATCACCAGGTCGGCCGGGAGGGTGAAGCCGCTCTCGGGCTCCGCCTCGGGCGCGCGGCGGCCGCTCGCGTCGGGGGCGCCGAGCCGCATCTTCGTCGCGTGCACGCCCGTCACCGCCTCGCCCGCGTCGAATGCCTGGGGTGCGGAGAGCCAGACGAATTCGACGCCTTCCTCCTCGGCATTGGCGACCTCGCGCTGCGACCCCGGCATGTTGGCGCGGTCGCGGCGGTACAGGCACTTCACCGACGTCGCGCCCTGGCGGATCGCCGTGCGGACGCAGTCCATCGCGGTGTCGCCGCCGCCGATCACCACGACATTCTTGCCGGCGGCATCGAGCTTGCCATTGTCGAAGTCCGGCACCGCGTCGCCGAAGCCCTTGCGGTTGGATGCGGTGAGATAGTCGAGCGCCTCGACCACGCCCGCGCTGCCGACGCCCGGTGCCTTGATCGCGCGGGGCTTGTAGACGCCGGTCGCGATCAGGATCGCATCGTGGCGCTGGCGCAGCTGGTCCAGCGTCGCGTCGCGCCCGACCTCGAAGCTTTCATGGAATATGATGCCGCCCGCCTTCAGCCGATCGACCCGACGCGTGACGACATGCTTCTCCAGCTTGAAGCCGGGGATGCCATAGGTCAGCAGACCGCCCGCCCGGTCGTGCCGGTCATAGACATGCACATCATAGCCCATCACCCGGCAATATTCCGCGGCGGAGAGCCCGGCCGGCCCGGCACCGATCACGCCGACCGACTGGCCGCGCGACGGACCCGACACCAGCGGCTCGACCCAGCCTTCTTCCCAGGCGGTGTCCGTGATGAACTTTTCGACTGACCCGATCGTCACCGCGCCGTGGCCGGAGAATTCGATCACGCAATTACCCTCGCACAGCCTGTCCTGCGGGCAGATGCGGCCGCAGATTTCGGGCATGGTCGAGGTTGCGTTGCTCAGCTCATAAGCCTCGCGCAGCCGGCCGTCGGCGGTGAGGCGCAGCCAGTCGGGGATATGGTTGTGCAACGGGCAGTGCACCGAACAATAGGGCACGCCGCATTGCGAGCAGCGCCCGGCCTGTTCCTCGGCGGCGATCGGCGCATAGCGATCGGCGATCTCGCGGAAATCCTCCGCGCGCGGCTTGGCCGGGCGCTTGCCCGGATAGGCCTGTGCCCGGTCCACGAACTTCAATGTGTTGCCGTCAGCCATGCTCGCCCGCCTCGTAAAATCGAGGTGGCGCTAGCGTTTCTCCAGGCGAATGTCACGTAGAATCCGCCATATAGGTAAGCTATACTGTCCTATTTTGCCGCATTTATTGCTGTGGTGACTCCGCTCTAAACTGTAATTGCAAATATTTGTTCCGTATCGGCCTTATATCAACAACCATGCCAGCGCCGCAGCGCCAACGATGATTCGGTACCAGGCAAAGGGCGCGAAGCCATGCCTGCCGACAAAGGAGACGAACCAGCGGATCACCAATAGCGCGACGATGAACGACACGACGAAGCCGATCGCGATCGCGGTGAGGTGTGCGTCGCCCAGTTCATGCCGCCCCTTGTAGAGCGCGAGCGTGGTCGCCCCCAGCATGGTCGGGATCGCCAGGAAGAAACTATATTCCGCCGCCGTCTCGCGATCGACGCCGAGCATCAGCGCGCCCATGATCGTCGCCCCCGAACGGCTGACGCCGGGGATCATCGAGACGCACTGGATGACGCCGATGCCGAGCGCGGTCCGCCAGGTCATCGCCTCGACCGACGCGGCGGTGACGCGCTTCGACAGCCGTTCGATGATCAGGATCAGCACGCCGCCGACGATCAGCGCGACGCACACCACGATCGGCGCAATCACCGGCGCCTCGAGCACTGCCTTGATCGAGCCATAAGCCAGCGCACCGACCACCGCGGACGGCAGGAAACCGAGCAGGACGTTGCGGGTGAAATGGATCGCACCCGGATCGCGCTTCAGCAGCCCCTGCAACACGCCCATGAAGCGCCCCCAGAACAGCACCACGACCGCCAGGATCGCGCCGAGCTGGATGACGATGTCGAAGGTCGCATCCGCCTGGGGCAGGCCGAACAGCCGCCCGGCGAGGATGAGATGCCCGGTCGAGGAGACGGGGAGGAATTCGGTCACCCCCTCGACGATACCGAGCAGGATGATGATGATCAGGTCCACGCGCATTCCCCCTTTTGCGGCGGCCTGCCGCGACTGATTACCCGGCCAGAATCAGGTCACGCGGCGGCGCGCGTTCCGAATCGTCCATGACGGCGATATTGCACGAGCCAGGCCGGCGCGACCGCATCCATCGGCGTTGGCGACACGCCGAGCGCGGCAAGCCCTTCGGTGCCCGCCGCGACGACATTGTCCTGCTGCAGCATCTGCCATTGGTCGCGCGTGATCGGCGCGCCGGGCAGGAAGCCCCCCATCGCGATCAGGCCGCCGACGACATCCGGCACCTCGACGATCGACGGCTCGCGGCCGACCGCGCCGGCGATCCAGCGAATCAGCGCACCCATGGTCAGAACGTCCGGCCCGCCCAGCTCGAAGGTCTTGCTCTGCGCGCCCTCGCCGCCGAGCGCGTTGACCACGGCCCGCGCCACATCGGCGACATAGACCGGCTGGAGCTTCACGCCCGCGCGCAGCACCGGCACCACCGGCAAGGCGATCATGCTGGCGAATCGGTTCACGAACTGGTCCTCGCGGCCGAATATCAGCGACGGCCGCAGAATCGCCGCCGCCGGGAAGGCAGCACGCACCGCCGCCTCGCCCTCGCCCTTGGAGCGGCCATAGGCCGACGGGCTCGCGGGATCGGCACCGATCGCGGAGACGTGCACCAGCGCCGGCACGCCCGCCGCGGCTGCGGCTGCGGCGACGGCCTGTGCGCCGTCGACATGCACCGCCTGGAAATTGCCCTTGAGCACGCCCACCAGGTTCACCACAGCATCGGCACCCTGCACCGCCCGCGCGATGCTGGCGGGCTTGCGCACGTCGACTGCGGCGAACTGGGTCTGACCGAGGCCGCCCAGCGGCTTCAGGAACAGCGCCTCGCGCGGATCGCGCTGCGCGATTCGCAGGCGCGCGCCGGCGGCGAGCAGTTCCTGCGCGACATAGCGGCCGAGAAAACCCCCGCCGCCGATCAGCGTAACCAGCCTGTTCTTCATGCCTCAGTGCCTTGCCATCCGTGAGCCGCCCCCATGCCGCGCGACACCCGAGTTGACAAGCCGCACAAGCGTCCCCTAAGGCCCGCGCCCTACCCCGTGCCCAGATGGCGGAATTGGTAGACGCACCAGCTTCAGGTGCTGGCGGTCGCAAGGCCGTGGAGGTTCGAGTCCTCTTCTGGGCACCAGTTTCTGCCTCTGGATTCGTCCAGAGGCGTCCAGCAAGCGGCTGGTTTCAAAGCACAATTTCATCGACGATCGCTGGCAACCATCCGGGTTGATCCAGCTGATTCCAGCAAAAGAGCCACAAAAAGAGGCTCATTTTGTGTCTGCTAGGTGGACCCGGAGAAAACCGGGATCACGACGATGCTGACACAACTCCAGATCACCTCCGCCAAGCCGAAGGCGAAGCCATACAGACTCGCTGATGGACAGGGCCTCGTGCTCGTCATTCAGCCCAGTGGCTCGAAGCTCTGGCGCTTCCGCTATCGATATGGCGGCCACCAGAAAACGCTCCACCTCGGTCCCTGGCCGGCTACGTCGCTCGCCGACGCTCGCGAGAAATGTCGCGAGGCGAGAAAGGCTATCGCCGCCGGGCTCGACCCGGCGCTCGAGAAGAAGCGCGCGAAGGTCACCGCGCGGTTCGCCGTCGCAACCTCGTTCAAGGAAGTGGCGCTCGAGTGGATCGCGAAGTGCGAGCGGGAAGGTCGCGCCGAGGTCACATTGGACAAGATTCGCTGGCTGCTCGGCATGGCCTATCCTTTGATCGGCTCTCACCCGATCAACTCGATCACGCCCACCGAAGCGCTGTCCGTCCTGCGCAAGGTCGAGGTCAAGGGTCGATACGAGAGCGCACGGCGCATGCGCAGCGTGCTCAGCCGCGTGTTTCGCTACGGCATCGCGACCGCGCGCTGCGATCGCGACGTGGCGGCCGACCTGCGTGGCGCGCTGACGACCCCCAGGACCACGCACCACGCTGCCATTACCGATCCCGAAGAGGTCGGCATCCTGCTGAAGACGATGGACGGCTATACCGGGCAGGCGGTCACGCGGATGGCGCTTCGCCTGTCACCGCACCTGTTCGTCCGGCCGGGAGAGTTGCGCCAAGCCGAATGGACCGAGATCGATGTCGAGAAGGCCGTCTGGTCAATTCCCGCCGAGCGGATGAAGATGCGGCGACCGCACCGGGTTCCACTGTCCCGGCAGGTCCTCGCGATGATCGCGGAGTTGCGCGAGATCACCGGGCATCGCCGGCACCTGTTCCCCTGCATGGGCAGTCCGAGGAAGCCCATGTCCGAGAATGGCGTCAACCAGGCGCTGCGCCGGCTCGGATATGAGCATGGCGAGATGACCGCGCATGGCTTCCGGGCGATGGCGGCAACGCTTCTGAACGAGATGGGCCAGTGGAACCCGGATGCGATCGAACGGCAGCTCGCCCACCAGGAAGCCTCGTCGGTCCGCCGCGCCTATGCACGCGGCGAATATTGGGACGAGCGCGTCGCCATGATGCAACACTGGTCAGATTATCTGGACGGCCTGCGCGACGCGGCCGAGGCTCCCAGGGTTGCGAAACCAGTCTCTCGCAAGCCCAAGGCGGGCAAATCCAAGGCCGGGCGTCCGCGAGGCCGACCGAGACGGTAAGCCGCCATCCCCGCGGGACATCATCTCGGTGATGCCCCGCCGGGATGTGATTGCCTTCAGAACAGTCAGCCCTGCGCTGCCCCGGGTGCCCCGGTGAGCGCCTTCAGACTTCCATATTGGATGAGAGTGGCACGTCCGACTTTCACGGCCTCTAGATCGCCGGATTGGATCAACTCGTAGATGCGGGATCGGCTGAGACCGGTTATCCGGACAGCGGTGGAGATACGCACCGTGAGCGGCTCAATCTTCTGCTCCCAGGCCCGCTCGATCATTTCTGCCACCGAAATACAGCTTGCGCTCCATCAACCGCGAGCCAGCCCCCCTCGCGAACAATCGCAAACATGAAAATAATCTGTTCGGTCAGGAACGTCGCCGGCGTCATTCGTGTCTCCGGCCCACGTGCGATTTAGTCGCTCTCCGGGGCCCGGCGAAAACTAACAAGGGCGAGATGGGAGGGTCAGACCATTTCGAGGGACGTACCGGCACCATCTGGTGAACCCAGGATTGGCCGCTGAGGGAGCCGCTCCAAATGACGCGAAGGTTGGACACGCCATACTGATTCCCTATCCGTGGTTCCGGATAGGGCGGGAGGGATTCGAACTCAGGCGCTAAGCGATTGATTCATCGCGATCCTGTTTCGGTCTTTCTCGCCGCGTACCATGAAAAGTACCATGCCGACTTTTCCGTCCGAAATCAGAGCTTTGCAGGCTCAGCTCGACGGACGGCCTGCCTATCGTAGCCACGATCCATAATCAAGACTTCAGGGCAAATTGCCATGCTGCCCGACACTGAGGACACCTCCGTTCATTTCCGACACAGAGGTTGGAAACGATTCATTCCCCAAGCAGGCTGCTTGATCGGATTAAGCTTAGCGTTCATGATGGTTAGCGGATCGCGCCGGGCCAAGATTAACACTGAGGTTCAATTTGACGCTTTCGCGATCTCGGAAAAAGGCTGTCCGAGCAGCGCTAGAACTGAAGTTGCGGAGGGCGAAAGGGACGCGGCTCCAAGAGTTTTTCGCCGAGCTGATGACGACGATCCACGGCGACAAATTCCAGCCAACAGGAACCGATTATTCCCGCGGTGACCTTCAGTGCGACGGAATTCTACAGGACCCCCTGACCATCTTTGCTTGCTATGGCCCCGTCAATGCGGGCGCGAACGCGACCGACGCGGCGATGAAGACGGCGATCGCTAAGGTGGGTACCGACTTTGCTGGCGCCCTTGAGCATTGGCCCAAGCTCAAGGTGTGGAAATTCGTTCATAACTATGTCGAGCAACCCCCCGCACAAATCGTCCAAAAGATCTTGGAACTGCGCGAACAACATAGCACGATCACGATTGAACTTTTCGGCAAGGAGCAGTTCGAAAATTTGCTTCTTTCGCTCGATGCCGAGGAGATCGAGGCGCTCGTCGGCGATGCTGCGACCGACGAGGATTTTCGCGCCCTCCAGCCGACTGTCGTACTATCGGTCGTCGAAGGCATCATGGCCGTCGTCGATCATCGCTACGCCCCCGACGATGCGCCCGTTGTGGTCCCGCAGCAGAAACTGCATTTCAACGGCCTGTCCGCCCACTCGCAGGACCGGATCGTGAAGGGCATGCAGAATGCACCTCGCGTGGCCAAGCTCGTACAGGATCATCAGGATCCGCTGCTCGAGAGCAATCTCGCCGGCGCATTCAAAGCCAAATACCTCGACTTCAAGGCGCAGAGCCTCGATCCGGATGACATCCTTTTCCATCTTTATGATTTCGCCGCTGGCGGGGGAAAGACGTCAGCTGCGCTCGATGTGTCGGTGTGGAGCCTCCTGGCCTACCTGTTCGAGAAATGCATGATTTTCGAGGATAAGCCGGTAACGACGAGAGCGGCATGATCCTTCCCGGCAAGAACCTTCGGCCCGACAGGGCTCTTCTGACGATCGGCGGCGAGATCCTCGCCGTTCTCGATCAGGAAAGCTCGGTATCCGCTGTCTGGGAATCCGTGCGGGCGCGCAGGTCGAAAGACCAGGACGCCTCGCCGTTGCCGTTCGACTGGTTCGTACTGGCCCTGTCGCTGCTGTTCGCAATCCGGGCGATCGAACTGAAAGACGATCTGCTTAGCAAAAGGTCGGCCGCATGATCCGGTCGATCAGCAGCACGCTGCCATCGTTCAAGGCGCTCGGGTTTAACCCCGGCCTTAACATCATCTTGGCCGATGTCGCCGAAAACTCGACCGATCGGCACACCCGCAACTCGGCAGGCAAGACCAGCCTCGTCGAGATCCTTCACTTCCTGCTCGGCAGCGACGTTGGCAAGACGTCGCTGTTCAAGCATCCCGCCCTGGTCGACCATAGTTTCACGGTCGAGTTTCTTCTTGGCGATCGCTGGGTGTGCGCCACCCGCTCCGGCGCCAGCGAAGACCAGATCATCCTGTCGTCCGCAGATGCCGAAGCCCTCGGCTTCGCGCAACCGCGGGATCTGTTCGAGACCGGCGACGAGCCGACAAGCATCTCGCTCGATGCCTGGAAGGGAATCTTGGGCGCCCGATGGTTCGCCCTGCCGACGGACCGGTCCGAGACCGACTTTGATGGCAAGGGTGCGCCGAGCTTCCGGCAGCTGGCCGGCTATTTCGCGCGCCGGCGGAAAGTCGGCGGCCTCAACAGCATCGAGAAGAACAGCAGCGATCAGCAACCCAGCAGTTGGCAGGTGTCCTTGTCCTATCTGCTGGGCCTCGACTGGCGCGTGGCCCGCAAGTTCCAAAACATGCGGGATCGCAAGAAGGTGATTAGCGCGCTGAGCAAGGCGATTAAGGACGGAGATCTCGGACAGATTTTCGGTACGACTGCGGAAATCCGGCCGGAACTGGCGCGGGCCGAGGAGCAGATCGAAAAGCTCCGTGCACAGGTCGACAGATTTCAAGTGCATGACAGCTACCGCGAACTCGCCACTCAGGCCTCGACGCTGAAGGACCGCGCTACCGAGCTCACCTTCGCGCTCGCAGAAGCCGATTCGGCAGTCGACTATATGGCGAAGGCGCTCAAACAGGAGGCTCCACCTGCCTATGCCGACGTCGAGCGGCTCTATGCCGCCGCAGGTGTCGAGCTTCCAGATGTCGCTCTGCGCCGTTTTGACGAGGTAAAAGCATTTCAGGCATCAGTCGCGGCCAATCGGCGCCTCTATTTGCAGGAACAGATCGACGAGATTATCACGCAGCGTGACAGTCTGAGACAGCAGCTTGAGGATGTAAGCGGCAAACGGACAGACATCCTGCAAACGCTCGACGGCAAGGGCGCGTTCGAGGATCTGATCCGCCTTCGCGAGCTGTTTGGCGAACTTGTCAGCCGCGCCGAAACCTTACGCAGCAAGCTCCAGCATGCCGCTACCCTCGAAAACAACAAGGCTCAGCTTAAGGCCGAAGCTGCGGATCTGGAGCTGATGCTTCAGCGCAGCCATGAGCAGGCGGAGGACAGCATCAAGCGAGCAACCGTGCTAGTCGATCATGCGATTACGAAGCTCTATGACGATCGCACCGGAAACCTCATCGTCGAGGCGTCGCGCACTGGCCCGAAGTTCCGCATCGAAATTCAAGGCGGCGGCAACAAGGGCGGCATCGACATGATGAAGCTCTTCTGTTTCGACACCGCGCTGCTGCGTATTGCGTTCGATCGCTTCGCACCGGGGCCGCGGATGCTCGTGCATGACAGTCATCTGTTCGACGGGGTGGATTCCCGGCAGGTCGCGCAGGCGCTGGTCTACGGCATGGGCATCGCTGGCGAGGTCGGCGGCCAGTACATCGTGGCACTCAACAGCGATGAGTTCGACAAGGCCGAGCTCGCCAGCGACGTTCGGCTCAAGCCATTCGTTAATCCGGTTAAGCTGACCGACGACGAAACCGGAGGGCTTTTTGGTTTCCGCTTTGATCTAGAATAGCGCCCCACGACGGGAGCGATAACGACATCGCAGCGTCGGCGTTTCTGCGCCCTCAACTCGGCTTTTGTCACGCCGCCAGATTGTTGGCTGACGAGTGCTTGTTAGACCTTCCTCTTCTTGCCCTCGAATCCATCCTTCACAGCATCGATCCAAGCGATGATCTCCCGGTCACTCCACCGCGAGGCGAAGGGCGAAAGTTTGTATGGCGCTGGAAACTTTCCTTCCTGGATCAGACGATAGATCATGGTCTTGCCAAGTCCGACGCGGCGCTTGACCTCGTCGAGCTTGACGAACCGATCCGAGATCTCTGTCTCGCTCATTTTCCGGCCAGGCGGCTGCGAACGAAGTTTCGGTCGCTCTCGAGGAACGCCGCCAACATGGCAGGCACGAGTTCGGTGACAGACTCTTCACGCCCGTACGCCGCCGCGTAAAGCGCAGCGTATTGCTGCAGCATCAGGTGCAGATCGGGCGTGACGGTGATCGCCAGCTTGACCGGAGTCCTGTCCGGCAACCTTGCCAGTTTTAGTTCGGGCATGACGTGCTCCTAGCCGCGCCAAGGCGCGAGAATGAGATCCTTGTGAACGACCAGCCGGACGATCGCTCCGGGCCGGATCGTGATCGTCGGCTGAATGTTGAGATTGCGCGACGTGAGCTGATCGCCGGCCCGCGATACATTCTGCTGAGCCGACTCCCTGATCGCCTGGACGAGGTCGCTCTCACCGGTAACCGTCAGTTGCGAACCCACTCCAAGCAGCGTGGAAAGCGCGACCGCTTTGAGCAAGGCCCAGGTGTGGAAATCGACCTTGTCCTGAAGCCCAGCGTATCCGGACGCATCGGTCGCCGGCACATTGTCGATCCTCATCGAACTGCCGTCCGGCAGCATGATCCGCTGCCAGACGATCAGCGCGCGCTTCTGGCCGAACGCCACGACACTGTCATAACTGCCGATCAACCGCGACCCCTGCGGAATGAGCAAGATGCGACCCGTCGGGCTGTCGAACACTTGGCTAGTTACCTGCGCCGTCACCAGCCCCGGAAGGTCGGACCTGAGCCCAGTGATCAGGCTCGCCGAAATGACGCTGCCCGCCGAAAGCAGGTAGGGCGACGGTGCCGCCATCAGCGCGTGTGGATTGATGTCCCCGGAGCGATCGAGCGTAGCGACGAACTGGGCCTTACGTCCCTGAGCGTTAGGGTCCCGGTCCGGATCGAGAGCCGGACCTGATACCTCCGGCGTTGGAGCCGCCGGCGCTGCGGCGTCGGCTGCTACTGTCGGCGACGTTGCGGTGCGGCCTTGCACCAACACTCCGGATTGGCGAGCGGCCCTTAACTCCGACAACCGCCGCTCCCTTTCCTGCGCCTCCGACTGGCCCGAAGGATCATTGCCGACGCCGGTTTCCATTGCCATGCGGCGCTGGCTTTCGAGGATCGGCCTGCCCAAGTCGCCGGGGAGGGGTGGGCCGAGCTTCGGGGTATCGCCATATGTCGCCGGCAAGCCATTCAGAGCGTCAGTCGATGGACGATTGCTCGGCTCCGACAATTCCTGACGGTCGGCGACCGCGCTGAAGACGCGCGGTTTCAGCGCGATCCATGCGACGACAACCAGGCTGACGGATCCGAGTGCGGCAACGGCGATGATCACGCCGCGACGGAAGCGTATCGCGCGCGCCGGCTTCGTCCGGATCGCCAACGTCTCGGGATCGAGCTTCGCGGTTGGAGAGATGGATGGCTCGCTCATGAGCGCTTCCCCTTTCGCGAGGGAGTGCCGTCACCGACACGTGCGATCCGGACAACCTGCTGCTTCCTGGTGCCGAGCCTAAGCTCGGCCGCGTCGAAAATCCGGTCGACGACATAGAACCGGCCGCGGACACGATAGTTGACCAGCTCGGCCTCGCCGGTCGGCCCGACAACGAATAGTGGGGGCGCCTCGCCTACGGCAATGCTGGCGGGGAACTCGACAAAGGTCTGCCGGCCATCGTCGAACGCACGAAGCGGGCGCCATGCAGGTGCGTCGCCACTGATCACATAGTTGAAGTGGAGGCTGTCGATCGCCAGTCCTTCGGAGACCGGGGCCGCAGCCGCAGCCTGGTCAGCTGCCCGGCGCAGGGCGATCAACTGGTCGGCTGGGTATGTCCACGACAAGGCGGCCATCGCGGTGCGCGACGTTGCGGTGAGCTGGAGGTGGTAGCTCCGCCGATCCGTCGTCACGACAAGGTTGGTCGCAAGGCCGGAGGTGAACGGCTTCACCAGGATGTGCGTTCGCTTGTCTGCACCGGCGCCGCTTGTCGTGTCGCCAATGACCCACCGGACTGTATCGCCGGCTGCCACCGCCACAAGATTTTCGCTGGGCTGCAAGGCAATGTCGGTCACGGCACCGGGCGCCGTGTAGACTTGGTAGATCGTGCCGTCGCTGAACGGGAAGACCTGGACCGCATTCACGAAGCCCTGTGCCTGCGGCTCCAGTGTTGCTGCACGATTGGCCGCAGCGACACGCGCCACCATCGGGTTTACCCGTTTGCGGGCGATAGCTCGCCGAGCTGGCTGCCTCGGCGCTGGCGACGCCTTCGCTGCGGCAATGGGTCCCGGCGCTGGCTGAGGCGTCGTGGTCTGGGCCTGCACTGACGTCGCAATGATCGCGAGGGCAGACGCTGCGAGAACGAACTTCATGGGCGTGACTCCTGGGCGGGCTGCGTGGGAGCAGCGAGATTGGGATCGAGGGGAGAACCGAGCGGCAGGCCTGCCGGGACAGGCGGTGGGGGAGCGGGCGGCGGTGTCGGACGCGACTGCGCTGGAGGATCGAGTTCCCGACTCCAGTCGACCGCGTCGACGTAGACGCCAAGCGGGTTCTTCCGGAGCGTGTCCGCATCGGTAGGCGCCCGCATCACGACGGTCAGGATCGCCGTCCAGCGCTGTGTTCCGGCCTGCGCGCCGCGCTCGTAGGCGGTCTCGGTCCATTTGACCTGGAAGGACCGATCTGACGCGCGCACCACGCTCGTCACCTGAACCGACACCGTCCGCTCGCCGATACTGGCAAAGGGATCGGCGGTCCGAGCATAGTCGCCGAGAAACTGGGCGCCGCGCTTGGTGGTGAAGTCATAGGCTTCGAGCCAGTCCTGGCGAACCAGCACCGGATCGAGCGATCGGCCGCGGACGTTCGCGATGAATCGCGACAGGTGCCACGCGATCTGCGGATCAGTGGGGTGATAGCCTGCCTCCGCTTCCGAGACGGCGCGCGCCTCGCCCAGCCGGTCGACCTCCACGACATAGGGGGTGATGCGGCTTTGCACCGACTGCCAGATGAGAGCTGACGAGAGACCGCCGGTGAGGGCAAGGCACCCGAACGCCATCAGGCGCCAGTTACGCGCTTGCACGCGGGCGGAGCCGATCCGCTCATCCCAGACCTGGCCGGCACGCTGGTAGGGCGTCTCCGGCTCCGGGGTTTGTCCGTAACGCTGGACGGCGCGTTTGAAGATCATCAGTCGTCCCTTTCCTTGATGTCGGGGGTGGCGGAGGCTCCGCCACGATCGCCTTGCTGCAAGGTGTGAAGCGCGATCTGGCGGTGATGTCGGGCGGTCTGCTGGCCGCGCATGGCTCGTGCCCAGGCCGGGGTGCCGTCGGCGCCGGCGGATAATCCTGCTTCGGCCCGGCGGCCGCGGTTGAGTGCGTTCCAGGCCGCAGCCCGACCCTGCGAAGCGGCTTCGCCCAGGCCGAGCGCGCTCGAAGCCCGCTCGCGGGCGGCATTGCCGGCGGCGCGCGCCACGCCGCCGAGGCCAGCCGACATCGTCGGTGACGACGCGGTCTCCTTGCCCAGCGTGTAGGCGGTCGAAGCTGCCGATCCCATCGAGGTGCCGGCCCGCACTGCGCCGAGTGCCGCGCCGCCAAGGGCACGAGCACCGCCAACGGCTACGCCGCCCGCAAGCATCGTGATACCGGCCGCCCCGACGGTCGTGCCGAGCGCGGCACCAGCACCAAGTTGCGGAGCTCCCGCAACGAGGCCCGAGGCAACGCTTGGACCAAAGATGCCGAGACCGAACATGGTCAGGCTGGCGAGCATCAGGCTCAGCGCCTGGCCGATGTCGGGCTCCTGGCCCTGAAGTGCGGCGGTGAACTCGGTGAAGAAGTTGGAGCCGATACCGACGATGACGGCGAGCACCATCACCTTGATGCCCGACGAGACCACGTTGCCGAGGACGCGTTCGGCCAGGAAGCTGGTCCGGTTCCAGAGCGCGAATGGTACTAGGATGAAGCCGGCCAGCGAAGTCAGCTTGAATTCGATGATCGTGACGAACATCTGCACCGCGAGAATGAAGAAGGTGATGATGATGATCGCCCAGGCGAACAGCAGCACAGCGATGGTCAGGAAATTGTCGAAGAAGCTGACGAACCCCGTCAGCTCGGACACCTGCTGAAGTAGAGGCCACGCGGCCGAGAAACCTGTCCCCGCGAGGCGGCCGGGTTTGAGAAGATCGGCCGCTGACATGCCGCCGCCGCCCGCAGTGAGGCCGGCCTGCGCGAACGAGCGGAAGATGATGTCGGCAAGGGTCGAAAAGCTGTTCAGGATGAACGCGAACGCGCCGATGTAGAGGATCTTCTTGAGGAAGCGACCGATCACATTGTCGTCGCCGCCCATCGCCCAGAACAGTCCGGCCAACGTGATGTCGATGCCGATCAACGTCACGGTCAAGAAGTGGACGTCGCCGCCGAGCAAACCGAAGCCAGCGTCGATGTAGGTGATGAACGCCTGCATGAAGCGGTCAATGACATTGAGATCGTTCACGTCTGTTGGTTCCTCGGCGAAGTGAAAGAGGCCGCGGGGCGAGGCCGGGGGAGCAAGACCCCACCCCGCGGCGGACGACGGGAGGCGGACCGTCGCCGCCCTCCGGCGCGCCTATTGGGGGGTGTAGGCGGTGCCGGAACCGAGGAACTTCTTGGTCGCCGCCTGCGCATCGATCTGCGCTTGCGCCTGCCGCGCGCGCTCGATCGTCTCAGCGCGATACTGGGCGGCCATCATGTTCTGGATCTGGAACTGCTGCTTGGCGCTGAGCGCCAGCAGCTGGTTGGTTGCCTGCTGCGCCTGCAAGGACCCTTCGGCGCCCTGGCTCTTCGCGACCAGTGACGACAAGGTCTGGGCATCGGCCGCCACGTTTTCGGCGACCTGCGCCTGCACGGTCATCGTGTGCTGGTAGGCGGTCATGGCGGTGTCGAGGCGAGAGCGCGCAGCAACGACCTGATCGTTCATCCGCAAAGCCTGGCCGAAGCTCTGCGGGAAGAGCTGGTGGAATTGCTGGTCGAGGCCGGAGACCTGGAGCCGGATGCCCTGGGCTTGCCCCATCAGGCGGTCGACCTGCTGCAGCGTCTGGGTCAGCGCCTGCAGCTCGGGGAAATCGATCGTCGTCAGGTTCTTCGCCTGGTTGAGCAGGCTTCGCGCCTGGTTTTGGAGCGACTGGATCTGGTTGTTGATCTGGGTGAGCGTCCGGGCGGCCGTCAGGATATTCTGGCTGTAGTTGCTCGGGTCGAACACCGTCAGCTGGGCGTGGGCAGGCGTGCTTGTCATGGCCAGGCCCATGGCGAGCGAGCCGGCTGTCGCGAGACCTAGCGCGCTCGCGATCAGATATTTTCGGGTGAGGAAACGCATCACATTACTCCTTTGCTTGGGGGGCGGGAAAATCGGCGAGCAGGTCGGCGGCCCAGTCGAGGCCGGCCGACGCGAGGAAGCGGGCCGCGAAATCGGAGAGGCCGTCGTCGGCGATCATCGCGTCGATCCGCGATTGCGTGGCGGGGTCGGACGCGCCGCACAGGGCTAGCGCGACAGGGCCAAGCCCCAGTTCAAACAGCCGATTGCCGCGCGCCGACTGCAGGTAATATTGCCGCTTCGGCGTGGCGCGGCTGACCAGCTCGATCTGGCGGTCGTTCAGTCCGAACCGCTCGTAGGCCTCGCGGCTCTGCGGCTCGATCGCGCGATCATTGGGAAGCAGGATGCGCTGCGGGCAACTCTCGATGATGGCCGGAGCGATGCTGCTCGACGCGATGTCGGCGAGACTCTGCGTCGCGAACAGCACCGCGACGTTCTTCTTGCGCAGCACCTTGAGCCATTCGCGAATGCGCGCGGCGAACAGGGGATGGTCAAGGAATATCCAGGCCTCGTCGAGCACCAGCAGGGTCGGCCGACCATCAAACCGCTCTTCCAGCCGGTGGAAGAGATAGGTCAGTACAGGCGCCACCACGCCGGCCTGGCCCATAAGCTCCTCGGTCTCGAAGCACTGGACATCGGCGAAGGCGAGATGCTGCTCGGCCGCGTCGAGCAGCCGTCCATAGGGGCCGTCGAGCGTGTAGGCGCCGAGTGCGGTGCGAAGCGCATTCGATTGGAGGAGCAGAGTCAGCCCGGTCAGGGTGCGTTCCTCCGGCGGCGCTGACGCGAGGCTGCCGAGCGCCGACCAGACGGCATCCTTCACCTCGGGCGTGACGAGGACCTTCTCGTGCGCGAGCAGCGCCGCGATCCATTCCGCCGCCCAGCTCCGCTCGGTGGCGTCATCGATCCTGCGCAAAGGCTGGAACGCCAGCGTCTCACCGGCATCGGCACCAAGGCCGAGTGCATGGTGTGCGCCACCCATCGCCAGCACGGCCGCCCGCGCTGAAAACCCCTTGTCGAAGATATAGACCTGGGAGCCGGCATAGCGCCGGAACTGAAGCGCGATCAGTGCGAGCAGCACCGATTTGCCGGCGCCCGTCGGTCCGACCACCAGCATGTGCCCGACGTCGCCGACATGCGTCGACAACCGGAACGGCGTCGAGCCCGCCGTGCTGGCATGGAGCAACGGAGGACCGTCGAGATGGGCGTTGCGGACAGGGCCGGCCCAGACCGACGACAGCGGCATCAGATGCGCGAGGTTCAGCGTGTGGACCAGGGGCTGCCGGACGTTCGCGTAGACTTGCCCTGGCAGCGACGACAGCCACGCCTCGACCGCGTTGACGCCTTCTCGTATCGTCGTGAAGCCGAGCCCGTTGACGATCCGCTCGACCCGCCTGACCTTGTCTTCGACGCCGGCGCGATCACTATCGCTGACCGTGATTGTCGTGGTCAGGTGGCCGAACGCGACATGGTCGCCGCCCAGGACCTGAAGCGCTTGGTCGGCATCGACGACCTTGTTGTCGGCGTCGGTGTCGAGCAGCTGCGATGGCTGGTTGTACATGATCTCGCGCAGGAGCGCGGTGATCGACTTGCGCTTGTTGAACCACTGCCGACGCAGCCTGGTCAGCGCCTTGGTCGCGTCGCTCTTGTCGAGCGCGATGAAGCGCGTGACCCAGCGATACGCGAAATCTTGGTGGTTGAGCGCATCGAGGATGCCGGGGCGGCTCATGCTTGGGAAGCCGAGCACCGTCAGCGTGCGCAGGTGGGTGCCGCCGAGCCGCGGCTCCAGCCCGCCGGTCAGCGGTGTGTCGACGAGCAGCGCGTCGAGATAGACGGGCATCTCCGGGACCGCGACACGATGCGGGCGATTGGAGATGGTACCATGCAGGAAAGTCAGCGTCTCGGAATCATCGAGGGCGCGGACCTCGGGCATGAAGCTCGCGAAGAGATCCAGAGCGCGATCGCTTTCGGCGATGAAGCTGGACAGCGCTCCATGCCAGTCACGGCCCTTGTCGGCATCGGGCCGCTCGACCAGCGAACGGCCGGCCGCCTCGGCGCTGTCCGGCGTCGGCAGCCAGGTCAGCGTCAAATGGTAGCGGCTCTCATAATGTTCGCCTTCGGCGAGGAAGGCGGCACGGCGTTCCTGGTCGACGAGCCAGGACGCGGCGTCCGGGAAGCCGCTGTCGGGGTAGGCGGATGCCTGGCGACGCTCGGCCTCGAAGAACAGCGCCCAGCCCGTCCCGAACCGCTTGAGGACATTGTTTTCCTGGGCGCAGGCCGAAATCAGTTCGCCCTCGGTTGCGGACTCGAGGTCAGGGCCTCGGAAACGCAGCGTACGCTGGAAGCTCCCATCCTTGTTGAGGATGACGCCAGGCGCGACGAGCGCCGCCCATGGAAGATGGTCCGCCAGCCGGTCGGGCCGGTGACGATATTCGGCGAGGTTCAGCACGCGAAATAGCCTTTCTGGCGGAGATGACGGATCAGCACGGGAGCGAAGTCCGGGTCACGGCGAGCGGCAAAGACGGCTATGCTGTGACCGATCGCCCAGAGCACGAGACCGGCGATCCATTGTTGAAGGCCGAGGCCGACGGCGGCGGCCAGCGTTCCATTGACGATCGCCAGCCCGCGCGGTGCGCCGCCGAGCAGGATCGGCGATCCGAGGCTCCCGTGAATGGGAGCCTCGAAACCTTCGAGATGTTGGCCGGCGCCGATCACGCGATCAGCGCCCCACCGCCGAAGCTGAAGAAGCTGAGGAAGAAGCTCGACGCCGCGAATGCGATCGACAGGCCGAAGACGATCTGGATGAGGCGCCGGAAGCCGCCGCTGCTCTCGCCGAATGCCAGCGTCAGGCCGGTGACGATGATCACGATGACGGCGACGATCTTCGCGACCGGACCCTGGACTGATTCCAGCACCTGCTGGAGCGGTTGCTCCCACGGCATGCCTGATCCCGCCGCCTCCGCGGCGGGGGCTATGGCAAGGGTCAGGCCGATGGCCGCGCCGACGAGGAAGGTCGATCCGCGAGACGGAATCTTGGCAAGTTGCATGGTCATTCTCCTTGGGGGTTGAGGGGCGAGAGGAAGTCGGCGAGCGCGTAGGCGCCGGTGTCGGGATCTAGCCCGGCGACACGCGCGATCTGCGAAATGCGGCGCTGGAGGCCGCGTCCGGAGATGAAGACGATGATGTCGATCGCCTCGGCAATCAGCCGGCGCGGGACCGTGACCACCGCCTCCTGGACGAGACCCTCGATCCGGTAGAGCGCTGAGATCGCGCTATTGGCGTGGACGGTGGCGATGCCCCCCGGATGGCCCGTATTCCAGGCCTTGAGCATGTCGAGCGCTTCGGGACCGCGCACCTCTCCGACGATGATGCGGTCAGGGCGCAGGCGCAGCGTCGAGCGGACGAGATCGGCCATCGTCACGACGCCCGGTCGCGTGCGGAGGGCCACCGTGTCGGCGGCGGGACTTTGCAGCTCGCGCGTGTCCTCGATCAGGATGACGCGCTCGTCGACCCAGGCCATTTCGGCGAGCAGCGCATTAGCGAGCGTGGTCTTTCCTGAGCTTGTGCCGCCGGCGACCAGGATGTTGTAGCGCTGGGTGACGCAGGCCTTCAGCCGGTCGGCAGCGGCCGGCGCCATGATGCCGTCAGCCACATAATCGTCGAGGCTGTACAAGCGCTCGGCGGGCTTGCGGATCGAGAAACAGGGTGCGGTCGATACGGGCGGCAGCACTCCTTCGAACCGCTCTCCGGCACGTCCCTCGATATGCGGTGGCAGTTCGGCAGAGACGATCGGCGCATCGCCGTGAACCTCGGCCCGAGCATGGGAGGCGACGAGGCGAATGATCCGCTCGACCTGGGCGGCATCAATCCGCACGCCCGTGTCGGTGCGGCCTTCGCCAAGCCGATCGAGGCGCAGCGCCCCATCGGGATTGACCATGATCTCGATGACACGGGCATCGGCCAGTGCTTCGGCGATTGCCGGCCCCATCGCCGTGCGCAGCATCGCGCGCCGACGGACGGCGGAAATACCGCCGGTCACTGGCCCGGCTCCGTGGTTCCGATGGTCCTACGCCCGGCGGCTATCTGTCGACCAACCTGCGCGATGAAGGCTTCGAACCGCTTGGCGGCGATGGCGCGGCCGGCATGGTCGTTTTCGGCGAGCGGCGCGTGGATCGCCAGCTCGTAGCGAACGAAAAGGGCCAGCGTTTCGATCTGAACATGACCGTCGCGCTCGAGCCTGCCGATCGCTGCTGTCAGGCGATCCAGGCGGATGCCGAACCGGTCCTCCAGTTCGGAGGCGCCGCGGCGGTTAAGCCAGGCGGTGACGGCATCTGTCAGGATCGCGGATTTGGACGCGCCGGGCTTCGCGGCGAGCGCCTCAAGACGGTCGCTGACCGGCTTGGGCAGGAAAAGCTGGTGGCGGATCTTCTCGACCATGGTCAGAGATCCAGCTGCAGGTCGCCGGGCCGATGCCCGTCGGAACGATCGGCGCCCGCATCTATGGCGTAGACGATGCGAGCCGTGCCGAGCGCCTGGGCTTGGTCCATCGCGCGCTGGTCCGCCGCAAGATCGCCGTCATCCTCGCCAAGGCCCAGCGGGTCGGTCGTGATCGGCTCGGGTGATAGCGGACGGTCGATTTCGTGACCGGGATGCCGGGCCTGCTCGAGACCACCGCCAACATCGTCCCCGTCGCTGTCGGCGGTGGCGCCAAGGCGCGCATCGATGCCGCAGACGATCCCGGCCCAATCGTCCGTGCGCGCAGCGGGTCGATCGGCATAATCGCCGTCCGCAAGTACGGGCGGCGCCTGCACACGTGTCTTGAACCTGCTGTCTTCGTAATAGCGCAGCTTGGTGGCGCGGATCGGCGGCGTACCGGCGACGAGTACCAGCTCGTCGGTGCTGGCAAGCTGCATCACCTCGCCCGGCGTCAGCAGGGCGCGGGCCGTCTCCTGCCGGCTGACCATGACATGCGCCAGCCATGGCGCGAGGCGGTGGCCCGCATAGTTGCGCATGGCACGCTGTTCCGTGGCCGTCCCGAGCGCGTCGGAGATGCGCTTCGCTGTCCGCTCGTCATTGGTCGCGAAGGCGACGCGGACATGGCAGTTGTCGAGGATGGCGTTGTGCTCGCCGTAGGCCTTCTCGATCTGGTTAAGGCTCTGCGCGATCAGGAAGGCGCGCACACCATAGCCGGCGAGAAAGGCGAGGCTGGTCTCGAAGAAGTCCAGGCGGCCGAGCGCTGGAAACTCGTCGAGCATCATGAGGAGCTTGTGTCTCGCGGCGGCGTTGGCGCCGTTCTCGGCGTGCAGATGCTCGGTCAGCCGGCGGCCGATCTGGTTGAGCACGAGACGGATCAGCGGCTTCGTGCGACTGATGTCGGAAGGTGGCACGACGAGATAGAGCGAGACCGGCGACTTGCCCTCGACCAGATCGGCGATGCGCCAGTCGCACCGCGAGGTCACGGTCGCGACGGTGGGGTCGCGGTAGAGACCGAGGAACGACATGGCCGTCGACAGCACGCCGGAGCGTTCGTTCTCCGACTTGTTGAGCACCTCGCGAGCCGCCGATGCCACAACCGGATGGACGAGCGGCGCGTCTGCAGTTCCGAGATGGTTGGTTGTCATCATCCGCCGCAGCGTGGCGGTGAATGGCCGTTGCGGGTCGGACAGGAAGGACGCCACACGGGCGAGCGTCTTGTCCTCCTCGGCATAGAGGATGTGGAGGATGGCGCCGACCAGCAGCGAGTGGCTGGTCTTCTCCCAGTGATTGCGGCGTTCGAGCGCGCCCTCGGGATCGACCAGGATGTCGGCGATGTTCTGGACGTCGCGCACCTCGTCGGTCCCGCGGCGAACCTCGAGCAGCGGATTGTAGCGTGCCGAGCGGGCGTCGGTCGGATTGAAGAGCAGGCAGTGCGAGAAGCGCTGGCGCCAGCCCGCGGTGAGCTGCCAGTTCTCGCCCTTGATGTCGTGGATGACCGCCGAGCCTGACCAGCCAAGCAGCGTCGGAACGACGAGGCCGACACCCTTGCCACTCCGGGTCGGCGCGAAGGCCATGATGTGTTCGGGACCGTCGTGACGGAGATAGCGCGGACCGGTGCGGCCGAGAAATACACCGGATTCCGTGAGCAGCCCGGCCTTGCGAATATCGCGCGCTTCGGCCCAGCGTGCCGAACCGTAGGTGGTGAGGTTGTTTCGCTGGCGCGCACGCCACAGCGAGCCGAAGATTGCGGCGGCGCAACCGGCCAGACCGCTCGCGGCGGCGATCGCACCTGCCTCTTCGAACAGCGTCGGGGCGTAGGCCTCGAATGAGAACCACCAGCCGAACAGTGCCCAGGGCAGGTAGATCGGATGACCGAAGGCTGTGAACCATGGTCGGCCCAGCTCGGGCTGATAGGCCAGTTCTGCCGCAGCCCACTGTGTAGCAAACCAGACGCCCGCCAATACGATGGCGAACACGACAAGGATCTGTCCGATGAGCAGTTTGGTCGGGGTCATGCGGGCCTCCGCCCGCGTGGGAATCAGTCCCTGCGAGCCTCGGGCCTAAAGTTGCCGATCAAGTCCGTCTTGCTCAGATGCTGTCCGGTGTCTCCGGGGACGTTTCTGGTGAATCTGAGCTGCCAGACTGGCTGCCGGGCGTTGCGACCGCGTCAGCCTGCTCCTGCTCGATCGTGAACCTCATGTCGTCGATGACCCACAGGCTTCGCGGTTCTTCGAGATGCTCCTGACTGCCGCCCGCTTCCTGGCTGAGCTTCATCATCCGCAGAATGTCAGCCAGACGCGGTTCGGCCGTCTCCTGCCTTGCCAGCAAGGTCGCATTGAAGAACTGGTTCCAGTTGGCGAAAGCCACGTCGTTGTCGGCTTCGACTTCCTTCAACGGGAAACTGTAGTGCCTGGTCAGGACCACGCGGAACGTAGTCGCGGTGGGAAAGGCCTTACTGAGCTGAAGGCTTGCTCGAATCCCGGGTTCACCGACGGTCGACACCCACTTCGCGACCGATGTTAGCCAGCGCTGTACCTGCTCCTTCAGCCGTGTGGCCCGGAGATGTCCGGAATGGACATCCATCCCATAGATGTCCTGGTGCTTGAGCTGGACTAGCAGGATCGATCCCGTCGTGGGCTCGATGACGACGAGGTCGATATCGGTCAGGAGCTTGCCGTCGAGCCTGATGTTGACGTTCGCCCGGTACTGGAGACCCGGACAGACATCATCGAAAATGCGCTTGGCAGCAGCCTGCATCGCCCGCTCGCGCGTCCGCTGATGCTGATCATATTCGCGGGGAAAATGATGGCGCAGGGAATCGAGGAGAAACTGCATCGGACTCGTGTGCGCCCCGGTCTGGCAGCGAATGACATCGTGTTCCGAACACTGGATCAGCAGCGGAAGCGCACAACCTGGCCGATCGAGCAGGCCGGTGCTGGAACGACCTATTGAAAGGACGGAAAATATCAGTCGTGCCTCGTCGAGGGTCGTCTCCTCGAATCCTTCGAGCACGCCGCCGAAATAGTTGATCGCCTCGCACATGTCGGAGACGAAGGGCGCGGTCTCGGCAGAGACGGTAAGAATATTTTCCAGGCGGACACCGACGTCCTTCGCCGCCAGCGCTTCGGCGAACTGTTCATGCCGGATCGCCATGGAAATGAGGAAGGTCAGGGCCAACTTGTACTTCTGAAACGCGATGCCGCCGAAACGGATCGAATGGTGGAACGCATCATAGCCGTCTGCGGCGCTCAGCCGGTGGGCTGCAATGCCGAAGAAGTAGCTGTCGAGCGTCGGATGCGCGTCGTATCCGATGAAATGTGTCATGAACGGGTAGACGAGTTCGGACAGAAGGGCGCGGGACTCGTCTGCCATCTCCTGTCCGAGCCTAGATTCCATCGTTCGCGCGAGTTCCTCGTTGGCGATAGCTCTGTAGTGCTCGGCCACCGAGCGTTCCTGGGCCTCATCGTCGGGCAATGAAGCGGGGAGCGTGATCGCGAAGCTTCGCTCTCCCAGCTTCTCGACCGAGCCGATCCCAGTCATCGCGGTCTGGGCAACCCGGCGCCCATGTTCGATCATTCCCAGCCCGCCGGCGATCTCGAGAATCGGGATGGATATGCCCGAATCCCGCACATAGGAGACCGTCGGCACATCGAATGCTGGCCGGGCTTCGAGGGCCAGCTTGATAAGACGCGAAAGTCCGATGTGCAGTAGATAGTACTGTTCATGCTGCTCGCCGGTCGGTTCAGCCTCGCCCGAAAGGTTGTAATAGTACCAGTCGAGCTCGTTCACAGCCGCGCGGAGCATGATACCGAGATTGTCCGTCGCCAGAACAGGAGTGAACTTTCGTTCCTGCTCGTTCAACGCCTCGAAGAAGTCGTTCAGCGCCGTTGTCATGGCAGGCCTCTGACCGCTTGCCGGACGCTCATCCTCGAAAGCCGAGCGACCGGGCCTCCTCGATTATCTTCTCGCCGTGCACGGCCTGTTTTCGCGTCGGCTTCTTCCCCGCTCCAGCAAGGCGCCCGAGGCTGAAGGAGAGCGATCGCTGCCACGGCTGGAGTGTCTGCGTGTCCTTTGCCCACGCCGCCAGATCGAACCACGTCTGTGCGGCTACCTCGGCGACGCGATCGACCTGCTGGCTCTCGGCCTCGCTGGTCTGTTCCTCGAGCACGCTTGTCGATCCCGCAGAATGTGCTCGATCTCTCGAAAGCAGGCCCGCCTCGACGTCCGCAGGAATCTCGACCGATATCTGTCGAAACCCTTCCCAGCATGCTTCCTTCTTGCTCCACTCGCCGACATCCTGGTTGCCCGGTGCCGCCGTCAGATACTCCTGGGCATGAACGCTCAGTATCTCGATGAACGCCGCGAGCGCGGGGGAGATGGACTGTGCGGACCATATCGCATCCAGGTCCACCCGCTTGGCGGTATGATGAGACAGCCAGGCCAGCAGGTAGGTCACGATCTGTGCCCGGTGCCCGCCGAGCTTCTGGCGGGAAACGATCTTCTCGGCCTGTTTGAACAGGATCGCGCGAGCGACGCACCGCTCGAAATATCGCTCGTCGGGCTCGAACGCCCCGCGCTGGTCGAGCGCGAACATGAAGTCCAGGTAGTTCTTCTGGCCATGCCTGCTGACGATGTGTGGCAGCTGCGACCATGTCTGTTCAAATTTGGCGAGATCTGTCTTCGTGATGAGCTGGTTGCGCGGGTGGATAAGCTCCCACTTGCGCCGCTCGGCCTCGGTCGGATTCTCGGCAAGGGCATCGTGATACTGACCCCTTGCACGTTCGTAGAACCAGCGGGTCTGGCGCTGCATCCCGCTGAGCGGCGGAGCCCAGATCGATCGGGACAGTTCCTGCATCTTTCGATGAAACGGATGGTTCGACGAGAAGTCGGCCATGTTGACCTTGTTCTGATTGTTCGCCGACTGGGAGATGCGCGGGGCGATCTCCTCGACGTCACCATCACTCAGAATCTCGGTGATCTTGACCGGAACCTGGAGGAGGCTCGCATCGACCTTGTCCTTTCGCCAGGCCCGAAAGATCGAGCCGGTCGTCTGGCCGCCGTTCACGATCTGGAAGTCGTCAGCGGACAGAAGGTCGGCCGTGCCGTCACCATGATCCACGATCTTCAATCCGGTCGCTGTGACGGAAAGACCGTTGTTGAAAGCGAGGAACATCTGGGGCTCCTCGATGATCGTCTTGCGAATCCCCTGATTCACCTTGCCCTTGAGCTGCAGAAAGCTCCGGACGTTCCGTTCGAGCAGTCTCGGCCCGTGCAGCCGATACATTTCCACCAGCAGATTGCCGGGAAGCACGGCCATCAGGCAGCGATATCCGCTTCCGGGCGGGCTCGCGACGAGACAGCGGACAGCACCGCCGAGCTTGGGGAAATCGACGTGGATGGGTTCGCGACTGGCTCCGCTTGAGACCGCCCGGTGAAGTCGGCGAAGATCCCAGAGATGACTTGAGACTTCGATCGGGCCGATCATGAAGCTCTCGATCTGGTCGATGGTCGCGAGCCCGTCGGTGATGACGAAGAGCCGCACATGACTGAGATCGCTGCGGGCCTCCCACACGGCCCGTGTCATGTCGTAGCCCTTGAGGGCCTCCTCCCGCTCCTTGTGCAGCCCGCCGAGCGCCTTTTCCAGATAGGTGCCGACACGTCGGAACGCCGCATCGATATCCGCCTTTGGTACCGTGCTCGCGGTCCCGTCGAGCCGCGGCACGACAAGGAACAGGTCGAGCCGATCATTGTCCTCGGAGAGGAAATATCCCGAGCAGCGAATGCCACGCCCCTCGACCGGACATGGGATGCCGTCGTCGATCTCGCCGGCATCGGCCAGGTGCTCGAACATCAGTTCGGCGAAGGCTTCGGCGCGCATCGCGCCATCCTCCGCGGCGTCGGCGCGCGCGATCACGTCCTGAAGGATGTTTACGGCGAAGGTCTGGAGATCGTCGATTTCAGCCATCTGCGACCTCCAGAAGAGCCGCTGCGTCGGCGGCGGAGATTTCGAACGGGCCGAGATCGTCTGCGATGATCGAATATTGGATGTCACCGACACCCGGCGGCAGGTTCGCCTCCGTCAGCCGCGGAAATTCGCCTTCGACGCGGAAGTAGCGTGACGAGGACAGACGCCACCGATTCGGAAGATAGATCGGCGCATGGACATCGAGATAGCTGCCGAGCATCAGCCGATCATCGAACAACCGCGAGGCGGCCGGATCGCTCGCAAGCAGCTGCCTGAGGCGGGCGACGACGACCGGCAGCGATTCTCCGAGACTGGCGCTTTCGTCCAGCCTTAGATGAGCCAGGACCAGCGAGCTGTGCGGACGCTCGTCGAGCTGCTTCTCGTTTGCGATGATGATGCGCGCGTGTCGCTTGGCGAGGCTTGTCTTCACCTCGACCGCGGCACCGCCGTGAATGAAATCCTGGTGTGCCGGGTCCGGTCCCACCCACGCTGTCACGGCCGCCAGCGCATCCAGCCGCGGCAGCAGGAGCGTTTCAAGGACCAGAAGTTCTCCGAACATTCCTCGCTGCTGTTCGTCCGAGAGGCCTTCGGCGGGTACGCGCTCGAACAGACCCTGCCAGAGGCACAGGCGATCGATGCACCTTCGAAGGGCAGCCGCAACGGTTGTCTCCCCGATGGCGGCGTCGATGAGGTCCGCCGAAAGCACGGCGAAGATGTCGAGCAGCCGATCGTCTTCGAGCATCACGCGGAGGACCGTGCGCTCGTTCGGTGTCGCGATTACCTCGTGGACGGTGCGAACGCCCCGACAGGCCGGGATGCGATCTCCCGCCGGACGATACGCTCCATCGCCTTCGATGAGCAGGCCCGGGCGCCCGCTAGGCCAGAAGAGGCACGCAAAGACATCCGCCGCAGCCTCGGTGTCGAGGCGCACACGCTGCACTCCGCTGGGTTGAGCCGGCTCCTCGCCAAGGCTCCGCCATGCCTCGATCATGCGCTCGGGCGTCATTCGAAGAGGCTTTCCAGCTGCTTCACACTGTTCTCGGCATAATCGACGAGCGGGGCGTCGTCGTCGAAGGGAAAGCTCACGGCGAAACCCATCAACGGGAGATCATTCGGCAGGCCCGCGTCGATGGGATAGATGATGAGCAGGCCTCGGTTCGGACTTCGCTGCCGGCGAATGAACGGTCCGCTGGCGGTCTGAGGTCGATCCCGCTTGGGTTCCGGCTTCTTTTCCCATGCGGCCACGGTCTGTTCCATGGCTCTTGTCAGCGCAGCGCGATCGAGATCAACGGATTCGTCGGCCGGGCTGACGAGACGGCCGATCGTGATCTTTCCGTCCTGCTTGTCGGGCTCGCGATCGGTCAGGGTCACGGTGTACGGACCGACCTTCCGGGAGACCTTCGATCGCCCGTTGCCTGCAAGCACCACGGTCCATTTCCCCAGTCGACCCGCCGTCACCCGGTTCGACACGTATTCTGCGAGGGCGCGGGCATTCGCCTTCCATGAGTCCCGGGAGGTTTCGATCTGACGAAGAAGCGTTACGACATCGCTCCCATCGACATCGTCCCACTGCTGGCGACCTTGGCCCTCCTGCTTCGGCAACCGGTCCAGGAAATCGGAAAAGGCGTTGAAGTTGGGCTGCACGTGCGCCTGCTCGAAGGACACGGTTTCCGAGATCGTTCCCGAAAACCCTGCCCGAACGCGTGAGCCGGCGCGCATCTTGTTCGCCGCAGTAATCAGAAGGCCGTCTGGATGGGTTCGGACGCGGTGGCCAAACTGGAGCGGCGTCTGTCCGGTGTTGAAGGCTAGGTCGAACTCCTCGCGCAGCTCCGCCGTGGCCGTCGCGATGTGCCTGTACCAGCGGACGAGGGTCGGCGAGGTGTAGAGCCTGCAGAGGTCGGCGTACCTGGGCCGATAGCCGAACCAGCGGCCCATCTGCATCAGCGTATCGTACATCTTGGACGTGCGGATGAAGTAGCTGATCGACAGGCCCTCGAGCGTGAGGCCTCGCGAGAGCTTGTCACCGCCGATCGCGATCACCGACAGGCCGCCGGGGTGATCGGCATAGTCGAGGGCGTCCTTCGCCGAGCCGTTGACGCGGCGGACTCGAATCCGGGTTGCCGCATCGAACAGCTGCTTCTTCACGTCCTTCCACTCCACCGGCGGCAGATCGTGATCCGAAAGCGCCGCCTGAAGAATTTCCGACTTCGCGGCGAATTCCTTCCTCCACAGTGCCTGAAGATCGGCAAGGGCCGTTCCCCCGGTGCCGGGAAATTCCAGCTGCCGCACGACATCGACAAGATGGTCGTCGACGAGGCCAGCGACCTTGTCCTGCACGGCGACGAGCCGGGTGACATGGACCAGCATGGAATTGTCCACATTGACGTCACCGCGCACGCGCCGTGCGGCGCACACGAGGATGAAGGCGAGCATCGCCTCCTTGAGGGAGTCCGGTAAGTCCGTAACCGGAAGGTCCATCTTGTGACCAGGCGGAAAGATCGCAGCCGCGTCAGTGATGCGACGGATGATGGGAAGGCCCTTTGCCTCGCCGTCAGCGCCGGGGCGATTGATGCCGAACACCTTCTCGGGACCAATGTAGTTTGACGGCGCCGGCAGGTTGATGATGAAACTGCGCGGGAAGAGATCCGGACCCGCGATCTTGTGTTTCGCCTCATGATGCATGAACACGTTCGCGAACGGCGTCGCCGTGTAGCCGACATAGGCGCTCTTCTCGAACGAGACGAGCAGCCGACGGATCAGGAGATTGGTCTTGGTCGGATCGGCGTCCTCGTCGATCGTACCGTCATCGTTGCGAAACTCGTTGGTATTGGCTGACGCATTGTCGGCCTCGTCGTCGATGACAAGCATGGGTACGTCGCGGACGATCTTGCCGCCGGGTGTCGTCGGATCATCCACGGCGCGAACCGACTGGACCCACGCGATCAGGTTCTCGAGGATGCTGACGCGCTTCTTCACGACGAGAATAATCGGATCCCGACCGCCCGGTATCAGGCGGGTGCCATTTGCGGTCGCGGCCTTGAAGTCACCTCCATCGGCGCTGCTGGTGAGGGAGTGGGCAACGAGAAACGGCGCGCTCGGCATCTTGCCGGCACCGATGCGCTGGTTTTCCTGGTCCTCCGCCAGAAGGCTCAACCTGGTGTCGAAGCCGAGGAAACCCTCGTCGAGGCGAAGCTGGGTCTGGCTTCGGAGGCTGTTGTGAACGCCCGCCAGCACGATGACGAGCGGGAAGCCGGCATCGACCGCCTTGCAGATGAGCCCGGTATAGTTGCCGGTCTTGCCGGATTGAACGTCGCCGACCACGAGGCCGCGCCGGTCCCAGCTTCCGGCCGTCTCAGGGTCCCGAAGTCGATCCAGAATGTCGTCCGTCATCCGGTCGAGCTGAACGAGCGGACCGGTGGCCCAGCCCTTGCCGCGATCCATCCAGTGGCGATATCGCTCCCAGAAGGCGAACGGATGCTTTTCCCTCGCGACCTTCACCCAGGCACTGAACTCCTTGTCGTCGATGATCGAGTAGCCGCTGACCAGAGTATTGTTCTTCGCTTCGAGCTTCCGGAGCAGCCGCGTGCGGTCGACATCGCGATAGGGCGGCATGGCGATCACCAGGTCGACTGTGCGCTCCAGCGCATCCTGCGTGATGCGGGTTTCAAGTTCGAGCAGCGAGTTCGCGGTGCCATAGGCACTGTTCAAGAGCTGTTCCGGTATTCCCCCCGCCATCACGTTTCCCCCAAGGTCTGTCTTATGGTTTGCCAGCTGCCGCGCGTGCAACTTCATCGAGAAAGGCCGTCACGATTTCCGGATGATTGTTGAACGGCTCCATGGCGAGCAATGCCCTGGCTGCCTCTGCCTTGTCGCGTCCGCCCTCAACCATTGCATCGAACACGGCTTCCATCGCCTTTTTAAGCTCCGAGGCTGCTCCCTCGAAGGGTTGCCCGAAGGCGTCAGGCGTCTCGGCATTGTTGATGACGATCAGGGGCGCGGGAATGGTCTGCTCGATCAGGCTGAAAAGCGCTTGGAGCGGCGCGCGCTCCTCAGCGCCATCGAGCACCTTGCGCACGAGCGGATGATCCCGGTTGATCTTGTAGAACGACTTTCCGTGCTTGGTCAGATGCGTCCACAGGAACGCCTCCTTGTCGCCGAGCTGCCGCTGAATGACCTTGCCGCGGTGCCGGTAGATGCTTGAAGCTCGGGCGCGGGCGGTCCGCGCAATGCGCTGCAGGTCGCGCCGAAGTGCCGCAGGCGGCCGCGCCCGCGACTTCTTCACGTCGATCTGCCACTGAAGGTCAGCGGAATTCGCAAGGTCGATGCGGATGCGCGCGAGCTTGAAATGCTCCTCCTTCTGCATTCCCAAGCCAAGCCAGTCGCCGGCCACCAGCAGGCGACGATTGCGATAGATGTAGAACCCCTGATGCGCGTTCCACCCCTTGGGTCCGGCTGCCGCCTGATGCTGATCGGCCGTAATCCTGCTGTGATGCGGGAGGATGAACGGCTTGACCTCGACCTTCTCGCCGTCGGCGACGAGCAGTTCGGCCGACTGGGGATCGGTGAAGTCGACGTCCTCCAGAAACGGATCCCACGGCTCGATTTCACGGCCGTTCATGTGGATCTTGATCGAGCCCCGGCCCTTGAGGAATCGATGGAACACCATCGACAGGTGGTGCTTCACGGCGTCGGCGCGCTCGCGAAAATGCTTCTGGGCAACCTCGTCGTCACTACCTGCACTGCCGACGAGGGTGTCGAGGCGATCCCAGAACAGGATCGTGCCGCTTTTCTGCGGAGCGAGCAGCGCATGATCTGCCGCGGTGAGAAGATTCATCTTCTTGAGCAGGCGCCACTCGCCGGTCCCGGTGTTCGCGATGTAGTCGAGATCCCAGCGACGCAGCGCTGGTTCCGATTCCTTGGTCTTGCTGAGCACGGTGAGGCAGCGACACTGCGAGATCGATGCCGTCTTCATGCCCAGACCGAACCTGCCGAGATCGTTGGCCGCCCGGTCCGCAAGAGGGCTGAGGCTTCCCGGCTTCATCGCTTGGCGAAGTGCGTCCTCCGTCATGCCCTTGCCGTCGTCGCGGATCAGGACCCGGGAGTCCTGACCATCCCACTGCATGTCGATCCAGATGTTTCTCGCTTCAGCGGATATGCTGTTGTCGATGATGTCGGCGAGAGCCGTGGGGAGGTCATAGCCGAAGGCCCGAAGGGATTCGAACAGCTCCGCCGCACCTGGACTGGCGATATCATAGTCAGCCGACACGGTTCAGCCTTCTGGTATCGGCTGCCGCATTCGCGGCGGCATCCCTTGCATTCAGGATGGTCCACAGTGCCTCGCCGATCCAGCGTGCGAGCAGGGGCGGCACCGCGTTGCCGACCTGAACATATTGCTGGGTCCGGTTGCCTTTGAAGAGATAGTTGTCAGGGAAGGTCTGCAACCGCGCAGCTTCGCGGACCGAAAGGCTCCGGCACTGCAGCGGATCGGGGTGAATGAAATAGTGCCCGTCCTTCGATATGTGACTTGTCACAGTGGTCGAGGGACCGCCTGAAAGCTGAACCCGGAACCTGTCGGCGAACTTTCCGGAATTCCAGTTCTCGTGTTCCGGTGCGAGCTCCTCCGGATAGTCCGATGCCTTTGGCGAACGCCCTGCGACCTCGGCAAAGACGGCGGCAAAGAAGTAGCGCGCCAGGTCGCTCGCCATGTGGCCCCGGGTTGCATGGTTGGGCAGCGTTTCGAGCCGAGGATCGGTTAGCCAATCGCGAAGGTCGGTCGGGCAGTCGGACGAGATGCCCACGCCGCGAGCTTCGCGGGCGGGAACGTCGTTCAATCCCTTGAAGGAGGCAAGGCATGCGGATGCCCGCTGAGTGAAAGCGATCTGCTCGTGATCAGGCAGGCCGGTGTCCATGTCAGCCACGAACGCCATCGCGACAGCAACGATCTGCTTCCACTCGTCCTTGCTGTCGATCCCGCGGCTAAGGCCGCTCCGCAGCTTCGGAACGCCGTCGAGAACATGGCCGACCGTGGCAGTCAGGTTGTGCCGGACCATAAGGTCCGCGAGTGAGGAGTCGGGCACGCCCTCGGCGAGGTCGGATCTGAGACCGACGACGATGACACGATGCCTGGCTTGGGGAACACCGAAGTCCTCCGCACGAACAATGAAATCGGACGCTGTCGGCTCGATCCTGCCGAGGTCGAGCTGGCGTCGCGATCTGGGATCGAGCGCAATCAGACGGTAGGATTCTCCGCCCTCGCGCTCACCGCGCAGGTCGCGGAGAACCTGATCGAAGATGCGGTTATGCCCGTCGACCGAGGACGATAGCATGCCCTTGACGTTCTCCATGACGAACGCCGCCGGCCTGAGCCTGTCGAGGATCCGGATATATTCTTGATAGAGGAAATGCCGACCGTCCTCGCTGGCAACATAGCCTTCCTTCCCCTGATTGCGGGCGCGGCCAACTAGCGAATATGCTTGACAAGGGGGGCCGCCGATCAGGATCACGTTCCCGCCACTTTCGGCCCGGATCTCGTCCAGCCTCGGGTTGAGTCGGATCTCGGGATCCTCGTCGCCCAGCTCCAGCTTCCAGGCTTCGTCGAGTGCGGCCGACCACTGTTCGGGGTAGAGCGCCGCCCAGTCAGGCTCGTCGCCTCCGTCGTTGATGTAACGATAGTATGCGTCAGGCAGGGCGCCGCCGAACTGGCGCAGAAAGCTGCGCAGCTGCAGCGTCGAATGTGCGGCAGATTCCTTTTCAATGGAGAGCGCGATGTGGAACGCTCGACCGCCATCGGCCCCAGGAACGCTTGAAAATCCCTCGGCCAGTCCCCCGGGACCTGCAAATATGTCAACGACCGAATATGTTGGCAAGAATCATGCGCTTTCGAACTCACAGGCAAAGGGCTGATGATTATCACCTCTGCAGCGAAATGACAGGCTCGGCACCATGGTGGATGTAGTTGATCGTGCGACACGATCACGGATGATGGCCGGTATTCGCGGAAGGGACACGAAACCGGAACTCGTCCTGCGACGGCTGCTCCACGGCGCCGGACTTCGATATCGTTTGCACGCGCGCGATCTACCGGGCCGGCCCGATATCGCCTTCCCGTCGAGGAGGGCGGCCATATTCGTGCATGGATGCTTCTGGCACCGCCACGAGGGCTGCCACTGGTGCAGCTCGCCCGCTTCGAACTCTGATTTCTGGAGCGCCAAATTCGCCCGAAATGTCGAGCGCGACGCCGAGGTTCAGGCCGCGTTTCATCTACTCGGCTGGCGGACCGCGAAGGTCTGGGAGTGCGCCCTTCGCGGGCAACAGATCGAAGCGACCGCCGCAGGCATTGTCGACTGGGTACGCAATGGCGTCGGAGACCTCGATACCGGGATCGTTCGCGTGCGCCGGAACACGTCGGTCGATGGCCAGACCTGACTATCAGGAAATCTGCGGCCCGCCTCGTCCGCGACCTAAGCTCCAGCTGACCCCGTCGCTGCGCATCACCCCCGCGACGGGCCGACCGATCTGGCGATCCAGCACCGGTCGCCACGGCACGAGGGTGAACTCCCGGCTCTTCTCCACGACCGCAAACCGGCCGCTGGCAAGATCAACGTGGCGTAGCAATCGCCCCTCGATGGCGTTTCCTGCGCGCATTTCGACGAACGGCTTGCCCAGTTCACCAGCCAGCTCATCGCCTGCACGAAGGAGCTCACGTCGCTGAAGCATCATGATCGCGTTGGCGCGAAGCCGTATGCGATCGCCGTCGACATCCGCAAGCTGCTGCTCGACCAGCCACTGCTGCCGGCCCGCCATGGCCGCACGGACCTCGCGCCCGAAGCCGGCGTCACGGATCGGCAGCGGAGACTGTGATGCCAGCTCTCGATCGACCCAGGTTGCCGCATCGGCTCCACGAAGCTGGTCCAGCGGTCGCGCCGACAGGGTCTCGACCTCGACCGGCTGGTCCCGATGACGGCGCGCCTCGTAGGCGGCGGCACGATCGACATGATCCTCCGCGATCGTCCAGGTCCCATCGGCCTCACGCTCGACGCCGGCGCCAGCCCGCCGCATCGCCTCAAGCCGCCGCACATGGGTTTCGGCAAACGCGTGCGTGGCCGAGGGGTCATGCCGCAGATGCAAATCAGTAGAGTATCGCCCGTCATTCGCCGCCGCCACCTCGGCAACGACCCGGTCGGCATCGCGAACCTCCAGACTTCGCGCCGACACCCGCACGATCGCGCCCTCCGGGATCGGTGCAACGGCATCGCCGCGCCCGATATCGACGTAATGGGCATGCCCATCGACGCCATCGACCAGCAGATAGTGGCGATCAAGGTGCTCGTCGGCGAGACCGCGCGCGATCACCCGGCCAACGACGGGTTCCGGATCGATTTCCCCAGCTCCGAACAGGCTCCGCCCGATCCACGGCCGCTGGAGGCTCCGGGCCGTCAGCTCGCGTTGCATCGTGCGGATGATGTCGCCCCGTTCGCCAAGCGTCCGAAGCGTCCCCTCCAGATCCTCGGCGAGCTGCCAGCGGCCACCGCCGACATTCTCGGCGAGCCCCATGCTCGCAAGCTTCTGCAACCGCCCGGACCGGAGCGATTGCTGGAAGGGGTCGCGATCGACCGATGTGACCAAGCGATTGGCGTCCATCGACCGGATCAGGCGCCGGTCGATCGCGGTCATCCGCTCCTCGCCGATATCATGCCGAAGCCGCGCCTCGATTTCCTGGTCGGTGCGAGGCCCAAGATCGAGCGTCACCAGCTCGGCCGCGCGCTCGCGAATGCCATGCGAGATATACTCGCGGGCGATGATCAGATTCTGGCCGGTGTCGTCGACGCCGCGCAGCATGATGTGCGTGTGCGGATGGGCGGTATTGAAGTGGTCGACCGCGACCCAGTCGAGCCTGGTGCCGAGATCGGCTTCCATCTGCGTCATCAGCCGTCGGACATAGGGCTTGAGATCGGGATATTCCGAGCCGTCCTCGGCCGAGACGATGAAGCGGAACTGGTGGCGGTCACCATCGCAGCGCTGGAGGAAGGCCTTGCCATCCGCCTTATCGTGCTCGGCGGAATAGAGTTCGCCCGGCGCGCCCTCGCGCGTGACGCCGTCCCGCTGGATATAGCGCAGATGCGCACGCGTGGCGGGCATGCCCTTGCTGCCGATGCGGACCAGGCGCGTCTTCACCACCGCGCGACGCGCGCGCGCGCCGCCGAACCGATCGCGGCTGGAAAGAAGACGTCCCATGCTCGCACCACGTCCGATCCGGCTGCCGTCGAACCGCCGGCTTCTGATCGCGCCTTTCTCGGCCGATCTGATCGCCGCGCCGACGACGCGGCCGAGGTATAGCCGGGCCTTCTTGCCGCTCCGCTGACGCTGCCGACCGAGCCGGGGCGTGAACTCGTCGTCCTCGCTCACCGACCGCCCCAAGTCTCGCAATTTTGCGGCGAAAACGGCGGATTTTCGCCATTCCTCACGAGCGTGTCTCGCGCGAAGCGCCGCCTGTCTCGTGAAAAAACGATGTGCAGACAATCGCTTAGCAATGCCCGCGAGGCATTGCCTTTCTCTTGCTTTCGCCTTCTTCCTTCTTCTCCCCACCCTCGGCTCAAAACAAAGGCCAGGACACGATGCCGACCCGGCACCGCGCCCCGGCCCGAAATGCGCAGCTCCTCATGCATCCGTGAACGCCGCCAATGCCTGCTTGCGCCGCCCAAACTCGCGCTTTCCCATCATCCCATGCGCGTTTCCATCGCCATCGACGATCATCACCGCGACGAACCATCTGCCATCCAGTCGCCCGAAAATCCGAACCCGATCCAGGTCTATTTCGTCATCGTCGGTGCTCTCATAGGTGCCGATCCAGCGCTCCTGCTCCCGCGCATCCCAGAGAAAATCACTCTCCTCGGCCTCCAGGAACCGATGCGCCAGAGCCTCCCCGACACCGTGGCCGAACTCGATTTCCAGCCCCGAAACCAGCGCCGCCATCACGCGATCCGACGCCACCGAAATGGGTTGAAACATGGTCATGATCATCTCCATCGCTTGCGTTCCCACCATCGAGAACACCGTGGAGAAGACGGGTGGCGGAGCGGCTGTCAGGGCCGCGGAGCGTAGCGGAGCGCCGCGAAGCGGACGTGGGGGGAACCGATTTTCGAAGAAAATTGGGGGGCACCCACGGGCCTTGATAGGCGCTCCGGCAGCCGTCATGCTGGGTCTGTCGAGACGAGCCCCTCCACCGCTCGCAATCATGGCACACCCTTCCGAACCGCGAACAACGATACCTGCTCACTGGGACTGGCGGTTTCGCCCTGGCCGGGATCGTCGCGCCGGACCACGAAAAGGGTGGGCGGAGGAGCAGCAACCTCGGCGCCCGGGGATGGCGCAACCACGCGGCCGACCGTTGCCAGATACGCGACCGTCTCGCCAGGCAGGCGGCGCTTTCCCGCAAGCCATTCGGCATAGGCACCGGGACCGGCATTGTAGGCACCGAACAGCCCGGGATAGCCGAAGCGGTCGTACATGAGCCGCAGATAGAAGGTGCCGGCCAGGATATTATCGCGCGGATCGTCCGGATTCAGGCCAAGCCCGAGGCGCGCGCGCATCGCCGCCCAGGTCGCGGGCATCAGCTGCATGAGGCCCATCGCGCCCGCGCGGCTGCGGATCGGTCGCCCGTTGAGGATGGTCAGGCCGTTGCTCTCGGCGCGCATGACCCGCTCGATCCAGCTGGTCGGAACGCCGAACCGGACCGATGCCTCGTCGATATAGGGCGCCCATCGCGCGACCTCGTCGGCGTGAGCGGGTGTCGCGACCACCATCAGGATCGTCGGCGCCAGTCGGGTCAGCGCGTCCATAGCGGCCGCGCCTTGCCGACGATCTGGGTACCATCGGTCACCCCGAAATAGCGCCCGTCGAACGATGCCGGACTGCTCGACATCAGCAGGAAGAACTGGTGGCCATGAAGGCGCACGCACCCGTTCCACCAGGGCAACGGACGGCCGTGCGGATCGGCAGAGAGGCGGGCGGCGGCCCATCTGCCATTGATGAAGATCTCCGGTCCAAGCGCACAGATCTCGTCGCCCGGCCCGGCCGCGACACGTTTGACCAGCGGCACATTGGCCGGGAGATAGCGGCGGCTGGCGGCCAGCATGCGCCACGGATCGGGCACGCGCGCGATGACCATGTCACCCGGATCGGCCTCGGCGCCCGGCATCACTGCGTAGAGGCCGATCGGCGCGCTGGCGCTGGAATTCCAGACGAGGCGTGGTGCCGGGGGAAAGGCTGCCGTCAGCCCCAGCACCGTGATGCCGGCGCCGATGATCGCGATGCGGCGACCGAGCTGGCGGCGCTTCGCGCGCTGTGCGCGGAGCTGATCGCCCCAGGCGAGAAGCGGCAGCTGGGGGCCGCGTTCGGTGCGCCTAGTCATGGACTTTCTCCCCGACCGCCTGCGCTTCGGACCAGGTGTCGAGATCGTCGATATGATATTGAACGAAGCGGCTGTGCAGCCGGAAGACCGGCCCCTTGCCGGCGCGCCGCAGCCGCTTCAGCAGCCGGCTGGAGAACTTCAGATAGGCGGCCGCCTGGTCCGTATTAAGGTAGGGGGAGCCGCGTTTCGCGCGGGTGGCGCGGGAGATGTCGTCGTCGCTGTCCATTCTGCCTGTCCGTGTCCGAAAGGGACGGCGATCTGCCGTCGCCGACACCGGGAATGGCGGGCGCGACACCGGCCGGGGAGTGTCGGAATCGCGACCCGCGTTTTCGACACACCCGCCGTCAAGAAGCGGGAATGCCCCGCGCGCCGGAGCGCGCGGGGCTCGCCTTCGCCGGTAAGAACGGTGTGGGTTATGCCGGGTGGCACGGGCCTGTCGGTCCCGTGCGACGGTAAGCTGACGGTGCAGACGCCCCCGCCTGCAAGGTCTCTCGCGAGCTATGGCAAATCCGGCTCACCGCTCGTGCCCCGCGCGCGGTGGCGCGCGGGGCATCCGGTTCAGCGCGACCAGATGAGCTTGTGCTCGCCGTTGTCGCCCTGGCTGAGCGTCGCGTAGATCGGCGCCGGGAACGACGGATCGTCGAGCTTGAGGCTCAGATATTCCGCGCCGGTCTCGCGCGCCGCCTTGGTCCAGGCCGCCCCGAACTCGACGCCGTTCGCGCTGACCCGGTGGTCGGGAGACTTGTCGTTGTCGCGCTCGCAGGGCCGGATGGTCGCCTTGACGCGAAGCGTCAGGGTCCGGATTTCGCCGGTGTAGACGCCGTTTTCGCCGCGGGTGAAGCTGCCGATCTGTGCCATGATAACCTCCTTCAAGTGATGCGATGCCGCCCGATGCGGCCTCGACAGGCGGTCGATCAGGCGGGCGGAGGCCGGTCCCGCACCGCAGGCCGCAGCAGAGCGGAGGACGGCCAAAGCCGGGCTTCTTGCCTCGCGAGGAAGGCGTGGAACACGCCGGGGAAGAAGGCCGGCGACGCCGTTGCGGGACCGGCGGACCCTGCCAGACCCGCCGAGAGAGAGGTCCGTTCAGGGCGGCAGCCGGGATGCGGGAGGTTTCGCGCAGTGCGCATGACGCTCGACAATCGGCCCCCGGCACCGCGATAATCGGGTCCGTGCTTCGTGCCCTTGCGCTCTCCGTCCTTGTCGCCGCGATGCTGACGACTCCGCCCGCCGGCGCGGCGGACCATGACGGTTCGGGCCGCATCGCCTGGGTCACGGACGGCGATACCTTCCGGCTGGAAAGCGGCGAGCGGATCAGGATCGCCGGTATCGACGCCCCGGAAACGCACCGCGACCAGGCCAGATGCGCCGGAGAGGTTGCGCTGGGATTGCGCGCGAAGGACCGCGCGACGACGCTGCTTGCGGGCCGGGACGTGACCTTTCGTCGCGTCGGCCGCAGCTACAGGCGGACCGTCGCCACCGTCGTTCTCGACGGCCACGACCTCGGGACCGAGCTGGTTCGGCTCGGGATCGCGACATGGTGGCCACGCGGAAAGCCCAAGCCGAACTGGTGCGACAGCGCGCGCTGATTTCGGATGCACTCAGGCGTGGTCAAAGCCTATGATGCGGCGACGTGCAGCGCCGAGAGGTTTATCGCACGATGAAGACGATCGAACGGGCGGCACGAGCGCTCTGCAAATTCGACGGCCATGCCGAGAACATCAAGTTCGAGGGCGCGCCGATGTGGCGGAGCTACGTGCCACAGGCTCGCGCGCTATTCGATGCGGTGCGGGCAAACGCGCCCGCCGGCGCTGACAGCGAGGTCTGGCAAGAGATGATCGAGGCCGCCCTTGCCGAGGGTGAAGGAGCGCGTTGAAGCGGGCGATATCGTCGCCTCTTGCAGGTTTGTTCCATTTTTGTTCTAATCGGCGACATGACCCGAGTCGATCACGAAACCCTTGGCACCATCGCCCGCGCGCTCGAGGATGCGCCGCTTGCCTATCGCCAGGGCCTCGCCGCCTTCACCCCGCATGAGCGATTGCGCGCCGTCGATGCGCTGGCCGGCTGGATCGGCGCGCGGCTGGCGCCGCCGCCCGCCTTCCACGATGGTCAACTCACGCTTCCAATCGACAACGGTCTCGTCTGAAAGATAAAAACCGCGCGCCGACGCCGGAACGGCGGAGGCGCGCGGCGGATTTTTCGGGGTCCGGGATGCGGGCGGGGTCGCCCCCGCCCGTCCCATTTTACGCCGCGAGCGGCACCGGCTGGCTCTCCCGGGCAGGCGCGGGCAGCGCCAGCACCGCGCCCGGCGCTGCGGGGTCCGGCTCGTCGTCGGTGCGGCGCGCCGCCTCGACCTTGGCATGGGCCTAGACCGTGCCGACACCGCCGCGCGTAGTGTAGGCGGACGGCGGGAAGGCCATCCAGCGCGGCACCCAGTTCTCGACCTTGGCGCGACCGTTCCCGCCCGCCAGATGGTCGGCGACGATCCGCTTCAAGGTCTTGCCCTTCTCCTTGGCATTGGCGGCGGCGACGGTTTCGCCCGCCACCTCGGCGACGATCCGGGTCAGCACTTCCCTGTCGCGGACCAGCTCGAAAAAGGCGTCGTCGGCCTGCCAATAGCGGGCCATGTCGATGCCGATCGTCATGCCGACCGCCTCGACGGCGGCGCTGCCAGCGGCCAGCGTCTCGCCGATGACGATGACGATCACGTCCATGACGGCGCGGTCGGGCAGGTCGAGCAGGCGGAGGAACACACCCGCCAGACCATAGTCGTCGCCATTGCCGCCGGTCACGGTCGGCTCGTCGGGGGAGAAGCCGAGCAGCGCCAGCACCGCCCGGCGCTTCTCGTCGAAATCGGCCTCGCCCCGGCACGTCTCGACGCTCTCGCGCACCTCCTCGCCGCGCGCGGTCTGCGGCTCGGGTTTCACGCTCCACAGATGCGAGCCGGTGATGGCGTGTGCCACCATCAGGCGCAGCGCGACCTTGGGATGGCCGGTCAGCGCAGCGCGCACGGCGGCATGGCGATGCAGGTCGATATAGGTCTGCATCGTGCTCGTCACCTCGGGTCGCGCGGGCTTGATGCCGGTGTCCGGTGCCTCGCCCCGTTCGAGCCGCTTGGCCTCCTTCGTGGTGAGATAGCCTTCGTGGAAGGTCACCTCGCCGCTGGTACGCACATCGACATAGACGCGTCCGCCCTTGCGTTTCGGGGCCTTGGTGAACTCGTAGACGTGGAAATAGGTGTCGGGCGGAACGACCACCACGTCCGACCATCCGGCCTCCAGATAGCCCTCGCTGCGCTCCGCGATCACCTCGTTCTGCGCGGTCCAGAACGCATCGCTGTCGGCGAAGAACTGCTCCTTGCCGAACAGGTCGCCGATGATCTGGCCCTTGTATTCGGACAAGTCGAACAGCGCCTTGTCGGTGCTGATCTCCTGCCCGCCGAACAGCCATGCCTTCAATTGCCGTCCGGTGGGGACATAGGCGTCGGGATCGTCGAACAGCGCCAGCCATGCGCGCTGCTGGCTCTTGCTGGCGAGGGTCAGATGCCGGACGGTCGCCGCGTCGATCTTCTCCTTGCGGTAAAGATCGCGGATGCGCGGCATCAGGTTGCCGAGCGCGAGAACGCGCCGGACCATCAGGTCGGGAAGCCCGAAGGTCGCGGAGATGTCCTCGATGCTGCGGCCTTCCTTCGCCAGCCGGACGAAATTCTCCCATTGCGTCACCTCGTCGGCGTCGAGCCGCGCCATGTTTTCGATCATCGACGCCTCGATGGCGTCGGCATCGTCGCCGTCCTCAAGGATGGCGCAGGGCAGCGGCTCGCCCTCGCCCTTTTCCTCCGCGATGATCTTCGCGGCGGTGAAGCGCCGCGCGCCCGCGACGATCTCGAAGGCGTCGGGGCCGCAATTCGGGCGGACGATCAGGGGCACGAGAACCCCGCGCTTGCGCACGGTCGGAAGGATGTCCGACACGTCCGGGGCCTTCTTCGCATAGCGCATGTTGGCCTTGCTGACGGACAGCTTGCCAAGGTCGATAAAGTCGAGTTTCATCTTACGCACTCCGTATGGAGTGCCGGTCCGTCGCTCTTTCCGGGATGGCGGGCCGGCTACTCAAGCGGCGAAAACGCGCCGCGCGTCATCCGCCAGAGGGCGGAAGCTCGGGGCCGTCGCCGCCTCGGGCGGCGCGGCGGAGAAGGGTTTCGGCCCACAGGATCGACCCGGCGCGGCGCGCCCATACGGCCCATGCCGAAATCGGATGGATGCTCTCGAACGACAGGTCGCGCTCGATCCCCATCCCGAACGGCAGGCGGACGCTGGCCATTTCGGACAGGCTGAACACGCCAAGCTCGGGGCAGCCGAAGCCAAGGTCGGCAAGCCCGAACAGCGTGTCGCCGTCGTCGTAAAGCTCGGTCGCCAGCCATGTCGCCGCGCCAAGTGGGTTGAAGAATTTGACGACTGGCACCGGGTCGGGTTCGGCCTGTCCGTCAATCGCGGCGGCGCGGCGGTTGATCTCGTTCGCGCGCAGCGCGAAGCGAAGCTCGGGGGTGAGGAGGATCATGCCGCAAGCCTCCCCTCGGCGCTGGCGTCCTGCGCCTCGCGGTGGCGGGAGAGCAGCCAGTCGGCGGCCTTGCTGGCGGCGCTCGCCGCCCGGAAGATCGCGCGATTGTCCTCGCGCAGCACCTCCAGCCACGATGCCAGATAGTCGGCGTGGCGGACGGTCGGGACGATGCCGAGCGCGGCGCAGAGGAAGGCCGATCCCATCTCGGCGACCAGTTCCTCGCGGGCATAGTCCTTGCTGCCGAAGCTGTTGGTCAGGTTCCGCGCCAGCCGCACGGGATGGCCGGTGGCATGGGTCAGTTCGTGCAGGCAGGTCCGGTAATAGTTGATCTGCTCGTAGAAGGCGGGCTGCGGCGGCACCTGCACGAAATCCTCGCTCGGGACATAGAAGGCGCGGTCGCCGCCGATGCGGAAATCGACGCCCGATGCGGCAATCACCTCCTCGGCGACGGGCACGACCTCGCGCTCGGGAAGCGGCGCGGGATCGGCGGCAAGGCCGGGCCGAAGCCCTTCGCACTGCGCGACATTGAACACGGTGAAGCGCTTGAGGAACGGCACTGCCTTGGGGTCGCCGCCCTCGCGCGCGGCGCGTTCCTTCTCGGCCTCGGGAGTGAAGCGGTCGGCATAGACGACGGTCACGCCATGCTCGCCCTTGCGCACGCATCCGCCCGCGTCCTGCGCCTGCCGGAAGGTCAGCCACGATTGCGACGGCCAGCCGCGCTCGATGACCGCCCCCCACAGGATCAGCACGTTGACGCCCGAATAGCTGCGCGCGGTGAGCGCATTGCGCGGCAGGCCGGGGCCGGTTCCGCCCGTCCCTCCCCACGGCTGGACCCACGGGAACCGCCCGGCCTCAAGCTCGGCGACGATCCGCGCGGTCACCTCGTCATAGAGGTTGGCGCGACCCTCGTTGCGGTTCGGTTCGGCACCCTCGCGGCGGGCACGGCGGCTGGTGGTCTTGCGCATCGCTGTCCTCCATCGCCACCCGAAAAGCAGCAAGCCTCCCCGGAAGGCGGGGGTGGGCGGCGAGACGCGACCAAGAGGCCCGGCTTCGAGCGGGCGAAGACACCGTCAGGGCGGAACGGATGTGGAGCACCCCGAAGGGGTTGGCTTCGCCCGCGACGGGCCTAGCCGGGAGCGCCGCCCGCACCCGCCGTACCGGGAGAGGCACAGACAACGCCGCCGCGCGGGAGCGCGGCGTCAACAGCCGCGCCAGCGATCGTGACCGGATGGCCGAGACCCGAAAGGGACTCGGCGGAGACCGGCGCCTTGGCGGCGGTCGAAGTAGAGCGCGGTCGCACGGACGTGCGAGGCGCCGGTTCGCGTCTCGTCTTGAATTGACCCGGAGAGCGTTGGCGAGGTGTTTCGCGGTTACGCGCGAAGACTCAGGTCCGATCAATCCGCAGGAAACGCCGCGCAATACGGGTCGACTATTGAACCGTTGGACTTGATCCCAGCGAGAGCGCGACGGCATTCCGGATGACGAACCATTCCGACAATTGCCCATAGTCGCGCGCGGCGGTCAGCACATCGATCTTGTCCTGGAGGAAACGCGCAACATCATCGCCATGTTCGGCGATCAGGTCCCGGGCGATCAGAAAGACCCTTGCTTCGTCGCTATCCACGACCCCGGGATAGCTTCAATTCATTGCCGATTCCATCGCATTGCTCCCAAGCCGCAGTCGCATGGGTCTCCGGGCGCCGGCGCTATTAGACTATGGATTCTGACCTGCGCTCGTTGAACGCATCGATCGCGATACCGAGACCATCACCGACGATCCAGCGCGCCCGCTCGAGATGCGAGCGCCAGCAGGCCTCCGCGTCGCATTCAGTGACATCGAGCCGCATCAGCGACGTCGCCGTGTCCTGCCACGCCTGGCCAGCGTCAGCCGCCTCGAGCAGGGCCGCGTAGAGCGCTAGGTGACGGCGATCATAGTCGACCACCGCATCGCCTTCTGGCGCCCTTCGTTCGACCGCGATCACTCCGCCAGACCTCCGTTAAATCACACTGACGAGTATACTCCGTGGATCATCACTCGACAATGACGTCCATCATGGCTGGTGTCGAGTCGAGACAATCTTGCCCGCAATCTCAAAGCGCTGAGGACGTCGAAGGGCCTGTCCCAGGAAGCCCTGGCCGACGCGGCGGGGATCGACCGAACATATGTCAGTGCGCTCGAACGGCGAAAATATAGCCTCAGCATCGACCGGCTCGATCAATTGGCCGCATCGCTTGGCGTCGAGCCCCACATTCTCCTGATGTCCGAGACACCGCAGTCCGCGGGTTGAAGGCGGCGCTCAGATTGAACGTCGATCGCTGCAAATCACATTCATAATGGATGTAATTGTCACGCGCAGCGCGGTCGACCAAATAAAGCGCCGGCCGGACCGGCGCGGATCATCCGGTCGCCGGCTATGATCATTCGCCGCACTAGCGATTTCCGGTGTTCACCGTCTCCAGGCCAGGCGCCAGGGCCAAGCAGCGTGCCGGCGATCTCCCGCAGGCTGGCCCCGGCGTCGCGTGCGTCGACGGCCTGCAAGGTGAGGAGACTGCGCGCTAGTTGACCTTGCGGCCGTATGGCGGGCACCGGCCCGCGAAGCGCCCGCACCGCCGATAACTGCATGCCGAGACGATCGTCATCGGGCAGATCGAAACGAAGCGTTACCGGCCCGGCTGTGACCGTCCCATCGATCACGTCAAGCCGGATGATCTCGCTGCCACGGTCGATCACCAGATGCTCGCAACGCGGTCCCCGCACCACGCGCACATCGGGTGACTGCCCATCGAACAACCGGGCGTGACCACCGCATGGCTGCATGGCGCGGACGGCGAGTACGCGCGGGTCTACGGCCGCCGACCAAATCGGCAGCACACAGGCGCACGTCCGGGCCGGATCCTCAGGGAAAGTGCAGCCCCCAACGCACGACGAAGTCGGCATCGGCTGCCACGCCGGTCGGCGGCAGGGCCGGCAGACCGGCATAGGCCGCACGGTAGGCCGGGTCGCGCCGAAGCACTTCCCAGGCGAGCGCGCTGCGTCCTCGGCGGACAATCGCCTCATAGGCGGCGGAATCGGGCATGCTCACCGTGCCGACCTCAGCCGGGCTCGCCCATCTGCGACCGGACGAACATCGCGGCAGCCTCGGCCTGGTCCGGCCGAAGCGCATCGACGGCCGGAAGATGGTCCGGGACATGGTCGCCGAGCAGGATCGACGGGCATTGCCCCTCGACGTTGCCGAGGTTGGGCCGATGCTGGGCGTAACCGACGAGCGCGGCCAGTTCCGGCGAGAAGTGGCGCGCCACCTGCGGCGGATAGACCAGCCATTGCAGCTCAAACGGCTTCAGCCAGCCGAGGCAGTAGCTGATGACGATCCCCCGCCGCGGTGCGGCGCTGGCATTGCCGCCGCCGCCGTGGAGGGTGGAGCCGAGGAAGATCAGGGCATCGCCCGGCGCCACCGTGGGCACGACCGACTCCTCTTCGGGCAGGACAGGAACGTCCTGGTCGAACTGGCTCCCGGTCCACAGCCGGGTGCCGCCATTTGCCCGCGTGAACGCGGTCAACGGCCACATGACATTGACGAGATATTCGAGGCCGCCCTTCGGGCCTTGCCACATATCCTGGTCGCGGTGAGGCAGCTGTGGCAGCGCGCCGGGATGTATCTCGATCGCCTGGGTGAGGTTGAGCGCGATCCGCTCGCACCATGGCAGCAGCATCTGCTCGACGATCTCGAGGACCAGCGGATGCATCGCCAGCCGTCCGATCGCGGGCGAACGCGTCAGCAGCGATCCGAAGCGCTTGGTCCGCTCTCCATAGAAGGCGCCTTGGCAAAGCGGGGTCGCGGCGAAGCGAGGGTTAAGATCCGCCGCGATTCCGGCGATCAGGGCAGGCTCGACACCGCGCCCGAACACGCACCAGCCGTCCCGCCCGAGCATGCCGACATGGCGATCAACCGCGGCGCTCACGCCGGCACCTGATCGAGCACGGGAGAATAGACGCCGGTCCAGCCAAGCCGCTCCGGTGTGTCCGGCCGGACATGGATGAGGAAGGCGCCGATCGGCCCGCCCGGAATTCGCACTGCGGGGCCGAGCGGCTCGGCCTGCCAGCCCAGCGACAGTACTTCCTTGCGGAACGTGTCCGGGATAACGCCGGTATAACGCTCGATGCCACGTTCGAGCGCGACGTCGACCATCGCCGAGAACAGCATGTTGCGCAGCTCGCGGCGGCGCTCGGCGCCGTGTCGCTGGGGCAGGCAGAGCCGCGTGCTTTCCCACGTCGCTTCGTCGACCGGTACGCCCAATGGGCAGAGGTGAGGGAACAGCGTGCCGAGCATATGTGGCCGGGTGCTTGGAAACAGCCGGATCGAAGCCGCATGCCCGCCTTCCTCGTCGGCGACGATCAGATAGACCGTGTCGGCATTGTCGAACTGGTCCATTTCGTACTGGTCGTCGATCACCGGCACGTCCCAGCCAAACAGGTCGATGAAGAGACGCTTGCGATCGGCGAACATGGACTGGAGCAGCGGAAGGTTCCGTGGCGCCAGATGGTTGTCGATGATGTGGATCATGGGGTGCTCCCGGCTCGTGTTTCCCGCACACGAAGGAAGCAGCCGCGAGCTCACTGAAATAGACCGAGTGATTACTCGGGTTGACGGCTCCGGAGTTCGTCCAGTCCGACCTCGCCCGCCAGGACCGCGCTCACCACCAGTTCGGTACGGTCATGGGCATCGAACAAGCGGCGGGCTTCGGTCAGATAGCCATCCACGGTTCGGGGCGTCAGGGACAGCGCCCGGGCGATCTGCTTATTTGAAAGCCCACGCCCGGCAAGGATGACACAGTCGCGAGGACGCGGGTGCAATCTCGGCAAGGCTGGGACGACTGACACTTCTCCCAACACCATCCGCCGTGCGGCCTGGAACGCGAAGATGCCGATCATCTGCGCCGCACCAAGGTAACGATGCGCGCGCTCGGGGCGGAGCATTCCAGCGAAGGTGCAGGATCCCATGCGATCACCGAGGCGGACATAGGGCACAGTGATACCCTCATTCAGCCCTTCGCGCGCGCCAAGCTCGAAGCTGGCGCGATCGTGCCGGTCCAAGCGGATAAAGCGGGAAAGTTCGGACCAGAGAAAGGCGCTATCCGCGAAGATGCAGCCCCGGATGACGGGATCACGGCGATACCGATGCTGCCCGATCAAACGTTCAGTGATCGCCGCGGGATAATCCTTGAGATCGACGCGGTCGGGGCTTGGCACCCGGAGGTCGTCGTGATGGATCAATGCATAATGGCGAAAGCCCATTTCGAGCGCGACCGCCTTCATGAGTGCTTTGAGCTCGGTTCTTGACACAGTTGCCCGCAGCGCGCTGACGATCGTGCTGGTCAGCTCAAGGCGGAACGACGTTCTCTGCCAACGAGGAGTAGATGGCATCCGTTCAAGTCCTTGACCCCCTCGTATCCGATTGGACCCCACCCTTGGGCCCGCCAATGTATCCCCGCGCCGAATTCAAAGCGGCTTGTGGAACAGCGACTAAAGCTGCGCCTGCTCTTTTCGCGACGGCAAGGAATAATCTGCGAGCTCCGAAACCTCGTCCATGACGGCCAGCACCTTTGCTGCAATATCGTGCTTTACAGGGCCAAAGCCGCGGACCTCCATCGGCAGCTCCGCCAGGCCAACGAGCTCCTCCAGAGTGTCGGCGGTGAGAGCTTCGGTCGCTTTGGCGATCCGCGCGAGAAAGGCCTCTCTGAGTTTTCGTTCGACACGTCGTTCGGTGGTGCGACCAAACGGATCGAAGGGAGTCTCGCGCAAGCCGCGGCACGCCGCCAGGACGCGCAGCACCGGGAAGATCCACCCGCCAAAGCTCATCTTTCGCGGACGCCCGGTCAATTTGTCCATGCGCGCAAGCAAGGGAGGCGCCAGCTGCAATTTCATGCCGCGTATGCCTTCGAACTCCCGATCCAGCGCAGCCCGGAAGCTACTGCCGGAGTACAGGCGCGCGACCTCATATTCGTCCTTATAGGCCATCAGCTTGTAGGCCGACCGCGCGACAGCCCAGGCAAAGGCCTCGCCGCCCTCGACCGCATTCGCGGCTGCGCAAACCTTCACCATCAGCGCGTGATATCTGTCCGCATAAGCGCGGTTGCGATAGGCGGTCAGATCGGCGGCACGCCGGTCGATAAAGTCCGCTAGGGTTTGCGGAGCGGGATCTTCAGCGTCTGTTACGGCCGCCGCCCGTCCTGCCGCGAAGGCCTTGAGATTGGCTTCCACCGAGACACCGTTGAGGCGGATCGCCTGCTCGATAGCGCTGCGCTCGAGCGGGATCGCCCCTTGCTGCCATGCAAAGCCGAGCAGGAGCATGTTTGCGGCGATCGTGTCACCGATAAGCGCCTGAGAAAGCTGGGCCGCACCCAACAGGTGCGTCGGGCGACCAGCCAGTGATTCGAGCTTGGCAACGAGGTCGGCCCCGGGAAGGCGGGCGTCGCGAGCGCTCTGAAAGTCGGCGGTTGCGGTCAGATCGCTATTCGCGACAATCGTCGTGCGCCCGCGCGCGATAGTTGCCGTCGCCTCGGCCTGACCGGCGGCGACGAGATCGCAGGCCAGTATCAGGTCCGCTTCGCCATGCCCGACACGCGCCGGCGTCACGGCGTCGGCTGTCGCTCTCAGGCGAACATGGCTGAAGACCGCCCCGCCCTTCTGACTGAGACCTGTCATGTCGTAAAGATTGGCGCCGAAGCCTGCGATCCGCGCCGCCATGCCCAGAATCGCGCTGACCGTTACGACGCCGGTGCCGCCGATGCCTGCAATGACCATATCGAAGCCGTCGCCAATCGATCGGATCGGCGGCTCCGGTGGCTGTGCAGACGCCGCAGCTGCCGCCTGGTGCCGACGCGGCCGCGCGCCTTCAACCACCACGAAGGACGGGCAGAACCCTTTCTGGCAAGTAAAGTCCTTGTTGCACGCGGACTGATCGATGCGCCGCTTCCGGCCGAGTTCGGTTTCGAGCGGCTGGATCGCGAGGCAATTGGATTGAACGGAGCAGTCGCCGCACCCTTCGCAGACCTCGGCATTGATGAACACGCGCCTGTCCGGGTCAGGAAACCGATCGACCTTGCGCCGTCGACGCTTCTCTGCAGCGCAGACCTGATCATAGACGATCACCGTAACGCCTGGCGTCGACCGCAACTCCTCCTGCACCTCAGCGAGGGCGTCGCGATGACGCAGCTCGGTTCCGGCGGGCAGGCTGTCCTCGCCCGAAAAGCGGTTCGGGTCATCGGAAAGGACGACGGTGCGGCCCACGCCCTCGCCCAGTACCTGCTGCACGATGCGCCCTACGGTCAGCCCTCCCTCGACCGGCTGACCGCCGGTCATGGCGACTGCGTCATTGTAAAGTATCTTGTAGGTAATGTTGGTGCGCGCAGCGACTGCGGCGCGGATCGCAAGCGACCCTGAATGGCTGTAGGTGCCATCGCCGAGATTCTGGAAGATATGGGGTATGTCGGTAAAGCGCGAAAGGCCGATCCAGTTGGCACCCTCCGCTCCCATTTGTCCCATCGGGAGCGGATTTCGCTCCGGATGAAACATGACCATGCCATGGCACCCGATTCCGGTCGCACCGAAAGAGCCCTGGGGTACCTTGGTGGAGCTGTTGTGCGGACAGCCGGCACAAAATGCGGGGCGACGCACGGCAATCGGTTTTTGAGCCGCGCTCGCTTCAAGCATCGTGCGGGCGCGGGCGCCGGCTTCTGCAACGCGGGCGCAAAGGCGCTTGTTTGTCAGCACATGCTGAAGGCGTTGGGCAAGCACCGCAGCGATCAGTGGCACGCTGAGCGGCACATCAGACGGCAGGAGCGGCAATCCTTCGGGATCCGTCTTGCCCGTGATGCGAGGACGGGTCGGCAGATTGTAGAACGCCTCGCGCGCCTGAGGCTCGGCCTGCGCGCGTTTCTCCTCGACGAAGAATATCTCCCGAGCAGCCGCAGCCACCGGCACCATGCCAACCACGTCGAGCGGGAAGGTAAGGGCGATCTTGTAGACGCCGATCCTTGCGCGTTGCGCGGTCGCCTCATCGATGCCGAGCATCTGCAGCGCCGCCAGGACGTCAGCATAGGGCTTGCCCGCGGTCGCGATCATGAAGTGCGGCCGGTCGCTTCCGAAGGCGACCCGATCCAGCCCGTTATGGCGGGCGAACATCTGCGCTCGCGGCAACTTCTCGCGTTGCAGGCGCATATCCTGGTCGAGCATCGCCAGAAGCTCCCGCCGCAGATGCACACCGCCAGACGGCGAACTTACAGGGGGCATGGTGAAGCTGGGAGGTTCGCCGAACGTGAGGACGCCGGTCGCCTCGGCGGTTTCGTTGACCAGCTTGAGCCCTACCAGTGCGCCCGAAAAGCGGGACATGCCAAAGGCAGCGAGACCATATTCGAGGATTTCGCCGATCGTCGACGGGTAGAGGATCGGCACGCCCCAGCTCGCGAGGGTAAGCTCGCTTTGATGCGCCGTGGTAGAAGATTTGCCGGCATGGTCGTCCCCGAAGGCAAGGACGATGCCGCCGAGCGGCGAGGTCCCGGCGAGATTGGCATGCTTGATCGCGTCGCCCGACCGATCGACGCCTGGCCCCTTGCCGTACCAAAGGCCGAACACGCCATCGACGCGACGCCCGGGCAGGAAATCGAGTTGCTGGGTCCCGGCCAGCGCGGTCAGCGCGAGATCCTCGTTCACGCCGGGTTCGAAGATGATATCGTGCGCCTCCAACTGCTTGCGCGCTTTCCAGAGTTCGGCGTCGAATCCCCCGAGCGGCGATCCGCGATACCCGCTGATATAGCCGGCTGTGTTCAACCCCTGCTGGCGATCCAGCGCACGCTGGATCATCGGCAGGCGTACGAGCGCCTGACGGCCGCTTACGAGCGCCAGCTCCCCGTCGAGCCGATATTTGTCATCAAGTGTCACTGCGTCTGGGGCAGCCATCACATTCTCCACTGGGGGTAAGTCAGCCATCAGTGCACACCGTGCGGCGGCAGGCTGGATGGTGGCATGCGCCCGCGCGCGAGGCGCCACAGCCCGAGCGTCATCAGCGGGAGCACGTAAATCAGGAGGAATGCCGCAGCGAGCCAGCTATACCCCTGGGCGATAAGCGCCACGAGGCCATAACGACCGGCGACAAACACCGAGACCGCGAGCACGCCGAGCGTAAGCACCACGCGCGCGCCCGGCGTCAATTCCGCCCCGCGCCGCGCCTTCCAGACAGTGGCTACGCGCTCGTTGATCGAATGCACGCCGCTCACGGCGCTTTCGAGCAGCGCTGCGAAAATCATGATCTGGAAGAGGATGCGGAACCACGGCAGATTGAGCCGCTCGAGGAGAAAATCCGACGGTAGCGCCTCGTTCGCGATGCCGGGGAACCAGGTCACCATGGGGATGAAGAAAAGGATCGCGGGCAGCATTGCGAGCGGTCCCGCGATCATGCCGGCGATGACCGCGTCGCGTGTCGAGGTCAGATGCCGTGTGACCGGCAAGATAACGATCGCACCGATAATATTGTAGCTCGCATAGGTGATGCCGCCCTTCGCCCAGCCGGACTGCCAGCCTCCTGCCTGAAAGGCGCCGACGATCCGGTCGCCATAATGGGTGAGCGACAGCACAACGAAGGCCGCATAGGTGCCATAAAGCAGGATTGAGACGTATTTGAACAATCTTTCGACCGCGTGATTGCCCCAGGCTGTCACGGCTGCAATCATCACTGTCAGCAGCAACGCCCCCGCCAGCTCCGGCCAGCCAAAAAGGCTGTGCCCTATCGCCCCCGCCGCCGCCGCATAGACAGCCAGGATGAGCATGAGTGCGAGGAACCAGGCAATCTCATAGGTCGGCCAGAACGGGCCGAGCAGATTGCTGAAGAAGGTCCTGTAATCCTGGCTTGCGGTGCGGTGCGCGAAGGCAAAGGTGGCAGCGCAGACCACGCTCCAGACCGCCATCGCCAGCAACATCGCCGCCAATCCTCCAATTGGCCCGCTGGGCACGAAAAAAGTCGCGAGCTCGCGGCCGGTGGCATAGCCGCCACCGATCACCGCCGCCTTGAAAGCCAGGCCGGGCAGCAGAAAGCGCGCGAACCGTTTTGTGCGAGCCACATACCCTCCCAAACACGGGCGGTCGTTCCCGCGCCCGTTTTTTCGACATAGCAACAATTTCCCTTATAGCAAATGGATCAATTACGGCGATCTGGGCCTGCGCAGCTCAGGGGCGACGGCTGACGGAATGCAGCGGCCATCTTTACCTATTCAATTGACAATACACCATTTTATCACACGTATAGCGATATCGACTCGACCAATGAGCCCGACACAGCCTCTCAGAAAAACTTTCAGCACTTTTCCTGTGAGAAAAAACGTGCTTGGTGATGAGGCGCACCGAAACAAGCGAAGGACAATTGGATGAGCATCTGGGAATCGCCCGAGTTTGACGCCCACGAACAGGTCTGCTTCTTCTCCGATGAAGAAACCGGGCTACGCGCGATCGTCGCGATCCATTCCACAAAGCTTGGCCCGGCAGCGGGGGGAACCCGATTCAAGGCCTATGCCCATGACGCCCTTGCCGGCGATGATGCGCTGCGCCTCTCCCGCGCGATGTCCTACAAGTCCGCGCTCGCCGGTCTCCCGGTCGGAGGCGGGAAGGCCGTCATCATCGGCGATCCCGCGCGGATCAAGAATCGGGAACTCCTCCACGCCTATGGGCGGTTCATCAACCGCATTGGCTCTCACTTCGCGACCGGCGAGGATGTCGGCATGTCGGTTGCCGATATGGACATTGTCAGTGAAGTCTCGCCATTTGTCGGGGGTACCACCGCGGGCAACAGCGATCTCGCCGCACACACGGCGACCGGTGTAATGCACGGTTTGCGCGCGGTGCTCGAGACGCGCTTCGCGCGGTCCGATTTCACCGGCATGCGCGTCGCAGTACAGGGTCTCGGTGCCGTTGGCTGGGGCGTGGCCGAGCGGCTCCATGAAGCGGGTGCCGAACTGGTCGTCGCCGATATCCGGGCCGAACAGGTCGAACGCGCCGTCCAGCAATTCGGCGCTGCGACGAGCACGCCCGAGCACATCCATGCAGCGGCGGTAGACATCTTCGCGCCCTGCGCGCTTGGCGGCGTGATCAACCTGGAAAGTGTGCCGGAGATTCGCGCGGGTGCTGTCGCCGGCGCTGCGAACAATCAGCTCGCATCAGCCCAATCAGGTGAGCTTCTTGCGGCGCGGGGCATCCTGTTCGCGCCCGACTATGTCCTCAATGCCGGCGGTATTATCAGCGGTCTCGCGGCAGCGAGCGCCATGCCGGGTCGCGCACGCCTCGACTTTCCCCCGATCGAGCAGTCGCTCGCCGCCATCCATACGCGACTGCTCGAAATTTTCGCACGCAGCAGTGCCGAGCTTCTTCCACCCGAAATTGTGGCGGAGAAAATGGCTCGGGAGATCATCGGAAGGTCTGATACCGGTCGGCCGGCAGGCGAGCTCGTCCGGGCCTAGGGTTGCTCGTGCGAGGCCGGGAATAGCCATGTCTCGGCCTCGCGCAGCGTCTCGAAGATCCCGACATTTTTCTCATCCTCGACCAATCGCCGCATCTGCATGCGGGGCAGCGCGGTGTCGATCGCGATGGCCACCCGTTCCGCCTGGAGTTCGCGGGTGCTGATCATGGCCTTGAGCTCAGCCACCACCTGCTGGCTTTGCGGGACGAAATGCGTGGCATCGATGAGCAGCAGATGTTCGCCCGACCTGACGCCAAGTTTGCGCGCAGCCTCCTGCTCGGCTGCGTAGAAAGCCGGAACCTCATCCCTCGACAGGAATCCGGAAAGGACGGCCACAATGAGCTTGCGGGATCCGTCGATCGAGATCGTAAACATATCTGGCCCCTTCTCTCGCGATGTCTCTAGGTTTGGCGGATACGACGAGCCCGACGGTGTCGGGGATCAATTGCCGTCAGTCCGGTGATCGATCGCCATCCGCGGCTGAGCGTCTCCCGCACCCTGTAACGGTCGGTGTCATGGCAGGTCTCAGGCTGCACGCTCAGCGCTTCTCCCCCAGGGCAGCAACAGCAGCAGCAATGTCATCGCCAGCGCCACAACGCCGGCCGCGATGAGGAAAAAGGCACCGTGACTGAGCGGGCTCCAGAGCGTTCCCAGCCATCCCGCGAAAAGATTGCCGAGAAAGCCTGCCGAAAACCAGATGGCAATCGTTGTCGCACGCAGCCCCTCCGGCGCGAGGCGGCCGAAAAGGCCGAGCCCCACCGGGAGAATGAGGAGCTCGCCAGCGGTCATCACGATGAGAAAACCGACAAGCCACAGCCATGATGCCTGCAGGGTGCGGATTTCAGCCCAATGGGCGACCATCGCGACCATCAAATATGCTATGGCGACAACGGCAGCGCCCATGGCCATTTTGGCAAGCGAGGAAGGCTCTCGCCTATGTTTCGCTCGCCGCGTCCAATAGGCCACGAGCAAGGGGGTAAGCAGAAACACCATCAGCGGGTTGAGCGACTGGAACCATGTCACGGGGATTGTCCACGAGCCCGCCACGACCCGGTTGACGCTCGTATCGGTCCATAGCGGAATGGTGTTGCCGAGCTGCTCATAGGCGCCGCGGAAGATAACGATTGCCGCTGCGATCGCCGCCAATAGCAGAAAACGCTGCATCGGCCTTTCGACTGTCGGTGTGGCCGACCGCACCAATGCGGACCTTGGCTGATCCGGAGGGAGATACCGTGAACCGGCAATATAGGTGACCAGGCCCACGATCATTCCGATGCCGGCGACAGTGAAGCCCCAGTGGAACCCGCACAGTTCGCCTATGGTACCCACCACGACAGGAGCGGCAAAAGCGCCCAGGTTGATGCCGACATAATAGACGTTGTAGGCAGATTTTCGCCTCGGATCGTCGCGCTCATAGAGGCCGTCGATTTGACTGGGGAGGCTGGGCAGGTAGAGCCCGTTCCCCAGCGCGATGGTAGTCAGCGCAACGAAAAACAGACTTTCAAACGCCATCATGAAGTGGCCCAGCGCCATGATCGCGCCACCGATCAGGACAGCCTTATGTCGCCCGAGCCAGCGGTCGGCGATTATTCCGCCCAATATCGGCGTAGCGTATACGCCACCTGCATATACGCCATAAACCCACGAGGCGGTCACCTGGGTGAACATCAGATCCTTCGTGACATAGAGCACGAGCAGCGCGCGCATCCCGAAGAAGGAGAACTTTTCCCACATTTCAGTGAGAAACAGGATGGTGAGGCCCCGTGGCTGCCCAAACCAATCGCCGGTGGAAGGTGCGCGGTCCAAGCTCGAAGGGCTCATGCAGGCCATCCCCAAAGTGCCGGCGGGGCACTGACGAAACCATGTTCATAGATCACGCCGGACACCCGGTCGGCGCCGAGGAACAACGGGCCGTCGAGGTCCACCAGATCGCAAAGCTGCCCCACCAGCAGCGCAGGTGCCATCGCCAGGGAGGTGCCGCCCATGTTGCCCACCATGACTCCCAGGCCAAGGGCACGCGCCCTTTCGACCATCCGCAACGCCTCGGTCAGCCCACCGCACTTGTCGAGCTTGATGTTAACCACCTGAAAGCGGCCAACCAGCTCTGGGATATCACCGAGCGATTGAACGCTCTCGTCGGCGGCAAACGGGATTTTCGATTTGAGGCCGTCAAGCTCTCCCTCGCTGCCGATCTTGCAGGGTTGCTCGATCAAGGACACGCCCGCGTCGGCGAAGAGCGGAAGCATCTCGATCAGCCGCTCTCGTGAATAGCCCTGGTTCGCGTCGACGCCGAGCCACGCGTCCGGTCGCGCCGCACGGATCGCCTGGATACGCGCGCCGTCGAGCGGTTCTCCGGCCAGCTTGATCTTTATGGCTGTGGCGTCGCGATAGGCGCCCTGCGCGCGCTCGGCCATGGCGTCCGGCGCGTCCACCGCCAGCGTATATGTCGTGCGAAGCGGCCGGGGCGGGTCCATCCCTGCCGGCACATGCACGGGAACCCCGGAGAGTTTGGCCTCGAGATCCCACAGCGCGCAGTCGAGCGCATTGCGTGCCCCGCCCGGTGGCAGGAGCCCGAGCAACTCCTCACGGCCCGCTCCGGCCTCTATGGAAAGGCGAACCGACTCGATCTGCTCGACGAGGCGCGCAGGCGTGTCATTGTGGTAATAAACACCCAGCCCCTCGCCGCGTCCGACATGTTCACCTTGGCGAAGCGTCACCACGACCGGCTCAGGATCCGGCATCGAATAGCCGGAAATGACGACCGGGACCGCCAGCGCCCAACGCTCTACCACTACATCCAGTTGACGCATCAGAACGTACACGCTCGCAGATCGGACGCTCGCATTTCTTCCTCCCCGAATGGCAGCCTGACCAGGGCCCGCGCACTGCGCAGCACGTTGCCTGCGACCATCGCCTTCTGTCGTCAGCGCCATCAAAGGTGTCAATCAAAATATTCTGTGGAGAAATTTATCTCCGAATGTGAATATTTATGCCACAGGGAAATTGTACGCCGTGGCTGGCGCAGAGAGACCTGTCCGCGTCTGAAGCTGTGTCCTTCGAAATTGCGGTCAGTTGGATCACAGATAAAGACGCGTCCACCAGCGTAGCAGCCCGGCGTCGCTTCGGCGGGCGCTGAAATGCCAAAGACCGCGTATCGGCACGGAGACAGGCAATTCCCCAAGGGAAAGTTCGCGCCAATTGTTTCGCTATTGACAACACCCTCGCCCGGGATAGCTGAAGGCCAATGTTTTTCCGAAGCGAAAGATTGTGACATGAATGACCATGGCAGCCAGCCAGCGAGAATGGTGACGCCCGGAGCGGCACTCAAATCGCTGCGGACCGAGCGCGGCTGGACGCTGGCGCAGGTCAGCGAACGCACAGGCGTACCCGTCTCCACGCTGTCCAAGGTAGAAAACGGCAAGACCGAGTTGACGATGGATCGTTTGCTGCGGATCAGCGTCGCGCTCGAGGTTAACATCGCCGATCTGTTCCGCTCGCCCGCCGTGGACAGGGGCGGGACCGCCCGGAGCAGGCGCAGCGTGACACGCGTCGGCGAGGTCCAGGCGGTTCCGTCTCCTTATGGGGAGTATACCTATCACGCGCAGGATCTGCTGGATAAGCATGTTACCCCGATCATTGCGGAGATCCGCGCGCGCACACTCGCAGAATTTGGCAATTATCATCGCCATGTCGGCGAGGAGTATATTCTGGTGTTGGAGGGAGAGCTCGCACTCCACACAGATACCTACGCGCCGACCCATCTGAAGAAGGGCGATTCCATGTATTTCGACAGTACGATGGGGCACGCCTATGTCAGCGCCGGCGAGGGCCCCTGTCGATTGTTGTTGATCTGCGCGCCGGGCCAGCCGCTCGATCTGGTCGAAGCTCCTGGCGCGGGCTTCGATGATTTTTCGACAAAGCCTCAGAAGGATGGACTTTCTGTACGTTGATCGCGGGTTTTGCTGATCGCGGGAGACCGGGCGAACTCTTGCATTCGTGGCTTCAGGAAACACCCGCATCACCTCTGGTCGGCCAGGGGTCGATGCGGGTGCGTATTTCCACCTACAGTGCCAGGCTCAGCCCGATCAGGTCGAAGGCAAGCGCAACGTAAAGCAGCATCACCGCGCTGATCGTCATCAAGAGGCTCCAGATCCAGGTCAGCCTGCGCTGTCCCGTCATCTGCCTGGTGACGACCCACAGGTTCCAGGCCGTCACAGCGGCGGCTGCCGGAAATATGACAAGGCTCAAAAACTGGAGGATGCGGATCCAGGGATCGAGCGACGAGGTGAACGAAAACGCGCCGACAATATATCCCAGGGTCGCGAACCATATCAGCATCAAGGTGAGGCTCGCCGCACTCCCGACGCGCCCCCATAGACGCGCCCGTGCAACGCCCCCCTGGAAAGGAAGTGATGCTCCGTAGTGGCGGCGAACGAGCGCTCCAATGGGCCATTGCAGGGTCGTCAGCAGCAATATGCCCATGGAGACCAGCAGGGCAGGCAGCACCCAGGCGGCGCGACGACCGGCAGGTGTTGGCACAAAGGCGCCGGTCGGCGCTCTCTCATCGTCGCTCCACAGGACGACTTTACCGCCAACGGCCTTGGCCGCCAGCAGGGTCTGGCCGTTGATTTCGCGCCAGACGAAAGGTGCGATCTCCTCGAATGTTAGCGGCCGGCCGTTCAGGCCGGTAAGCGACGACACAGTGACCTGGCCCACGGCATCCGCCGTTACGGTCGTCTGGACGCCAAGATCCAGCAGCGATGCGTAACCCACCTGCCAGCGCTGGCTAGGACTATAGGTACCGGCGAGCATGCGCGCATGATCGAGTGCCATATCGGGCGCCATCTTGCCCTGCATGGTAGGACCGGGGAAATAGCGATCGACGAACGCAGTGCCGAGATCATTGCGTATGGCGCGGCCCCCCTCATTCTGCCCGACGCTGTTCACCAGGACGAAGACCCCGACATTCTCATCCGGAAGCAGTTTCAGCACGCTATGGAAGAACCGCGTGTCTCCCTCATGCCCGATGATGCGGTGTCCATTGCGATTCATGCCCCAGAACCCGAGCATCATGCGGTTGAGCACCGGACTTATCGTGGTGAGCGGCGTGTCATGCATCATCCGCGCCGTTTCGGGTTTGAGGATGCGCGCGCCGGCATATTCCCCGTTCTGGAGGTGCGCGATCATGAACTTTGCCATGTCGGCTGCAGTCACAGCAGCGGAGCCCGCTGGCCCGGGAAACATTTCATAGCGCATGGGAGCAGCTGATGCGGCCTGATACCCGCTGGACATTTGCGCTCGCAGCCCGGCGGGCAGCGGTTCGCGGAATGTCGATTGGCGCATGCCCAGCGGCTGGAAGATGTGCTGGTCGGTATAGTCTTCGAATGATCGCCCTGACACACGTTCCACGATGTAGCCGGCAAGTGCCGCACCATAGTTCGAATAGGATGGGACCTGCCCTGGCTCGTATATCCGGGGGGGAATTTGATTCTTGAGGAAGGCGCCCAGCGGCATTCGCCCCTTTGGATCGAACAGCAACAGATCCTTCAGCGCCTCCTGAAAGCCCGGCGTGTGGGTCATCAGATTGCGCATCGTTACCGGACGGCCATGGAATGGCGGAATCTTGAAATCGAGATACGCGTTGACGTCGCGATCAAGATCAATCCGTCCGAGTTCCACCTGCTGCATCACCGCTGTCCAGGTCATCAGCTTCGAGACCGATCCGGGCCGGAACAGGGTAGTGTCCGGGTCGACAGGACGACGATGCGCGATATCGGCGTACCCATAGCCCTTCTGCAGCAGAACAGAGCCGTCCTTGACCACCACCACGACGGCACCGGCCACGTCGCTGCGTTCAAGGCGGGTGGCCATGAAGCCGTCGAGCCATGTTTCAACATCGTCGCGGACCAGCGCGCGAGGGGCAGCGCTAACGGTTGCAGGGGGCGCTTTCGCGGGCGACGCGCTCCCACTGAGACGGGCCGGTTCCTGCTGGGCGATCGACGGCCCCGCCAGGACGCACAGTGCGACCACAGCACCTATCAACCCTCGAAAACGCATCGTCTTCCTCCCGCACGAAGCTACGATTCCGACGCAAGCGGGCCGTAGCAGCGAATTAGCCCTGCCTCCGAGCGTAGGCAGTGTTTTCTGTTGCGCAACAATTTTCTCATGGTGCATTACTGCCGCCACAGAAAATGTAAATTCGATTCCGACCTGGTCGAAACATGAGGACAGCCGCTATGCCCAACGACGTCATACAGGAGCGCTTGCAGAGGTCGGAGACGCGGTACCTTTGTCGAAGCGCCGCGCGACGGCGTCTTGTCGCCGGCTTGCTGATGGTCGTCGGCGGTCTCGTAACCCCGGTTGCCGCTGCGCCGCGGCAGGATCCCGTTTACCCGCCCTTTGGTCTTGATCTCACCGCAGGAGATCCTGGTACGCGCGCGGGCGATGACTTTTTCCAATGGGCAAATGGCGCCTATCTCGCCCGCATCGTGATTCCGGCGGACAAGGTCATGGAATCGCGCCGGAACGAAATGACGGATCGTACCGAGACCCAACTGCACACGCTGCTCGATGAAATGGCACGGGCTGTTCCGCCGGCAGCCACGACGCCGCGGGGGCAAGTCGGTGCCTATTATGCTGCCTTCATGGACACCGGCACGCTGGAACGGATTGGCAGTCGCGCGATCGAACCCGAGCTCCTGGCGATTCGCCAGGCATCGAACAGCGGAGCGCTTGCGGCACTCATGGGTCAGTCGAATTCGGATTTCTACCCAAGCCCCTTCACCGCGAGCATCGATAACGATCTCAGGCGACCCGATCGCTACGCAATCTATCTCGGGCAATCCAATCTCGGTCTGCCAGACCGCGACTATTATCTCGAAGCCAAGTTCGCGCCTCAACGCGACCAGTATAGGGGCTATGCGACCACGCTCCTTTCGCTGATCAAATGGCCCGACGCGCCGGCCGCCGCGGAACGGGTCATCGCCTTCGAGACGCAGCTCGCGCAGGCCGGCTGGAGCCGGACGCAACAACGCGATCCGACCGTTCAATATAACCCTGTGACGCCCATAACGCTGGCCACCGATGCGCCCGGCTTTGCCTGGAAGGAGTTTCTGGCAGGTGCCGGCCTGAGCGCAAAGACGACGTTGGTGGTCAAGGAGAAGAGCGCATTTCCGAAGCTGGCGAAGATCGTTGCGGAGACGCCGGTCGAAACGCTGAAGGCATGGATGGCTTTTCGCGTTGCCGACAATGCGGCCCCCTATCTTTCGAGGAATTTTCTGGAAGCCAGGTTCGCGATGCGCGACCATGCGCTGGCGGGTCAGGTCCAGCAGCGCCCGCGCTGGCGGCTTGGGCTTGAAGCGGTTGCCGCTGGCGATTGCTATCGCTGCACCGGCACCCTCAAATGGCCCGCCGGGCAACTCTATGTAGAGCGCTATTTCCCGCCGGAGACGAAAACGCGGATCACCAATCTCGCGCAAAATATCAAGGCGTCGTTCCGCGATCGACTGGTCGCGCTTGACTGGATGGCGCCGACGACCAAGGCGGAAGCACTGAAGAAGCTGGACACCTTCGTGATGAAGGTGGGGTATCCTGACCAGTGGCGAGATTACAGCCACGTCACGATCCGTCGCGGCGATCTTGTCGGTGACGTTCGCGCTATTCTGAAAGAAGACTGGGCATTCGGCGTGAGGCGTAGCGATGGGCCCGTCGACCGGACGGAGTGGCTCCTGGCACCCCAAATGAACAATGCCTATAGCGGCGCGCTCAACGATATCGTCTTCCCGGCCGCTATCCTGCAGGCGCCAATGTTCGACGCCGCCGCCGATCCGGCGATCAACTATGGCGCGATCGGCGCGGTCATCGGGCACGAACTGACCCATGGGTTCGATGACGAAGGGCGCAGCACCGACGCGACCGGCGCGCTGCGCGACTGGTGGGCGCCGGCGGATGCGGAGACGTTTAAAGCGCGGGCTGCCATGCTGGGCGCCCAATATGGCGCCTATGAACCGGCTCCCGGCGTGCATATCAAACCTGAGGTGACCATGGGCGAAAATATCGCTGATCTGGGAGGTCTGTCGATCGCGCTCGACGCGTATCACAAGTCTCTGAACGGCAAACCCGCGCCAGTGCTAAACGGGCTGACCGGCGAGCAGCGCGTGTTTCTGGGATGGGCCCAGGTCTGGGCCGGGAAGGCTACCACCGAGGAGATCGTGCGCCTGACAACAAGCGACGAACACAGTTATCGCAAATACAGGGTCAACGGCGTGGTTCGAAACATTGATGCCTGGTACGTCGCGTTTGGTATTCGACCCGGCGATTCCCTTTATGTTCCGCCTGAGAGACGGGTTCGCATCTGGTAGGTAAGCCCACAGTGTAAGCACGCTTCGTTCAAATTGGACGGAGCGCTTTCAGCGGGCGAGGCCGTGGGCATTCACTCGACTTGCCCCTTGCCAAGTTGATACACTGCCTATCCGCAGCGAGTTTGGTTGCTCGATCAGTCGTTCTCGCTTAGTACAGAAAAAGGTACGGAGCGTTTACCCGAGCCGCGCTGAAAATGAGTCCATTTAGGCCGCGCGCTGAAGCATGCCGAACAGGTCGCGCGGATCGTCGGGATCGGCGAGGATGTCGATCTTCTGGAAGAAATCCGTGCCCTTCAACTTGTCAAAGACATAGCGAAGCGCGGAGAAATCCTCGATCGCGAACCCAACGCTGTCAAACAGGGTGATTTGCCGCGCATCGCGGCGACCCGGCGCATTTCCGTGCAGCACCTGCCAGAATTCAGTCACCGGATAAGTCGCGTCCATTTGCTGAATTTCGCCTTCGATGCGGGTTTGAGGTTCAAATTCGACGAACGTGTCCGCCCGGGCAAGAATGTCCTTGTGGAGCTCTGTTTTTCCCGGGCAATCCCCGCCAATAGCGTTGATATGGATACCGGCGCCGACCATATTGTCGGTCAGGATCGTGGCGTAAGCCTTGTCGGCCGTGCACGTCGTAACAATCTGGGCTCCCTCGATGGTCTCCTGCGAATTGCTGCAGGACACGACACGCAGACCACTGTTCTGCAGGTTTCGGGCGGTCTTTTCCGTGGCCTTCGGGTCGATGTCGAAGAGCCGCACCTCCTTGATTCCAATAACGGCCTTCATCGCGAGAGCCTGGAATTCAGCCTGTGCGCCATTTCCGATCAGGGCCATCACCTCGGCATTTGCAGGGGCCAGGTGGCGCGCGGCCATCGCCGAGGTAGCGGCAGTTCGCAGCGCTGTCAGCAAGGTCATCTCCGTCAACATAAGCGGATATCCCGTGTCGACGCGCGCCAGCAGGCCAAATGCTGCGACGGTCTGGAAGCCTTTGGCTGTATTGCTGGGATGACCATTCACATATTTAAAGCTGAACGCCTCGCCATCGGACGTGGGCATCAGTTCGATCACCCCCTGATCCGAATGCGATGCGAGCCGTGGCGACTTCTCGAAAAGCTCCCATCGGCGATAGTCGTTTTCCACGGCATCGGTCAGCTCCAGCAAGACGCTCTCGATGCCGAAATGATGTACGAGCCGCATCATGTTTTCGACGCTGACAAACGGGATATAGGCGAGCTCGGAGGGCGCGGTCGGCATGGCAGATCCTTTGCGATTGCGAGGCCCGGGATTTCGGACGGATTGCCGGAATCTCGGCGGAACACGACTGAATCGCGGTAACAGAAGAAGGTACGGAGCAAGGCCCGGGCCCGATCGCCCGGGCCTTGCTCTCGAGATCAATAACGAACGTCGAGCGACAGGCCGATGGTTCTCGGTTGAATGGGAACAAGGAGACCTGCTCCGGTCGCATCCGGATCGAAAAACGTCGTGTACGCGCGCTCGTTGAACAGATTCCGCGCATATATTCTGGCGTTGAATCGACCAAAGGTCAGACCCGCATAGGCGTCGACTACACTTTGCGCGGGTATCCTGATGGTGCTGGGAATGCTCTCGAGCCCGGTCAGCGACGAGCCCCGGTAACGATAGCTTGCGCCGAGTTGGAGCTCGGCATTGCTCGACACCGGTCGCGAATAGTCAATCAGTGCCGCGGCCTGCCACCGGGCGGCGTTAGGCAAGTGATCGCCTTTCAAGGCCCCGAGGGCCGGTACGTCGCTGTCGAGATGCGCCTCGGTATAGGAGCTATTGGCGCCAACGCTGAGCCCGGGTGCAACGCGATATTGCGCGCTGAGCTCGAAACCGCGGCTGCTGGCCTTGCCGCCATTCCCCGTGGTGCTGCCCGTCGCCAGCACGATGGGCACCTGCACACCCGACCAGTCGATGTAAAATGCGGAAAGCTCCAGATCGAGCTTCTTGTCCAACAGGAGCGCCTTGTAGCCCACCTCATAGTTCGTCAGCCGGTCAGCGGCATAGGCCGCGGGCGCACCGGGCACGGGTGCATTGGGCCCCCCCGGGCGATAACCGCTCGCCGCGCGCACATAGAATGTGGAGCTGTCATTGGGCCGGAGGCGCGCGCTGGCTGACCAGGTCGTGATATTGGCACCGGACGCCAGCCCGGTGTGGGTCGGCCCGCCAAACAGGACGCCGTCAAGATTTTGGTCGTAAGTCTGCTTGTTGTGACTGTAGCGTATGCCGCCGGTGATATCGAACCAGCGCGTGAACTTATAAGTCGCATTCGCAAAGACAGACTCTTCGCGATAGGCCGTGGGCCAGTATACGACAGCGAACGGCGTCAGCGACGCAATCGCTGTCCTGTCCGGATTGAGCGCGCTGAGCGATTGCTGGTTGAGAGCGTGCTCGATCGTATAAAAGCCGCCGATCAGCCACTCGAAATGGTCACTCTTGTGGGATGCCAGACGAAGTTCCTGCGTGAATTTGTCGAGATTGATGTCGACCGAGAACGCAGACAGAGCATTGGCCGGCGCGGCAGGATCGAACAGCTGAAAATACGGACTGTAGATAGCCGATTCATCCACGACCGACCTGTTGCGGGTTTTTGACCAGCTGGTAGCGCTCGTAAGCGTCGCAAAACCCGCGTCCCATGTTCCGGTAAGCGAATAATAGCGCAGCCGCTGATTGAACGGTTCAGCGAGCGCGTGATTCCGGCTATAGCGGCCGATAAGCGGCTCGATTGTCGTTGCATTGACAGACACCGCGGCATTGCCGTCGGACTTGATGTCTTGCAGCATGGCGGACGCCTTGAATGTCAGCCGGTCGGTCGGCTGCCAGAACAGTGCGACTCTTCCACCTTTTTGCGTCGAGGAATTTTCGTGCCGGACGCCGAGCAGAGGATTGTCGATCCAGCCTGCGTTATCCTGATAAAAGCCGCTGACTCGAATGGCGAGTGAACCGCCAACGATCGGCGCGTTGACCATGCCGCGTACGCCCCAACTGGGCTGGCCCGAGTTTTCGGTCGTTTCGACCATCCCGCCCCCGCGCGCTTCAAATCGATCGGGGTTTGCCTGGCGCATCACATATTTGAGCAGCCCGCCCATCGTGCTCGCGCCATAGAGGGTCCCCTGCGGCCCGCGCAGAACTTCAACGCGATCGATATCGTAAGGCAGCAGATCGAGTTGAAATGAGTCGCCCCGGGCGAAACCCGAACTCGAACCGAGCGGCGTGTCGTCAAGATAGGTACCCACCAGCGCCCCGCCATCGCCGGTGGAAATGCCCCGCAACACCACATTGGTCTTGCCGGGCGTACCACCACTGTTGACGCTCATCCCAGGCACCGACGCGGCATAGTCCACCAGATTGGTCGCGCCGGTTTTTTCGAGCTGGGTCCCGGTCAAGACGCTGATCGACGCAGGAACATCGATCAAGCGTTCGGAACGCTTCTGGGCCGTCACAACGATGTCGCCGGATGAACCATCAACCACGCTCGCGTTCGAACCCGGCAACTCTGCGGAAGCCGGCGTCTGCGCAGTCGTCTGAGCGAGCGCGCCAGATGCCACCGACAGCATGGAAGCCGCGGCGAGCAACGAGAGCTTTTTCTTACAAATTCGCATCAAATATCCCCCTGTTGTAGCGTTGTTGCGATCGCATCCGCGCCTGCGGCGAGCCTTGCGCACCGGGAGGCGATCCGTGTGAAGCAGGCACGTCGCGAAGCTTTTCGCTGCGCTTCTGCGCGGTCACGACGATATCGCCGTCCTGGGCGGTCTGATCGGGCTGGATTTCGCTACCGATCGGCGTGGATGTTGCCGGCTGCGCAGTCTGCGCGGAAGCTGACGCCGCCATGAGCGCGGCGATCACCGCTCCCGCCGCGGTTGAACACCTCATGGAATTCTCCCCACTATCAACCCTCCACCTTGTCTCACCGAACAGCTTTTTCCGGGCTGACCCTGCCGACGCCGGCACGCCTGGTGCGCTGACGGGCCGCCCGGGCGATTCTGGCGCTTGCGATGCGTGCACCTTTGCGATTATTTTCTATGGGGCAAGAGATTTCCGGTGAGACACACATTTTCGCGAGGGGCGTGATATTTCTGCCGCTAAGGGTCTCCAGTTCCAGCTTGCGGGAGGCAGGCGAAGCATAATGACAATGCGTTGCAACCCGCCGGTCCGGATCGTCGCGGAGCGATGGGCCGGAGCACGAGAGCGCGCGGAATGCCCGCGGATGGGGCGTCCGATCACACAATCACTGTTGAGAAAAAGGAACCGGGGATGAGCAAGGCCTGGGCAATCGCTGCCGCGCTAGGATGTCTCGCAAGCGGGGCATACGCCGCGGCCCCGGGGCCCGCGCCATCGACCGCGCCCGGCACGCGCGACACAATCCAGGACAGTGAAACCGCAAGACCCGATGAGGTGACGACGACGGGATCGGTGACGATTAACGGAACGAAGCTCAGCTACCGGGCGACAGCGGGAACGCTCGCGGCCTCCTCCGGCGACTCCGCCAGCGCCCAGCGCGACACCGGCACCGATACCGCGCAGGCGGTCATGTCTTATGTCGCCTATTTCAAATCCGGCACGCCGACTGGCGACAGGCCGATCACCTTTTTCTGGGATGGTGGCCCCGGGTCTTCCACCGTCTTCCTTCACATCGGCGCCTTTGGTCCGAGGCGGCTGGCCGTGGGCGGCGATGGCCATGTGCCGCCCGCGCCCTATCAGCTGGTGAACAATTCCCATAGCTTGCTGGACGCAAGCGACCTGGTGTTCATCGATGCGCCCGGAACCGGCTTCGGGCGTGTCTCGGGCAAGGACGCGGAACGCGCCTTTCGCAGCGTGGACGGCGACGCGCATGCTTTCGAGGCGTTCATCAAGCTCTTTCTGTCCAGGTATCAACGCTGGAACTCGCCACGCTTCATCTTCGGCGAGAGCTATGGAACGCTCCGCAGTGCGCTGGTAATCGAGGGGCTGCAACGCGAGAGCGCCATCGAGTTCAACGGCATGGTGCAGCTTTCACAGGTTCTCAGCTACGACACCGATGTCGACGGAATCAATCCGGGTGACGACCAGGCTTATATCAACGCGCTACCGAGCTATGCCGCAACAGCCTGGTACCATCATCGTCTTGGCGCCGATCGCCCTGCCACCCTCGAACCTTTTCTGAAGGAGGTCGAACATTTTGCCAGGACGGAATATGCCCAGGCTCTGCAAATGGGATCGGAACTCGATCCGGCGCGGCGGCAAGTGGTCGCGGCACGGTTCGCTGCGCTTACCGGGCTGGCGCCGGACTATGTGCTGAAGGCCGACCTTCGCATCGATGTCAGGCATTTCAGGAAAGCCCTGCTGGAAAAATCAGGCCTGACAACAGGTGATCTCGACTCCCGCTTTGTCGGCCCCGTGCTGGACCCGCTGGCGGACGCATCGGAGTATGACCCGCTGGCCGCCTCGATCGGGTCGGCATTCGTCTCGACCTACAATGATTATGCCCGCACCTCCCTCGGCTATGGCCAGAACAAGACATTCGCTCCGGTCATTGCGGTCCCCGACTTCGATTTCAGCCACAGCGGGTCCCAGACAACCTCCTCCAATCAAGGCGGATTGAGCGTCATGTCGGATCTCGCATCAGCAATGAAGCGCAATCCCAATCTCAAGATCCTGTTGCTGGGGGGCTATTTCGACCTTTCGACGCCCTATTTCTCGGGCTGGTACGAAATGCATCATCTGCCGATGCCGCCAGGCATCGAGGGTAATATAGAATATCGATATTACCCATCCGGGCACATGGTCTATCTCAACGAGGACTCATTGAAAATTATGCACGATGACGTTGCCAGATTCATCGAGCAGAACCGCGCCGGCAGTGCCAGGCTATCTTTGCCATAACCGCAATCAGCTTCCCCCTCGCCGGCCGGCGGGGTGGCCCGGCTTCTGCAGCATCAGCGAGGGCCGGTTGATAAAGGACTTGAGCGCGAAGCTGCTTTGCAAATGCGCTACGCCCTTCACCTGGGTCAGGCTCTCGAGCAGGTCGCGATAATGGTCGAGGTCACGCACGACCGCCCGCAACAGATAGTCCGATCCGCCTGACATCAAGAATCCGCTCATGATCTCGGGTAGTTCGGAGACTGATCTTTCGAAGATTTCCAGAGCTTCCCCGACCTGCCGTTCAAGGGTCACGTTGATGAAGACGATCATTCCGCCAGCCAGACGCTGCTCGTCGAGTCGCGCGAAATAGCCCGTGATATACCCCGCCTCCTCCAGCGCACGCACGCGGCGTACCGTCGGAGTCAATGACAGACCGATCTCGTCGGAAAGGTCCTTCCATGTGATGCGACCATCTTCGCTGAGTCGGCGCAGGATTTTCATATCCAGCGCATCAAGCGCACGTTCCTGGTTCATTTGCCTACCTCGAGTGTCATTATTGGTAGAATATACCAATATCACGGGTTTCAGATAGGCATATATGGCAACCCTTGCTGCGCGACCTGCGATATCCTCGTGCGCGAGGAGAGGGTTATGCAGCAAGACCGGGTCGTCAGCTTGGACGCCATTTATAACGCGGAGACAGGCCCCGTATTCATGAACGGAATCCAGGCGCTGGTTCGCCTGCCGCTCATGCAGCGCCGCCTTGATCGCAAACATGGTCTGAACACCGCCGGCCTCGTCTCGGGGTACCGTGGCTCACCACTTGGTGCCTATGACCAGCAGCTCTGGAAAGCGAAGAAGTATCTCGAACAGCACGATGTGCTCTTCCAGCCCGGGTTGAACGAGGATCTTGCGGCGACGGCCCTTTGGGGCGCCCAGATGCACAAGGCCTTCGGCCCGTCCAGGGTCGATGGCGTATTCGGCATCTGGTACGGCAAAGGTCCGGGCGTCGATCGCAGCGGCGACGTATTTCGCAATGCGAATATGATCGGCACGTCGCCCTTGGGGGGCGTGCTGGCGGTGGCCGGCGACGACCACGCCGCGCAATCGTCGATGTTCCCGCACCAGACCGACGGCATCTTCCAGTCAGTGCTGATGCCGATCCTGCAGCCGGCGAATGTGTCGGAGATCCTCAGTCTGGGCCTCGCAGGCATCGCACTTTCACGCTTCTCGGGCCTGTGGGTGGGTTTGAAGACGATCGCCGAGGTGGTCGAGAGCGCGGCCAGCTTCGACCTGCCGAATCCCTGTCCCGGGTATATCTCGCCTGCCGACCTGATCCCGGCACATGGCCTCAGCTGGGACCGGCGCATCCAGTGGCCCGCCCAGCGCGCCGAGCTCGAGCGCCGTCAGATCGAAGAGCGCTTGCCGGCGGCCATCGGCTGGGCCACGGCCAATCGCATCGACACGGCCATCTTCGAGAGCCGCCGCAAGCGGCTCTGCGTGGTCACGGTCGGCAAGGCACATCAGGATTTGATGCAGGCACTGGAGCTGCTCGGAATCGGTGAGACCGAGGCCGAAGCGCTCGGGCTGTCGATCTACAAGGTGGCGATGAGCTGGCCGCTGGCGACGAACCCGCTGGTCGCGTTCGCCGGGGATACCGACGAAATCTTCGTGGTCGAGGAAAAGCAGCCGATCGTCGAGAACCAGATCAAGGCGGCCCTGTTCAACGGATTATCCGGGACAATGTTCGTCTCGGGCAAGACGGATGCGCAAGGCAGGCTGCTGCTGCCGACCATCTCCGAGTTCACCCCGCTGATGGTCGCGACGGCACTTGTCCGGCACTATGCCGATGGTGATCCCGTTGGCCTGGCGGATCGCCTCGAGACGCTTCAGGCACGTGCCCGGAGAGGCGAGATAATCCCGTTCCCGGCACGCAAGCCCTTCTTCTGTTCCGGTTGCCCCCATAACAGCTCGACGCGGACGCCGGAGGGTTCGATCAGCGGCGGCGGCATTGGTTGTCATGTGATGGCCCTGTCGGTGCCCGAGCTCAAGACCTCGACGTTCAGCCAGATGGGCGGCGAGGGCATGCAATGGGTCGGTGCGGCTCCCTTTTCCGACACGCGACATGTCTTCCAGAATCTCGGCGACGGCACCTATCAGCATAGCGGGCTGCTGGCGATCCGCGCGGCCATCGCAGCCGGGACGAACATCACCTACAAGATTCTCTACAATGATGCGGTCGCGATGACGGGCGGCCAGCCGGCCGAAGGCGCGCTTGATCCGGTCCGGATTGTGGCTCAGCTCGTCGCCGAGGGTGTCGGCGATGTACGGTTCGTGAGCGACGACCCTGACAAATGGGGCACCCTGCCGGGCGGATTGCGTCCGGTCCATCGCGACAGGCTGGAGGCCGTTCAGCGCGAACTGCGTGACGTAGCCGGCGTCAGCGCGATCCTCTACGAGCAGACTTGCGCTGCGGAGAAGCGGCGTCGCCGCAAGCGCGGCGACTTTCCCGACCCGGATCGACGCCTTTTCATAAATCCGCTGGTCTGCGAGGGCTGTGGTGACTGCTCGGTCCAGTCCAACTGCATCTCCATTGAACCGCTCCCGACTCCATATGGTACCAAGCGCAAGATCAACCAGTCAGCGTGCAACAAGGACTTTTCGTGCGTCAAAGGCTTCTGTCCAAGCTTTGTCGAGATTGACGGGCCGGTATTGCGCAAACCGGACGAGGTGCGCATCGCCGCGGTCGAACGGCTGCACTTTCCTGGCTTGCCTGACCCCGTGCCGTGCGCGCCGGACGCGGTCTACAATGTTTATATAGCCGGTATCGGTGGACTGGGCGTGCTGACGATCGGCGCGCTGCTGGGCACCGCCGCGCACCTCGATGGCCTGTCGGCCAGCGTGCTGGACTTCACGGGCCTCGCGCAGAAGAATGGCGCCGTGGTGAGTCAGGTGCGTATCGCGCCGGCCAACACCGCGATCCACGCCGTCCGCATCAGCGCTGGTGAGATTGACCTGCTCCTCGCCACCGACATGGTGGCGGCGGTCAGTCCTGATGCGCTCGCCAGGCTTGCAAAGGGGCGAAGCGCGATCGTGCTCAATAGCGACGAGACCCCCACAGCCGATATGGTCAGCGACCGGGATGCGACGCTGCCGACTGCGCGCATGATCGATACCCTGCTCGGCAAGGCTGGCACGGACGGCCATCTTCTTGGTGCGACGCGCATCGCCGAGGGGCTGTTCGGGAACAATGTCGCGGCCAATGTCCTGCTGCTGGGCTATGCTTGGCAGAAAGGCCTCCTGCCCCTCTCCGCCGCCGCTTTCGACGCAGCAATTGTGGCGAACGGCGCTGCCGTCGGCCTCAACCGGCGCGCCTTCACATGGGGCCGTCTGGCGGCGGTCGACCTCGCGCTGGTCGAGACAGTCGCCGGAATCGCAGCGCCTCAGCGGCCTCCGGAAGAGAGCATTGGCGAGGCCATCGCGCGCCGGGCGGCGGATCTCCTTGCGTATCAGGATCAAGCCTATGCCGCACGATACCAGCGGCTCGTGAACGGCGTTCGCAACGCAACAACCGCCTTCGGCGCCGAAGGCGAGGTGTTGCTCCGCGCCGTCGTGAACAATGCCTTCAAGCTGATGGCGTACAAGGACGAATATGAGGTGGCGCGGCTATATGGCGCACCGGAATTCCGTCACATGCTGAAGGCGCAGTTCGCCGAAACGAAGCGGCTCTCGATATGGCTCGCCCCTCCCCTTTTGTCGCGAAGCGATCCGCGCACAGGCCGCCCCGCAAAGCGCAAGTTCGGCCCGTGGATATTCCCCCTGCTCAGCATCTTGGCCCGCGGCAAGATCTTGCGCGGCACCAGCTTTGATCCGTTCGGCCGCACGCGGGAGCGCCTGGCCGAACGTGCGGTGCGCGACGAGTATCTCGCGACGATCGAGAGGCTGTGCGCGTCGATCGACAAGGCCAGCATCCCGAAGGTGACCGCCCTTGCCGCATTGCCCGAAAGTGTTCGCGGCTACGGCCCGGTCAAGGAAAAGGCACTGGCTGAATATGCTCGCACGCGCCTGGACCTGCTGGCCGACACCCCTGCGCAAATCATCGAGATGGCAGCATAACAATGACAATTCTGACCGAGACCCAGTCTGCCATCCAGACCATGGTGCGGCAATTCGCACAACATGAAATCCGTCCACACAGTGCTGGTTTTGAAGCCGCAGGAGGCTATCCGGCCGGCCTGTTCGAGCAGCTTGCCGGGCTCGGCCTGATGGGCATGACCGCGCCGGAGGAATTTGGCGGCGCCGGCGCGGACTATCTGAGCTATGCGCTGGCGTTGATCGAAATTGCAGCGGCGGACGGTGCGCTCTCCACCATCCTGTCGATCCAGAACAGCCTGATCGTGTCGGCGCTGCTCAAGGATGGAACCGAGGAGCAGCGCACGCGCTTCCTTCCGGACCTGATCGCCGGCCGCGCCATCGGAGCGTTCGCGCTGACCGAGGCCAATGCCGGGTCGGACGTGACCGCAATGCGCACCCGCGCCGAGCGGGTGGATGGTGGATATCGGCTAACCGGCGCCAAGCAGTTCATCAGCTCGGGCCGCATCGCAAGCCTTGCGATCGTTTATGCGGTGACCGATCCGCAAGCGGGCAAGCGCGGGATCACCGGCTTCCTCGTCCCGACCGACCGGCCCGGCTATTTTGTGGACAAGGTCGAGCATAAGCTTGGCCAGGGCGCATCGGACACCTGCGCGATCCGTTTCGAGGATGTGTTCATCGAAGACGAACTCCGCCTCGGCGCTGAAGGCGCGGGCTATGGTATCGCCCTTTCAAATCTCGAGACCGGCCGGATCGGCATCGCAGCGCAGAGCGTCGGAATGGCCCAGGCCGCGCTCGGGATCGCGATCAGCTACGCCAGGGAGCGCGAAAGCTTTGGTCGGCCCATCATGGAGCACCAGGCCGTGGGTTTTCGGCTGGCGGACCTGGCAACGCGGCTGGAGGGAGCGCGCCAGCTCGTGCTCCATGCTGCTGCGCTCAAAGATGCGGGGGAACCCTGCCTCAAACAGGCGTCAATGGCCAAACTCTTCGCCTCCGAAGCCGCTGAAGACATTGTCTCAGGGGCGATACAGACGCTTGGCGGCTATGGCTATCTGGAGGAATTCGGGCTGGCCAAGATATATCGCGATGTCCGCGTTTGCCAGATTTACGAGGGCACCTCCGACATCCAGCGCCTCGTCATCGCTCGATCACTCTGAGGATCCCCACCATGTCCGACATCATCATCTGCAGCTATGCGCGAACCCCCATGGGCGGATTCCAGGGTGCATTCGCGAAGCTCTCCGCGGTCGAGCTCGGCGCCGTTGCGGTGGAGGCGGCCGTCCAGCGCTCGGGCGTCACGCCCGGGGCCATCAACCGGATCTATATGGGCTGTGTCCTGCCAGCCGGGCTCGGCCAGGCGCCGGCACGCCAGGTAGCGCTGGGCGCAGGCCTGCCTCAATCGGTTGAAGCGACGACGGTCAACAAGATGTGCGGTTCCGGCATGCAGGCCGCGATTCTGGCCGCGGAAGCCCTTGCATCGGGCAATGCCGATATCATCGTCGCGGGCGGCATGGAGAGCATGACCAACGCACCCTATGCGCTATCCAAACATCGCACGGGAGCCAGAATCGGCCATGGCCGCGTCATCGACACGATGATGATGGACGGGCTGGAGGACGCCTATGATCGCGGCAAGCCGATGGGCGCGTTCGCGGAGGACACGGCGCGACGCTACGGATTCATGCGGGCCGATATGGACGGCTATGCAATCGAAAGCCTGGGGCGTGCCAATGCGGCAATCAACAGCGGTGCTTTTGTTGACGAGATTGTCCCCGTTCCGGTGCCCGTCCGCGGCGGCGTCATCATCGTCGCCGAGGACGAACAGCCGGGCAAGGCCAATCCGGACAGGATACCGGCGCTCAAGCCCGCATTCGCGACCGACGGCAGGATCACGGCGGCAAGCGCGGCCTCGATTTCGGATGGGGCCGCAGCCCTCGTGATGACACGGCAGGATGTGGCAGAGCGTCTTGGCCTCAAGCGGGAAGCCAGGATCGTCGCGACCGCCGCCCATGCCCAGGCACCAGCATCATTCGCCACCGCACCGGTTGACGCCATTCGCAAGCTCCTGCGCAAGGCCCGGTGGGAGATCGCCGAGGTCGATCTTTTCGAGATCAACGAGGCTTTTGCGGCGGTGGCGATGATCGCCATGCTCGACCTGGGAATCCCGCACGAGCGCCTCAATGTGAATGGCGGCGCGACCGCACTTGGTCACCCGATCGGGGCGAGCGGTGCCCGGATCATGGCGACGCTTGTCGCCGCGCTCAAGGCGCGTGGAAAGACGCGCGGCGTTGCAGCGCTCTGCATCGGCGGCGGCGAGGCTACTGCGGTTGCGATCGAGATCATCTAGCGGACCGACCTGGAAGCCATGGACCCGCGGCCAATCGATGTTGAGCCGAGAGACCCTTCACCCCGGCGGGGCGATGCGCCGCGCGGCGAGATGAAACGCCTCGGCTTGTGAAAGAGGAATGAGCTATGACCGACATGCCCGCCTTCGTCGTATCACCCAATAAGCGGCGCCTTTCGAAGGCAGCCCGGACCGACCTGTTGGTCGACCCGGCTTTCGGCAAATTCTTTTCAGATCACATGGTCACGATCCGCTGGAGTGAGGGAAAGGGCTGGCACAGCGCCGAGGTTCGCGCGCGTGAGCCGTTCCCGATCGATCCCGCGAACGCTGTCCTGCATTATGCGCAGGAGATCTTCGAAGGCATGAAGGCATATCGCACCGCGGACGGTCGCATTTCGTTGTTCCGGCCCGAAGAAAACGCGCGTCGCTTCCGGAAGTCCGCTGAGCGAATGGCGATGCCACCAATATCCGAAGCGATCTTCCTCACTGCGGTCGAGAAGCTCGTGGAAATCGACCGCGACTGGATCCCGGAAGGTCCCGGCAGCCTTTATTTGCGGCCATTCATGTTCGCCAATGAGGCGTTCCTCGGCGTACGTCCCGCCGCGGAGTATATATTCTGTGTGATCGCATCGCCCGCCGGTCCATATTTCAAGGGTGGTGGGAAACCACTCAATCTATGGGTGTCCGAGCAGTTCACGCGCGCGGCGCCAGGAGGTACAGGCGCCGCAAAGTGCGGTGGCAACTACGCCGCGAGCCTGCTCGCCCAGGCCGAAGCGATCAGGCATGATTGCGACCAGGTAGTGTTTCTTGATGCTGCCGAGCATCGTTGGGTCGAAGAGCTGGGCGGCATGAATATCTTCTTCGTGCTCGAGGATCGCATCGTGACCCCGCCGCTCGGCACAATCCTGGCGGGCATCACGCGTGCATCGATCATTGCGCTTGCCCGCGATGCCGGTCTCGTCGTCGAGGAGCGGCCCTATAGCTTCGACGACTGGCGTGCAGATGCACATAGCGGGAAGCTCAGGGAAGCTTTTGCCTGCGGCACCGCGGCCGTGGTCGCGGCGATCGGCAAGGTCCATTACAAGACGGGCACCTTCACGCACGGGGATGGCGGCATTGGAGCCACCACGGCACAATTGCGCGCCAGGCTCGTCGATATCCAACGCGGAAGCGAACCTGATCCGCATGGATGGGTCCGGCTCCTCGGCTGAAGCGTGAAACAGCGGTCGCGCCACAGCAGGGCCGGAACGCTTCCCCTGTGAAGGTGCGCATTTACCCCGAATCGCGACCCGGTCGACTGGCGGCGGACTCGAGCTTCTGCACGCAAATCGGTGAAGACGTGAAGCTGTTGATCCTGTCGCCGGACCGGCACGACGAGGGCGGTGCGGGCTGGCCGCTACGGCGCCGGCGACCGGCGACCGGCGACCGGCGAACGAAAAATCGCAGTTTTTCTATTATAGAAATATTCTCTAATATAGAAATATCGGCTACCACCTCGCCGACGACCTGAAGCACGAAAGGCAATCCATGACCACGATCCCCCATCTGGCACCCCTGACCGAGGCAGGCGACTTCCTCTTCCTCTCGGGCCAGCTTCCCTTCAACAGGGACCGTGCGATTGTCTCATCCGGGATCGAGGAGCAGACGACCCAGGTGATGGAGAATATCATCGCGGTGCTTGCCGATGCGGGGCTGACACTGGCGGATGTCGTGAAGGCGACGGTATGGCTGAAACGGGCGAGCGACTTTGTCGGCTTCAACGAGAGCTATGCACGTGCCTTTGGCAGTCACAAACCCGCGCGTTCGACCGTTGTGAGCGATCTGATGGTCCCCGCCGCACTTGTGGAGATCGAGGTCATCGCGCGGCGGTCCGGCAAGACCGCCTGACCATGGCGCCGCAGACCGCAGGGCCCGCGCCGTTTTAGCGGGCCGTGCGTTTCCGCTCGGTGCGACGAGCCGCTTCGCTAATATGTTCGGCTTCGGCGATGCTCTGGTGCTTGTCGATGAGATGCGGCTCCGAGGTCGCGCAAATCGACAATATCCGGCAGGGTTGATCGCCTATGGCGATATAGGCGTGGCCCATCTGGCTGTCGAAATAGACCGAGTCGCCCTTTTCGAGAATGGCCGGGGTATAAAGTTCGGTATGAAGCTCGAGTATGCCCTCCAGGACATAGACATATTCCTCGCCGGGGTGGCGCATGAACTCGCCATATTCGTCGATATTCTTCGCCAGGACGTCACCGATGATAGGCGTGATGCGTTTGTTCAGCAGCTCGGCCGCGACATAGAGGTAATTGCCCCGGGGCATCTCGATCGCATGGCCTTCGCCAGCGCGTGAGATGCTGCGGCGAGCGGCGCCTTCCAGCCGCGGTGTCTCCTTCGCGCCGGAGCCGATGAGTTCGGTCATATCGACCTCGAGGCCCTCGCTGACCCGGAGAAGCTTGTCGAGCGTCAACGCCACCTTGCCGTTTTCGATCTTGGAAAGCGTCGAGACATTCATTCCGGTCAGCTTGCTGAGATCGGCCAGCGTCAGTCCGCGCTGGGTGCGGAGCTTCTTCAAAGCTGCTCCGGGGTTTGCTTGAACCCTTCCTTGGGGAAATTCGCTTGGCATTCACTCTCCTGTAAGCGGACGGTAACGCCCGTTGTAAAAGCGACAAGGTGATTTTCGATTCCGGCGCAAAAATGCGAGAGCGGATATATTCGTTGCCGATACTGCCTGGTTGGCCTGCCGCGCAACGTCTTCAACCCGTCCTCGCTGCGCGTCAGGAGGAAGCGCCACGATTGCCGCCCTGCGTCTCTATGCCGCCAACCCGGCGGCAAGCGCGTCGAAGACCGTGCGATAGCGCGCGTTCGTCTTGAGATCCTCGTGCATGACAATCCAGAGCGGGAGCGTAAGCGCGATCTCGGCAACAACACGCGTCAGCCCGACATCACGCAGCGCCACCGCCGTCTGGCAAAAGCCGATGCCGAAGCCGGCGCGTATCGCCGCCAGCTGCGCGACGTTGCTGTCGGTTCGCAGGGCAAATCCCGTACGCTGTAGCTGGGGCAGCCGCGCGGCCATGGCGCGCAACGCAGGCGTCTCGACGTCGTAACCGACCAGTGCATGGTGTGAGAGATCCGCGACGGTGGCGGGTGTTCCCATGCGCGCGAGATAGTCGCGATGCGCGTAAAGCCCGATCTCCACCGGCGGCAGGCGGCGCGCGAGGAGCGCGGACTGTGTCGGCTCGGTCATGCGGACTGCGATGTCGGCCTCTCGCGCGAGCAAGTCGTCGACCCGGTCGGAGAGCGTCAGCTCGATGGCCAGGCGCGGGTGCGCGATGCGCAGCCGGGCCAGGATGCGCGGAAGATGCTCCACGGCCACCACGTCGCTCGCACTGATCCTCACGGTGCCCTCGATCGCGCCAATCGCGCCGCTCGCGGTTCTCAGCATCGCGGCGGCGGTCGTCGCCATGGTCATCGCCTGGGGGCGAAGCGCCTGTGCGAGGTCGGTCGGCGCAAGACCGCGTTGCGACCGGATGAAGAGATCGGCGCCCAGGAACTGCTCGAGCGCGTCGATATGGCGCGCGACCGTCGGTTGAGTCAGGCCGAGCTTTCGCGCGGCGGCCGAGAGCGAACCCTCGTCCATGACGGCAAGGAGGCTGCGATATAACGCCCAGTCGGGTTCGACGCTCATCTTTTTCCGTATAGCGGACCAACATGATTAGACAATTCCTGTTTTATTCGTGCCCACCTAGATCGGTCATGCAAATTACTTGAGTGAGGATCATGACCCAGACAATCACGGTTTTCGGATGCGGCGCGGTCGGGCGACCGATCGTCGAGACGTTGCTCGATCGAGGCGACGAGGTCCGTGTCGCGACCCGCACCATGCCGGAGGATCTGCCGGCCGGCGCGGAGCACGTCCGCTGTGACGTTCTCGAGATCGACGACGTGGTTCGGGCCTTGGAGAGCGCGACGCAGGCTGTGCTTGCCGTCGGGTTCGCCTACGACTCCAGGCTGTGGCGGACGGTCTGGCCGCAAACGATGCGCAATGTCATCGATGCCTGCGCACGCGCTTCCGTGCGGCTTGTGTTCATCGACAATCTCTACCAGCTTGGGCCGAAGCGCGCGCCGCGCACCGAGGTCATGGCGCTCGAGCCCACGGGCGAGAAGCCTGTGATCCTCGCCGAGGTGACCCGCATCTGGCAGGCCGCCGCGGCGCGGGTCCGGGTGGCGGCGCTGCGCTGCACCGATTTCTACGGGCCCGGTGTCGACGTGTCGCACCTCGGCGTAAGCGCTTTCGGGGAGCTCGCAAAGGGTCGGTCGGCGCAACTTCTTGTTCCTGCCGACATACCCCATGACTTCGCCTATGTGCCCGACATCGCCCGCGCGGCGGTAGCACTGCTCGATGCCGATGACGCAGACTTCGGCCAGGCCTGGAACATGCCCTGCGCGCCGACCAGGAGTCCCCGGGAACTCCTCGCGATGGGCGCCGCCTCACTCGGGATCAGGTTGCGGATTCTCGCCGTCCCGTTCTTCCTGCTCCGGCCGATCGGACTCTTTTATCGCTTCGCCAGGGAAGTAGCGGATGTCGGCTTCACCTGGGACCGCCCTTATCTTGTCGACGGCGGAAAGTTCGCCCGCCGCTTCGGCTTCGCCCCCACATCTTTCGAGGTCGGCGTGCCGGCCACTGTCCGCGCCTTCGGGGGAGTTCGCTGAGATGACCGGGACCGACGAGATCGTGCAACGCTGGATGCCACTGTGGAATGGCGACATGCAGGAAATGGAGACGCTGATTGCGCCCGACGTGGTGGTCCATGCCGTGCTGATCGGACAGGCCGGCGACGCACCTTTGACAGGACGTGACGCGCTGCGCCGCTGGATCGAAGCCGCTCAGGCGATGCTGCCGGAGATCCGCTTCGGCATTGAGGTCGGACCGCTGGCAGACGGGGCGATGTGCGCCGTGCGCTGGCGCGGCGAAGGACCTCACGGCACTCGCAGGATAAGCTTCACCGGGACGGATATCCTGCGGATCGAGAATGGCCGCATCGCCGAGCATTGGACCAATGCCGACACCAAGCTGATGATGCAGCAAGCGGGCCTTGCGTAACGCTGGCGACGAGGGGCGGCGAAACGCGAGACGTCACGCCTTCCCGCGATTGTCTGGAACTTGCCGACGCTGTCGCCGCCGCCAGCCGGGACCTGACCCCTCGCCTCGCCCTGCCCGGCATCGCTTTCTTGCGGCCGGGCGGCGAGAAAGTCAGAGCTTGACGTCGAACGTCACGCCGATCGTCCGTGGCCGAACGAGATATTGCTCGATCGGCGGCAGGTCCTGGCTGCGCGAGACGCCGCGTTTGTCGCCAATATTCTCGACGAACAAGGTTATGCCGAACGACCTGAAATTGGCCCCGAGCCGCGCATCGAACAGATTATAGCCGCCCTGCCGCGTGGTTGCCTCCAGTTCCCCGGGCGACCGCGACAGATAGCGATGCGACAACAGGATCGTCGGCTTGAGCACGGAATCCGACAGTTCGTAGCTCACCGTGTTGGATATCTGCCATTTGGCCGCGCCGGGGAGCTGGGTTCCCTTGGGAAAGACGCCCGCGCTCGGATTGCTCGGATCGGGCAGGAACGTCTTGCTCAGCGCAGCGTCGAGATAGGTCACGTTGCTGGTCAGACCGAGACCGCGCGCGGGCCGGAGCGTCAGGCTCGCTTCAAGCCCGTAGATCCGCGCATTGCCAGCGTTGCTCGTATAATCGATGCCGGAGGTCTGGCGGTTCAACTGGATGTTGGTCCAGTCGATATAGAATCCCGTCAGATCGAGAAGCAGCTTGCGGTCCCAGAAGTTGGCGCGTGCACCGATCTCGTAATTCCACAGCGAGTCGCTGCCGTACGAGGCCGGTACATTGGGTCCGACGGTGAGGTTGGACCCTCCGAAACGATATCCCTTGGACGCCAGCGCATAAATCAGCAGATCCTTGCTCGGCGTCCATGTCAGCGACGCCTTCGGGCTGAAGCCACTGAAGGTCCGCGTGCCCAAGGTACTCTGGGTATAGGCTCCCTGGGTCAGCAGGACGAATGTGCCGAAGGCGCTCGACTCGTTGGTCAGGCGCTGCTGGAACAAACGGCCGCCAAGCGTCAGCTTCCACTGATCGCTGAAATGATAGGTTGCTTCGCCGAACGCGGCGATCTCCCGCGCGGTCGCCGGGAAGCGCGCATTCACCAGCAGATCGCCGGGTGCCAGTTGCTGACCCATATTGGGGGCGAGCCCCAGGGCAGGACCGGCGACGTCGAGCAAATCGGCCAGGCCAGCGGCGTAGATGAGCTGCCCCTGGTTCATCCTGGTCCGGTCGTACATCGCGCCGACGAGATAATCGAACCTGCCGCCGGGTGCGGATGCGAGCCGCACTTCGAACGTCTCGCCCTTGCTGGTCCCTGATCCGAAATTGGTGACGGGCGCAAGGCCGAACAGCGCAGGCGACAGGGGTATGGTCAGGTCGCTGGAGTAGCTGAAGCTTTTCTTATGCCGTGTGGCCGTCGCGGTGAGCGTGGCGAACGAGAAATCCTGGTCAATGCGCAACTGGTGGATCAGCGTCCGATAGCGGGCATATTCCGGAATATTGGTGCTCTTGAGAAGATCGCCGCCCAGCCCCGGCTGCCTGTAGCCGTCGTCGTCGGTATTCTGGCTTTGCTCGAGATACAGATAGTTGACGGTCGTCCGGTCGCTGGGCTTCCAGGTCGCAAGGATGCGGCCGCTTCGGGTGGTCGTGCGGTTTGCGTCGACCGTGCCGGTACCGATATTGTCGATGTATCCGCCATCCCGACGATAGACGAAAACGCCACGGACGGCGAGCTTGCCCTCCACGATCGGTGCGTTGAGCATGATCTTGCCCGCGCCACCCATCTCTCCATCCCGTGTGTCGCGCAACGATGCCTGGCCATGGGCGCTGAAGTTCTGGAGGTCGGGCTTGGCGGCCTGATAATTGACAGCGCCGCCGAGCGAAGAGGATCCGAACAGCGTGCCCTGGGGCCCGCGCAGGATCGCGACATTGTCGACGTCGAACGTGTCGATGTCCGGTGTCCCGATCGAGAAGGCGGGATCGGTAAGCGGGACGTCGTTGATGAAGAATCCGGTCGTGGCCTGACCGGCATCCTGTCCCGTCGTCGTCGATACGCCGCGGATGGTCACGTTGCTATTGCCAGGATTGGAAGCGTTGAAGACCACGCCAGGCGTGCGGGTAAGATAGTCCGCCATGCCGTCGGCCCCCAGTTTCTCCAGCTGTTCGCCGCTTTGCGCGGTAACCGATCCGGAGATCTTGCGGACCGCTTCGGGCCGTTTCGTCGCGGTGACGACGATATCGTCATCCTGATTCGCGCTCGGGGTCGATTGCGTCGAGGGCGCGCCGGCATCCTTTTTTGCCGTTTGGGCAATCGCCAGGCCCGGCACGAGGGCGAGTGTCGCCGCACTGATCGTCAGATACCTGGACAACGACGGCCGCTTCATCGTGCTTCTCCCTGCAATACGTTATTAAATTTCTAGTTTAGATTATTTATTTCTCCTTTGGAAAAATGACGTTGTCAAGCGGCAACAATATAGCGATTTGGTACAACCGGCCGAATCCAATCGTGATCGGGCACGTCTTGAGCAAGGAGAGAGCGGATGGTGTCGCACTGGAAAGACGACGGAATGGGTCACCGCGACGCAACACGCGGAGGGTGCGCCGCGTGACCGTGCAAGCCCGAACAACGCCATCGACCTGGTTCCAGCGCTTCCTGTTGCCGGGCTTCGCCTTCAAGGCGGTCGTGATTGGCGGTGGCTATGCGACAGGCCGCGAACTCGCCGAATTCTTCATGCCGAGCGGGCCCTGGGGCGGGATAGCCGCGATCATGCTGGCGATGGCCATTTGGAGCGTGGTTTGCGCGATCACCTTTGCGTTCGCGAGAAGCTACGAGGCATATGATTATCGGACATTTTTCGAGCGACTGCTGGGGCCGGGCTGGGTGATATTCGAAATCGCCTATCTCTTGTTCGTGGTCCTGATCCTCGCCGTGTTCGGCGCGGCTGCGGGCGCGATCGGCGCGGCGGTGTTCGGATTGTCGCCAATGACGGGATCGGTGGTCCTGGCGGTGGCGATCGCGGCAGTTGCCGCCTTCGGCAACACCTCCGTCGAACGCCTGTTCAAATATGTGTCGGTCCTCCTTTATGGCGTCTACGCGCTGTTCGTTGTCCTGGCCCTGAGCAAGTTCGGTCCCCAGATTTCGGAGAAACTGGCCCTGATCGTGCCTTCAAAGGGCTGGGGCGCGGGAGGACTGACCTATGCGAGCTACAACGTCGTCGGCGCGGTGACGATATTGCCGGTGCTTCGGCATCTCACGAGCCGCCGCGACGCCATCGTGTCGGGCCTGATCGCCGGGCCACTCGCGATGTTGCCGGCCTTGCTGTTCTTCATTTGCATGATCGCCTTCTATCCGGGGATCGCCGGGGAAACGCTTCCCTCGGACTTCATGCTCCAGCGACTGGACATCCCGGCGTTCCACATCCTGTTTCAACTGATGATCTTCGCGGCACTCCTGGAAAGCGGTACCGGCTCGATTCACGCCATCAACGAACGTATCGCAGGCGCGTGGCGGGCGAAGCGCGGAACCGATCTCACGCGTGTCGCACGAGGCTCCATCGCATCGCTGCTGCTGGTCGGCTGCATTTTTGTCGCTGACCGGTTCGGCCTGGTAGCGTTGATTGGCAGCGGCTATCGCTGGCTCGCCTATACCATTCTGGCCGTTTACATCGGTCCGCTGATGACCGTCGGCCTGTTTCGGCTTGTGTGCGATCGACGCATCGACCGACAAGCTTGATGGGCTCGGAGCCCGAACCCGGCTCCGTCAGGGACAGCTGCCGGGCGGCGGCGTCTTGCGCACTGCACGGCCCGAGAGAATGCCGGTGGCCTTGCCGTTTTCGAGCTCGATGCGCCCGTTGACGATCACATCGATCGTTCCGGTCGAAAGGAGCTGAGGCGCCGTATAGGTTGCGCGTGCATGATAGGCCTTCGGATCGATCACCGCGATGTCGGCGAAATAGCCCGTCCTGATATAGCCGCGGCCCTGGAGGCCGAACGTGTCCGCTTCGAGCCCCGTGGACCGATGCACGAACTGGACCGGCGTCAGTATCTTCCGGGCGATCACATAATTTTCCCAAAGCCGCGTGTAGCTCGCATAGCCGCGGGGATGTCCGCCATCGCCGCCGTCGCTCGAGCTCATCACCCAGGGCTTGCGCATTGCGGTGACGATATCGGTTTCGTTCATCACGAAGACCACGACCCCGGCATCGTCCCTGGTCAGGATACGAATGGCCGCGTCGATCGGCGCCACGCCCCATTGGGTTGCCAGATCCGACAGTCTCTTTCCGATGATCTGCGGTTCGTTGGCAGCATCGCTGATCACGATCGCCTGCGCGAGAGCCGGGGTCAGCGTCGAGTCAGCGCGAATCTTCGCGAGGTCGACGGGGTCCGCGAAGCGTTTGACCATCGCCGCGCGACCGCCGTCTTGCGCCCAGCGCGGGATGACGGCGGCATCGAGCGCCGTATTCGCAGCGGTCCAGGGATATTGGTCGGCCGTCACCTTCTGCCCCCCGGCGCGGGCTGCCTCGATCATGGCGGTCAGGTCGCTCATCGCATGAGGGCCGCCCGATACCTTGATGTGTGCGAGGTGCAGCGGCGCCCCGCTCTCCGCGCTGATCCGCAACGCCTCCCGAAGCGAGGGGATCACACCGATCGAACTGTCCCCTTCGTCACGCTGATGGGTGTCGTAGATGCCGCCGCGCTTGCCCGCTTCCTTCGCCACGGCAATCACCTCTGCGGTCGAGGCAAAGCTTTGGGGTGCGTAGAACAGGCCTGACGACAGGCCGATCGCGCCTTCGCACATGCCCCTGGCCGCAAGGGCTCTCATCCTGTCGAGTTCGAGCGGGGTCGGCGCCCGTGCGTCATTGGCCAGTACGCGCTCGCGGATCTTGCCGAAACCGACATAGGCGGCGACATTCTGACCGATCCCCATTTCCTCCATTTTGTCGAAATTGGCTTTGACGTCAGGCGTACCATCGCCGTCCACGCCGATGACGCTGGTGGTGACGCCCTGCATGATTTGCCGTGCGACCAACCGCTTCGCGGTGTCGGGCGACAGGAGTTCGTCATCGGTATGCGTGTGGGCGTCGATCAGGCCCGGCGTTACCATCAGACCTCTGGCATCGAGCGTCCGGCTTGCCCGGACACCCGCCCTGGCAGCATCGCCGATGAAGACGATCTTGTCGCCGACGATCCCGATATCCTCCACCCTGGGCGACGCCAGGCTGCCGTCGTACACGGTACCTCGCGCAATGAGCAGATCGACGGTGCTCCCGGATCGGGGCTGGCCAAGGCCTTGCTGGGCGTACAGGCCCGCGATGGCGGCGGTGGCGAGCAATGTGGCGACGCTGGCGCCGCGCAGGGCGTTGGGCAAAGTTCGGATCCTTTTTTTTGCTGAGGAGGCAGAGGAAACCCGGAGGGCGCCGCTAGTCGGCCCGCTTGAAAGCGAGGTCCTGGAAGTCGAAACTGAAATCGGTCGAGGGCGAAATCGCGCGGAGCGTCATATCGGCCGCCTTGCCGTCGAAACCCTGTTCGAAACGGACGAACGCATCGGCGTCGAGGCTGCGGTCCTTCCAGCGGACGACGAAGATGTTCCCCTGGTACGGGATGAGATTGCCCTCCAGGCTGTCGGTCCGGCTGAATTTGAGGACGAGCGTGTCGCCGACCCGTCGAACCACGGCGTCCCCGCGCCACGGATCGCGATAGGTGCCGACATAGGCGCTCAGCGGCAGCGCGGGCGGTCCGGCGCTCGCGAGCGTCCTGGCGACGGTATCGTTCACGCTTGCGGCATTCGCATCACGTTTCGCCATGATGGCTTTTGCGATAGCGACCCAGTCACGTTTTTCACCGCCGAGATAGGAATCCAGTATCTGGCCGCCAACCGCCTCCATCGCGGCACCGCTCTGCTGGTTGGTCAGGACGACGACCCCGAGACCGAGTTCGGGAATCATGCTGACCCATGTCACCGTGCCGAGCACGCCACCGTTATGGTGGATCAGGCGGTAGCCGCGCGTATCGCTGACCTCCCAGCCAAAGCCATATCCGGCGAAATGCGATCCATAGAGGCCTGACTGCAGCTGCGTGAGCGGCGTCGGCGTGGTGACGTCCCACATTTCCGCGCTGCGATCCGCACTGAACAATCGCTGGCCGCCCGGTTCGACGCCCCGTGCCAGCTGGGTCTCGAGCCACCGGGCCATCCCCGAGACGTTGCAGTTGATCGTCCCCGCCGGCCCGATCGATCGCATGTCGACGACGGGAACGGCCCGGACAAGGCCGTCGATCACGACATGCGGTGCCGCAACATTCGAGCGATCGGCGATGAGATCGTAACGCGGAGAGCATCCCGACATGTGAAGCGGGACCAGGATCCGGCTGGTGACGAAGTCCTCCCACGACTGGCCTGTGACCGCCGGAATGAGCTGGCCCGCCACCATGTAAAGCAGGTTGTCGTAATTGTATTTCGACCGGAAACTTGATGTCGGCTTGAGATAGCGCAGGCCGTGGACGATCTCGGCCCGCGTCATGTCGGTTGCCGGGAAGAACATCAGGTCGCCGGCGCCCTCTCCCAGGCCGCTTCGATGCGTCAGCAGGTCGCGGACGGTAAATTCACGCGTGACATAGGGATCGTACATCCTGAAATCGGGCAGGAGGTCGATGACCTTGTCTTCCCAGCGCAGCTTTCCCTCATCAACCAGGATCGACAGCGCTGCCGCGGTAACCGCCTTGGTATTCGACCCGATCTGGAAGAGCGTGTCGGCATCCACCTTGCCGGCGCGGCCAACGTCCCGGACTCCATAGCCCCTGGCGAACACCAGCTTGCCGTCCTTGACGATGCCGACCGCCATGCCGGGCACCTGAAACGCCTTCATCGCGCGGGCGACGGTATCGTCGATAGCGGCAGGTGCCATCGGCAGGGCGGCCGGCGACTGTGTTGCGGTCGACGATCCGGTTCGGGCCTGTCCGGGCGCAGCGGCGGCAAGCGGCACGGCCGCGATGACCAACGCTGCCGAAAAACGCAGATAGCTTGCGATCATGTATTGTTCCTCGACTTTCGTGCGATCAGGTCGGGCGCCGGTAAACGCCGGTCGACGCCGTCAATAGCGTGTGCTGAGCCCGAGAAGGTGGAACTCAGCTGCTATCCAGAACAGGACCAGCGCCGCGATCAGCAGGAGCAGACTAGCAAGTCGCTGCAGCCAGGGCGGTCGACGCGTCCAGGTCAGTGCGAGGTTCCACGCCGCGGCGATCGGCATGCCGGCAAAGGCGATTGTACCGAGAAGCCGGCAAAACAGGACGGGCCAGTCCTCCCTGCTCAACGATTCCAGGAAGACGAGCAGGACATAGGCCCAGCCCAGACATGCCAGCAACACAAGCCACGACATCCCCGATACGAGGCGGTACGCGGTCCTGTGCTTGCCGGTCAGCGTCAGGGAAACACCGAACCGGCGACGGACGATCGCGCTCGCCGGCCAATACAGGGCCGCGATCATAACAAAGGCCAGTGCGGCAAGCGTGAGCGGCATCAGCCAGGCGGAATCCCGGTACCAGGGCACCCGCTCGAACACCATGAAGGGGGAGACTTCGTCGAGGCTCCAGCGCGTGACGTGGCCGTCATTCACCCTGGCCGCCAACCGGGCATGGCCATAAGCGTCCTGCCAGACGAAGGGCGCCACCTCGATCCATTTGCGCGGCGGCCCGCCGAACAGCTCGGGCACCTGCGGGCGGCCATCGGCGTCGAGCCCGACACTGGTCTGGCCTAGGAAATTGCCGATATCGAGGAACGTGGTGAACTGGGCCCGACTGTTGAAATAGTTACCGACCAGCATGCGGGCATGGTCCCGGGCAGTGGGAAGCTCGACAGGCGGCTTGTCGTCCGCTGCGGGGAAATAGCGGTCGGCAAATCGCTCGAACAGCGCCTGGCGGATGCGCGACGTCGCGCCCTCCTCCCCGGCGCTGTTCATCTCGATCATCAGTCCAACGTTCTTTTCGGGGAACAACCACATATAGCCGTGGAAATTGATCAGGTCGCCGCCATGCGCGATCGCACGGAGGCCATTCACCCGTTGCTCGTAGAACCCGAGTGCCATGCGGTTGAGGGCCGGCAGCGTACCATAAGCCGGTGTCTGCATGACGCGCGCGGTTTGGGGCCGCATGAGTCCTGCGCCGTCGTTCAGCTGCGCAATCATGAACTTCGCGCCGTCCGTACCCGACATGGATAGCGAGCCGGCCGGCGGGACAGAGATCAACTCGAACGGCTTGGCCTCGCCCGATGCGCGGGAATAGCCGGTCGCCATATAGCGCGCGAGCGACGCGGGAAGAGGTTGCCGAAAACTTGAATGGTCCATGCCGAGCGGCTGGAAAATGCGCCGCTCGATATAAGTATCGAACGGCAGGCCCGAAACGCGCTCGACGATATATCCCGCCAATGCCGTCGCATAGTTGGAATAAGCGGGCGTCGAGCCCGGCGCGAACACCCGCTTGGGCAGCAATTGCTTGATGACGGTACCGAGCGGCGCGACCTTTCCGCTGTAGCTGAAGCCGCCTTTTACGACATCCTCGAACCCCGATGTGTGCGTCATGATCGCGCGCATCGTGAGCGGCTTGCCTTCAAAGGGCGGGATCGTGAAGTCGAGGTAGCGATTGACGTCGGCGTCGAGGTCGATCTTCCCCTGTTCGACCAGCTGCATCACAGCGGTCCATGTGAAAAGCTTCGACGTCGACCCCACCCGGAACATCGTCGTCGCAGGATCGACCTTCCTGCGCGCGGCGATATCGGCATAGCCATAGCCGCGCTGCGTAAGGATCTTTCCGTCCTTCACGACGACTACGACGCCGCCCGCAATATCTCCCTGCGCAAGCGCATTGGGCATGAAGCCATCGAACCACGCATCGGCATCCTGCTTCGTCAGCTCGGCCCGGGACGGTGGAGCAGGATCGGCCGACGCTACCCTCGCAGGCTGGAGCAGTGGCGACTGCGATGGCCTTGGGGATGAGCTGTCCGCACGGGCGCCGGCGGCGGCCAGCGCTCCCAGAATGACCAAGGTCGCTATTTTGCGCATGCCCATCCCGCTCCTCAGCTCCTTCTTGCCCATCTCGACCGCGCACAGCGAGCAGAGCCCCCGCAGCATCGTCCAGATCCCTTTGAATCGACCCTAACTCGAATATCCCCATTTGCAACTATATTTCTAAAATAGAAATTTTCGTTGATATATTTCCGCATTCAGAGAACATGCGGGCACCATTAGGGCCCGAGTCAAGCGGGATAACCGCAGGGGGAAGGATATGACGTTTCAGCCGGACATAATCGTGATCGGTGCCGGTATCGCCGGATCATCGATCGCGGCGCACCTTGCCGCGCATCGCAAGGTCCAGTTGTTCGATATGGAGGATAGCCCTGGATTCCATTCCACCGGACGCTCCGCCGCGGTCTTTTCCGAGGCTTATGGCAACGATCTCATTCGCGCCTTGACGCGCGCCAGTCGCGAATTCTTCTACGCACCGCCGTCCGGGTTCACCGACGTGCCGCTACTGACGCCGCGTCGCGCCTTGATCATCGCAAATCAGGGTCAGGAGCAAGCGCTCGAACACTTCGTGGAGCTGGCGCGCGAGGCCGGCCATATCGAACTCAAGTCGGCCAACGAGGCAGTCGCACTGTGCCCCGTCCTGCGGCCGGAGCCCCTCGCCGCCGCGGCCTGGAGCACGAGTCCGGCCGACATCGACGTCAACGAATTGCAGCAGGGATATCTGCGGCTGTTCCGCCAGCGAGGCGGCATATCGACCATGTCGTCGCCCATTCTCGAAATACAGCCGAGCGCCGGCGGGTGGCGGATCCGAACGAAAGAGTCGGTCGCTCATGCACCTGTCATCGTCAACGCAGCGGGCGCCTGGGCCGGTGACATCGGCCAGCTCGCCGGCGCGATCGACATCGGGCTCCGGCCGTTGAAGCGCACCGCCTGCCTCATCGATCCGCCCGCCGGTTACAATATCGCCGATTGGCCCATGCTGCTGAATGTCGAGGAGGATTTCTACCTTAAGCCCGATGCCGGACTGCTGTTGCTGTCGCCTGCCGATGAAACCGAGACCTCGCCTTGCGATGCGCAGGCGGATGAACTCGATATCGCGATCGCGGTCGACCGTCTCGAGCGTGCCACTACGTTGCAGGTGCGGCGAATCGCCAGCAGATGGGCAGGCCTGCGGTCGTTCGTCACCGATCGTTCCCCTGTGGTGGGCCACGATCCGCAGCAGCCAGGCTTCTTCTGGCTCGCCGCGCTGGGCGGGTACGGGATTCAGACCGCGCCCGCATTGAGCAAAATCGCCGCGGACATCCTCCTCACCGGGCGCGCCGGCGGCGACAGTGATCTGTACGGCATCGACGTCGCGCGAATGTCCCCCGAACGCCTGATACGGGACGCGGCTACCATCGACTAACAGCGCCGCTCCCGCAGGGGACAGTCACCTGCCCCCCGCCGAGCAAAATTTGATTGACTCGCTGCTGATTTATTTCTCTTATCCATTTTAGCAAGAAAATTGCCAAACTAGATAATGCGACTCCATTCTCGAAATGGGGCCACGGCCGGGTTTTGCCTTCGCGTCGTCCGGCGACGCGCGGGCCAATGTCGCAGCCAAACAAGGGAGGGACTGGAAATGACGCCGTCTGCAAGGCACGCTCGGAAAACGGCACTCATGGCATTGCTGGGCGGCGTATCGCTCACATGCGTCACGTCGCCTGCGACGGCCCAGGAGGCCGTGCCATCGCCGGCCGGTCAGCCGTCGCCCCAGGCAGCGCCTGATCAGATCGACGAGATCGTCGTCACCGCCCAGCGGCGCGAATCCACCGTGCTGAAGACATCAGGCAGCGTCACTGCGATTTCCGGCGATCAGATCCAGGCTCGCGGTTTCTCTGAGTTCTCGAGCCTCGCCGCCACGATTCCGGGTCTGTCGTCGGCGACGTCCGGCCCTGGGCAGACTGAGTTCAACCTGCGCGGCGTGAGTTCGCCGGGCGGCAATTCGGCGACGGTCGGATTCTATCTCGACGACACCCCGCTGACCGCAGCCGCCAATTCGAACAGTGGCAAGGTCGTCGTCGATCCCAATCTCTACGACATCAATCGCGTCGAGGTCCTGCGCGGTCCGCAGGGCACACTTTATGGATCGAGCTCGATGGGGGGCACCATCCGGGTGATCACCAATCAGCCGGACGCCGGGAAATTCGATGCGAGCGGCCAGGTCAAATTGTCGGGAACCGAAGGCGGCGGATTCAACCATACCGAGAACGCGATGATCAACATTCCGATCGTCGCTGACCGTCTGGCGCTCAGAATTGTCGGGACAGAAGAAGTGCAAAGCGGCTGGATCCACCGGGTCGTGATTGCCCCCGGCGCTTTCCCCGACCTGATCCATCTGGTGCGCGGCGATGTCGCGGCGGCACCCGTGGCCAGGGACTATGACCAATCCAATCGGATCAGGATGCAGACGATCCGGGGCGCGCTCCGCTTCGAGCCGGTCGAGGGTCTGACGATCACGCCGTCGATCCTGTATCAGCATCTGACCCAGGACGGGCCGAACGCGTTCGACACCCGGCCAGGCACCCTCGCCCATTATGATGCCTATGATATTCCCGAACCCTATAACGAGCGCTTCCTGCTCGGCACGCTCAACATCGAATATCATCTCGGGGCGGTCGACTTCACCTCGAACACCGCGCGGTTCAGCCGCAAGCAGACCCTGGTCCAGGACACGACCGAAGGGCTCGAATATGCCTTTGGCTTGTCCTTTCCGTATCTGGCGGGACCAGTGACCTTCAACGCGCGTGACGACACCAAACAGTTCAGCCAGGAAGTAAGGCTCACGTCATCCGGCGACAGCAGGTTCAAGTGGCTGGTCGGCGCCTTCTATTCGAACCTGCAATCCCAGGGAAACAATGTCTCGATCGTGCCGGGGCTGATCCCCATTGTCGGCACGGACAATCTGTTCACACGCCACCAGCCCTACCAGATCAGGCAATCGGCGATCTTCGGGGAACTGTCCTACAAATTGACGCCCAAGCTCAAGCTGACCGCCGGCCTGCGGGGCTATCGATACGAGACCAACGTGACGAGCATCGTTTCGGGTATATCGAGCGTCACCGGGGGCGACAACGTCAGCACGCAATTCGTCAACGCCAGGAACACCGGTGTGAATCCGAAGTTCGACGTCAGCTTCACGCCGACCGACCAGGTCACCCTCTATGCCACGGCCGGGAAGGGTTTCCGGCCCGGCGGCGGCAACCAGGCCGTTCCAACCAACAATTCCACCAGCACGGGCACCCAGTGCGCCGCCGACCTCGCCGCGTTGGGCCTGACCAGATCGCCTACCGAATATGGCCCGGATTCGCTGTGGAGCTACGAGCTCGGCGGAAAGACGCGCCTGTTCAATCGCCGGGTGAGCGTCAACGGCGCGGTCTACCAGATCGACTGGAAAGGCATTCAGCAGGGGGTGAGCCTGAGTTGCGGCTTCGGCTACACCGCCAATGCGGGTCAGGCGAGGATCCGCGGCGCCGAACTCGAGCTATCCGCGGTCCTGGTCGATGGCCTGCGCCTCGACGCCAGCGCCGGCTATATCGACGCCAGATTGACACGGGGTGACGCGGCGGTCGGCACCATTGCGGGCCAACCCATTCAAACGGTACCCAAATGGACCGGCAATGCCGGGCTGACCTACACCCGGCCGCTGTCGGGAAGCATGAAGCTGATTTCCCATATCGAATATCTTTACACCGGGCCGCGTGTGAACGGCGGGTACCTTTCGTTGACGCCCACACCGGCCATAGAACTGATCAATGCCCGGATCGGCATCGCCAAGGATCGCTGGTCATTGACCGCATTCGTCGACAATGCGTTCAACAAGAAGGCGATATTCAACTATATCGCGCAGCAGGCGATCAGCCTTCCCTTCTATGACCGCGCGGCGACCAATCAGCCGCTTACTGTCGGGGTGATCCTTGGCTTGCGTTATTGAGCCCACTGGGGAGCGCTATTGCTTCTATCGGCCGCACCGTCATGCCTCGGTCCCTGGATCAGGAAGCTGGCCGAGACCAAAGGCCCAAACGCGCGGGCGTCACCTTCGCCCGCAAGCTCGCCATCCTGCTTCGGCGCCTTTGGGAGTCGCAAAAACGAACTCTGCCAGGACTGATAACCCAGCCGCAACACGGCCGAGCGCCCATGCCGGACGTTCCCGCTTATGATGTTCGCCCAGCCCGCAGGGGACAGCCGGACGTCCACCTATCCACGCCTGACCGCGATAATGCAGCATGAACCATACCGGCGCCAACGCCGGTCCATCACAGCGAATACGGCCATAGGACGAGATAGGCGTCACCGCGAGAAAACGACATGCCTGAGAAATCAATCAGACAACGCTGCCACATCAAAGGCGGCGCCCCATCGGTGCGTTCAACCCCTTGAATGCCAAGATTCATACCTTTGCGTTGACCGCGGCATTGGTCGGATGACCTAGCTCCGGTGCCTTGAGGTGGCGGTCACCTAAGCCCAAAAGACTCGAGGAAAGCTTGTGCCGCCAACGTGTGGCTGATATTGTGATCTTCTGCGATCGGCCGATGAGAATCGCGCTTTGAAGTCAGCTGCTTAGGCGTCCATCAGGTTTCCTCTTCTGGGCACCATTTTCCCCGTTCAGGGAACGGATGAAGATTTGCGCTCGCTCGTTGACCGGAGTCGGTGTTAAGAACGGCACCCGAGAATAAGTATAAGCGTAAGGGTGGGATGACCAAGGTATTGGTGGCGGAGGATGATCCGCTCACTCTCTCAGGCATCGAGATCCTCCTCGACAAGTCAAATTTCGACGTGGTCGCCGCCGTGAATACCGGTGTGGCGGCGCTCGACGCGCTGGCGCACGCGCGGCCGGACATGCTGATCCTCGACAACAGCATGCCGGAGCGCACCGGGCTCGACGTGCTTCGCATCCTGCGGAACCGCGGCGACAACCGGCCCGTGATCCTGCTGACCAGCGGCATGAACGATCAGGCCGCGAAAGAGGCGATGCAGCTCGGTGTGAACGGCATCGTCATCAAATCGACCGCACCGCGCGACCTGCTGACCTGTCTCGAAACGGTGGTGCAGGGGCGGCGCTGGCTCGACCAGGAGGTGATGCAGCGGGCGATGGATCTGGCGATGTCGCCCGATACGGCGCGCGATCCGCTGGAAGCGCTGAGCGGGCGCGAGCGGGCGGTGACCTCGCTTGCCCAGCGCGGCCTGCGCAACAAGGAGATCGCCGACGAACTCGGGCTGACCGAGGGGACGGTCAAGGTCCATCTCCACAAAGTCTTCGAGAAGCTCGGCGTGCGCAGCCGGACCGAGCTGATCCTGTTGGTGCAGGGGCGCGAGGGGTAGGGAGAATCCCGGGCGACTATATCGAAAGAGATAGGCGCTTTCGCCCGTTGGTAAGCGCGCTTCGTACCGCCGGTTGAATGGCCTCACGCGCGGGGCCGGCCCATCTGCCGCCAGACTGGCGGTATCGAACCGCCCCTCGACAGGCGGTTGATGACTCGGTTTTGCATGTTCGGACTGGCGATGCTGGTGGCGCTGTGCGCCATCATCCAGCCGGCGCATGCCCAGGTTACCGCCTATGCCGCCGGGCAGGGCGCGGTAAACAGCGTCGAAGTGGGGGTAGAGGTCCGGGCTTCCGTGCGCGGCCGTTGCGGCTTTGCCGCCGGGGGCGCGCCCACGGGCAGCATCGACCGCGCCGATTTCGACCAGACCGGGTTCAGCAAGGATTTCGCGATTCAGCTCAGTTGCAGCGGTGCCTCGCGGATCGCGGTGTCATCGGCCAATGGCGGGATGACCATGCAGGCGGGCACCGCCACGGCCGGGTATGAAACCAGGGCGCCCTATCAGGTCGCGCTGCGCGTCGTCGCCGACAACGGCACCAGCGCCTCGGCATCGTGCGACGCGGCGAACCTCGCCGCAGGCGGCACGTGCAGCTTCGCCGGGACGGCCAGCGCCGCCGGCCTGCGGCTGGGGGCTGCCTCCACCAAGGCCAATGGATCCTATCTGCGGGTCAGCGCGCCCGCCTATGCAGGCAATGCCCAGCTGATGGCAGGACGCTATTCCGACACGCTGACGATCACGGTCGGCATCGCTCCTTAAGATTCGGGTAAGTATCGCGCGCGATGGTTTGTTTACGGCTTCAGGTGTGTATGATGTCGCAGTATGAAATGGGGCCCTTCTCGTCGAGGTCGCACCCTGCCCTACGCAAGTTGGGCACTCTCCATTGTCGCGCCGTGCTTACCGGCTCTGGCATTGCCCGGCTCGGCCCGGGCGAACGATCGTGTGGATATTTATGGGCATGTCGCGCCGCGATGCTGGGCGACGGCCCCGGCGATAGCGTTGCCCGGCTCGGTCGCGCGCTCACCCGGGCTCGCCGTGACATGCAATCAGACGATGCCCCGGCTGCTGATCCGGATACTCGACGCCGACGGCACCGTCCGGGCGATCGAGACGGACCTCGCAACCGCTGCACAACTATCGGGTCGCACCGCGCTGGAGATTCTCGTATCACCTCCCTTATGAGGGTTCGGACGGCGGGAATTGCGATTACGGGCCTGATGTCCGCGCTGGGATATGCCTCGCCGGCAAGCGCCGACAGCCAGCTTTCGATCGTCTGTGGGGTGACCGGCAGCGCGACCGCGCCCGCCAGCATCACCTATGATCCCTTTTCGCCGACCGGGCTGTCCGAGGTGACGATTCCGCTGATACTCCGCCGCAACCGCGGGCTGCTTACCGGCCGGACCAACGAAGTGAGCCTGATCCTGACCGCCCCGTCCGGGACGCCACCCCTCGACGTGACCTATCGCGGCTATCCGGTGCTCTATTCGGAAGGGTCGACCGCCGGCCGGCCGCGATCGCTCGATTCGAAGGACAATGGCGCCGGCGCGGCCGGCGAGATCCGCTACGACTTCGGGAACCTGTTCGCGTCCGATCTGTCGACGCCGCTCAACCTGCGGGTCTCCGTCCCGCCGGGGACCGATCTGTCGGCCGGCGAGCCGATCATCTTCGACATTCTCTATATCTGCTCGGGCGAAGGGGGGCTGTTGAGCTTGCCGGTACCGGTGCGCGACAGCGCGGCGATCCGAATCAACGTCAACACCGTCAGTGCGCTCCAGGCCTATTATGCCGGATCGGCGCTGGACTTCGGCGAGATCGGGGATGCGACCACCGCCACGGTCCAGGCGGCACCCGAACGCTTCACCACCTCGGCGGCCAACGCGCTGCGCGTGCGCAGCTCCGGCCCGTTCGAGGTGAAGATGCGCTCGCAGAATGATTTCCGGCTGACCTTCCCGGGCGGCAACCTCGCCGATTCGGCCCAGACGATCCGCTACAGCGCCCGCTTCCTCGGCCGCGACGTCGCCTCCAACGCCGCGTTCGGCGCGCGCACCTGCGCCCGGGCCGGGATCGGCGGCGAGGCGGGCACGCTCGCGTTGCGCGCGACATTGCAGGAAGGCGGCGCCGGCAAGACCCCCGCCCCCAATTATGGCGACGTGATCAGCATCACCTTCACGCCGATCGTCACCGCCTCTGCCGCGACCAACTGCGCGGGTCTCTGAACGCCCCTGTTATATCCTTGGGTATAGCCGGTTGCGCTGGAAGTTAGGTCGCTTTTCACCGCCAGCTAAATGGGGTCGCGGGTCGATCCCGGGCAAATGAGCCTTGTCGGGGCGAGGGGCCCCAAATGATCAAGGAGATTTGACATGAAGAAGCTCGTTCTTTCCGCCCTGACCATCGGTTCGGTTTTCGCTGCGGCACCTGCCTTTGCGGATGCGACCGGTTCGGTCGACGTGACCGGCACCGTTGCGGCACGCTGCTCGGCGGCCACCCCGATCTCCGGCGCCATCACGCTGGGCGAACTCGCCAAGACCGACGGCACCGTCGACCCCGCCTTCGCCGGCAATACGGGCGGCCTGACCCGCAACTTCACCATCAAGTGCAACGGCTCCAACCCGAAGATCTCGGTCGACGCCAAGCCGCTGGTGAACGCTGCCGCGACCAACTCGCCGAACGGCTACACCAACACCGTCCACTACACCGCGACCGTCGTTGCGATGGGCGCCAAGGGCGGCACCACCAGCGTAGCCGACCAGTCGCTCAGCACGGGCGCCACGTCGGGCCAGGTCGGCGACCGTCTCGCTTCGGTGTCGAACAACATCTCGCTGACCGTCGGCAGCGGCGTCACCGCTGACTCGACCGCTGTCCTCGATGCCGGCACCTATGCGGGCAAGGTCGAGATCACGATCGCTCCGACCGCGTGATCGGGTATTTCCGGCAAGCCCTTCCAGGGGCGGGGCTTGCCGGAAACCCCGTCTGTCGAATGGATCTGCAAAACCCCGAGGCCCTGGCGGCCGAACTTCGTGCGCGGGCGCTCTGCGCCACCGGCGAGGAACGCGCCGACCTTCTTTTCCTGGCCGCCGAGTATGAGCGGCTGGCGACGACGCTCGACGCCGGCGTTCCGCCGGACAAGGTCCGGGTCGTTTTGCCGAAATGACATCCTGCCGGGGGCGGTGAAAACCGCCCCCGCAGACACCTCAAGCAAGACCCGCGCTTTTCCTGCCTTGGCGGCGACGGCGCATGGGTCCATCATCCCGCCGCCGCGTCCGACGACAGGGTGCGAAGCGTGTAGGAGTAGGCTCGTGACGTTGCAGCGTAGATCTTTCATCGGCGGGCTGATCGCCCTGCTGGCGGTGCTGGGCATCTCCACGGCCGTTTATGCGATGACCGTTCAGCCAGTGGTGATCGATCTCACCACCTCGGGCCGGGGCATGAGCCAGGTGGTGACGGTCGAGAACAGCTTCGACAAGCCGCTGCCGGTCGAACTCCGCATCGAGACGCTCGAGCTCAATGCCGATGGCGTGAAGGCGACCGGCCATGACTCAGGCGAGCTTGCCGCCTTCCCGCCCCAGGCGCTGATCCAGCCCGGCCAACGCCAGAATTTCCGCGTGCAATATGTGGGGGACCCCGCGCTCGCCCGGAGCAAGCACTATTTCCTCACCGTCGCGCAACTCCCCGTCCAGACCAACGAAACGCAGTCGAACATCCAGCTGCTGTACAATTTCCAGGTCCTGGTAAGCGTCTCGCCCGAAGGCGCCAAGCCGGCGCTGACGATCGCCTCGGCCGAGATCGGCAAGGGTGCCGACGGCAGCCCCGCGCCCGTGATCACGGTCACCAACAGCTCGGCGGCGCATGGCTATCTCTCGCATGGACGAGTCCGCATCGTGCAGTTCGCCCCTGACGGTCGCGAAGTGTTTCGCACCCAGCTCACCGGCCCCGATCTCCAGCAGACGATCGGCTATGGCCTGATCGGTGGCGGGCAGACGCGGCGCATGACCCTCGCCGTCCGGCTGCCGCAGGCGGACGGGCGAGTCGAAGCGCAGTTCACGCCCGATGCCTGAGGCATCGCTTACCGCATGAACCCGATGGTTGCCGCGGGAGCGCTCATGCTCGCCGCGCTCGTGTTCCCGGCTGCGGCGCGTGCCCAGACCGCCGATCCGGCGCAGGCGCGCGTGGTCCTCGATCCCGGGGCGGACGCGAGCGCGATCAACCCGACCGGCCGGGCGATCGTGCTGACCGCGCCGGTGATGGACGGGCAGGCCTATCTCGGCGACACCACCGTCACGCTCGATACGGCCGGCCGCGCCAGCTTCTCCGCCGATCGACTGCTGGCCCTGATCGAACCGCGCATCGCAGCGGCGCTGATCGCGACGCTGCGCGCCCGGCTCGCCGCGCGGCACGCGCTCGACCGCACCGATCTCCAGGGTATCGGTGTGGGCATTCGCTATGATCCGCAGGCCCTGCAGATCACGCTCGAGATCGCCGCGGCGAGCCGCGCCAGCCGGTCGGTCGCCCTGCGCGACAGCGACGCGCGCGGACCGGTAACCTATGTCGCGCCGGCCGGCCTCAGCGCCTATCTCAACATCCGGGGATCGCTTGACTGGGTGGAGCAGGGACCGGATTCGGGCATTGCCGCGCCGGTCACCTTCCTCGACGGGGCGATCCGCGCCGGCGGCGTGGTGCTGGAGAGCGAGGCGAACTGGCGCGCGGGCGGGGCCGGCCCCGACCTGCAGCGGCGCGGCACGCGGCTGGTCTATGACGACCGGCACAATCTGGTGCGCTGGAGCGGCGGCGACCTGCAGACGCTCGCACGCGGCTTTCAATCGGCGCCCGAGATTGCCGGCCTGTCGATCTCCCGGTTCTATTCGCTGCTCGATCCGCAGACGATCATTCGGCCGCGCGGCAATCGCAGCTTCCAGCTCGACCGGCGATCGACCGTCGAGGTGCGCGTCAACAACCAGCTGGTGCGGCGGCTCGAACTCGATCCGGGCAGTTTCGACCTGCGCGACTTCCCCTTCACCCAGGGCGCGAACGATGTCCGGCTCACCATCACGGACGATGCCGGGCGCACGCAGTCGTTCGACTTCGACATCTTCCTCGATCAGGCGCAGCTTGCCACCGGCCTGAGCGAGTTTGGCCTTTATGCCGGGACGCTCGCGCCGACCGGCGCACGAGGCCCGGTCTATAGCGGCGACCTTGCCTTTAGCGGTTTCTACCGCCGCGGCGTGAGCGACCGGCTGACGCTCGGCGCCAACGCTCAGGCCGACAACCGCGGATGGATGGGCGGGGTGGAGACGGTCGTGGCAACTCCGGTCGGGTCGTTCGGCGGCTTCGCCTCGGCCTCCCGGGTCAAGGGCGTGGGGCCGGGCTGGGCGGGGATCATGACCTTCCAGCGGACGATCACGCGTGGCGGCGACCGCGCCGATGCGCTGTCGGTGTCGTTCGAGGCGCGAAGCCGCCATTTCGCACCGATCGGCACGGGCGCGCCATTCAATCCCTACCGCTATGTCGCCGGCATGAGCTACAACAGCGCGATCAGCGACGCGGTCTATGCCGGACTAGATCTGCGCTATTCAAAGGGGCGCGACGGCGAGCCCAATGTCGGCAGCATCCGCGCGACCGGCGGCTGGCGGATCAGCCCCGACCTCAGTTTCACCGGAGACCTGAGCTATGAGCGCGATGGTCGCGGCCATCGCATCGGCGCGTTTCTCTCGCTCACCTACCGGCTCGACCGCGCCTCCAGCCTGCGATCCGACTATGACAGCCGCGACAACCGCGGCCGGCTGACCTACCAGACCTATAGCGGATCGGGCACCGGCGCGTATAATCTGAACGCCGATATCGAGCATAGCGACAGCGGTGCCGGGGCGAGCGTCAACGGCTCCTATTACACCAATCGGGCCGAGCTGGGGTTCAGTCATTTCAGCACGTTCGCGCCCGATCTCGCGCGTTCCACGGCACAGCGATCCTCGCTGCGCTTCGGCACCGCCCTGGCGATGGCCGATGGCGCCTTTTCGATCGGCCGCCCGGTCCAGGACGGCTTCGCCATCGTGCGCGCGCACCCCTCGCTGCGCGGCGCCGACGTGCTGGTCGATGCCTATGGCAAATTCTCCACCGCGGAAACGGGCGCGCTCGGCACCGCACTCCAGTCCAGCCTCAGCAGCTATAGCGAACGCAATGTCCAGGTGACCGCGCCCGATGCGCCGCTCGGCGCCAATCTCGGCGAGGGATCGTTCCGGCTCCTGCCGCCCTATCGCGGCGGATACCGGCTGACGGTGGGTTCGGACTATATGGCCAGCGCGGTTGGGCGGCTGCTCGGCGCCGACGGCGCACCGATCGCGCTGGTGGCGGGCACCGCGACCGAGGAAGCGCATCCCGAACGCGAACCGATTGCCCTGTTCACCAACGCCGCGGGCCGGTTCGGCGCGACCGGGCTGGCGCCGGGGCGTTGGCGGATCACGCTGACCGATACCGACAAGACCAGCTTCGAGCTCGTCATCCCGAAAGGCGCCGACGCAACGATCGCGGCCGGCGATTTGCGGCCCGAGCCGCGTTGAGCCCGGCCCGCCCCTAGGCTTGGGCGAGCTGCACGATCGCGTCGATCTCCACCGCCACACCGAGCGGGAGGACCGGCACCCCGACCGCGCTGCGGGCATGACGGCCCGGCTCACCGAACAGCGCGAACAACAGGTCCGAGGCGCCGTTCGCTACCTTGGCCTGGTCGGTGAAACCGGGCGCGGAGTTGACGAACACGCCGAGTTTCAGGATCCGCTCGACCCGGTGAAGCCCGCCCAGTGCGGCCTTCATCTGCGCGACGATCATCAGGGCGCAACGCTGCGCCGCCTCCTGCCCGAACGCCAGATCGACATCCTCGCCGAGCCGGCCGGTCATCAGCGCGCCGTCCCTGAACGGCAGCTGCCCCGATACGTAGAGGATGCCGTTCGATTCGACCGCAGGGACATAGGACGCGACCGGCGCGGCCGGGGCGGGAAGGCTGAGGCTGAGCTCAGCCAGCTTGCGGTCGATTCGATCGGTCATAAACAACGCCCCTTCAGTCTGGAGTATCGCCTCCGCGGATGCAGGAAAGACGCCGCCGCGACAAGCCGGGAGCCTCGACGCGATCAGTCCGCAGGCAACCCGGCGGCGAATCGCGCCGCGATCCATGCCTCGGCCTCGCGCCAGTCGTCGATCCGCGCATGCGCGGCCGCCGCCTTGGGCACGTTCGGCGCCATCGCCGGCTCGGAGATCATGTGCAGCCGGTGGACCCGGGGCGCGTGCTTCGCGACCGAATCATGATGCACGCCCAGATCGTCGACGAACACGGTGACCGGATCGCCATGCTCGGCAACCAGCCGCGCCACCGGGCCGCCCTTGCCGCCCTGGTTGCATTCGACGCGGTGCGCGATGCCGAACTTCGCCAATTGCTCGATGCGCGGCTGGCGGCAGATATCGGTGAGGTTGGTCAGGATGACCACATCGGCGATCTCCGACAGCGCGGACAGCGCCTCCCGGGCGTGCGGCACCAGCGTCTGGCGGTCCATCTCGGCGGGGAAGAACTGGTCGAGCATGCCCCACATCTCCTCGCGGCTCGGCGCGGGCGTGCCGTCGCGACGCTTCATGTTGGTCGCGAAATCGGCGCCATCGGGCGTGAACTCGATATCGTGCGTCTCGCCCAGCCACACGCCGAAATGGCGGACCATGTGGAGCAGCACTTCGTCGCAGTCGCAGATCAGCAGGGGCTTCATTCGGACTCCAGGGCGCGGCGGGCGGCGACGATCGCTTCGGGCTTCACCTGGAGGCTCGCGGCGCAGGCGACAAGATCGGGCTCATAGGCTTCGAGAAAGACAAGCGTCGCGGCGAGCACCGCCGGGTCGGTCGCCCGGACGCGCAGCTCGGCGGGGTCGAGACCGGTCGTGTCGAGCAGCCGCTCCGCCCGGGCCGGCTCGCCCAGGGTCCAGACAAGCGCCTGCAGCGCAAGGGCGGCGGCATCGTGATTTGTCTCTGGCGCGCGCATTGCCTATCAGCGATCCGGAACAATGGGGAATGCGCGCACGTGGCAAAGAAGGTGCTCGTTGTCGAGGACAACGAACTCAACCTGAAGCTTTTCTGCGACCTGCTCCGCGCACATGAATATGTGACCGAGCCCGTGCGCGACGGCCGCGAGGCGGTCGAGCGCGCCCGCGATTTCATGCCCGATCTGATCGTGATGGACATCCAGCTGCCGCATGTCAGCGGGTTCGAGCTGATCGGCCAGCTAAAGGCCGATGCGACGCTCAAGGCGATCCCGATCATGGCGGTGACCGCTTATGCCGGGCGCGAGGATGAGGAACGCATCCGGGCAGTGGGCGCCGACGCCTATGTGTCCAAGCCGATCTCGCTGGTCCGCTTCGTCGATGCGGTGGCGGCGCTTTTGTAGAAATGGAAAAAGCCGCGAGGCTTACGCCCGCGGCTCTGGATCCCGGCCTGCGCCGGGATGACCGATCGGCGGCCTACGCCGCCGGCAAGATCACTTGATCTTGGTTTCCTTGAACTCGACATGCTTGCGCACGACGGGATCGTACTTCTTGAAGCTGAGCTTCTCGGTCTTGGTACGCGGGTTCTTCTTCGTGACGTAGAAGAAGCCGGTGTCTGCCGAGCTGAGCAGCTTGATCTTGACGGTGGTCGGCTTTGCCATGACCTGAAATCCTGTATGCTGAAAAAGCAAAAGCGGCGAACAAGCCGCCGCTCTCAAGCGCTGCCCGATGGCGGAGAGTCGCCGATCTGTCAACCCTAAGACGGGACCCGACACCCTGTTCGGGGCGATCGGGACGCGTTTTCTTCCCGAACGGGACGAAGGCCATGGGATTCCGGGCACCGCGTCTTATCTAGCGTATCGATTGCGGTGATCGGTACAAATACGGAAGCGAACGCGGAGCGTTTGCGCTATCGGACCGTTCTCGCAACGAAACCGAACCGAGGACAGACACCATGGCCGATCCCGCCGCTCCGCTGAAGACCCCCACCGACATCAAGAGCAACGCCGCCAAGACCGTCGCCGAGGCGCTGAACGGCATTCTCGCCGATTCGTTCGCGATCTATTTCAAGACCAAGAATTTCCACTGGCACGTGTCGGGCCCGCATTTCCACGATTACCATCTGATGCTCGACGCCCAGGCGGCGCAGATCTTCGCCACGACCGACGCCATTGCCGAGCGCGTGCGCAAGACCGGCAACACCACGCTGCGCTCGATCGGCGACATCTCGCGCCACCAGACGATCAAGGACAATGACGCGCCCTTCGTTTCGGCCGAGGACATGCTGGCCGAACTGCGCGACGACAATCTCAAGCTGGTCGAGAGCCTGCGCGAGGCGAAGGAGATCGTCGACACCGCCAAGGACAATGCGACCAGCGGCATCCTCGACACCTGGACCGACGAGGCCGAGGAGCGCGCCTGGTTCCTGTTCGAGGCGAGCCGTAAGGGCTGATCGCGGAACAAGCCGGCCCGGCGGATCGTTTCGCTCTCATACTGAAGGAGAGTGACATGATTCGCTGGGCCATCATCTTCCTCGTCATCGGCGTGGTTCTCGCCCTGCTCGGCTTTGGCGGGCTGGGCGGCACGTTCATCGGCATCGCCAAGCTGCTGTTCTTCGTCGCGATCGCAGTGTTCGTCGTGCTGCTCGTGCTCGGTCTGCTCGCCGGCAAGGGCGTGAAGAACGCGATAGACTAGATCAGGTCCGTGGCGCCGGGCCCAGGGTCAGCACCCAGAGGTCCGGCGGCGCGCCGAACCGAAGCGGCACCGCGCTGGTGCCAAGGCCGCCGGTCACCACGACCGTGCGGCCTTTTTCGTGGACGATGCCGCAGCGATAGCGCGGGGCCGCGACATGCGTGACCGGCCCGTACAGCGGCAGCACGATCTGCCCGCAATGCGTGTGGCCGGCGAGCAGCAGGGCCATGTCGGCCGGTAGCTGAGGCGCGAGGTCCGGCGAATGAGTCAGGATGATTCGGGCGCCGGCGAGAGGACGCATCGCCGCGCGCAGCGCCGGCACGTCCTGATGCCGCGTATAGGCATCCCCGGCGCCGCCGATCGCGAGCGGCCCGCGTTGCACCGCCCGATTGTCCAGCACCGTCACGCCGGCCCCTTCAAGGGCGCGGCCGATCAGCGCGGGATCGGTCCAATGGTCGTGATTGCCGAGCGTTGCGATCACACCCAGGGGCGCGCGCAGGCCGGCGAGCGGCGCCAGCCCGTTCGCCATCGCCGCGGCGCGCGCCGGATCATCGCCCGAGGCGAAATCGCCGGCGATCAGCACGACATCCGGCTTCAGCGCATTCACCCGCCCGACGATGCGTGCCAGCCGGGCCGAGTCCATCGTCGCGCTGGCGATATGCACGTCGCTGAACAGAATCACGCGCACCGGCGGCGCGCCGGCCGGCCAGTCCGGCAGGGCGAGCGTCGCGCGGCGGACGACGGGATCGGCCCGCGCATTGAGGAAGCCCCAGCCGAACAGCAGGAGCGCAAGGACTAGGAGCGAGGCGAGGACGGGCAGGAGACGGCGCACCGCCCGAGCATAAACGAGCCGCCGCGCGGCGCCAGCGCGATGATGCTGGCGGAACCCCGACGCCCGCGCCATGTTCCGCACCTGATGCGTGCCTTTGCCGACCTTCTCGACCGGCTGATCTACACCCGGTCCCGCAATGCCAAGCTGAAGCTGATCGCCGATTATCTGGCGGCGGCGCCCGATCCCGATCGCGGCTGGGCGATGGCGGCGCTGACCGGCGATCTCGACCTCCCCGCGATCAAGCCGGCAATGATCCGCGCGCTGATCGAGGAGCGCGTCGACCCCGTGCTGTTCCGCATGAGCCGCGACTATGTCGGCGACAGCGCGGAGACCGTCGCTTTGCTCTGGCCCGCGCCCGAGACACCGCCGAAGGACGGGGAGCCGCTGACCGTCGCGCAGGTGGTCGACCGGCTGGGCGCGCTTTCCCGCTCCGACGCGCCGGCCGCGCTGGCGGGCATGCTCGACCGGCTCGATGCGGACGAGCGTTTCGCGCTGCTCAAGATGGCGACCGGGGCGCTGCGCATCGGCGTCTCGGCGCGCCTCGCCAAGACCGCGCTCGCCCAGGCCTTTGGGCTCGATGTCGAGGCCGTCGAGGAAGTGTGGCACGGCATCGCCCCGCCCTATACGTCGCTGTTCGCCTGGGCCGAGGGCCGCGGAACGCAGCCGACCGCCGCGGACGTGCCGGTGTTCCGCCCGTTCATGCTCGCCCATCCGCTCGAGGACCTGCGCCTCAGCCTCGACGATTATGCGGCCGAGTGGAAATGGGACGGCATCCGGGTCCAGATCGTTCATGTCGGGGGCGAGACCCGGCTCTACAGCCGTGCGGGCGACGACATCACCGGCAGCTTCCCCGAGGTCGCGCGGGACTTCACCACGCCCGGCGTGCTCGACGGCGAGCTGATGGTGAAGGGGAGTTTCCAGGGCGGCGCGCTGGAGGAAGGCGGCGGCGCGGCGAGCTTCAACGCGCTGCAGCAGCGGCTCGGCCGCAAGATCGTCTCGGCGAAGATGCTGGCCGATTATCCCGCCTTTGTCCGGCTCTACGACATATTGTTCGACGGCACGGAGGATCTGCGCGAGCTGCCCTGGTCGGCGCGGCGCCCCAGGCTGGAGCGTTTCGCCACACAGCTCGACTCCGAGCGGTTCGATGTCAGCCAGGTCATCGACGCCGCCGATTTCACCGAGCTCGAAGGCATCCGCGCCGGCGCACGCGACGCCTCGATCGAAGGCGTGATGCTGAAGCGCCGCGATTCGCCCTATGTCACCGGCCGGCGCGTCGGCCTGTGGTACAAATGGAAACGCGATCCGCTGACCGCCGATTGCGTGATGATGTACGCCCAGCGCGGCAATGGCCGGCGGTCCTCCTTCTATTCCGACTATACTTTCGGCTGCTGGACCGACGAGGGCGAGCTGCTGCCGGTGGGCAAGGCCTATTCGGGCATCACCGACGAGGAGCTGAAGATGCTCGACGGCTTTGTGCGCGGCCATACGCTCAACCGCTTCGGCCCGGTGCGCGAAGTGGAGAAGACGCTGGTGCTGGAGATCGCGTTCGATTCGATCCACGAATCCAAGCGCCACAAATCGGGCGTCGCGATGCGCTTCCCCCGGATCGCCCGAATCCGCACCGACAAGCCCGCGGACGAAGCCGATACCGTCGCGGCGCTGCGGCGGCTGATCACCTGACGTTGCCCTGATATTGGCGGATAACAGCGAACGAACAGGGAAGGATTTTTTATTTCGCTGTTACGCCAAATTTTCCTGCAGAAATATCATTATATCTCACGCGCTTAATGATCGTTTCCCTGTTCCTGGCTAACAGGGAACGGCTCGCACGGAACAGGGAAGGCCGACCCCGGAACAGGGAACGCGACCGCGGAACAGGGTCGGTTGGCATGGGCTGGGACATAAGAAGCGCACACAGGTCGACCCTCACGGGAAACAACGGCCGGGGTCGGGGCGCCCTGGCCGGTAGCGACGATGCCCGATTCGGCGCAGCGTTGAATCGACGCTGCACTTTCCCCTCTCGAGCTGGTGGAAGGGAAGTCGCCGCTGAACGGCTTTGCGTCTTCGCGCCTTCGCGTGATCCCCTGTTCTGCGCTTTTCGCGCCGCTCCATCCGCGATTGTCCGTCCGTGACAGGAGCGAGGCCAGACCGCTTGCCCGCGACCACGCCACCTTGCATGGCGACACAATGCCCGCCTTCACGCTTGCCGCCCTGATGATGATCGCCTCCGGGTCGATCCATGCGGTGGTCAACGCGATCGTGAAGGGCGGGCGGGACAAGGCGGCGGGCCGCGCAGTCACCGACGGGACCAGCGCGCTGATCCTGCTGCCGGCCACCCTGCTCGTGCCGCTGCCGCACGGCGCCTGGGCATATCTCGCGGCAAGCGCGGCGATCCACGGCTTCTATCTCTATTTCCTTGTCCGGGCGTACCAGGCCGGCGATCTCTCCGCGGTCTATCCGGTGCTGCGCGGCACCGCGCCGCTGGTCACCGCGACGGTGACGATCGGCCTGCTCGGCGAACATGCCACGACCGGCCAGATCGCCGGAATCGCACTGATCGGCGGAGCGATGTTCGTGATGATCGCCGGCCGCCACCTCGGCCGCGCGGCGCTGGGATGGTCGCTGCTGACCGGCCTGTGCATCGCCGCCTATACCGTGGTCGACGCGATCGGCGTGCGCGCCGCGCCCAGCGCGACCAGCTATATCGTCTGGGTATTCGTCCAGATGGGCGCGGTGGTCGTCGCGATGTTCGGCCTGCTCTCGCGCGGCACGATGTTCGCCGCCGCCCGCTCGCAGTGGAAGCCGGGGGTGATCGCCGGTGCGCTGTCGATCCTGACCTATGGCCTTGCGCTTGCCGCCCTCGCGCTTGGCCCGACCGCGCCACTCGCCGCGCTGCGCGAGACCGGCATGGTCACGGCGTTGCTCATCTCGATCCTGTTCCTGAAGGAGCGCGCGACCGCCGGGCGGGTGGCCGGGGTGTTCGGCATCCTGGGCGGCGCGGCGTTGATCCTGGCGGGGTGAAACCTGGGGGCAAAGAACGGTTCGCCGGAATATCCCCCCTCCCGTTCAGGCTGAGCTTGTCGAAGCCTGCCCTTCTCTCCCATGCAGAGAAGAACAGCCCTTCGACGGGCTCAGGGCGAACGGAGGCTGGGGGAAATGCTCCGAGCGGCCGATTACTTCGTCCAGCCGGCGAGCCAGTCGGCGAGCGCCTGGGGCGTCATGCTGCGGGCATCGGCCAGCGCCGCGGTATGGCCCTGGTTGACCAGCCGGTCAGTGCGCGGATCGACGATCAGCAGGCTCGGCACGCCTTCCAGCCGATCCTTGATGCCGTAATGCGCCGGGATGTCGAGATTCCTGTCGAACCGGCCGACATCGACGACCGCCACCTCATAATGGGCGGCGACGAATTTGCGGAGCTGGGGAATGTCCATCGTGCCGGCGAGCAACCGGCAATCGAGGCACCAGTTGCCGCCCAGATCGATCAACAGCAGCTTGTGCCTGGCCCTGGCACGCGCCTTGGCGGCGGCAACCACGGCCTGGGCATTGGCCTGCTCGTCATAGGGAAGCGGCAGCGGTTTGGCGAGTTGCTCGAAGCTGGCGACCGGCACAAGGGGCGCACTTGCGGCACCGACAGGTGCGGCCAGCGCCAGGGAGAGCAGGGCGACAAGGGGTGCGCGCATGACCGTTCCTCAATTCATAGTGATTAACTATGAATTAACGACGACTCGCGCTGAAAGACAATAAAGAAAAACCCGGCACGCCCAAAGGCATGCCGGGTCTTGATCGTGTCGCCTCGGTAACAGGTTTTGACCTGAGCCCTTATGCGATGGAGGTGAGGTTCACCGCTGCGTACTTGCCGCGACGATCGACCTCGAGCTCGAATTCGAGCCGGTCACCCTCGTTGAGGCTGGTCATGCCGCCGCGTTCGACCGCGGAGATGTGCACGAACGCATCCTCATCACCATCGTCGCAGACGACGAAGCCGCTACCGCCGCCGAATGCCTGTGGTGTGTGGCGACAGATGGGAGCGATAGGGCGTTTGCACCGGCTGATTTCGGCTTTATCCTCGGGGGATAGACAGACGGGAATCGGCAGGTGAAGAATGTCGATGGCGGGGGAAGAGGATCATGGACGACACATTCGAGTTCACTGAAGATCTGCGACTAGTTTCCATCGCCTTCTTCATCGCAAAACGATCACATCTTGAACTGTCACTGGACTGGGTCCGTTTCTTCGTGGACGGCGAGGAGATCAGCGTGACTCAATCGGGCGAGCTTCCGGCGACGCAAGGCCCGTGGATGTTGCTCGGACTGTTCGAGGAGGGCAGGGCGTTCGACCTGGACTGGTCATTTCGGACCGGTATTCGAGTTCCGGACGAGAGCGAGGTCGTGCTCGGCCATTTCCCCGACGGACGCCTGACGAAGGCGACGCGTTTCCAGCGGCTACAGCTCGAGCGATTCAAGACCTATGAAGGGAAGATCAGCATTACGGTCGTGAGGCCGTAACATATTCTCACGTCGCCAGCGCCGACAAGGCCGGCTTCATGCCGGACGGGCAAGGCGACGGAACGACATCATTGGCGGGAGGAACGTATGACCGATCAGGCATTTGATGGCGAACACAAGGCAGATGATGCCAGCGCCTGGGCCACCATCTGGGTCAAAGGCGAATTATCGGACCTGTCCACCTATCAGAAAGTGACCGGGTACCTCGGCAACAGCGTCAAGGACCCGAATGGTGCCAAAGTGTTCCAGGGCACCGCCGATGGCGACCCCGCCGTGTACATCGTATTTCGCCAATAATATCGAGGAGCGGATCATGCGCGAAGGCCCTGATGACATTACCGACGTTGAAATCCTCGAGGCCGAGCTGATCGACCCGGCGCAGGATTGCAACGGATTCGTCAGAAAGGAAGATCGCGGCAACGCCCAATATGCTTGGTGGTATCTCGTTAACGGTGCCGACCGGGATGCCACCGTGACGATCCGCCGAACATGGCGCTATGAAGGCCAGATCAGATCGGACACCAAGCAGCACAGCCTGTATCCGGGCGAGGAACGCGAGGTCTTCTCGTTCGATCGTGCCCAGGAACCCAAGCTTGCATTCGTGGCGTGCCGATTGAGCTGAGCGACAGGGTCCGGCGGAAGCGCAACCGCGGCATGGGTCCGCGGCAGTCACGGGATCGGGCCGGCTTACCCCGGCCGGAATGAGCGAGCAGACATTTCGTTTTCAACCGCGGTGGAAAGAGGAACTGGCGGTCTCTGCGGACGGCGGGTCCATCGTCCTGGAATTGCCGATGGGCGCCTTGGGCCTATCTCCCCCACCAAGACCCCATGTGGGTGCAACGCACAGGCATGGGCGCGGCCGCTATGGCCAGTGCTGAAGCGTGAACTGGAGCAATGGTGCCGGGAGAACAACGCGGCTTTCCCCATAGATTCGACCACGTCGGTGTACGCGCCCTGACGGGGTCGCCGCTGCTATCGCCGGCGCCGGACAGGCGGAGCATGGCGCGGATATAGAAAAACCCGGCACGCCTGCGCGTGCCGGGTCTTCTGTCACTCAAGATGGGGCAGGCCCCGACCCTCAGGCGATGGAGGTGAGGTTCACCGCCGCGTACTTGCCGCGACGATCGACCTCGAGCTCGAATTCGAGCCGGTCGCCCTCGTTGAGGCTGGTCATGCCGCCGCGTTCGACCGCGGAAATGTGCACGAACGCATCGGGCTGGCCATCGTCGCGCTGAATGAAGCCGAAGCCCTTCATCGCGTTGAAGAACTTGACGGTACCCGTCGCCTTCTCGCCCGTCAGCTGACGCGCCGGGCCTGCGCCGCCGGCGGGTGCACCACCGCGCGGGCCGCCCGGACCTGCCGCGTCACGGTCGCGCGGCGGGCCGCGGTCAGTGACGGGAAGAGGCTCGCCCTCGATCTTGAGATCAGTCGCCGAGATGCGGCCGCCACGATCGACCAGGGTGAAGCCGAGCGGCTGACCCTCGGCCAGACCGGTCAGGCCAGCCTGCTCGACCGCGGAAATGTGCACGAACACATCCTCGCCGCCATCGTCGCGAACGACGAAGCCGAAGCCCTTCTGCCCGTTGAAGAATTTGACCACGCCGGTGCCTTCGCCGACAACCTGCGGGGGCATGCCGCGGCCACCGCCGCCAGCACCACCGCCGCCGAAGCCGCCACCGCCGCCGCTGCGGAAACCACCGCCACCGCCGCCGAAACGATCGCCGCCGCCGCCGAAGCGGTCACCACCGCCACCGAAACGATCGCCGCCGCCACCGAAACGGTCACCACCGCCGAAGCCGCCGCCACCGAAATCGTCACCGCCGAAACCGTCGCGCTTGTCGCGGCCACGCCCACCGCGATCCCCGCGGCGTCCTTTATCGAAACTCATGCCCTGTTCGTCTTCCCGGCTCGCCCAAATCGCCATGTCAACACGCCCGCGCTGGACGAAAAGCGCGGTTGTTCGAACGCCAAACCTATCGCGTCACCGAGTCGGTGTAGCGTAATTCCCTCTGGGCTGCGAATAAATTCGTCCGAATTGCGGCAGGCCTTGCTTGCTTAGCGACGGGTGAGGCGGCAGAGCCACACTATGTCGATTATCACGCTCTTTTCGGACCCCGCCACCTGGGCGGCGCTGGCCACCCTGATCGTGATGGAGGTGGTGCTCGGCATCGATAATCTCATCTTCATCTCGATCCTGTCGAACAAGCTGCCCGAGAGCCAGCGCGTGAAGGTGCGCCGAGTCGGCATCAGCCTGGCGCTGGTGCTGCGTCTCGGCCTGCTGTCCACCATCGCCTGGATCGCCAGCATGACCGTGCCGGTGTTCGACCTGGGGCTGACCGGGGGACTCGATTCGCACGGCGAACCGAGCTTCGAGACGGCCTTTTCGATCCGCGACCTGATCCTGATCGCCGGGGGCCTGTTCCTGCTGTGGAAAGCGACCAAGGAAATCCATCACAGCGTCGACCCCGACGAATCGGGGTCGACGCTCGACAAGAAGGGCCGGGCGGTGATGAGCTTCTGGTCGGCGATCATCCAGATCCTGCTGCTCGACATGGTGTTTTCGATCGATTCGATCCTGACCGCGATCGGCATGACCGACGATCTGCCGGTGATGATCATCGCCGTGGTCATCGCGGTCGGCGTGATGATGTTCGCGGCCAACCCGCTCGCCAATTTCATCGCGCGCAACCCGACGGTGGTGATGCTCGCGCTCGGCTTCCTGCTGATGATCGGCGCGGTGCTGATCGCCGATGGCTTCGGCGTGCATGTGCCCAAGGGTTATATCTACAGCGCGATGGCCTTTTCGGCGGGCGTCGAATCGCTGAACATCTGGTCGCGCAAGGCCCGCGAGCGGAAGAAGACCGGCGGCGGCGGGCATTGAGCATGAGCCCGTTCGCGTCTAGGCGGGCGTCATGACCGTTCATCTGCACGAAGAAGACATTCCCGCCGGCCTGTTCGAACCGGGCGTCGACATCGCCGTCGATACCGAGACCATGGGGCTGATCACGCCGCGCGACCGGCTGTGCGTCGTCCAGCTTTCCGATGGCGGGCCGGACGAGCATCTCGTGCGCTTTTCCCCCGGCAGCGACTATGCCGCGCCCAATCTGCGCGCGCTGCTCGCCGACCGGGACCGGGTGAAGCTGTATCATTTCGCGCGTTTCGATCTCGCCGCGATCAAGCATTATCTCAAGGTGGAGGCGGCGCCTGCCTATTGCACCAAGACCGCGTCGCGGCTGGTGCGCACCTATACCGACCGGCACGGCCTGAAGGAGCTGGTGCGCGAGCTGCTCGCCCAGGACATCTCCAAGGCGCAGCAATCGTCCGACTGGGGCGGCCCGGTCCTGTCCGACGCGCAGAAGGACTATGCCGCATCCGACGTGCGCTTCCTGCACAAGCTGCGCGAGGAACTCGACCGCCGTCTCGCCCGCGAGGGCCGGGCCGCGCTTGCCCAGGCCTGTTTCGACTTCCTGCCGGCGCGCGCCGATCTCGATCTGGCGGGCTGGCCCGAGATAGACATCTTCGCTCATGTCTGAGGTGGCGGCCAGCGTCCGCTCGGCGCGGCAGATCTGGGCGGCGCCCGGGAGCAGCCACGACCGGGTCGTGAGCAGCCTGCGCATCGTGCTGCCGCTGATGATCGGTGTGCTCTCCGCTTTCCTCGTGATGATGCCGCTCGCCGGCAGCGGCGATGTCAGCTTCCTGCTCGACAAGAACAAGGTCGACGTCGCCAAGGAGCGGCTGCGCCTCCAGTCGGCGACCTATCGCGGCGAGGACGGCAAGGGCCAGCCCTTCGCGCTCAACGCCGGATCGGCCGTGCAGAAGAGTTCCGCCGAGCCGATCGTGCAGCTCAGCCAGCTCTCGGCCGAGATCGGGCTGGCCGACGGGCCGGCGCGGCTCGTCGCCGACCGCGGCCGCTACAATATGGACAGCCAGCAGGTCATGGTCGACGGCCCGGTCCGCTTCAACACGACCGACGGCTATCAGCTCGACACGCATGACGCGACGGTCGATCTGAAGTCGCGCCGGCTGCAGAGCGGCGGCGCGGTGACCGGCAAGGTGCCGCAGGGCAATTTCAGCGCCTCGCGCCTGACCGCCGACCTCGAGAACCATATCGTCAAACTTGACGGTAACGCCCGCTTGCGGATCGTGCCGCGAAGGGCGAGATAGGCGAACCATGGCCATGATGACCCGCCTCCTCGCGCCTTGCGCGCTGTTCCTCGCCTCGGGCGCGGCCGCGCAGAGCCACAATTCGGCGGCGCCGATCGACTTCGGCGCTGACCATATCGAGCTGCAGGACAAGGCGAATCGCGCGATCCTGACCGGTAATGTCTCGGTCCGCCAGGCCGAGATGACGCTGAATTCGGCGCGGATGACGGTCGCCTATACCGGGCAGGTGGTCGACGGATCGCCCCAGGTCTCGCGCCTCGACGCGGCGGGCGGCGTCACCGTGACCCGGCCGCAGCAGACCGCGCGCAGCCAATATGCGGTCTATGATCTCAACCGCCGGGTAATCACCATGCTGGGCGGCGTCTCGCTCCTCCAGGGCGGCAACACCGTCAATGGCGGGCGGCTGACGATCAATCTCGATACCGGGCGTGCCGTGATCGACGGGTCGGCGGTCGGCGGCGGCGGCGCCGCATCGGGCACGACGACGAGCCGCGGCGGGCGGGTGACCGGCACTTTCTCGGTGCCGAAGCGGAACTAGGCTCCCGCGGGCGTTTCTCTCAAGTCGAAGATGAGGTTCGCGCGGAGACGCGGAGGCGCAAAGAGGGTGCGGCGCCGGCACCGATCTGCCCGATCTCCTTTGCGTCTTCGAACGCTGCGCTTCTTCGGAATTTCTCTGCGCCTCCGCGCCTCCGCGCGAATCCTGTCTCGATCTGCCTGCGCTGCGTCCTGGGTGATGATCAGCGGCAAGGGGGCTTGATTTTAGACGTTTCGCCAGCGTTTTTTCGTCGCCTTGCCGCTCGCCCCTTCCCTTGTCCGGGCGTCTGGTGCAGGGATTTTTCCGCAACGTCATGCACAAAGCCTGCCAAACACCGTTCGGGCAGGCTTCCTGCTGACCATCCGATGCGAGCACGGGACGCAGAATGACCGATGTGACCACCCTCGATGACGTCGAGCCGATCGCCGAAGCGCCGGTGATGAAGGGCCTGTCGGTCGTCTCCATCGCCAAATCCTATGACAAGCGCGTCGTGCTGTCCGACGTCTCGGTGTCGGTCGGGCAGGGCGAGGTGATCGGCCTGCTCGGGCCCAACGGCGCGGGCAAGACGACCTGCTTCTATTCGGTGATGGGGCTGGTGAAGCCCGATTCGGGCCGGATCATGCTCGACGGCGACGACATCACCGGCCTGCCCATGTATCGCCGCGCGATCCTGGGCCTGGGCTATCTGCCGCAGGAGACGTCGATCTTCCGCGGGCTCACGGTCGAGAAGAACATCCTGACCGTGCTGGAACTGGCCGAGCCCGATCCGGCGGCGCGCCAGACCAGGCTCGACACGCTGCTGGAGGAATTCGGCCTGACCCGGCTGCGCGACGCGCCGGCGATGGCGCTGTCGGGCGGCGAACGCCGCCGTGCCGAGATCGCCCGCGCGCTGGCGGCCGACCCGTCGATCATGCTGCTCGACGAGCCCTTTGCCGGAATCGACCCGCTGTCCATCGCCGACATCCGCGACCTGATCTGCGAGCTGAAGAAGCGCGGCATCGGCGTGCTGATCACGGACCATAATGTCCGCGAGACGCTCGAGATCGTCGACCGCGCCTATATCATCTATGACGGCCGCGTGCTGTTCACCGGCTCGCCGGAAGAGCTGGTCGCCGACGCCAATGTCCGCCGGCTGTATCTGGGCGAGGGTTTCTCGCTCTAGCGCGTCATGAGTCTCGCCCCGCGCCTCGATCTGCGCCAGTCGCAATCGCTGGTGATGACGCCGCAGCTGCAGCAGGCGATCCGCCTGCTCGCGCTGTCGAATCTCGAGGTCGAGGGGTTCATCGCCGAGGAGATCGAGAAGAATCCCCTGCTCGAATCGAGCGCGCCCGAGGATGACGGCCCGACGCTGGAGCGCGACGCCCCACCGGAGCCGCGCGACGAGCCGGCCAGCGCCGACGAGTTGCTGATGGGCGGCGACAGCACCGGCGAGGCATCGCTCGACGTCGATTTCAACGCCGAGAGCTTCCATCATGACAGCCCGGCCGATTGCGGCGGCATGGACGGATCGCTCGGCCTGAACGGCAGTGGCGGCGGGGCGATGGGCGAGGACGGGCCCGATCTCGACGGCTTCGCCGATACCGGCCTGAGCCTTGCGGATCACCTGCTCGCCCAGGCGGGGCCCGTGGTCGAGGGCCCCGACATGTTCATCGCGGCGCATCTGATCGATCAGATCGACGAGGCGGGCTATCTCACCGTGCCGCTGCTCGAGGTCGCCAACCGGCTGGGCGTTCCGCTTGTCCGGGTCGAGCAGGTGCTAGGGCTCATCCAGACTTTCGATCCGACCGGTGTCGGCGCGCGCTCGCTGTCCGAATGCCTCGCGCTCCAGGCGAAGGAAGCCGACCGCTACGACCCGTGCATGGCGCGGCTGATCGACAATCTGGAGCTGGTCGCGCGCGGCGACATGGCGCGACTCCGGCGGATCTGCGACGTCGATGACGAGGATCTGGCGGACATGATCCGCGAGCTGCGCAACTACGACCCCAAGCCCGGCTGCCGTTATGGCGGGGAAGCGATGCAGGCAGTGGTGCCCGACATCTTCGTCGCCAAGCGCAAGACCGGCTGGGCGATCGAGATCAACGCGGCAACTCTGCCGCGCCTGCTGGTCAATCGCGGCTATTATGTCGAGCTGTCCGCCGGGCAGCAGGACAGGGCGTCCAAGGCCTGGCTGTCCGAATGTCTGGCCAGCGCCAACTGGCTGGTCAAGGCGCTCGACCAGCGCCAGCGCACCATCATCAAGGTCGCGAGCGAGATCGTGAAGCAGCAGGAAGCATTCTTCGTGCACGGCGTGTCGCAGCTGAAGCCGATGACCCTGCGCCAGGTGGCGGACGCGATCGAGATGCACGAATCGACCGTCAGCCGGGTGACCAGCAACAAATATCTGAGCTGCGCGCGCGGGCTCTACGAGCTGAAATATTTCTTCACCTCGGCGATCCAGTCCTCGGACGGCGGCGACGCGGTGTCGGCCCAGGCCGTGAAGAGCGCGATCCGCGCGCTGATCGCGGCGGAGGAGCCCAAGGCGATCCTGAGTGACGACACCTTGGTCGAACTGCTCAATGCCAAGGGCTTCGACATCGCGCGGCGCACGGTGGCGAAATATCGCGAGGCGCTGGGCATCGGCAGCTCGGTACAGCGGCGGCGGCAAAAGGCGCTGGAGGGCGTGGGATAGTCCCGCTGGTCGGCGCGCTGGGCGATTCGCACCAAGAAGACAAAAGGGGAGAGCGCCATGATCATCGTCACCGGAAGCGTCACCGCACGGCCCGATTCGTTCGAGGAGCTGCGCCAGGCGAGCCTCGATCATGTCCATCGCTCGCGCACCGAGCCGGGCTGCGTCAGCCATTCGGTGCAGGTCGATTGCGAGGATTCGATGCGATTGTTCTTCTTCGAGCGGTGGAGCGACATGGCGGCGCTCAAAACGCATTTCGTCCAGCCCGGTTCGGTCCAGTTCATCGCCGCGGTCCGCCGGCTCGCCGCGTCGAGCGAGAGCATATCGATGTACGAGGCAAGCCCGGCGGGCTGAGGGATCAGTCGTCCTCGTCCTCATAGCCGAGCAGCGCCAGCGCCCGCGCCTTGATCTGGCGGGTCATGCACCAATGGACCAGCGCCTCTTCCCGGCCATGCGTGACCCAGACTTCCCGGGGCGCGATCTCGGTCAGCGTGTCGGTCAGCTCGTCCCAGTCGGCATGGTCGGAGAGGATCAGCGGCAGTTCGACATTGCGCTGCACCGCGCGCTGGCGAACACGCATCCAGCCCGAGGCCATGGCGGTGATCGGATCGGGCAGCCGGCGCGACCAGCGATCGTTGAGCGCGCCGGGCGGTGCCATGACGATCCGGCCCTTGAGTTCGGCCTTGGGCACCCCCGTCGCTGGGCGCAGCTCGCCGAGCGCGACGCCGTGCGCGACATAGAGATCGCACAGCCGCTGAAGCGCGCCGTGGAGATAGATCGGATCGTCGAACCCCCGCGCGCGCAACTCGGCGATCACGCGCTGCGCCTTGCCCAAAGCATAGGCGCCGACCAGCACGCAGCGATCGGGATTGGCGTGGAGCGCGGCAGTGAGCTTGTCGATCTCGTCGCCGGTATCGGGGTGGCGGAACACCGGCAGGCCGAAGGTCGCCTCGGTGACGAACACGTCGCAGGCGACCGGCTCGAACGGCGCGCAGGTCGGGTCGGGGCGGCGCTTGTAATCACCCGAGACGACGATGGTCTCGCCGCGATGCTCGAGCACGATCTGCGCCGAGCCCAGGACATGGCCGGCGGGCACGAAGCGGATATCGACCTCGCCCAAACGCATCGACTCGCCATAGGCGACCGGGTGGCCGGCCTGGGGGCCGTAGCGCGTCTCCATGATCGCCAGCGTCTCGGGCGTGGCCCAGACCGCCTCATGGCCGCCGCGCGCGTGATCGGCATGGCCGTGGGTGACGAGCGCCTTGGGCGTGGGGCGCGAGGGATCGATCCACGCATCGGCGGGCTTCACATAGATGCCGTGGGGTTGCGGATCGATCCAGTCGCCGAGTTTCGCCATCGTGCCTATATGGATGGGATGACCTTGAGTTCCCAGTGACGGATCTTCCCGCCCCCCTTGCCAACTGGTTCGCGACGCGTGGCTGGGCGCCGCGGAGCCATCAGCTCGACATGCTCGAGGTCGGCCGCGCGGGGCGGCACGGGCTGCTGGTCGCGACGACCGGCGCGGGCAAGACGCTGGCCGGTTTCCTGCCGACCTTGGCAGAGCTGATCGAATCGCCGACCGAGGGCCTGCACACGCTGTACGTCTCGCCGCTCAAGGCGCTGGCAGTCGACGTGCAGCGCAATCTGCTGACGCCGGTCGAGGAGATGGGCCTCGACATCCGCATCGAGACGCGCACCGGCGACACCTCGAGCGACCGCAAGGCGCGCCAGCGCGTCCGCCCGCCGCAGATCCTGCTGACCACGCCCGAATCGCTCAGCCTGTTGCTGTCCTATCCCGACAGCATGCTGATGTTCGAGGGGCTGAAGACGATCGTGGTCGACGAAGTGCACGCGTTCGCCACGGGCAAGCGCGGCGACCTGCTCTCCTTGTGCATGGCGCGGCTGCAGCGGCTTGCGCCGGGGCTGCGCCGGGTGGCGCTGTCCGCCACCGTCGCCGATGCCGATGGCTATCGCGCCTGGCTCGCGCCCGACGGCGATATCGACCAGGTGACGCTGGTGCAGGGCGAGCCCGGCGCCGACCCCGACATCGCCATCCTGCTGCCCGAGGGCCGGGTGCCCTGGGCCGGGCATTCGGGGCGCTATGCCGCCGAGCAGGTGATGGCCGAGATCGAGACGCACAAGACCTCGATCGTGTTCTGCAACACCCGCAGCCTGGCCGAGCTGATCTTCCAGGACCTGTGGAAGGTCAACGAGCTGCAGCTGCCGATCGGCATCCATCACGGCAGCCTGTCGCTCGAGGCGCGGCGCAAGGTCGAGGGCGCGATGGCGGCGGGCAAGCTGCGCGCGCTGGTGGCGACCGCCAGCCTCGATCTCGGGGTCGACTGGGGCGATGTCGATTGCGTGATCCAGATGGGGGCGCCCAAGGGATCGTCGCGGCTGCTGCAGCGCATCGGCCGCTCCAACCACCGGCTCGACGAAGCCTCGGAAGCCGTGATCGTGCCGGGCAACCGCTTCGAATATCTCGAGGCGCGCGCCGCGCTCGATGCGGTGGTGGCGGGCGAGCTCGATCCTGACATCTTCCGCGCCGGTGCGCTCGACGTGCTCGCGCAGCATATCATGGCCTGTGCCTGCGCCGCGCCCTTCCGGCAGGAGGAGATGCTCGACGAAGTGCGATCCGCCCTGCCCTATTCGGCACTCGATACCGAGACGTTCGAGCGCGTGCTCGGCTTCATCCGCGACGGCGGCTATGCGCTGAAGGCCTATGAGAAGTTCAAGCGCCTGACTCAGGACAAGGACGGGACCTGGCGGGTCAGCCACCCCAGCTTCGTCGCCCAGCACCGGCTCAACGCCGGCATCATCGTCGAGGCGACGATGCTGACGGTGCGGTTCCGCAACGGCCGCACGCTCGGCAAGGTCGAAGAGGCCTTTGCCGCCTCGATGCGCCACGGCGACACCTTCTTTTTCGCGGGCATGAGCCTGGAGGTGGAGAAGATCGATACCGAGGATCTGATCGTGCGCGCCACGTCCCGGCCGGCCCGTATCCCGACCTATGGCGGCGCGCGCATGCCGATCTCGACCAACCTCGCCGACCGGGTGCGCGGCTTCCTGGCCGACCCCGCGGAGTGGCCGCGCTTTCCGGCGGATGTGCGCGAATGGCTCGAGGTTCAGTCGTACCGCTCGAAGCTGCCGACGCCGGGGCAGCTGCTGGTCGAGACCTTCCCGCGCGAGGGGCGGCACTACATGGTCGTCTACAGCTTCGAAGGGTGGAACGCGCATCAGTCGCTCGGCATGCTGCTGACGCGGCGGATGGAGACCCAGGGGTACAAGCCGCTCGGCTTCGTCGCGTCGGATTATTCGATCGCCTGCTATTCGCTCGACCCCGTGACCGATCCCGCCGCCCTGCTCTCGCCCGACATATTGGAGGACGAGTTCGTCGACTGGGTGCAGAGCTCGGCGCTGCTCAAGCGCGCCTTTCGCGAGGTCGCGGTGATCGGCGGGCTGGTCGAGCGCCAGCATCCGGGCAAGCGCAAGACCGGCAAGCAGGTCACTTTCTCGACTGACCTGATCTACGATGTGCTGCGCAAATATGAGCCGAGCCACTTGCTGCTCCAGGCCGCCTGGGCGGATGCGCGCGCCAAGATGACCGATGTCGGCCGCCTGGCCGACCTGCTCGACCGCGCGGCGGAAACGATGCTGCATGTCGATCTCGACCGCGTCTCGCCGCTTGCCGTGCCGGTGCTGACCCTGATCGGGCGGGAACGCATCGCGATGGGGCTGGCCGACGACGCGCTGCTGATCGAAGCCGAGTCGCTGGCGGCGGAGGCAATGCGGCTGGAGTGATCTCGTCCGCTGAACGTCCCGTTTTTGCGGTCGAATAGCCCCTTGTTGAAGGTCCGCAACGGGCGTAACCTTGTCTCATGCGCGGAATAACCGCCCTTGCCATCGCTATCTCGGCCGCCGCCCCAGGGGCGTTGCCTGCGCGACAGGGCGAGCTCCCTCGGGCGCCAACCGAAACCACCCTCGCCTTCGACGATTCGGCCGAGCGGATGACGGTGCCGGTCACCATCGGCGCCACCGGGCCCTATTCCTTCATCATCGATACCGGCGCCGAGCGCACGGTGATCTCGCGCGAGCTCGCTGCCACGCTCGGCCTGTCGCGGGGCCCGGACGTGCGGATGACCGCGATGACCGGCACGAGCAATGTCGGCACGGTGGTGATCCCGTCGCTCAACGTCAGCAATATCGCGAGCCAGCCGATCGAGGCGCCAGCGCTCTATTCAGCGCATCTCGGCGCGCCGGGCATGCTCGGCATCGACACGCTGAGCGGCCATGCGCTGTCGATCGATTTCGAGACCAACCGTATGACCGTGCGGCCATCGACCAAGCGCAACCGCCCGACGGTCAGCAATGGCGACATCGTGGTTCGCGCAAGGAGCCTGTACGGCCAGCTGATCGTCACCCAGGCCTATTACAAGGGCCGGCGGGTCAGCGTGATCATCGACACCGGATCCTCGGTCAGCATGGGCAATTCGGCGTTGCGCGCGCGGATGCGCAGCGAGCTGAAGACGCCGCTGCCGATCACGCTGACCAGCGTGACGGGCGATACGCTGGTCGCCGACTATACCCAGGCGACCCGCCTCGACATCGGCGGCGTCACCTTCAACCATCTGCCGATCGCCTTTGCCGATGTCGCGCCGTTCCGCCGGTTCGGCCTGACCGACCAGCCCGCCTTGTTGCTCGGCATGGATGCGCTGCGCCTGTTCCGGAAGGTCGATGTCGATTTCGCCAATCGCGAGGTCCGGTTCGCGCTGCCCAAGGGCTATCGCTACAATGGCTTTTGAGCCGCCTGCCAGTCCTCGCAGGGGCGGATACGCGTGGGGCGTGCGCCGGCTGATCTTTCCGCTCCTCGCCATCACCGCCGCGTCGCCCGGCGCCTCCGTCGCGCAGGACCCGGACGCGCCGCCGCCACCGCAGAAGGTGACGGTCCTCGACTTTGCCAACATGCAGGACCGGATGACCGTTCCCGTCTCGATCGGCAGCGACGGCCCCTATCATTTCGTCGTCGACACCGGCGCGCAGCGCACCGTCATCTCGCGCGAGCTCGCCAGCCGCCTGGGCCTGGTACCGGGCAAGAATGTCCGTCTCACCGCGATGACCGGATCGGCCGATGTCGGTACCGTCATGATCCCGATGCTGAGCGTGAGCACGATCGCCGGATCCAGCATCGAGGCGCCATCGCTCGAATCGCGCAATCTCGGCGCGCCCGGCATGCTCGGGCTGGATACGCTGCAAGGCCATGCGCTGACGATCGACTTCATCAAGGACGTGATGACGCTGAGCCCATCGACCAGACGCAAAAGGAGCCTTGCCCCGAGGCAAGGCGAAGTCGTGGTGCGCGGCAAGGATCTCTATGGCGAGCTGATCGTCGCCGATGCGAAATATCGCGGCCGCAAGGTCAAGGTGATCCTCGACACCGGGTCCGGCCTGACCATGGGCAATATGGCGCTCCAGCGCCTCGTCGCGCGCACCAGCAAGCTGGTCCGGCCGATCTCCTTATGGGGCGTGACCGGCGAAGCGATGGTCGCCGACTATACGCAGATCGACAAGGTCGATTTTGCCGGCATCACCTTCTCGCATCTGCCGGTCGCCTTTTCGGATGCCGAGCCGTTCCGCCATTTCGGCCTGCTCGACGAGCCAGCCCTGCTGCTCGGCATGGATTCACTGCGCCTGTTCGAGAAAGTGAAGATCGATTTCCCGAATCGCGAAGTCCGGCTGATGGTCACCGCCAACCGCGCCGCGACGGCGGGCGTGTCGCCCTTGGACTCGATACCGCTTGGGCGCTAAGCTCGCCCCTGCATCATCCAGCGGGGGGTCAAGGCAATTCATCGACTGCAATTCCTGTGCACGGCGGCCGCGATCGCCGTGCTGCCCGTCAGCGCCTCAGCCCAGACGCTCCGTCCCGACCAGCAGGCGTTCTTCGGGCTCTACAAGGAGCTAATCGAGACCAACACGACCCTGTCCTCGGGCAGTTGTACCCAGGCCGCGGCGCAGATCGGCGCGCGGCTGAAGGCAGCGGGCTTCGCCGACAGCGACATCACCACTTTCTCGGTGCCGGACCATCCCAAGGATGGCGGCATCGTCGCCGTGCTGGCCGGATCGGACAAAAAGGCCAGGCCGATGCTGCTGCTCGGCCATCTCGACGTGGTCGAGGCGAAGCGCGAAGATTGGGTGCGCGACCCGTTCAAGCTGGTCGAGGAAGACGGCTATTATTATGCGCGCGGCACGGTCGACGACAAGGCGATGGCGGCAGTGTGGGCAGACAGCCTGATCCGCTTCAAGACCAGCGGCTACAAGCCGAAGCGCACGATCAAGCTTGCGCTCACCTGTGGCGAGGAAACGACCTTCGCGTTCAACGGTGCGCAGTGGCTGGCGGCGAACAAGCCCGACCTGATCGCCGCCGAGTTCGCGCTGAACGAAGGCGGCGGCGGCCGTTACGATCCAGCCGGCAAGCCGCAGCTGCTCGCCATCCAGGTCGGCGAGAAGGCAGCGCAGAACTATACGTTCGAGACGGTCAACCCCGGCGGCCACAGCTCGCAGCCGACCCCCGACAACGCGATCTACGACCTGGCCGATGCGCTGCAGGCAGTGCGCACCTACGAATTCCCGGTCAGGTTCACCGACACCACCCGCGCCTTTTTCGGGGCGACGGCGGCAGCGATGCCGGGGCCGGTGGGCGACGCGATCAAGCGCCTGCTGGCCAATCCCGGTGACAAGGACGCCGATGCGCTGATCAGCCGCGACAAGGCGATGCATTCGACCTTGCGCACGACCTGCGTCGCGACCCTGGTCAATGCCGGCCATGCCGAAAATGCCCTGCCGCAGCGCGCCACCGCCAATATCAATTGCCGCATCTTCCCGGGCGAGACGGTCGAGGCGACCTTCGCCAAGCTGCAGGAACTGGCCGGGCCCAAGGTCAAGGTGACGATCAACCAGCCGATCCGCCCGACCGCGATCCCGCCCTCGCTCGACCCGAAGATCGTCGGCCCGGCCAAGGCGGTCGCCGCCAAATATTTCCCGGGCCTGCCGATGCTGCCGCTGATGTCGACCGGCGCGACCGATGGCATCTTCTTCCAGGCGATCGGCATCCCGGTGTACGGCGCGCCAGGCATTTTCGTCGACACCGACCTGAACGGCATTCACGGCCTGAACGAGCGGATCAGGACCAGATCGCTCTATGAGGGCCGGGACTATCTCTACGATCTGGTCAAGGCGTACGCCGGGTAGACCTCAGACGGTGACTTGCTCGCCCAGCTCGAGCACCTTGCCGGGCGGGATGCGGAGGAAATCGGTCGGGTCGCTGGCGTTGCGCTGCAGGAACATGAAGATGCGGTCCTGCCACATCGGCATGCCCTGGTTGGCGACCGGCTTCAGCGTGTTGCGGCCGATGAAATAGCTGGTCTTGGCCGGGTTGAGCAGCTTCTTCGCGCCCGCTTGTTCGAGGCCGAGATCGCGCGGCACGTCGGGCGATTCCATGAAGCCATAGGTCAGCACGACCGCACAGAAATTATCGTCGATCCGCGTCGTCCTTGCGCGCTCCTCGGGCGGCACGGTCGGCCGGTCGGCGGTGCGGATGCTGACGATCAGGTTGCGTTCGTGAAGCACCTTGTTGTGCTTGAGATTGTGCAACAGCGCGCCGGGCGCGCTTTCCGGATTGGCGGTGAGGAATACCGCCGTGCCCTCGACCCGTTCCGGCGGCCGGCGGCTCAGCGCGGCGGCGAGATCGGCGAGCGGGACGCTCTGGCGCTGCTCGAACGCGCGGACGATGCCGCGCCCGCGCACCCAGGTGTAGATCAGCAACGCGATCATCGCGCCGACGACCAGCGACACCCAGCCGCCCTCGATCACGCGCAGGATGTTCGCGCCGAAGAAGACCGAATCGAGCGCGAAGAAGGGCAGGATCACCGCGATCGCCAGCGGCCGCGACCAGTTCCAGCGGTGCCGCGCGACGATATAGGCAAGGCAGGTGGTGACCACCATCGTACCGGTCACCGCGATGCCGTACGCCGCCGCCATCGACGAGGAGGTGCGGAACTGGATGACCAGCACCAGCACGCCGATCAGCAACAGCCAGTTGATCGAGGGCAGGTAGATCTGCCCCGAATGCCGTGCCGAGGTCTGGCGGATACGCAGGCGCGGAAGCAGGCCGAGCTGGATCGCCTGTTGAGTCAGCGAATAGGCGCCGGTGATCACTGCCTGGCTGGCGATGACCGTCGCCAGAGTGGCGAGCAGCACCAGCCAGGGACGGAAGGCATCGGGCGCCATCAGGAAGAACCAGTCCTGGTTGGCGAAGGCGACGTGATGGGACGACGCCGTTTCCAGCGCGTTGAGCGCGAAGGCGCCCTGGCCGAGATAGTTGAGCATCAGCGCGGGGAAGACCAGGATGAACCAGCCCATCCGGATCGGCGCGGCGCCGAAATGGCCCATGTCGGCCGTCAGTGCTTCGGCGCCCGTGACGGTCAGGAACACCGCGCCGAGCACGAACAGCCCGGTCACGCCGTGAGTCATCAGGAATTCGATGCCGTACCAGGGCGAGGCGACCCGCAGGATCGAGGGCTCGTCCCAGATATGCCACAACCCCATGCCGCCGATCGTCACGAACCACAGGATGCAGACCGGCCCGAACAGTTTCGAGACATGCGCGGTGCCCCGCGCCTGGATCATGAACAGGGCGACCAGGATGGCGATGGTGAGGAGCAGGATGGTGTGCTCGCCGACCAGGGTGCCGGCACCGGGAATGGTCCGCAGCCCTTCCACCGCCGACAGCACCGACAGGGCCGGGGTGATGATCGCGTCGCCATAGAAGAGCGCAGCGCCCGCCGCGCCGAGCACCAGCGCGATCATCGATCGCCGCCCGAGCGCGCGCCTGGCCAGCGCGGTCAGGGCGAGCACGCCGCCCTCGCCCTGATTGTCGGCACGCATCAGGAACAGAACATATTTGAAGGTGACGATGATCGTCAGTGTCCACAGCGCGAGGCTGAGCACGCCAAGGATTTCGCTCGCGTCGATGCCGTCCTGCGCCGACTGGGCCAGCGCTTCGCGAAACGCGTAGAGCGGGCTGGTGCCGATATCGCCGAACACGACGCCGATCGCGCCGATGGTGAGTGCGAGCATCGCCGGATGGGGGCGATGCAGGTGCCCCGATGATTCAGGGACTGAGGACATGTGACTCTGGCCTGCCGAGAAGGACGGCGCGCTTTACGCCTGTTGCGGGGCAGCGCAAGAGGTTTTGTTGCACTGCCGCAAGCCGTTGATTTGGGGAGCCGATCGCTGCATAGCAAGACCATGGTTCCCTTTTCGTTCGCTGGCCACGATCTGCTCGCGCTGCCGCAGGGTGCGCTTTTCTGGCCTGTGCGGCGCGCATTGCTGGTCGCCGACCTGCATTTCGAGAAGGCGAGCTGGTTCGCGATTCGCGGCCAGATGCTGCCCCCTTACGACTCGATCGCCACCCTGACCGCGCTTCGCGCGCTGGCGGTGCAGACCGAAGCGGCCGAGATCTGGTGTCTCGGCGACAGCTTCCACGATTCGGCCGGGTGCGACCGGCTGCCCGCCGATGCACAGGAGATGCTGCGCGCACTCACTCGCGAACGGAGATGGGTCTGGATCACCGGCAATCACGACCGGACGATCGACCGATGCGGCGGCGCGGTGATGGACGACGCGCTGGTCGACGGACTGATGCTGCGCCACGAGGCCGATCCGCGCGAGACAAGGCCCGAGCTGTCAGGGCATTTCCACCCCAAGCTGCGCGTGCGGGTGCGCGGGCGGCAGGTCTCGCGCCGCTGCTTCGTCGCCACGCCGACCAAGCTGATTCTCCCGGCGTTCGGCGCACTGACGGGCGGGCTGGACGCGGATCATCCGGAGATCATCCGCGCCGTGGGCGGCGGCGCCGAGGCGCTGGTGCCGGTCGAGGACAGGCTGTTGCGGTTCCCGCTGGCGGCCTGACATGCTTCTGCTCGAGCGACCCTGAAATGCCGCAACCGGCTCGCCATTGAGGGACGAGCCAGACAGGCTATAAATTCCCGATGCCGAGGACCGACCAGACCGAGATTCGCCTGCGGATCGTCATCGCGCAGCCGGTCGTCGGCGTGCTGCACAGCCTGCAGGCCGGGGACGACCAGCCGCTCGATCCGAAATCTTCCAGGGCGGGCGAGCCTTTGGCGTTCGATTTCCCGATCCGCATCGGGCCGGGCCCCACATTCTTCGGCGACCAGGTCCGGCGCGAGGGACCGGAGCGCCGGTTCGTCTATATCCGCATCGGGCAATTGGCCAGCGACCCGTCCTCGCCCTGGACCCGCCGCATGAAGATCGACATCCACGATATCGGGCAGGATCTGCTGGATCGCGCGGTGAACGGCGGCGGCGTCATCGCAATATCGGTCAACGGGACGGGCAAGGACGGCACGCCCGCATGCGCCACGGTGCGGCCCACGACTCGACGGCTCGCATAGCGCGCTCAGCGCGCCAGGCTTGGAAAACCTGCCTTGAACGCCGCGACCTTGGGCTTGTCCCACCGCACGATATACGGGTGGCCCGGATTCCGGTCGTAGAAATTCTGGTGATAGGCCTCGGCCGGATAGAAGCCGCCTTTTTCCAGCGTCGTCACGATCGGCGCCGGAAACACGCGCGCCTTGCCGAGCTGTGCGATATAGGCGGCGGCCACGGCGCGCTGCTGCGGCGACTGCGGGAAGATCGTCGAGCGATAGCTCGGGCCGGTATCCGGGCCCTGGCGGTTGAGCTGGGTGGGATCATGCGCGATCGAGAAATAGACGCGGAGCAGGGTCGCATAGCTGACCTGGGCCGGATCGAAGACGATCTTCACCGCTTCGGCATGGCGCGTCGTCTCGGTGCTGACCTGATCATAGGTCGCGCTGTTCGCGGTACCGCCGGCATAGCCCGAGGTCACGGCCCGCACGCCCTTCACCCGCTCGAACACGGCCTCCATGCCCCAGAAACAGCCGCCGGCAAGGACGGCGGTCTGGAGCCCGGGCGCTTTCGGCACGTCTTGCGCCGCGACCGGGATCGGCACCGCGCGCTCGGCATTGGCGACGCCACCAGTCAGCGCGGCAAAGGCAACGCCGCCGGCGGCGGCAACGGCTAACAGGGTCTTGAACATGGATCGCCTTTCGATGGGCATCGAGGCGGATATGGGTATTCCCGGCTGAACCGGAAGTGGACGGTCAGGGGCAGATGTGAATCGCCGTCGCCAGATTGTTCACCAGCACCTTGGCCTCGGCGGGCTGGAGGACGAGCAGGCCGACCGCGCCGATCACGAAGCCGCCCGCGAACCGCCAGAAGAAACCATCTCTCAAAATAGTGCGCATCGCATCTACCTTCGTCAGTCCGGGCGTCGAAACGGCGCGGGGTCGACTGACCCCGGGGCCGATTCGTTACGCAGCCAGCTTTTTGCGTCGCCCGGATGAACGAAAGCTGGCTATTCCTATCGTACGGCCGCGCAGGCCGTCTGGATGCGCTCGCAGGCCTCGCGCAGCAGCTCCTCCGAGGTCGCGTAGCTGATCCGCATCGCGGGCGAGAGGCCGAACGCCGCGCCCTGCACCGCCGCCACCTTCGCTTCGTCGAGCAGATAGGCGACCATTGCTTCGTCGGTGTCGATGACCACGCCCTTGGGGGTCGACTTGCCGATCAGCGCCGAGAATTCCGGATAGACGTAGAAGGCACCCTCGGGCCGCGGGCAGGTGATGCCGTTCGCCTGGTTGAGCATCGACACCACCAGATCGCGGCGCGACTGGAACAGCGCGGCGTGATCCTTGAGGAAGCCCTGGTCGCCGGTCAGCGCCGCGACCGAAGCCGCCTGGGCGATCGAGCAGGGATTGGAGGTCGATTGCGACTGGAGCTTGGCCATCGCCTTGATCAGCCAGGGCGCCCCGCCGGCGAAACCGATGCGCCAGCCGGTCATCGCATAGGCCTTGGAGCAGCCGTTCGCGGTCAAGGTGCGCTCGTAGAGCGACGGGCAGACCTGGGCGATGGTGGTGAAGCGGAAATCGTCGAACACGATATGCTCGTACATGTCGTCGGCGAAGATCCAGACATGCGGATGCCGTTCCAGCACCTCGCCCAGCGCCTTCAGCTCGGCCTCGCTATAGGCGGCGCCGGTCGGGTTGGAGGGCGAGTTGATGATGACCCATTTGGTCTTCGGCGTGATCGCCGCCTCGAGCTGTTCGGGACGAAGCTTGTATCCCTGATCGGCACCGGCCGCGACGAACACCGGGGTGCCGCCGGCGAACAGCACGACGTCCGGATAGCTCACCCAATAGGGCGCGGGCACGATCACTTCGTCGCCCGTATCGAGCGTCGCGACCATCGCGTTGAACAGGGTATGCTTGCCGCCGGCGTTGATCGTGATCTGGTCGGGCGTGTAGGTCAGGCCGTTGTCGCGCCGGAACTTGGCGACGACCGCCGCCTTCAGCTCGGGCGTGCCGTCGACATTGGTGTATTTCGTCTTGCCGTCGCGGATCGCCTGGATGCCGGCTTCCTTGATGAATTCGGGCGTGTCGAAATCGGGCTCGCCCGCGCCCAGGCCGATCACGTCGACACCCGCACGTTGCAGCTCCTGCACGCGCGAGGTGATCGCGAGCGTGGGCGAGGGCTTGATTCGAGCGAGCGCGGCGGATGGTTGCATGAATTGGGCGCCTTTGTCTGGAAGCGGCGCGGCTATAGACCCGGGCCGGTTCCGTTCGCAACCGCAACAATGGCGGGAATCAGCCCCCGCAGCGCATTTCCGACAAAAAAGCGACCGGTGAGATCGGCGACGGTCAGATCGCCCTCGATTGCCCGGCCGGTGGCGATCAGCTCGGCGCGCAGCACGCCGGGCAGCAGACCGCGCGCGAGCGGCGGGGTGACGAGCATGCCGTCCTCGCGCTCGACGAAGACCGAGGTGAATCCGCCCTCGGTCAGCCGGCCTTCGGGGTCGAGGAACAGCGAGTCGAAACAGCCGGCCGGTGGCGCGCCGTAAAAGGCGCGGTCGCTGGTCTTGTGGCGCAGCCGGAAATCGGACGGATCGACCGGCAACGGCGCGAGGCCAACCGTGACCGGTTCCGCCGGCGGGGCAGGCATGGGCGAGACCTCGATCGCGACCGCGCCGCTTTTCGCGAGCACCAGCCGGACGCGGCGCGGCTTGCGCAGGCGGAAGGTCGCGGCCTGGAGCTCGTTGCGCACCGCATGGCGATCGAACGGGAAGCCGAACAGCTCGGCACTCGCCTTCATCCGCGCGAGATGGCGTTCGAGCAGCGGTATGCCCGTTTCGGAATCGAACGCCATGGTCTCGATCAGATCGAAGGCGGTGGGGCTGGTCAGGAAATCACCCTTGGCAAGGCACTCGTCCCATTCCTGCTGTGCTTTCGAATCGGCGACGATGCCGCCGCCCACCCCGAATAGCGCCGGCGACACCGCCGCATCGCCGCGCCGGATCGCCAGAGTCCGGATTGCGACGTTGAACATCGCATCACCGTCCGCGTCCAGCCGCCCGATGGCCCCGGTATAGACGCCCCGCGGCGGACTGGCCCGTTCGACCTCGGCGATCGCCTGCATAGCGCGGATCTTCGGCGCTCCCGTCACCGAGCCGCAGGGGAAGAGCGCCGCCAGCACGTCGAGCGCGTCGCGATCCTCGGCCAGATCGGCGGTGACAGTCGAGACCATGGTATGGACGGTCGGATATGTCTCGACCGTGAACAGGGCCGGCACGGCGACGCTGCCCGGCCGGGCGATGCGTGACAGGTCGTTGCGCATCAGATCGACGATCATGAGGTTCTCGGCCCGCTGCTTCGGATCGGCGCTGAGCGCCGCGGCGAGCGCCCGGTCGGCGGCCTGGGTGGCGCCGCGCCTCACGGTGCCCTTCATCGGGCGGCAGGTGAGGCGGCGACCGTCGAGCGCGAAGAACAGCTCGGGCGACAGCGACAGCAGCATGTCCTGCCCGGTGTCGATCACCGCGCCGAATCCGGCGCGCGCGCGGGCGCGGAGCTGCGCGTACAGGGCAAGCGGGTCGCCGGCATGGCGGACGGTCGCGCGGTAGCTGAGATTGACCTGATAGACGTCCCCGGCCGCGATCAGATCGAGCACGCGGGCGAACTGCTCGCCATATCGGACCTGGTCGATCCCCGGCTCGGGCGGAGCGAGCCAGGCGCCGTCGGGATCCGGTAGCAGCGCGGCGACCTCGCCTGGCGCAATCTCCGCATAATCATGGAACAGGCCGAACCAGAGAAGCGGCCGGTCGTCGGTCCGCGGCGCGCCCAGCACCGGTTCGAACGCGGCACCCGCGTCATAGGAGACGAAACCCGCGGCATGGAGGCCCGCATGCCGCGCCGCGCGGAGCGCGTCGAGCGCCGGGAGGACCTCCGCAATCGTCCGTGCCTCCACCACGCGCGCTGGCCGGCGATAGAGCCGCGCGGGCGCGGCTTCCAGTCGGGCATCGTCCAGCAGAACGAAGGGGGCGGTTTCACGGGCAAGCATCAGGGAGCCGCCAAATGCAACCGGGAGGCGGAGACGGCAAGCCCGTGCTTCCCGAAGACGCGGGTAAGACGGCGGTAACTAAAGCCTGCCCGCGGACGCGGATATCCCACGCTTGCCCGCGGACGCGGGCGGGCTTACCTCGACACCATGGCTCTTCCCCCTCTTCGCGCGGCGATCGTCCCGGTCACGCCGCTCCAGCAGAACTGCTCGCTCATCTGGTGTACCGCCACGCTGCGCGGCGCCTTTGTCGATCCGGGCGGCGACCTGCCCAGGCTGCGCGCCGCGGCGACCCAGCACGGCGTGACGATCGAAAAGATCATCCTGACTCACGGCCATATCGACCATTGCGGCGAGGCCAAGCCGCTGGCCGAGGAATATGGCGTGCCGATCGAAGGGCCGCACGAGGCGGACCGTTTCTGGATCGCGCGGCTCGACGAGGACGGCAGGAATTACGGTATTCGCGGCGTCGTGTTCGAGCCGGACCGCTGGCTGGTCGAAGGCGACACGGTGACGGTCGGCGACGTGGTTCTCGACGTCTATCACACGCCCGGCCACACGCCCGGCCATGTCGTCTTCCACCACGCGCCGTCGAAGCTGGCATTGGTCGGCGACGTGCTGTTCCAGGGATCGGTCGGCCGCACCGACTTCCCGCTCGGCAACCATCAGGACCTGTTGCGGTCGATCGTAGAGAAGCTCTGGCCGCTGGGCAACGACACCGCGTTCATCCCGGGCCATGGCCCGGCAAGCAATTTCGGCCATGAGCGGCAGCACAACATGTTCGTCAGCGACCGGGCGATGGCGGCCTGACGATCAGCCCCTCCCCTGAAGGGAAGGGCTCAACGCCAAGGGCTTCTTATCCCGCCGCCGGGACGGTCTCGATCACGGTCGGCTTCGCCTCATGCTTGGCGATCAGCGGCAGGCTGATCGTGTAGAGGCCGAGGCCGAGCAGCAGCAGGAAGGTGACGCCGGTCCCGATCGAGCGGCCATATTTCATGCCGTCCATGCCGAGCGGATGGAGGATGCGGGCGACGAGGAACGCAACGCTCGCCACCCAGAGCCAGGTCGAGCTGCCGGCGGTGAATTCGATCAGCGCGATCAGGATCACGATGAAGGGCGCATATTCCGTGAAGTTCGCCTGGGCGCGCATGCGGCAGATCAGCGCCGCGTCGCCGCCGTCGCCGATGCTGACCTGGGCCTTTTGCCGCACGCCCCCGGTGCGGAGCGCGAGCCACAAGGCGATCAGGGCGGCCGCCCCCGCCGTCGTGAGCGTGATCGGCAGCATGATCGGATTCATTATCTCTCTCCCCCTGAATATGATGCGCGAGCGTGCCAGCCCTTCGCCGTGCTTGCAACGCTCGCCCGAATCGCTATAGGCGCACGCTTCGCGATGCGTCCGGCCGCTGGTGCCTACCGCGGCTGACGGAAGCGTCGGTTGCGTAGGCGTCCCTCCGGGCGTACCGCGCTATTGACCCAGACAAGACAAGGTTTCGCCGAAATGGCCGTCCCCAAGAGAAAGACTTCGCCGTCCAAGCGCGGCATGCGCCGCAGCCACGACTCGCTCAGCATCGACTCCTTCCAGGAGTGTCCGAACTGTGGCGAACTGAAGCGTCCGCATAACCTGTGCGGATCGTGCGGCCATTATAATGGCCGTGAGATCGTCTCGGTCGAAGGCTGAGCCAGACAGTCCAACAGGGGGCCAGCCGCGTGTCGAACAGCTCCCGGATCGCCGTCGACGCGATGGGCGGCGATGAAGGTTTGGCCGTCATGTTGGCCGGCGTCGCGCGTGCGCGCCGGCGCTTCGAGGACATGCGCTTCATCCTGGTCGGGGACGAGGCGCAGATTCGCGAGGGCCTGAAGACTCATCCCAACCTGACCGCGCATAGCGAGATCGTCCACGCCCCCGAGGTCGTCGGATCGAGCGACAAGCCGAGCCAGGCGATTCGCCGCGCCAAGACGACGTCGATGGGCGTCGCCATCGACATGGTGAAGCAGGGCCGCGCCGGCGCCGCCGTATCCTCCGGCAATACCGGCGCGCTGATGGCGATGGCCAAGCTGTCGCTGCGTATGCTGCCCGGGATCGACCGCCCCGCGCTCGCCGCGATGCTGCCGACGCTCGGCGAAAACGACGTGGTCGTGCTCGATCTCGGCGCCAACACGGAATGCGACGCGCGCAACCTCGTCCAGTTCGCCGTCATGGGCGCCGCTTATGCGCGCACCAATCTCGATCTCGAATCACCCCGGGTCGCGCTGCTCAACATCGGCAGCGAGGACCAGAAGGGCACCGAGGAGATTCGCGATGCCGCCCAGGCGCTGCGCGATGCGACTCACCTGCCGATGACCTTCACTGGCTTTATCGAGGGCGACCGGCTGTCGCGCGGCGATGTCGACGTCATCGTGTGCGACGGTTTTTCCGGCAATATCGCGCTGAAGACGGCGGAAGGCACCGCCCGATTCGTCGCCGACCTGCTCAAGCGCGCCTTTCGCAGCTCGACCCGGTCCAAGATCGGGTTCCTGATCTCGAAGCCGGCGACCGAGCTGCTGCGGCACCATCTCGACCCGAACAACCACAATGGCGCGGTCTTTCTGGGCCTGAACGGAATCGTGGTGAAGAGCCATGGCGGCGCCAACGAGCTCGGCGTCGCGACCGCGATCGCCGCGGCCGCCAAGATGGTGCGGGACGACCTGACCCGGCGCATCAGCGAAGACCTGGGGAATTTCGAGGCAAAGGCAGCGTGATTCGATCGATCATCACCGGCACCGGATCAGCGCTGCCCGCGCGCCGCGTGTCGAACGAAGAACTGGCCGAGACCGTGGAGACCTCCGACGAGTGGATCGTCGAGCGCACCGGCATCCGCTTCCGCCATATCGCCGGCCCCGACGAGACGACGGGCACGCTGGCCGCCGACGCGTGCAAGGCAGCGCTGGCCGCAGCCGGCCGCACCGCGCAGGAGATCGACCTGATCGTGCTCGCCACGGCGACGCCCGACCAGACCTTCCCGGCGACCGCCACCAAGGTGCAGGCGATGCTGGGCATCAACGACTGCGTGGCGTTCGACGTCGCGGCGGTCTGTTCCGGCTTCCTCTACGCGGTGCAGGTCGCCGACAGCATGATCCGGGCCGGCGCCGCGCGCCGCGCACTGGTGATCGGCGCCGAGACGTTCAGCCGTATCCTCGACTGGGAAGACCGCACCACCTGCGTGCTGTTCGGCGATGGCGCCGGCGCGATCGTGCTCGAGGGAGAAGAGGGCGATGGCGCGCGCGGCATCCTCGCGACCCGCCTCCACGCCGATGGGCGCCATAACGAACTGCTCTATGTCGATGGCGGCCCTTCCACCACCGGCACCGTCGGCAAGGTGCGGATGAAGGGGCGCGAAGTGTTCCGCCACGCCGTCGTCAATCTGGCCGCGGTGATGACCGAGACACTTGCCGCCGCCGGCCTTGAATCAGCCGATGTCGACTGGGTCGTGCCGCACCAGGCCAATGCCCGGATCCTCGACGCGACCGCGCGCAAGCTCGGGCTCGATCCCGCGCAGGTGGTCGTCACCGTCGACCAGCATGCCAACACCTCGGCAGCCTCGGTGCCGCTTGCGCTCGACACGGCGGTACGCGACGGACGGATCAGGCCGGGCCAGCTGATCGTGCTCGAAGCGATGGGCGGCGGCTTCACCTGGGGCGCCGCCGTCGTCAGGCTATAGCCTATAGGATCGGACGCCGTTCTCAGAGTGTAACAAAGCCCTTTCCGTCCGCTCCCTCATTGTGTTAGGTTAAGTTCTTACCACTCGGGGGAGGGTAGCGAATGGCACCTGCGGGCACGTTGACAAGAGCTGATCTGGCCGAGGCGCTGCACCATCAGGTGGGGCTGTCCCGGGCCGATTCGTCCAAACTGGTCGAGCAGATTCTCGGTCATATGTGCGAAGCGCTGTCGAAGGGCGAGAACGTCAAGATCTCCGGTTTCGGGACCTTCGTGCTGCGCGACAAGGGCGAACGCGTCGGCCGCAACCCCAAGACCGGCGTCGAAGTGCCGATCGCGCCCCGCCGCGTGCTGACTTTCCGCGCCAGTCAAATGATGCGCGACCGCATCGTCAGCGCGGGCTGACCCCATCATGGCCGGCATGCCCGACAAGGCGGCCGGCGCGTTCCGGACGATCGGCGAGCTTTCCAGCGAGACCGGCCTGCCCCAGCATATCCTGCGCTATTGGGAAACGCGCTTTCCGCAGCTCCGGCCGCTGCAGCGCGCCGGCAAGCGCCGCTATTACCGGCCCGAGGATGTCGCGCTGGTGGCGCGGATCAACAGCCTGCTCAACCAGGAAGGCTATACGATCCGCGGCGTGCAGAAGCTGCTGTCCGACGAGCGCAAGCGCGCGCCGGCATCGCCCCGGGCGACCGGCGGCGCGGATATCGACGCGATCCGCTCGGTGCGCGACTCGCTTGCCGACGCGCTGGCGGACGATTCGAGCCGCGCCTGAGCAGGGTCGTTCGATCCAACACGACCCGGCATTTCCGTCCGCTTTTTTCCGCTGTTATGTTGGATTTCGCACCGGATTCGGCGCTGCTTTTCAACGGGTTGAGCGCGCTTTCCCGGTTATCGCGTAACAGCGGAAAAACGGGCGCGGAAAAGCGGAAGAAGAACGATTTCCGCGCGTGAATCGGGCGGAAAACCATCCAACAAAGCTGACGATGAGAAAAAGCGGATCGCGGTTCCGGCCTGAATCCCGACCGTGCCACGCTGCCATGACGATTCGTGGCGTTGAATCGAGCCGCGCGTCATCATGCCGTTGCGCCCGGCGCTACCCTACACCGCGCTCGCATGGGACGGGCCGCCAAAAGCCGCCCCGCGCCTATTCGCCGTCGAACACGGCGGGCATGGCGGGTCCGTCGAACTGCGAGCCGATCTTGCCCAGCGTCGTCTCTTCGATCGCATGGGAGACCAGGGTCGGGCGGTGCCACTCGCGCTGGGTGTCCTGGGCAATCTGGTCGTTGATCTGAACCGTCGGCATTGGCCGTCCCCTTTTCCTGCAGAACGATGCGGGTGCCTGCCACGACGCGACGGCAGCCAGCCCCTTGGCACGAGCCTAAACCATGTTTGTTTTCGGGCATCAAGCACCTCTCCCAGGCACTTGGCCGAGACAGTTACCCGAAAATGCCGTGCCGCGGATATCGAAGCCGCTCAGCCGAAGCTGGCCGCGCGAACCGCCGCTCCGTCCTGATATCCGCCGCGTTCGCACAAGACGGACCGGCCAAAGCCGTCCCGACGCCTGTCAGCCGTCGAACAGGGCGGGCTGGGCGACTCCGTCGAAGTCCGAGCCGAGCTTGCCCAGCGTCGTCTCTTCGATCGCGTGGGAGACCAGGGTCGGGCGGTGCCACGCGCGCTGGGCGTCCCGGGCAATCTCGTCGTTGATCGGAACCGTTGGCATTGGCCTTTTCCCTTTCCTGCAGAACGATGCGCGTGCCTGCCATCACGTGAAGGCAGCCAGCCCCTCGGCACGAGCCTAAATCATGTTTGTTTTCCGGCATCAAGCATGTGCCCCGGGCACCTGGCCAAGACAGTTACCCAAAAATACCGCGCCGCGGATATTGAAGCCCCTTTGCCCTCGCAAGCGCCGAGTCGATCGGCTAGCGCCGCCGCGATGTCAGCGCTCTTCGGCTACTTCCTGCGCAAAGAAACCGGGCTTTCCCAGCGCCCTCGCCTTGAGGCGATCGGCCGCGGACGGCGCGGCGCCCCCGCCTGGGCCGACGCGGCGGTGACACTCTGGGGTACGGCCGTGGCCGATCCGGCCACGCCGCGCGCCATCGTTAGCGACGGTACGGTACACAACCGGCAGGAACTGGCGCACGCGCTCGGCGTCGGTCCGGGCCAGCCATGTGATGCGACACTTTTGCACGCCGCTTTCGCGCGTTGGGGTGCCGCTGCGAGCGTGCGGATCCAGGGCGACTGGAGCGCCGCCATGTGGGACCCGCGCGAGCGCCGCCTGCTGCTCGCACGCGACCGGTTCGGCAGTACCGCGCTCTATTATCACGCCGCGCCGCACATCTTCGCCTTCGCATCGTCGCGCGCCGACCTGCTCGCGCTCGACCTCGCTCCCTCCGTGATCGACGAGTTGTATCTGGCGCAGGTGCTCGTCTCCTGGTTCGCTTATCATGGCGAACGGACCGCGGATCGGTCGATCGCCCGACTACCTCCCGCGCATCACCTGTCCGTGACGCCGGACCGGATCGACAGCCATTGCTATTGGCGGTTGGAGGACACTCCGGAAACGCGCCTGCCGCGGCGCGAAGATTATGCCGCGCGGATGCGCGAACTGCTCGATCAGGCGGTGCGGGACCGCCTGCCGCCGCATGGTGCGGTCGCAGCAACGCTGAGCGGCGGGTTGGATTCCGGCTCCGTAGCGGTGACCGCCGCGCCGATGCTGGCCAGCGACGGGCGCCGGCTATCGGCCTATGTTTCGACACCGGCCCATGATCCACGCCCCTATGTCGGGCAAAGTATCGGCGACGAAGGTGCCCTGGCGTCGGCCACCGCGCGCTCTGGCGGGACGATCGACCTCACGCGGATCGACGCGGCCGACGTCTCTCCGGTCGGCGCGCTGCGCGAGGCACTGGCGATCACGCGCGAACCGGAACACGCGGCCCCCGGATTTTTCTGGATGCTCGAACTGTTCCGCACCGCCGCGCGGGACGGCAACGGCGTGCTGCTGCTCGGCCAGATGGGCAATGGCGGCATGTCGTGGGACGGTGACCCGACATCCATGCCGCTGTGGCGCCAGATGGACCGCGGACGGGCCGTGGAGATGGCGAAGCTGCGGCTGCGGCGCGCGCTGCCCTGGCCCGCCGAGCGCGCCTATCGTCGGCTCCGCGCCCGCCCCGGCCATCCCACCTCGGCGATCCGAAGCGACTTCGCGGACCGGATCCGGCTCGATGAGCAGCGCGGCGACGATCCTTCCGAAGGCCCCTATCTGCCCGCGCTTGCGCAACGCCTCAGACTGATCCGGCCCGGCGCGCTCAAGGCCGGAGCGATGCAGGCCGAGCTTGGCGCGGCCGCGGGCATCGCGATCACTGATCCAACCGCCGACCCGAGACTGCTCGAATTCTGCCTGTCGATCCCCGATTCGGCCTATGTCGATCCCGAGACCGGCATGGGTCGCTGGCTGGTACGCGAGGCGATGAAGGGCCGGCTTCCCGACGAAGTCCGCCTCAACCGCTCGATCGGCCGCCAATCGGGCGATCTGGTCCCACGGCTGCGACAGGTCGCCGGCGATGTCGAAGACGCACTGGCCGAGATCGAGCATGGCCCCGGCGCCGGCTATGTCGATCTGCCAAAGATGCGCGAGGTCTGGCGACTGATGCAGACCGAGGACAGCCGCAGGGCGCTCGACCTTGGCGGAACATTGCTCCTGCGCGGGTTGATGGCCGGACTGTTCGTCAACGGCTTCGGCACTGACTATCGAGGCGGTCGCGACGCATGAGCCACCTCCACCTTGCGCATGGACTGGTGCTGTCGCTGCCCTTCGCGTGCGACGAATTTCCGCGCGCCGCCCCCGGAGCGGTGCCTGATGTCATCGTGCACGAGGGCCCCGTACCGGAGACGCTGATCGACGCGAGGTTCCGCGACCCGGCGCACGAGACGTCGCAGACCCGCTATCTGATGCGGGCCGGCGCGGCCGGACGGTTCCTCGCCGAAGGCGGCACCACCCTCCTTTTCCAGCGCGGACCGCAGTGCGAGGAATCGCTCTTCCGGCACATCCTGCTGAACCCGATGATGGCGGCGTTGCTGCGTCAGCGCGAGATGTTCGTGCTCCATGCCTCGGGCGCGGTGTCGCCGGATGGAGTGGTGTTGCTGTGCGGCGATTCGGGCGCGGGCAAATCGACGACCGCCGCGGCGCTGACCCAGCTTGGCTGGCCGTTGCAGACCGACGATGTCAGCGCACTTCGGCTCGACGGGAAGGATTCGATCGACGTTCCCGCCGGCGCGCGCCACGTCCATCTTTTCGAGGAATCGTCGAAAGCGCTCGACCTGGACACGCGAGGTCTCCCCCGCAATCCGTGGCACCGGATGAAGATGCCGGTGCCGGCGCTTGTCGAACCGGTCAGGCCGCCGCGCAGGCTCCGCCGGATCGTCCATCTCGAATGCGCGCACTCGCCCGGCATAGAGGTCGCGCCGGTGACCGGACGCGGTAAGCTGCCGCTTCTGATGGAGAGCGTCTACGGCCCCTATCTGGCCGAGACGGTCGCGGCGCGCGCGATGCTTGTCGGCCAGGCCCTGCGGAGCGTCGAGATGCTGCGCGTCAGGCGGCCTCGGACGAACTGGACGATGAGCGCGGTGCTCGACGCAATCATGTCATGAATGCTGTGATGACGGGGCGGATTCCCCCGGACACACAGAACCATATGGAAGAATAACCGGGGGTCTTGTCACTATGTCCAGCCAATCGCGGCCGATCGGGCCGGGGACGATCGTCGTGCGCGATTCAGCGCTGCCCGCCACGCCCGTGGACGACGACATCGTCATCCTCAACATCGCGACCGGACGCTATGTCGGGCTCGACGAGATCGGTCGGGACATCTGGGAGCGGATCGCCGAGCCAATCACGGTCGGCGACCTTTGCGCTGCGCTGGCCCCGCGATATCGCGCCGATGCGGACCGGATCGCCAAGGACGTCAGCGCCTTTATCCAGGAGCTGGCCGACGAGGCGCTGATCCGCATCGAGGCCTGAACGTCATGACCCGCCATGACGAGGCAGCCGCGCTGCTCGGCTGCCTGCGCTGGGATGCCGCGGGCGACAGCCGCCTGGCCGCGCTGACACAGGAGGAATGGCCTGGCTTGCTTGCACAGGCCGAGCGGGATGTCGGCCTGTCGCTGCTTGCGCGGCGGCTGCGTCGTGCGTCTCTGCGCCCCCCGGCTCCGGTCGCCGCGCGGCTGCGCGCGCATGGCATGGGGGTGGCGGCGCGGACCATGCAGGCGCGCGCGCTGATCGGCGAGGCCATTGCGGCGACCGGGCGCCCGATGCTGTTGCTCAAGGGCATCGACCTTGCCGACCGGCTCTATGCCAATCCCGGGCACCGCCAGATGGGCGATGTCGACTTCCTCGTCAAAGACGAGGATGCGATGGCCTGTCACGCCTGGCTCATCGCACGCGGTTTCACCGCTGGCGCGGTGCCCGACGACGCGATGCGCGCGATCGACTGGCAACACCATCTGATCTACGCGCCACCGGGCGGATCGGGGCTTCCGTTCGAGCTCCACTGGCGGCTTGCCGGTGGGCGGCTGGACTCTGCGATCGACATGGACGGGGTCTGGTCGCGCAGTCTGCCTCATTCCGCCCTTCCCGACGGCGCACGGGTGATGGCGTCGGAAGATCTGTTCCTGCACCTCTGCCTGCATCTGCAGCACCATGTTTTCGAGGTGCCGCTGACGAGCCTGTGGGATATCGCCGAACTGGCGGACTGCCCCGCCCTGCCGCTTGACTGGCGTGTCATCCAGGAGCGTGCCGCGGCCTGGGGACTGTATGAGACGGTCACGGCGACACTTCACCTCGTCGAGCAAATGCTCGGAGCGCCCATGGCCCGTCACTGGGACAGCGTTCCCGATCCGGCGCTCGCGGCACTGCTGCCCGAGACAGCCGCCTCGCTCGGCAGCTTTCCGGCCATCATGCCCATTGCCGGGGCGCGGCTCGGCCAGGCGCTGGCGAGCGGCGCCGGGTGGCAAGTCCGGGGTGCGGCCCTGCTGCGCGGACTCGTCCCGCCGAGGCTCGAGGTACGGGGTCGTTATGGCAGGCCCGACCAGGGCCTGTGGGGCGACCTGCGTTGCTACGCCATCCGCTTCCGAACGATCTGGCGCAGCAAGCTTGCCGTGCTGTTGTCCTGGGCGAGCGGCAAAGATGACCTGCGCCACTCGATCGACCGGATCAACCGTCTGCGCGATCGTTTCGACCGGCAGCGTTGAGGTCCGGCTCGGCGCGTGCCGGCCGGTGGGTTCAGGGTTGGCGAGGCAGGCTGTCTACCCTCGGGCGACTCCTATGCCCCTGGCGAGCATCTCGGCGACCGAGTCGGCGACCTGATCGGGCGAGGCATCGTCTTCCCACACGCCGTAGCGCAGGCCGAGGAACACGTTCATGCCCATGATCGCCCAGGCATGGACTTCCGACACGTCGGCACGGATTTCGCCGCGCGCCGCCCCCGCCTTGAGCCGGGCGGCGATGCGATCGGCGGTGACCGCATAATGGAGGTGAAAGCTTTCCGGATCGACGAATTCGGATTCGTCGATGATCCGGTAGATTTCCTTGTGGCCGCGCACGAAGGCGATGAACTCGCGGAGACCGGCGCGCTCGGCCGCGATCTGGTCGGGCGCGGCGCGAATCGCCGGGGCGACGAAGTCACGCACCTGATCCGACATGTCGCGCACCAGCGCGCGGAACACCGCGTCCTTCGAATCGAAATAGGTGTAGAAACTGCCCAGCGCGACGCCGGCGCGGCGTGTGATGCCGCTGATCGAGGCCTCGTGGAACCCCTTCTCGCCGAACTCGATCGCGGCGGCGTCCAGGATCGCGCGCAGCGTCTTGCGCCCGCGCTCGGTACGCGGCGCCTTGCCCTCGCTGGCCGCCAGCGCGGTATCGCCCCTTGAAAGACCTGTCTGATCCCTGGCCTCGACGCCAGTCCCGACCGTTGCCGGTTGGCCACGCTCACCCGCCATTTGCGGCTCCCTCCCATTCCCAAGTTGAAACCTGGTTCATGTTTCAGTATAGCGCCTTCGACTGGCGCACAACCCGGTAACAGACCGGGCGCATGCAAGCGGCGCCGCAGGAGGGGATATCTTCATGACACGCCATTATTCCATGCGCACGCTGCTCAACGCCGGCGCCGCGATTGCCGCGCTGGCTGCAGCGCCCGCCATGGCGCAGGACGCGCCGGCGGACCGGGCGCCGGCAGCAGAGGCGCCCGGCGACGATGCCGACATCGTCGTCACGGCCCGCCGCCGCGAAGAGACCCTGCTCGACGTGCCGGTCGCGGTGACCGCCTTTTCGGCGGCGAAGCTGGAGCGCACCGGCGCGCTCGACCTGACCGACCTGCAGAACATCACCCCCAATACCACGCTGAAGGACGCGCGCGGCACCAACTCCACCCTCGCCGCCTTCATCCGCGGCGTGGGCCAGCAGGATCCGGTCCCCGGCTTCGAGGCGGGCATCGGCATCTATCTCGACGATGTCTATCTCAACCGCCCGCAGGCCGCCGTGCTCGACATCTATGACGTCGACCGGATCGAGATCCTGCGCGGGCCGCAGGGGACGCTGTACGGCCGCAACACGATCGGCGGCGCGGTGAAATACGTCACCAAGAAGCTGCCCGATCATTTCGAGGCGAGCCTGAAGGCCACCTACGGCTCCTATGACCAGGCCGATGGCATCGTCAGCGTCTCCACCCCGATCGGCGACATGCTGAAGGTCGGCGTGTCGGGCGCGCGGCTGTCGCGCGGCGGCTTCGGCCAGAATACGAACCTGAACATCGACAATTACAACAAGGATATCTGGGCCGGCCGCGGCACCGTCGAGTTCAACTCGCCGGATTCGCGCCTGTTCGTCCGGATCACCGGCGATTACACGCATGACAAGTCGAACGCGCGCAACGGGTATCGCCTGATCCCGGGCCTGTTGTCGGGCGCGCCGGTGCAATCCAACGTCTATGACACGCGCGCCGGGCTCAACAGTCCAAGGAACGACATCGAGGCCGGCGGCCTGTCGATGGCGGTGACGGCCGACCTGACCGACCATCTGACGCTGCGCAGCATCAGCGCCTGGCGCAAGGACAAGTCGCTGACGCCGATCGATTTCGACGCGCTGCCCGCGGTCGATGTGGATGTGCCCGCGGTCTATCGCAACGAGCAGACCAGCCAGGAATTCCAGCTCCATTACAAGAGCGAGAAGCTGAACGGCCTGATCGGCTATTATTATCTCGGCGCCAAGGCGAGCACGACCTTCGACGTGCTGCTGTCGACGACGCTCGCGAACTTCAACGCCAATACCAAGGGCGATGTCCGCACCGAGACCAGCTCGATCTATGGCGACTTCACTTATGATTTCACGCCGCAGATCAGCCTGTCGCTGGGCGGCCGATATACCTGGGACGAACGCCAGTCCTATGTGTTCAAGGCGAGCTATTTTGGCCAGAGCGCCGAATTTGGCGGCAACCCGACCATCGTCGGCGCCCCCTCCACGGATTTCCGCGGCAAGGCGACGTTCAAGCGCTTTACCCCCCGCGCATCGCTCAGCTTCAAGCCGGTCGAAGGCCATATGCTCTATGCGTCCTATTCGGAGGGCTTCAAGGGCGGCGGTTTCGACCCGCGTGGATCGGGCACCTCGTCGCCGATCGCCAACCCGGCGGTTGGCCGGACCTATCAGGACATCTACGATTATCTCTCCTTCGACCCCGAGGTGGTGAAGACCTATGAGATCGGCTGGAAGGGCGCGGCATTCGACCGCCGGCTGACCTGGGCGCTGGACGGCTTCTATTCCGATTACAGCGATGTGCAGGTGCCGGGATCGGTCGGCTGCGTAATCGGCGGCGTCCAGTCCTTCTGCGGCATCACCACCAACGCGGCGAAGGCGACGATCAAGGGCGTCGAGCTCGAGACCAACGCCACGCTGGCGCGCGACTTTGCCGGGCCGGGATCGTCGATCTATTTCGCCGGCACGCTCGGTTATATGGACGCCAAGTACAAGACGTTCATCGGCCCGACCGGCACTGACGTCGCCGCTGTCCGCGTGTTCCAGAACACGCCCGACTGGACCCTGTCGGGCACGCTCGGCACCAGCGTCCCGGTCGGTTCGGGCACGGTCAATGCGTCGACCGTCGTTTCCTATCGCAGCCTGACACATCAGTTCGAGACGGCGAGCCCGTTCCTCGACCAGCCGGCCTATACCTTGTGGGACGCGCATCTGACCTACAGCTTTGGCGAGCGCGGGCGCTATTCGATCGGCATCCACGGCAAGAACCTGACCAACAAGCACTACAAGACGGCGGGCTACCAATATATCCGCACCGACATTGCGGGTAACCCGATCAGCGCGACGAACGTGCCGGTGCCGAACGGGCCCTATGTGCCGACCCTGGGCAAGGAAGGCATCGCCACCGCCTTTTACGGCAATCCGCGGCAGATCTTCGGGACCCTGGCCGTGAAGTTCTGAACCGCGCGACGATAGACGGCATCGGGACCGGGCGCTCGGCACAGAGCGTCCGGTCTCGTCATTTCAGGTGCAAAGGCGATCGATGACCGACACCCAATCCCGCGGATATCGCGCGCTGGCGCTGGCGATGCTGCTGCTCGTCTACACCTTCAACTTCGTCGACCGGCAGATCTTCAGCATCCTGGTGCCGGCGATCAAGGCGGAGCTGAGCCTGACCGATACGCAGCTCGGCGTGCTGGGCGGGCTGGCCTTTGCCCTGCTCTATTCGACCCTCGCTATCCCGCTTGCCTGGATCGCCGACCGGACCAGCCGAACCTGGACGATCACGATCAGCCTAGGGGTGTGGAGCGGGTTCACCGCGCTCTGCGGTTGGGCGGGGAATTTCGCGCAATTGTTCGGCGCGCGGCTCGGTGTCGGCGTGGGCGAGGCCGGGGGTGTCGCGCCTTCCTACGCCGTAATCGCCGATACCTTTCCGCCGGAGAGCCGGGCGCGGGCTCTGGCAGTTTATTCCTTGGGCATTCCGCTGGGATCGGCGGCGGGCGTGCTGCTCGGCGGCTATATCGCGACGACGGTCGACTGGCGGGCGGCATTCGTCGTCGTCGGGCTGGCGGGCGTGGCGATCGCACCGCTGTTCCGCCTGCTGGTGCGTGAGCCGGTGCGCGACCGGACCGTCGCCGCAACCGAGCCGGTGCGGCGCGTGTTCGCGATCCTGGCGCGCAAGCCGAGCTTCTGGCTGCTTGCCTTCGGGGCCTCGGCCAGCTCGATGCTCGGCTACGGTCTCGCCTTCTGGCTGCCCTCGTTGCTCAAGCGGAGCTTCCATCTCGAGTTGCAGGACGTGTCCTATTTCTACGGCGCGATCCTGCTGCTCGGTGGCGTGCCGGGCGTGCTGCTCGGCGGGATGATCGGCGACAGGTTCGGCACGAAGGACCGAGCTGCCTATGCGCGGGCGCCGGCGATCGCCTTCGTCATCGCGGTGCCGCTGTTCGCCGCGGGCATCCTGTCGTCGTCGGTGACGGCGGCGTTCCTTTTCTTCCTGGTGCCCCAGGCGCTGGCCTATGTCTGGCTGGCCCCGGTGATCACCGCCGTCCAACATCTCGTGCCGCCGCATATGCGGGCGACGGCGTCGGCGAGCTTCCTGTTCATCAACAATCTGATCGGGCTGGGAGCTGGGAGCTTTGCGCTGGGGGCTTTGTCCGACGGGCTGACCAGGCGGTTCGGGGACGAGGCGCTGCGTTATTCGATGCTGATCGGGCTGGTGCTGTATCTGGTGGCGGCGCTGCTGATGTGGCTGGCGGCGAAGCCGCTGCGCAAGGATTGGGTCGACTGACCCAGTTCGTCATGCCGGACTTGTTCCGGCATCCGTGTCTCGGCGAGCATTGCCCCTTATGACGACACGCGGCGCCTGATGCACGATGGACCCCGGCACAAGGCCGGGGTGACGTTCTGCTTGAGGCCTACCGCTCGCGCGTCGCGGCGAATTTTACCTTGGGGTAGCGGTCCGCCACGTACCCCACGTCCCAGGCCGTCTTCGCCATATAGACCGGGTTGCCGTCGCGGTCCTTGGCCATGGAGGAGCGGTTGAGATCCATGAACGCCTTGAGGTCGGCGGGATTCTCGGCCGAGACCCATCGGGCGGTGTCGAACGGCGCCATCTCCAGCCCGGCATCGACCTTGTACTCGGCGTCGAGGCGCGACAGCAGCACTTCAAGCTGAAGCTGGCCGACCACACCGATGATCCAGTTCGACCCGATCTCCGGATAGAAGACCTGAGTCACGCCCTCCTCCGCCATGTCGTCGAGCGCTTTCCGAAGCTGCTTGGTCTTGGTCGGATCCTTGAGCGCGACGCGGCGCAGGATTTCGGGGGCGAAATTGGGCAGGCCGGTGAAGCGGATCGTCGCCTTTTCGCTGAGCGTGTCGCCGACCCGCAACGTGCCATGGTTGGGGATGCCGATGATGTCGCCCGGGAACGCCTCGTCGGCGAGCTCGCGATTCTGCGCGAAGAACAGGATCGGCGAATGAATCGCGATCGGCTTGCCGTGCCCCGTCGGCGTCAGCTTCATGCCGCGTTTGAAAATGCCCGAGCAGAGCCGCATGAAGGCGATGCGATCGCGGTGGTTCGGGTCCATATTGGCCTGGACCTTGAACACGAAGCCGGTGACTTCGGCATAGTCCGGCGCGATCGCGTCGGGTTGGGCCGGCTGGGGCCGCGGGCCCGGCGCATGCTGGCCGAGCGCGCCGATCAGTTCGGCCACGCCGAAATCCTTCAGCGCCGAGCCGAAATAGATCGGGGTGAGATCGCCGCGGCGATAGGCCGCCGGATCGAAGGTGGAATAGCCGCCCTGCGCCAGTTCGGCCTCGTCGCGCAATTTCTGCAGGCCATCCTCGGAAAGGACCTTGGCCAGCGCGGGATCGTCCAGTCCGGTGAAACGCAGCGGCTTGCCCATAAATTCGCGCGACGGGCCTTCGGGCTGGCTCAGCGTATTGGCGTAGAGATCGTACACGCCCTCGAAATCGCTGCCCATGCCGACGGGCCAGCTCATCGGACAGACGTCGAGCTGCAGGATGTCGGCGACTTCGTCGAGCAGCTCGAACGGATCGCGGCCCTCGCGATCGACCTTGTTGACGAAGGTGATGATCGGCACCGAGCGCAGGCGGCAGACCTCGAACAGTTTCCGGGTCTGGGCCTCGATGCCGCGCGCGGCGTCGATCACCATCACCGCCGAATCGACCGCGGTCAGGGTGCGATAGGTATCTTCCGAGAAATCCTCATGGCCCGGCGTGTCGAGCAGGTTGAAGGTCAGGCCGTCTTTCTCGAAGGTCATCACCGAGGAGGTGACCGAGATGCCGCGCTGCTGCTCGATCTTCATCCAGTCCGAGCGGGCGCGCCGGTTCTGGCCTCGCGCCTTCACCTCGCCGGCGAGATGGATCGCGCCGCCGAAATAGAGCAGCTTTTCAGTGAGCGTCGTCTTGCCCGCGTCGGGATGCGAGATGATCGCGAAGGTGCGGCGGTCGGAAATTCCAGTCATCGCAGCGCCCCTAGCGGGTCAGGGGCGCAACGTCACGCCCAGTGCGCATGTCCAGCTGTCGCCGGGCGCGATCTCGAAGACGCCGGGCTTGTCGCGGAAGTCCCCGGCAAAGCCTTCCGGGTCGGCGATACCGTGCCAGGGCTCGATGCAAAGGAAGCGTGCGCCGGGCTTGGTCCAGATGCCGAGCTTCGCCGTATCGGGGAAGGCAATGTCGAGCTGCGCGCCGATCGGCGCACCATAGGTGACCTGGCGCGATTGGACCGGATCCCAGATCAGTGCATCGTCGGTGAAGAGATTGTCGCGCAGCGCGAGGATGCGCCCGTCGAGCGGCGACGGGCGCGGAATGTTGCCGATCAGGCCACCGGGAACGATCTGCTTGAGCGAATCGGGCTCATCGCTGTCGAACAGGATGTGATGCGCCTCGCGCGGCTCGCCATAGGGTAGCGGCCAGGCAAAGGCCGGATGCCAGCCGAAGCTCGCCGGCATGGAAGCGCCTCCGCGATTTTCGATGCGGGCCTCGATGTGAAGCGTCGTGCCAGCGATCACGTAGGTCAGGTCGAGCGCGAAGGCGAAGGGATAGGCGGCGCGGGTTTCTTCGCAGTCCGTGAGGCGGAAAACGGCGCGGTCTGGCGCCCGTTCCAACACCGTAAAGGGCATGCGGCGGGCGAAGCCGTGCTGCTTCATCGGATAGGTGGTGCCGTCGATGCGGAGCACATCATTGTTCAGGCGGCCGACGATCGGGAAAAGGATCGGGGCGTGGCCGGTCCAGAAGGCCGGATCGGCATCGGTCATCAGCTCCCGGCCTTCGGCGTCGCGGAGATGGGTGAGTTCGGCGCCGAACGGGTTGATCGCGGCGGAGAGGCCCGAGGAGGCGATGTCGATCAGATCCGTCACAAAACCTCCGTTCGCTTCGAGCGAAGTCGAGAAGCCTTACTATGAGGCCTGTTTCTCGACTTCGCTCGAAACGAACGGAAGAGGGAAACAGGCCTCGCTTAGCCAGATGCTTCAGCCCCGCAACACCGCCCCCAGCTTTGTCGCCGCCGCCACGACCTTGTCGGCGACGACCTTCAGTTCCTCGTCGGTGAAGCTCTTCTCACCGGGCTGGAGCGTGACTTCGAGCGCAAGGCTCTTCTGGCCATCGTCGACGCCGGCGCCGGTGAAGACGTCGAACAGGCGCACGCCAGTGATCGCCGCCTTGTCCGCGCCCTTCACGGCGCGGAGCAGCGAATCGGCGCCGAGATCGACGGGCACGAGGAACGCGAAGTCGCGGCGCACGGCCTGCAGCGCGGGCGGCGCATAGGCCGGACGCATGAAGCCTGCCGAGCGCTTGCCCGGGATCGCATCGAGATACAGCTCGACCGCGGCGACCGGACCATCGAGATCGAAAGCGCGGGCGGTGAGCGGGTGGACCATGCCGAAGGCGGCGAGCACCGTCTTCGGGCCGAGGCGCAGGGTGCCGGACTGGCCGGGATGCCAGGCATCGCCCGACGCTTCGTCAATTGGCCCCATGACCTGGAGATTCTCCACCGGGGCGCCGGCCGCGGCGAGCAGCGCGAGCGCCTCCGCCTTGGCATCGAACGCGTCGAACGGGACAGCCTTGCCCTGCTGCCAGCCGCGTGCGCGGCCTTCGCCGGCGAGGACGACGCCAAGCGTCGGGCGTTCCTTGTCAGCGAGATAGCGGCGCCCGATCTCGAACAGGCGCACGGTCTGCGCGCCGCGCTTCAAATTGCGCGCTGCCGCGGCGAGCAGGCCGGGGAGCAGCGACGGGCGCATGACCTTGAGGTCTTCGCTGATCGGGTTGGCGAGGCTCCATGCGCCACCGCCGAAGGGCGCCGCTTCGGCTTCGGACAGGAAGCTCCATGTCACGGCTTCGTTGAGGCCGCGCGCGGCGGCGGCGCGGCGGGCGCGACGTTCGAGCTTCTGCTCGGGGGTCGCGGTCGGGGTGGCGACGCCGGGGATGCGATCGAGCGGAACCGGCGGGACCTTGTCGATGCCCTCGATGCGGATGACTTCCTCAACCAGATCGGCCGAGCCGTCCACGTCGCGGCGCCAGCTCGGCACCGTCACGTTCCAGCCGGCATCGACCGCGAAGCCGAGGCTTTCGAGGATCGTCTTTTGCCGGTCGGGCGCGATGGCGAGGCCGCCCAGCGTCTCGGCGCGGTTGGTGTCATAGGCAATCACGCGCGGCATCACCGGCGGGGTGCCGGCACGTGTCACGCCACTGGCCGTGCCGCCGCAGATATCGGTCACGAGACGCGTGGCGATGGCGAGACCGTCTTCGAGGAAGGCTGGATCGACACCGCGCTCGAACCGGGCGCGGGCATCACTGGTCAGCCCCAGCTTCTGGCCGGTGCGGGCGATATGGTCGGGATCGAAGAACGCGCATTCGACCAGCACGTCGGTCGTTTCCGCCGACACGCCCGATTCCTCGCCGCCCATGATGCCGCCGATGTCATGGACATGAGCGTCGTCGGCGATGACCGTCATGGTCTCGTCGAGCGCATAGGTCTTGCCGTTGAGCGCGAGCACGGTCTCGCCCGCCTTTGCCCGGCGCGCGACGAGGCCGCCCGAGAGCTTGGCGCGGTCATAGACGTGCAACGGGCGGCCGAGATCGACCGACACATAATTGGTGATGTCGACCAAGGCCGAGATCGGTTTCTGCCCGATCGCGACGAGGCGGCGGCGCATCCAGTCCGGTGCCTCGCCATTGGTGACGCCGGCGACGGTCTGGCCGAAAAAGGCCGGGCAGCCATCCGTGTCGTCGGTGCGCACGTCGGGGCCGGGACCTTCGCCCGCCACCGGATCGACCTTCAGCGGCTTGAGCGTGCCGAGGCCAGCGGCAGCGAGATCGCGCGCGATGCCGCGTACGCCCATGCAATCCTGGCGGTTGGGCGTGATGGCAACGTCGATCACCGGATCGTTGAGGCCGGCATAATCCGGGAATGCGGTGCCGATCGGCGCGTCTTCGGGCAGCTCGATGATGCCGTCATGATCCTCGCCCAGCTCTAGCTCGCGCGTGGAGCACATCATGCCGTTCGATTCGACGCCGCGGATCGCCGCGACCTTCAGCACCATGCCGTTGGACGGCACGACCGCGCCGGGCAGGCCGAACACGCCGACCAGGCCGGCGCGCGCGTTGGGCGCGCCGCACACGACCTGAAGCGGGCCCTCGCCGGCGTCGACGGTGAGGACCTGGAGCTTGTCGGCCTGGGGGTGCGGGGCAGCGGTCAGCACTTTCGCCACCTTGAAGGCAGCGAGCTTCTCGCCCGGATTCTCCACGCCTTCGACCTCGAGACCGACACGGGTCAGCGCCTCGACGATCGTGTCGAGGTCTGCGGTCGTCTCCAGATGCTCCTGGAGCCAGCTCAGGGTGAACTTCATGCCCCGACTCCCCCGGACAAGGTGGGCACGTCGAGTGCCGCGAATCCATAATGTTTCAGCCAGCGGATATCGCCGTCGAAGAAGGCGCGCAGATCGTCCATGCCGTATTTGAGCATGGCGAGGCGATCGATGCCGCAGCCGAACGCGAAGCCCTGCCATTCGTCGGGATCATAGCCGCCGGCCTCGATCACTTTGCGGTGGACCATGCCGCTGCCGAGCACTTCCATCCAGCCGTCCGACCCGCCGATCACGCGCTTGCCGTTCACGAGGCTGAAGCCGACATCGACCTCGGCCGAGGGCTCGGTGAAGGGGAAATAGCTGGGGCGAAGGCGCAGGACGATGTCGTCGCGCTCGAAGAACGCCTTGAGAAAGGTCTCCAGGGTCCATTTGAGGTGGCCGAGGGTGATGCCCTTGTCGATCACCAGCCCCTCCACCTGATGGAACATCGGGGTGTGGGTGGCGTCGCTGTCCGAGCGATAGGTGCGACCGGGTGCGATGATGCGGATCGGCTTGTTGCCGCCCGCCGCCTGCATCGCGCGAATCTGCACCGGGGAGGTGTGAGTGCGCAGCAGCATCCGCGAGGAACCGAGCGCGGCCCGCGGCGAGCCAAGCTCGCCGTCGGACGACGGGCTTTGCCCGTCGCCGGCCGTGCTCGCCTCCGGCTGCGCCGGGAAATAGAAGGTGTCGTGCATCGCGCGGGCCGGGTGAGTTTCCGGGATGTTGAGCGCGGTGAAATTGTACCAGTCGTCCTCGATCTCGGGGCCGGTCGCGACCGCGAAGCCGAGATCGGCGAAAATCTCCGCCAGCTCGTCCATCACCTGGCTGACCGGGTGGACACTGCCCGTACCGACGCCGTCGGCCGGCAGCGTCATGTCGAGCGTCTCGCGGGCGAGGCGAGCGTCGAGGTCGGCGCGGTCGAGCGCTGCCTTCTTGTCGGCGATCGCGACCGTCACCGCCTCGCGCAGGCCCTGGATGCGCGGGCCTTCGACGAGGCGTTGTTCGGGCGACATGCCGCCCAGGGTCTTGAGCAGGCCGGTGATCGTGCCCTGCTTGCCCAGCGCGCCGACGCGTACCGTATCGAGCGCGTCGAGCCCGCCCGACGCCTCCACGGCGGCGAGCAAATGTTCACGCATCTGGTCGAGATCGGTCATGCAGCCCTCTTCGTATCAAGGTCGATCGCCCAGAGAATGAGCGCGCCGTCCTCCGGATCGTCGCGCGTGCCGGTACGAACGAAACCGTTCTTTTCGAGCACGCGCTGCGAGCCCGGATTGTCCACGCTCGTCCCGGCGGTCAAGCCGGGATGTCCGTGTTCGCGCAGGATCGGCAGCAAGGCAGCCAGCGCCTGCGTCATCACGCCGCGACCTTCATGCGTCGGGGCGATGCCATAGCCGATCTCGTAGCGGCCATCCTCGTCGCGCCTGGTGAAGCTGGTCATGCCGACCACCATGTCGCCCTCGGCGATCAGCCAGGCAGTCGGCTTGTCCGTCGTCGCGGCGACCTGCGCCGTGACGCCGCGGAGCATGGCGCTGACCTCGGGCGGGGCGATGCCCCCTTCGCACTGGACCAGCCCGTCAGCGCGCGATTCCTCGCCCAGCAGCCAGGCATAGTCACGGTCAGTCATGGGGTGGAGCGTGATCATCAACTCGATTCCCAACGAAAAGGGCGCGGGTGGAAAACCACCCGCGCCCCAAATTTCGGTCGCTACAGGTCGCTCAGGCGGCCTGGGGCAGAGCCGCCTTCGCCTGCGCGATGATGGCGCTAAACGCAGCACCTTCGTGCATCGCGATGTCGGCCAGGACCTTCCGGTCGAGTTCGACGCCGGCGAGCTTCAGGCCGTGCATGAAGGTGCCATAGGTGAGGCCCTCAACGCGGACGGCCGCGTTGATGCGCTGGATCCAGAGCGCCCGGAACGAGCGCTTCTTCACCTTGCGGTCACGATAGGCGTACTGGCCGGCCTTTTCGACGGCCTGACGGGCGATGCGGATCGTGTTCTTGCGACGGCCATAATAGCCCTTCGCCTGATCGAGGATCCGGTTATGCTTTGCGCGGGTGGTTACACCCCGTTTTACGCGTGCCATTCTCTATATCCTCCAGTTCAGCTCAGACCGTAAGGCGCCCAGGCCTTCACGGTTGCGGTGTCTGCCTTGGACAGGACCGAGGTGCCGCGGTTCTGGCGGATATACTTGCCGTTGTGGCTGATCAGGCGGTGGCGCTTGCCGGCGACGCCATGCTTCAGCTTTCCGGTGGCAGTGAGCGTGAAGCGCTTCTTCACGCCGCTCTTCGTCTTGAGTTTGGGCATTTTCGTCTCCTCATATTCGCGACGATCTATGAACGGCCACGGCAGCCCATACCGGCCGGGCAGTTCCTCTTACTCGCGGAAAGGCGGGCGCATAGCGGCATGCCCCGTGGAATGCAACCTTCTGGAACTTGCGGCGTGCGCGAACGGTTGGAGGGCGATGGATTTGCCGCCTAAAACCAACCCCGCCGAAGAAACGGCTGCGAATAGGGTCGAAGAACCGCCCGTCGCGACCGAATCGGCCGCGGAAACGCCAAGTACCGGGCGGCGGCTTTCCAAGCCATGGCGAATCGTGCGCAACGTGGTGCTTGGCGTTATCGGCACGATCTTCCTTGCCTGGCTGATCCTGTACATCACCAAGGGCCGGTTCCTGAAGCATCCGTTCGAACGGACCGTCGCGGCGATGACACACCGCACGGTGAAGGTGCCGGGCGACTTCCAGCTCTATTTCGATCCGATCACCATCCATTTCGTCGCCGAGGGGATGACGATCTCCAATCCGGCCTGGGCGTCCAAACCCAATTTGTTCGAGGCAAAGCGAATCGATACGCGAATCGCCACCTTCCCGCTGATCTTCGGCAATCGCCGGATCCGGTGGCTCGACATGCTCGACGGCGCGGTGGATCTGGAGTGGAGCAAGGACCGCAAGAGCAACACCTGGACGTTCAGCGAGGGCAAGGGAAAACCCTTCGAGATGCCGCTGATCCGCCGTGCGACCGTTTCGGGGACCACGCTGCGCTATGTCGATCCCCGGCTGCAGTTATCAGTCGATCTCGCTTTCCAGACGATCAAGGCGAGCGACACGCGGTTCGAGAATACGATCCAGTTCACCGGCAAGGGTATCGAGCGGACGACGCCCTTCACGCTGTATGGGGCGATGCTGACGCCGAACGCCACCGTGACCAACGGCAAGAACCAGCTCGAAATGCATATCAAGGCGGCGCGGACCGCAATCGACGTTTCAGGCACGCTCGACGCGCCGACGCGAATCGAAGGCGCGAACCTGAAGGTCACCGCGCGCGGCACCAACATCGCCGATCTGTTCAGCATCATCGGCGTGGCAGTGCCCGAGACCCGTTCCTATCGGCTCGATTCGGCGCTGACCAAGGTCGGCGACGAGTATCGCTTCACGGGGCTGAAAGGCCATTTCGGCGACAGCGATATCGGTGGCAAGCTGACGGTGGCGATGATCGAGCCCCGGCTGAAGATTACCGCGGCGCTGGCGACCCGCACCCTGGATATCGTCGATGTGGCGCCGTTCATCGGCTATAACCCGGATGAGGTCGCAGCCCGGGGCAAGGCGGGTGTGATCACGCAGGTCGGCGGCGCGCCGCGGCTGCTGCCCGATGCGACCCTGCGCGTCGAGGCGCTGCGCAATTTCGATGCGGCCGTGCAGTACAAGGTGCGTTCGCTGCGGGCGAAGAGCGTGCCGGTGTCGAACATCGACCTGACGCTCGGGCTCGACAACAGCCTGCTGACGCTATCGCCGCTGACCTTCGACATGGCGCGCGGGCACGTCTCATCGGACATCAGGATCAACGCGCGCCAGCCAGTGGTGCACACCGATTACGACATCCGCCTGTCGCCGACGCCGATGGGCGTGCTGCTGGCCGGGTACGGCGTGGACGAAGCCGGCACCAGCGGCACGGTGAAGGCACGGATTCAGCTGACCGGGGACGGCGATACCGTCCACGAATCGCTGTCGACCTCGAATGGTCGGATCGCGATCATCATTCCGGCCGGCAGTTTCTGGACGCGCAACGTGCAGCTGTCCGAGCTCGATATCGGCACCTTTGTCCAGAAGATGTTCGAGGGGAAATTGAAGGAACCGGTGCGGATCAATTGCGGGCTGATCGCCTTCACGGTGAGGCGCGGTATCGCGGCGGCCGACCCGATCCTGATCGACACCCAGAAGAATGTGATCCTGGGCAGGGGCGGGTTCAGCTTCCGGAACGAATCGCTCGATCTCGCCTTTCGTGCCGACGGCAAGAAGTTCAGCCTGATCTCCGGCCAGTCGCCGGTGGGCCTGAACGGCTATTTCGCGAAGCCCGGGATCAACGTGGTCAGTCCGCAATTGCTGACGCGAGCTGGTGCCGGGCTTGGCCTGGCGCTGGTGGCGAGCCCGATCGCGGGTGTCCTTGCCTTTGTCGATATCGGCGACGCGAAAAGCGCGGCGTGCGGGCCCGTGCTGTCGGGCGCGACTGCAACGGCGCAGCGTACCACCAAGGGGCTGCCGCGCGACGATGTCGGCCACGGCACCACGGCCAAGGCGGAAAACGGGAAGAAGACGCCGCAGGAGCGCAAGGAGCAGAAGAAGAAGTTTCTGGGGATCTTCTGACGCGAACTCAGTGCCCGCGACAGGCCAGGGCTTCCAGAATATCCTCGATCCGTGCCGGATCGCCCGCCGCGACGACTTCGCCGATGCTGTCGGCGGTGAGCGGATCGCCCCACCAGTCGCACATGCGCCCGCCGGCGCCCTCGACCACGGGCACCAGCGCCGCGAAATCGTGCAGCTTCAGCCCGTCTTCGACGACGATGTCGAGCCAGCCCGAGGCGAGGCAGGCATAATTATAGCAATCGCCGCCGAGCACCGTGCTCATCACCGCCGAATCGAGATGTTCGAAGGCGTGGAGCTGATCGTCGCCGAACAGCGCCGGCGAGGTCGTCGCAAGCAGCGCCTTCGACAGTTCGGGGCAACTGCGCGTGGCCGCGGGCTTGCCGTTGAACAGGGTCGGGCGGCCGATCACGCCGAGCCAGCGCTCGCGCAGGATCGGCTGGTCGATCACGCCGAGCACCGGCCAACCATCGGCGACCAGCGCGATCAGGGTACCGAAGATCGGGCGGCCCGAGATGAACGCGCGGGTACCGTCGATCGGATCGAGCACCCAGGCGCGGCCGCTCGTGCCCTCGCGCACGCCATATTCCTCGCCGATGATCGCATCGTCAGGGAAGCGCGCCTCGATCGCCGCGCGCATCGCCGCTTCGGCGGCGCGATCGGCAAGGGTGACGGGCGAGGCGTCTTCCTTGGCCTCGAGCCCATGGCTGTTGCGGAAATAGGGCCGGATCGCCTCCCCGGCGAGGCCGGCAAGGGTTTCGGCAAAGGCGATCTCTGCATCGGTGACTCGCATGGCTATCGCCTAGCCGGGCCGCTCGCGGCGCGCCAGCCCGGTCAGTTGGGACTCGCGTCCGTAACAATCGGCTGGCAACACTTTGCGAATGCGCATCCAGACGATCCCCGCCGCCGCGACGATCTTGCTCCTCGCCGCCCCCGCCGCCGCTCAGCTCCGCCCGCTGGTCGAGCCGGTCGCCTCGGCCGAGGCCGCCCGGCAGGGCGTCGAGGTGTTCCTGCTCAACGAGGGCACCGCCGCGGCACCGGCCGAGGGCCCGGCCGAGATCGAGACCATCGCCGGTGACGGTGCCCATTTGCGGCTGATCATCACGCCCGACGCAGTGCTGACCGTGCAACCCGGCGCGTTCGCCAGGCTGCATTACCGGCTGGCCGCCGCCGCGCCGGCCCGGCCGGCGGGGAATGCCCAGGGCTCGGACGCGGTGCCGCCCGCGGCGCCCCCTATCCAGGTCGCGGCCGTCGAACGGGTCGTCACGGATTCATCGGGTTCGTCGAGCGGTTTCTGGGATCGCTTCCGGCCGCACGAGCCGATTTACGGCGCGGCCGGCCTGGGCGATGCCGGTGCCAAGCTGCAATTCAGCTTCGCCTTCCGCGCGCTGGGCCGGGAAGGCGGCCCCAATCTCAACTTCGCCTATACCCACACCATGTTCTGGGCGCTGGGGGAGCCCTCCGGCCCGTTCCGCGCGACCACTTACAGTCCGGAAGTCTATGTCGACATGCCGATCGACCCGACGACGACGGTCGGCGGCGGCTATCGCCACGATTCTAACGGGCTGGGCGTGGGCGGCTCGATCGACGTCAATCGCGTGTTCGTCCGCGCCGCCAGGGATTTCCGGCTGGGCAACGGCTGGACCCTGCAGCTGGTGCCCCAGGCCTGGTTCTATGTCGGACAGCAGGGCGCCGCGCCCGATCTCGACCGTTATTGGGGCTATAGCGCGCTCACTGCCTCGATCGGCCGGAAGGACGGCATCAAGCTTTCGGTGACCGGCCGCGGCAATCCGGGGACTGGCAAGGGCGCGGCCGAAGCCTATCTGTCCTATCCGCTCGCCTCCATTTCCGACGATCTGCCGCACATCTATCTCTTTGGTCAGGCATTCACTGGCTATGGCGAGGCGCTGAGCGACTATAATCGCCGCGCTACACACGCCCGGATCGGCATCGCCTTCACCCGCTAGGCGCAACGCCACTCGGGGGTGGCAGCGCGGGCCGGACCAGCCGCGGGTCGCGCATTAGCCACGCCAATTAATGGTGCAAAATCCCAATATCGCGCCGTCATTTTTCCCATTCCGATGTGGGCGGGATTGGTCGACCCAGCAATTTCAATGCTTTGCGAGTTTGGCACGCTCGATGCAGTCATCCTGGCATCGGCGGCCGGATGGTCCGGATCGCCAAGATCAGGGAATGAAACAATGTCCGTCCGTTTTCACAATGTCCAGAACCTCGCGCTCTCGTTCTTCGGTGCGCTGCTGTTCACCGCGCTGATGGTCAGCGCAGCCGTCCCCGTCGTCCCGGTCGTCTGAACCGGGACGCAGACCCAGAGAAAGACCGTAAAATGACTCGCTCCCTCGTGATCGGTTTCGCGTCCTTCGCGACGACCGCCCTCCTCATCCTCGGCCAGTACGCCGCCGTCGGCGCGATCGGCTGAGGACCCGCCCCGCCGCCCGCAGCGATAATGCGGGCGTAGCGGGGGCGAAGCGTGTAGCGTTCCGCCAGGGCATCCGCCCGATAAGGAACCGCCGCCATGGCCAAGAGCCAGAAAAAATCGAACAAGGAAGTCCGCAAGCCCAAGGCGGAAAAAGCCCCCAAGGCCAACGCGTCGAACCCTTCGAGCAAGGGCAAGGCCGTCGAAATGACCACGATCAAGAGCTGATCCATGGCCAGTGACGACGACGATTTCGTCTATGACGAAGCCAGCGGCGAATGGATCAGCGCTGCCGATGCGAAGGCGATATCGGCCGACGCCGATGCTGTCGAAGTGCGCGACTCGATGGGCAATCTGCTCGCCGATGGCGACCAGGTGACCTTGATCAAGGACCTGACCGTGAAGGGTGCCGGCCAAACGCTGAAGCGCGGCACCCTGATCAAATCGATCCGGCTGACCGGCGATCCACAGGAGATCGACTGCCGGTACGAGGGCATCAAGGGCTTGGTGCTGCGCGCGGAGTTCGTGCGCAAGCGCTGACGCGGACCGGCCGGGCCGGCCGGGCCGGCCCGCGCCGCCGTCGATCAGGCGTCGGCTTCGGCCAGCTCGGCCTGGGCGTTGAGCGTGCTTTCCGCCATCGCCGTCAGCTTCTCGTCGGTCGCCTTCTCTTCGGCCAGGGTTTCGGCGAGCACGCTCGCGCAGTCGGCGCGGCCAAGCTGTTTCGCCCAGGCGATCAAGGTGCCGTACCGCGTGATCTCATAATGCTCGACGGCCTGCGCCGCAGCGACCAGCGCTGCATCGAGCACCTGCTTGTCGGCAATATCGCCGGCGATCTCGTTGGCTTCCTTGATGATGCCGTCGATCGCCGGACAGGTCACTGCCTTCGGCTCCCGACCATGCATCTGGAAAACGCGCTCGAGCCGGGCGATCTGCCCTTCTGTCTCGCGCAGATGAGTCTCGAAGCCGGCCTTGAGGTCGGCTGCGGTCGCTTTTTCGATCATTTTGGGCAATGCCTTGGTGATCTGGTGCTCAGCGTAATAAATGTCCTGCAGGGTATGCACGAACAGGTCGTCGAGCGTCTCTATATCCTTGGTGAAAAGTCCCATGTCTCGTCTCCATTGATATTGGCCGGTCCGGCCACAGGGGGCGCCAAGCGGCAGCGGTGAAACGTCCACGATGCAATCAAGGTTGCGGGCGATATCAGCGGCTTGATCTGCATCAGTGCGATTCCGGAACCTCGCTAAGCTTGCCTGTGTTCTTATTATGTTCTATTCTGCGGGTATGCAGCAATGCTTCGATTTCCTGGCCGGGGATATCGTCCGCTGGCGCGACCGGCTTGGGCCGGTGCTGGACGGCCTGGGCCTCCCGGCACGCCGCAAGCCAACAGGTCAGTTCGTCAAATCGCTGATCAGCGGGCGAACGCGCGATCCGGTATCGCTGGCCGCCTATCATCGTCTGCGGGCCTGTTTCGGATCCGCATCCGGAATCGCCGCCGCCACGCCAGCTGAGGTGGAGGACATTATCGCCGACGTCACCTTCGCGCCGAACAAGGCCAGATGGCTGGTCGGCGCCCTCCGACAGATCGAGCGGGAACGCGGGAATTGCGACCTCGCCTTCCTGGGCCGACCACCGCTCGACGACGCTCTGGCGTGGCTCGAGCAGCTTCCGGGCGTCGGACGCAAGGTCGCCGCGTCGACGCTCAACGCCAGCACGCTTTCGCGGCCAGTGATGATTGTCGACAGCCATGTGCTGCGCATCCTGCAACGGCTTGGGTTCGTCACCGAAGCCGCGGATGCGCGGACGGCGAGCGAGACAGTGACCGCGGCCATGCCGGGCTGGAGCGGCGACGACTTCCTGTCCTTCCACATCGTCATGAAATATCTGGGCCAGACGATCTGCCGGTTCGATTCGCCCGAATGCGCTGCCTGCCCGCTCGCGGCCGACTGTCCGTCACGGCACGATTGACAGGCGCGGCCGGGTTCGGACATGCCGGGGGCCATGAGCGATGCGGTCAAACTCCATCCGAGCTGGCTCGAACCCCTCCGGCCCGAGTTCGACAGCCCCTATATGGCGGCGCTCAAGGCCTATCTCGTCGCGGAGAAGGCAGCGGGCAAGCGCATCTTCCCCAAGGGCAATGAGTGGTTCCGCGCGCTCGACCTGACCGCGCTCGAGGAGGTGCGGGTCGTGATCCTGGGGCAGGACCCCTATCATGGCGAAGGACAGGCGCACGGCCTGTGCTTCTCGGTGCAGCCCGACGTCCGGCCGCCGCCGAGCCTGGTCAACATGTACAAGGAAATGGCGAGCGATCTGGGCATCCAGCCGGCGCGCCACGGTTTCCTGGAGCATTGGGCGAAGCAAGGCGTGCTGCTGCTCAATTCCGTGCTGACGGTGCAGATGGGCATGGCCGCCTCGCACCGCGACCGCGGATGGGAGAAGTTCACCGACGCCGTCATCCGCCTCGTCAATGCGAAGCCCGAGCCGGTCGTGTTCATGCTATGGGGCAGCTATGCCCAGAAAAAGGCGGCGTTCGTCGACAGCGTGGATCGCGGCGGGCGGCATCTGGTGCTGAAGGCAGCGCACCCCTCCCCGCTATCCGCACATGCGGGTTTTTTCGGGTGCCGGCATTTCTCCAAGGCGAACGCCTTTCTCGAAAGCCATGGGCAGAAACCGATCGACTGGGCGTTGCCGGCCCTGAACTGACGCCGGCGCGGCCAGCGGCCAGCGACCGCACACGATATGCTGAGTCAGCCCGACCTTGCTGTGCACCAGCAACAGCTCGTCCGCCTGCCAGCTGATCGGCTCCACCTCCCAGTCGAACGCGTCGCCCTTGCGATAGACCAGGGTGAGATGCGGGCTGAAACGATAGGGCTGCCCGCGCAAGCGATCGACCCGCGCGATCGCGGCCGCGAGCCGCGCCTGCAGGTCGAACAGCGCCCCGATCCGCTCGCTCGGCCGCAGCACGACCGATCGGGCACTGCCGGTCATGCGATCCATCACGATCCGGAACGGCGGGACGGCAACGCACTCGCCGATCGCCTGCATCAGCGGAACGGCCCAGCCCGGCAGGCGCGGAAAATCCAGCTTGCACAGCGTGATGTGCAGATAGTCGGTCCGGACGGGCCAGCCGAGATCGAGCAGACGGCGTTCCTTGTCGATATGCGCCGCCACGGGTGCCGGCGGACGCAGCAGGAAGAGCAGGCGATCTGACCGTTCGAAGAACATGGCATGCGACTCGACAGTGTGTTCTCTTTATGTTCTATTCTTCGCAGCGTGTCCAGTCGCCGGTGGTGCTGGGCGCCTTGATTGAACCGGGCCAGCCCGACGATGGTTCAGTGCATTGCCTGAGGAGAGGAAGACATGACCAGGAGCCACCGCGGCGGATTCCACCATATCGACCTGACCGTCCGCGACGTCGCCGCGTCGAAGGCAGTGTACGGCCCGGTGCTCGAATATCTCGGCTATCGCTGCGTCAAGGACGAGCCCGAGGGGTGCGAATGGGATCTGGGCCCGGACGGGTCAGGCGCATCCCTGGGATTGAGGGTCTGCGACCCCGCGCTCGCGTCCCAAGTGCATGACCGCTACGCGCCGGGATTGCACCATCTCGCCTGGCGGGCGGCAAGCCGCGAGGATGTCGACCGGCTGCATGACCTGCTGATCGACCATGGGATCAGGGTGCTCGACGCGCCGGCGCATTATCCTGACTATTCGGGCGACTATTATGCGGTCTTCTTCGAAGATCCGGACGGCATGAAGCTGGAACTGGTCCACGCGCCCGGCTGGATCTGATCGACACGCCAGCGCGAATCAGCCGACGCGCGCGCAGGTCTTTTCCGTTGCGTCGAGCCGATAGGACGCAGGATTCCTGCGCGATTCAGGTCTTTATGCATGAATTTGGCACGTGCGGTGCGTAAATCGCGCGGATTTGATGAGAAACAGCGCCAGCGATCTGATATCAACCATGATGCCCGGCGCGTCCCCGCGGCGCACCGGGAACCGAACAAACAAGATACATAAAATAACAGCAACGAGTCGCCGGCCACCAACTACATCCTATAGTATATTGCGGACAAGGCGCCTCGATGGCGCCTGCTCGTCTGGAATATCTTCGGTTCATGCTCAACGATCGTTTATGGATAAGCCGCAACCATTGCGGTATGTTTCGGAGAGGCTTGCCGGGGGAGAATCGCTCTCTCCGAGAAAGGCACCGTGCCTTCCAGGGGACATGGCGGCATCGCCATGCACGCTGGTCGGCGATGAATTCGCCCTGTGCCGGGCCGACATAGCTCTTCGAGGAAGCAGATCATGCAGCGACGACCGGAAATGTGCATCGTCAACCGCGAGCTGGTGGAGGATCTGGAACCCCTGGTCGGATCGCAGGCCGAGGTGATGCAGCGGCTTGGCATCAGCTGGAACAGCTGGATCAAGATCGTCGCCGGGCTGCCGGTGCGCAAATCGGTCGGCCAACGGCTGAAGGAGCGCGCCCTGGCCCAGGCCGCCACCGTGCAGGGTCTCAGGACGAAATTCCCGTGCAGCTCGGCGCCCGACGGCATCAACCGCGCGGCGCTGGAGAGCGTGTTCATGGCGCCCGCCGCCAATGACGCCGGTCCGGCGACTCGGCCCCCCGGCTATGGCCTGCGCGGCGTGCGGCAGGCGCGGTCGTTCGCGATGAGCGAGGGTGCGCCGGGGTGATCCCACGGCGCGAGCGCCGATGCCGTCATTTCCCACCACTGTCCGACCATCGGGCCGCGCGGATGCATATCCCGCTTCTCCCATCCTCATTTCGCCGCGTGATCGAAGGGGCGGCGACAGCGCGGATGAAGTAGTGGGCTAGCCTGCGGCGTGATTGAATCGACACGAAGACCGTGGTCGTGCGGGCGAATGTCAGTAGGGTCGCTGACATTGAAGGCAACAAGTCCGGCTGGCCGGAAATGGCCCCCGCCGCCCTCGCGGTCCACGCCTCTCTTTACAACTTGTTTACCATGTGGCCCGATAGTTTCCCGGACGATCCGGCGGGGAAAAGCCATGCGATCCAGTGTTTTCGGTGCCGCCCAGGCCGTCTGGCGGCGATGGTCGCCACCGCCGCCGGCCGAAATCCGCGACAGCCTGGTCGCCTTTCAGTTCGCCAGCATCCACCGCCAGATTCCGACGCTCCACCTCGTCGCGCTGATCAACATCGCGCTGGTCGATTATGTGCTGTGGCATCAGCAGGTGCCGCTGCGCGACTATGGCTGGACGGTGATCGGGGTCGCGTTCAGCCTGTGGCGACTGGCCGAATGGCTCCGCCGGCCGGAGACCGGGGGCGACCCGGTCGCGATCGCCCGGTTCCTGAAGGGCACCCGCATCGCGGCGATCGCCTCGGTGGCGCTGGTCAGCGCGTTCAGCGCCGCAAGCTTCGCCGAAGGCGGCCTGGGCTATCCCCTGCTGATCCCGATCTCGCTCGCCTTCGGCACGTTCAGTATCGCGCATTGCCTGGCGCCGCTGCGCCTCACCTCGATCGCGACGCTGCTGATCGGCATCCTGCCCTCCGGCGCGGCGATGATCGTGTCGGGCGATTTCATGGCGATGGTGCTGGGCGTCAGCATGATCAGCGTCGCACTGCTCAACATCGGCTTCCTGCGCGATTATCACCGCCAGATGATCGAGACGCTGATGCTGCACCGGCGCGTCGAGACACTGGCCAATGCCGATCCACTGACGGGCCTGCCCAACCGGCGCGCGATCTGCGAGGCGATCGAGCGGGCGCTGGCCGAGGCCGGGCGGAGCGGCGAGCGGGTGACGGTGGCGCTGGTCGATCTTGACGGGTTCAAGGAAGCCAATGACACGCACGGCCACCATGTCGGCGATTCCCTGCTCAAGGTGGTGGCTAAACGCCTGACCCGGCATGCCGGACCGGGCGCGCTGGTCGGGCGGCTGGGCGGTGACGAATTCGTGCTGATGCTGCGCGAGGACGCGGGCGAAACGTCGGTCGACGCGCGGCTGGCCGGTGTGATCGCTCGGCTGTGCCGGCCGACGCAGATCGGGGAGCTGGATCTGCCGGTATCGGGCAGCCTCGGCTATGCGTCCTGCCCCGGGGACGGGCTCGATCTGGATACGCTGCTGCAGGCGGCGGACGAGGCGCTGTACGCAGCGAAGCGCGGCGGCAAGGGGCGTGCGCTCCGGGTGGAGGCCGGCCGGCGGGTGGCCTGACGCTTGCGGAATCGCGCGCCGCGGCGCATTCATTGCGGCGGAGAGAGGGGTCGGGGGGCGCCGATGAAGCTGTTCTTGTCCGCTGCCGGGGCTATCGCCGCCTTGCTGGTGTCGTCGCCGGCCATTGCCCGCGACTATTATTATTTCAACAAGCCCGCGGTCGATCGCCAGACCTATCTGGAAGACCGGCTGGCCTGCGACGCACTCGCGGGCGGCGTGGCGCGCATCTCGCCCGACACGACCGAGATGAACCGGCAGATCTGGCAGAACAACAATCTGACCACGGGCCAGTCGGCCGCTGCGGCGGGCATCGCCAACCTGCTGGCCGGCTTGCTGGCGGGCAGCGAGACGCGGCGACTGCAATGGCAGGTCGAGCGCATCTGCCTGGCCGACAAGGGCTATCGCCGGTTCGAGATGGACAAGGCCGACTGGAAGGCGATCGAGAAGACCGGGGACGTCGCCGCGCGGATCGACAAATGGTTCACGCTCGCCTCCAGCACCGCACCACCGGGCAAGGAAATGTACGAATGAGGGCATTGATGCGCGCGGTACTGGCGCTGGCATTGCTGGTCGTGGCGCCCGCCGCGCCGGCGAAGATCACATCGACCGGCCAGCTCAAGGCCGACAAGGCTTATCTGCTCGTCCAGGTCGACCCGGTGGTGGTCAAACTGATGGGCACGAGCCGGATGGTCACCGGAATCCTCTTCGCGCCCTATGACGTGCAGGCGAGGCAGGTGCGTGCGGGCGTGATGGCGCAGAACGACCCGATCGCGAAAGACGGCAAGCGCCGCCTGTTCCTGCTGGAGATCGACCCCGGCACCTGGGTGATCGCCGGGACGGGCGGTAGCGGCGCGTCGCTGGGATCGGCGGATACGAGCTTTTCGCTGGGCAGCTATCATTTCCAGGCCAGGGCTGGCGACGTGCTCGACCTGGGCGTGTTCGAGCCGCAGCGCGAGGAGACGGACAATCCAGATGCCAAGCTGACCAGCGGCAAGCTGATCGGGATGATGTTCCTGCACCAGCGGATCGAGCCGGTGCCGAACCGACTGGAAATCCGCCCGCGGGCAGAGGGCGATATCGCAATACCGGCGTGGCTGGCTTCACGGCCGCTGGTGCAGCCGGCGTTCGTCTATGGCGGCACCTTCGGCAACAGCCTGGGCGGGCTGGTCAATCGCATCGACGGCAAGGAAGGGCGCGGCCGGGCGGTTGGCACGGCAAGCTATCTGTCGAAGCTGGGGCAGCCGGTGGCCGAGCCGGCCGGGGCGGCAGCTTCCGAGCCTTGAGGGGGCCGCAAGTCCGGCAGCTCTCGCCCGACAATCGATAACGGTTGCAAAATAGCACGACCGTTCGTACTAAAAATGCATGAAAGCGGATGCGACTCGTGCACGGGTGATCGAGGAAGGGCTGCAGAGCCTGAGCCAGGGCGGGCTTGCCGCCGTCACGATCGGGCGGCTGGCCGAGGCGACCAGCCTGTCCAAGAGCGGCCTGTTCGCTCATTTCCGATCGCGTGAATCGCTGGAGATCGCGCTGATCGAAGAGGCCGTCCGAGTCGCTCGGCACCATGTGGTGGAGCCCGCGATGCGCAATCCGCAGGGGCTGCCGCGGCTGATGGCGCTGGTGGGCCAGTGGTTCGGCTGGTCGGCCCGCGCGGGATTGCGCGGCGGCTGCCCGATTGCCGCCGCGCTGTTCGAGCTCGACGACGCGCCGGGCGCGGTGCGCGACCGGGTGGCGGCGCTGGACGCTGAGTGGCGCGGGCTGCTGCGCGCCGAGGCCGGGGCGGCGGTGGCGCTGGGCCATCTGCATGCGGACACGGATCTGGACCAGCTTGTCTGGGAACTATGCGGCATCTATCTCGCGCACCATAGCGCGATGCGTTTCCACCGCGACCCGGACGCCGACCGGCGCGCGCAGACGGCGCTGGTCGCGTTGCTGCGGCGAAGCGGCGCCGACCCTGCCGATCTCTAGCGCCGGAGCAACTCCATGGCCTCCTCTGCCGCCTCGTCGGCGATCATCGACGACCTCGCGCAGCTGCGGCGGCTGCGCCTCGCCTCCTTCGTCGAGGCGAGCACATTGCTGATCCTGCTGCTGGTCGCGGTGCCGCTCAAGCATGTCCTCGGCTATGCTATGGCCACGCGCATCATGGGCCGGTGCACGGCGCGGCGTTCGTCGCCTATCTGTGGAGCATGATCGCCACCGTCTCGGGCGGCGGCTGGTCGCGGCGCGAGACGCTCCGGCTGGGCGTGGCCGCGTTCGTGCCGTTCGGTGGCTTCCTCAATGCCGGGCTGCTGCGCCGCAAGCGGGCGGCGCTCGCCGCCGGACTGGAGCGGCGGTGATGCCCTATCTCTGGGTGAAGGCAGCGCATGTCGCCGCCGTCCTGCTCTTCATCGGCGGGCTGTTCGCGCAGAGTGTCGCGGTGGCGGCCGGCCGGCTGGGCGAGCCGGCCATGGCGGCACTGGTTGCCACCTGGGACCGGCGCGTGACGGTGCCGGCGATGCTGCTGCTGTGGCTGACCGGTGCGACGATCGCGGTGCAGGGGGCGTGGTTCGGGAGCGGGTGGCTATGGGCGAAGCTGAGCGTCGTGGTGGCGCTCACGGGGCTGCACGGGGTTCAGTCTGGCAGGCTGCGGCGGCTGCGAAACAGGGCCGAAGTTGACGCGCGCCCGCCCGCCCTTGGTATCGCGACGTTCATCGCATGCGCGACCACGCTCATTGCGCTGCTGGTAGTCGTCAAACCGTTTTGAGACTGAGGCGGGGGCGGGCGTCGTATCGGCGCGTCAGCGCGGCGTGGGGCGCCGCACCGCGATCACGCCGGCGGCGATGAAGGCAATGAGCGCGAGGCCCTGGGCGATCGCGAAGGGCGGCTCGGTGCCGGTCGGCGCGAAGGCGTTGAGGAAGGGGATCTTCTGAAAGCCCTGCACGATCCCGACAAAGACGTTGAGATAGAGCGCGAAGACCGCGGTGATCGTATAGACGGGGCGCCAGATGCCCGCCCGCGCGAAGCCGTACAGCGCGACCAGCGCCACGGCGAGATCGACCAGCGAGATGGCGCCGACGATGTGCGGCGGGCCGATCACCTTGATCGGGAAGAAGAAGCCGGTAACGCTGGTCAAGATGGTGAAGACCAGGAAAGCGAGGTTCCAGCCCTTGAGCCATCGTCCGCCGAGCAGCGCCGCGAGGAAGACGAGCCCGGTCAGGATGCCGATCAGGCTGATGATCGTGTGAAGCTGCGTGAACGCCGGCACCGACAGTCCGAGAATCATTGGCCCACCCCCTAGTTTTGCGCAGAGTATATCGTGGGCGTGGCGTCGACGAGGGGTTTTGTGTCGGCAGCGGAATGAAAATTGTGCCGGATACGGAACGCGCCGTGGATGCGCGCAGTGGCTTCGGCACTCGGCCGAAAGCGTGCGGAACGGCATCTTCCCGCCCGGCGGCACCGAGACCTTGGTATGAGATCAACATTGCTGGTAATCCGCCATTGTCCTGACGACGCGGCAGGCATTTTTAGACAAGGTCCCTCGCATGACCGAAAAACGTCCGGATGGCATCAGGGACTATCACGAACCCGCGGGCGGTTGGGGTGCGCTCAAGGCGGTCGCGGTCGCCCTGAAACGCCAACAGGTGATCGTCCAGGGCAGCAAGACGCTGTTGAAGAACAACCAGCCCGATGGCTTCGACTGTCCAGGCTGCGCCTGGCCCGACCCCAAACACACCTCCGCGTTCGAATTTTGCGAAAATGGCGCGAAGGCGGTCGCGTGGGAATCGACGGCCAAGCGCGTCGATCCGGACTTCTTTGCCGCGCACAAGGTCGCCGACCTTTGGGAGCAGCCCGACCATTGGCTCGAAGGCCAGGGCCGCCTCACCCATCCGTTGCGATACAATCCGGCGACCGACCATTATGAAGTCGTCGATTGGGAAGAGGCGATCGCCGATATCGGCGCCAGGATGGCGGCGCTCGACCATGCGGACCAGGCGGAATTCTACACGTCGGGACGCGCCTCCAACGAAGCCGCTTTCCTGTTCCAGCTCTATGCCCGCGCGTTCGGCACCAACAACTTCCCCGACTGCTCGAACATGTGCCACGAGGCGACATCGGTCGGGCTGCCGAAGTCGATCGGCATCGGCAAGGGCACGGTCAGCCTCGACGATTTCGACCACGCCGATCTCATCCTGTCGATGGGCCATAATCCAGGGACCAATCACCCGCGCATGATGACGTCGCTGCACGACGCAGCGAAGCGCGGGGCGACCATCATCGTGCTCAATCCGTTGAAGGAGCGCGCGCTCGAGCGTTTTCAGGCACCGCAGGAACCGGTCGAGATGGTGACGATGCGCTCGACACCGATCGCCTCGGCCTATTTCCAGGTAAGGATCGGCGGCGATGCCGCGGCGCTGAGGGGCATCTGCAAGGCCCTGATCGACATGGACCGCGCCGCCACGGCGGCCGATACCGCCCCGGTGCTCGATCACAGCTTCATCGCGGGGCACACCGCCGGCTTCGACGCCTTCGCCGCCGATCTCGACGCCATCTCATGGGCAGAGATCGAGCGCGGCAGCGGCCTGGCCCGGGCCGATCTCGAACAGGTCGCCAGGGCCTATGCCGCCGCCGAGGCAACGATCGTCTGTTATGGCATGGGGATCACCCAGCATCGCACCGGCACCTCCAATGTCCAGCAGATCGCCAACCTGCTCCTGCTGAAAGGCAATATCGGCCGCCGCGGCGCGGGCATCTGCCCGTTGCGGGGCCATAGCAACGTCCAGGGCGATCGCACCGTCGGCATTACCGAGATCCCGACCAAGGCGTTTCTCGACCGGATGGAATCGGTCTTCGGCTTCGTTCAGCCGCGCAAGCATGGCCATTCGGTCGTCGATGCCATCGCCGCGATGCGCGACGGGACCTCGAAGGCGATCATCAGCCTTGGCGGCAACCTCGCCGTCGCGGGTCCCGATCCGGCGGCATGCTTCGCGGCGTTCCGCAATCTCGATCTGTCCGTCTCGCTCGCGACCAAGCTCAACCGCACGCATCTGCTCACCGGCAAGACGACCTATATCCTGCCCGTACTCGGCCGCACCGAGCTCGACGAGCAGGCGACCGGCGTCCAGTCGGTCACGGTCGAGGATTCGATGTCGATGGTGCACGCCTCACGGGGCTTTCTCGCGCCGCCGAGCGACATGGTGCGATCGGAACCCTGGATCATCGCCCGGCTCGCGCGCGCGACTCTGGGCGACAAGGTGCCGGTCGACTGGGAAGAGCTCGCCGGCGACTATGCCCTGATCCGCGACAGGATCGAAGCGGTTTTCCCCGATTTCGAGGCCTATAACGACCGCATCCGCCAACCCGGCGGCTTTCACCTGCCTAATTCCGCTGCCGAGCGGGTGTGGAAGACGGAGAGCGGCAAAGCCAATTTCCTGATCTTCCCGCATGGCGATGACGGCGTCGACGCGGAGCAGCCCGACATCTTGCGCCTGACCAGCCTGCGCGCGCACGATCAGTACAACACCACCATCTACGGGCTGGACGATCGCTATCGCGGGGTATTCGGGCGGCGCGACGTCCTGTTCCTGAATGTCCGCGACATGGCGCGCCTCGGCTTTGCCGAGGGCGATGTGGTGGATGTCGAGACGGCGCTGACTCATGCGCATCCCGACCGGGTGGTGCGGACACTGACGATCGTCCGCTACGATCTGCCGGATGGCTGTTGCGCCGCCTATTATCCCGAAACACAGCCGCTGATCGCGCTCGAGGATCACGATCCGGCGAGCCTGACCCCGGCGTACAAATCGGTCCCGGTGCGGTTGCGACGCGCGTCTCCGTCGGACCTCGCCACCGCTACCGTTATTCGCGCGGGCCTGGTCGGGCGTGCGGACGACGCGTCTCGGGCGCGGGGATCGGTCGCGATGCAGCAATCGCCCGCCGATCCGTCCGAGCGGTGAGGGGTCGCGCCACCGGCCAGGTGAGCGCCGCGCCAGCGAATGGCGATGTGGAAGATCGATGAATCGCTCCATACCCGGCACGTTCGACCGGATCGCCAGAAACGGCGATCGCGACCCCGTGACCCGCGCGGTTGCGGTGGAGAAGCCCATCGCGATCGAATTCAATGGCATCGGCTATGCCGTCATGATGGCTACCCCGCAGGATCTGGAGGATTTCGCGGTCGGCTTCGCCTTGAGCGAGCGGCTCATCGAAGACGATCGCGACGTTCTGGCGATCGACTCGCATGAAGTGGCCGCCGGCGTCGTTCTTCGGGTTCAACTCCCGGCCGCGAATGCCGCCAGAGTGGTCGACCGGGTCCGCCACCGCGTATCCGATTCCTCGTGTGGCCTTTGCGGGATCGACAATCTCGAACACGCCCTGCGGCCGCTCCCTCAACTGCCGGCAGCGCACGGCATCGCGGACCACGCGATCTTCGCTGCGCTGGAGCAGCTTGGCGACCACCAGCCGCTCAATCGCGCAACCGGCGCAGTCCACGCCGCGGCCCGATGCTCGGCGGATGGATCGATCCTCGACGTGCGGGAGGATGTCGGGCGCCATAATGCCTTCGACAAGCTGATCGGCGCCATGGTGAGGGCAGGCATCCGGTGGGATGGAGGCTTTGCCTTGCTGTCGTCGCGCTGTTCCTATGAGCTGGTCGAGAAAGCGGCTCTCAGCGGGTGCCCGACGCTGGTGACGATCTCGGCCGCGACCGACCTTGCGATCGCTCGGGCGCAATTCTGTGGCTTGCGGCTGATGGTCCTGGCCCGACCGGATGCGGTGCTTTCGGTCCCCGGAGGGGACGGAGCGCGATGACCCTCGGTGCGGTTCTCGCCGGGGGGATGTCGCGGCGATTTGGAACGGACAAGGCCATAGCCCTGTGGCGCGGCCGGCCGCTGCTGTCGCATGCAGCGGAGGCGCTTGCCCCCCATTGCGATCTCGTCGCGGTCTCCGGCGGCAGTCGTGCCGTGATGGGCTTCCCGGCCATCCCCGATTGGCCACGCGACGATCTCGGCCCGCTGGGAGGGATTTGCGGCGCGATGCGGCACGCCAGCGACATGGGTTTCTCCACCGTCCTCACCATCGCCTGCGACACGCCTGTCGTCCCGGCATCCGTCTTCGTCAGCCTGCTCGCCGCGAAAGCGCCGGCGGTTGTCCGGGGGATGCCGGTTATCGGATGCTGGCCGGCGGACCTGGCCAGCGATTTGGCGGATTATCTGGAGCGGTCGCCGGAGCGGTCGATCATGGGCTGGGCGGAGCAGATGGGCGCGATCCAGATCGAGGTGGAGCGGCCTATTCCGAACGTCAATCGTCCGGATGATCTGGCTGGGCTCACAGCGCCTTGACGGCTTAGGTGCCGGTCAGGACGGGGCGAGTTTAGTATAGTGTCCCTGAGACTCCCAGGTCACAGGAGGTGCACTTCCAGCCTGCGCCGCGCAGGCGGTCCAGCGCGGAGGGGGCTTTTTACGGCCGAAGAATTTCATAGAGATTCTCGGTCATGACCAATGGCCTTTTCCGCCGTCTCGCTTGGGGCGAGGCCCCTCCACCATTCGCAAAGGGCGAATGGTCCCCCTCCCCCTGCTGCGCAGAGGGAGGAATGAGAGGGGCGCCTCACGTTCGCGTAAACCTCACTCGGCGGCCGGCAGGTAGATCTCCCCGCCAGTTTGACGGAATTTCTCGCTCATTTCATCCATGCCCTTTTCGGCATCGGCATTCGCAAAGCGCGCCCTTGCCGCATCCCCCTCCTGCGCCGGTGCGGCGGCAAGGAAGTTGTCTACGCCGCTGTTCTGCTTCGCCGCGAAGTCGCGCACCTCTTGCGTGATCTTCATCGAGCAGAATTTCGGCCCGCACATCGAGCAGAAATGCGCGGTCTTGGCGCCTTCGGCGGGGAGGGTCTGGTCGTGATATTGCTCCGCCGTGTCGGGATCGAGCGACAGGTTGAACTGGTCGCGCCAGCGGAATTCGAAGCGGGCGCGGCTCAGCGCGTCGTCGCGGAGCTTCGCGGCCGGGTGGCCCTTGGCGAGATCGGCGGCGTGGGCGGCGAGCTTGTAGGTGACGACACCCACCTTCACATCGTCGCGGTCGGGGAGCCCGAGATGCTCCTTGGGGGTGACGTAGCAAAGCATCGCCGTGCCGTACCAGCCGATCATCGCGGCGCCGATGCCGCTGGTGATATGGTCATAGCCCGGCGCGATATCGGTGGTGAGCGGCCCGAGCGTGTAGAAGGGCGCCTCGCCGCAAACCTCGAGCTGCTTGTCCATATTCTCCTTGATCTTGTGCATCGGCACATGGCCGGGGCCTTCGATCATGACCTGGACGTCCTGCTTCCAGGCGCGGTGGGTGAGTTCGCCGAGGGTATAGAGCTCGCTGAACTGCGCTTCGTCATTGGCATCGGCGATGCTGCCGGGGCGGAGACCATCGCCGAGGCTGTAGGCGATGTCATACGCCTTCATGATCTCGGTGATCTCGTCGAAGCGTTCGTAGAGGAAGCTCTCCTTGTGGTGCGCGAGGCACCATTTCGCCATGATCGAGCCGCCGCGGCTGACGATGCCGGTGACGCGCTTCGCCGTCATCGGCACGTACGCAAGGCGCACGCCGGCATGGATGGTGAAATAATCCACGCCCTGTTCGGCCTGCTCGATCAGCGTGTCGCGGAAGATATCCCAGGTGAGGTCCTCGGCGACGCCGCCGACCTTTTCCAGCGCCTGGTAGATCGGCACGGTGCCGATCGGCACGGGGGAGTTGCGCAGGATCCATTCGCGCGTGTCGTGGATGTTGCGGCCGGTCGACAGGTCCATCACCGTGTCCGCGCCCCAGCGGATCGACCAGACCATCTTGTCGACCTCCGCCGCGACGTTCGAGGCGACGGCGCTGTTGCCGATATTGGCGTTGATCTTGACGAGGAAGTTGCGGCCGATCGCCATCGGCTCGGATTCGGGGTGGTTGATGTTGTTGGGGATGATCGCGCGACCGCGGGCAACCTCGTCCCGGACGAATTCGGGCGTGACGTGATCGGGGATCGAGGCACCCCAATCCTGGCCGTCGCGGATCAGCTTCTCCTTGGCGGCGGCGCGGCCCATATTCTCGCGGATCGCGACATATTCCATTTCGGGCGTGATGATGCCGCGGCGGGCATAGTGCATCTGGCTGACATTATGGCCGGCCTTTGCGCGCAGCGGACGCTTCACGACATTGGGGAATTGCGGCACGCCGGCGGAACGGTCCGGGCCGGACAGGCCGTTATCCTCGGGCCTGATCTCGCGCGCGTCATAGCTTTCGACGTCGCCGCGGCCGATGATCCAGTCGCGACGGAGCGACGGCAGGCCGGCATTGATGTCGATGATCGCCTTGGGATCGGTATAGGGGCCCGAGGTGTCATAGACGCGCAAAGGCACTTCACCGCTCGACGGCTCGAGCACGATCTCACGCATCGCCACGCGCCATTCGCCGACATGGATCTTGCGCGAGCCGCGGATCGGGCCAGTGGTGACGCCGATTTCGGTGCGGGCGGGGATGTCGGCCATGGGTGTTCGCTCCAATATGCGGAGCGAGGACGGATTTCGGGTGAAAGCCGCTCCCTCCCTCCGCCGGTCTCAACCGGATCAGGTTCGGCGGGTCGGGGGCTGCAGCCCCCCTCTCAGGCGCGCATCAGCGCCCCCCCGGGGATGGGACGGACCCTAGGCGTGTCAGCGCACAAAGAAAAGGCCGCGCGACCCAAGGGTCGCGCGGCCTGTCTCTTTGCGATCCTGCCAGGTTCAGTTGGCGGCGCTGGTCTTGAAATAGGTGCTGATCACGCCGTTGGGGTAGAAACCCCCGCCGACCACCGCCGAAGAGGAGGTGTACAGCACATTGAGCGCCTGGCCGGGGGTACGGCCGAAGACGATGCCGTCGATATTGGTCGGCGTGACGTTGGCGGTGCTCGCATTGCCGGTGACCCCCTGATCATTGTCGCTGGCGCCGTCGAATGAATCCCGGGCGTTGCTGAGCTGATCGGTCGCCGAGCGCGCGGCGGTGCCACGGGCATAGAGCTGCGAGCGGACCATCGCGGCGTGGAAGGATTTCGTCGCCAGCGCGTCCGCCGCCGCGTTGAGATAGAGCAGGTTCGCGATCGACGGCGCCGTGCCGATATAGGCGCTGACGATGACGTCCTGCAGCAGGAAGGCGCCGAGCAGGAAGTTGGTCTCGCTCGAATAGGGATCGAACTGATCGGCGGGACCGATCAGGCCCGCCACGCGCGCCAGCCGGGTGAAGCCGCCGGTGATGCTGTTCGAGATGTCGATTGCCGGCTGGGCGGAAACCGCCGCCGAGCCGATCGCCGAGCGCAGGAAGCCGAGCAGGGCGAGCTCGCCCGCCGCGATCTCGCGCGCATATTGGCCAAGCAGGGCATCGGTGAAGGTCACCTGAGTGCCGCCCGTCACCGCGCCCTGGGTGCCGGTGCCGGTGAGCAGCGCGGCACCGCCGCCGGGCAGGGTGGCCGAGGCGGGGATCGCCTCGACACCAGCGCCTGTGGTCGCGCGGATGAAATATTGCGTGACGAGATATTGCAGCTGAAGCGTGAAGTTGAGGTAGTCGACGTCGAGCGCGACCGTGGAGGTCGAGGTGGGCGACGGCGTGGGCGTGACGGTCGAGGTGGGCGTCGGCGTCGGGGTGCTGCTGTTGCTGCCGCCACAGGCAGCCAGGCCCATCGCCACGGTGGCGCTGCCAGCGAGCAGCAGGAAGCGCCGGCGCTGCCCGAAGCTGCGGTCGTCGGCGGGGCCGGCCATGTCGAGCGCCGGGATCGGGGAGTCGGTATCGGTCATCGTGAAATCTTCCCTTTGGGGAGCACAGGTGCGATCAGTTCGCCGAGCTGGTCTTCACCGTGCCGTTGAGGCCGGCGGCGAAAAAGCCGCCCAGGCTGACGGCAGCGCTGTTCAGATAGAGAATGTTGAGCACCTGGCCGGTCGAGCGGCCGGCGATGAGGCCGTCCGCGCCGGCGGGCACGACGTTCGACACGATATTGCCGCTGACCGTGCTGGGCGAAATGCCCTGATCGAGATCTGCGGTGCCATCGAGCGTATCCCGGACGTCGGAGATCTTGTCGGCGTTCGTCCTGAGCGCCGGCGTCGCCACGCCCTTTGCATAGAGCAGCGACCGGATCACCGCGGTGTGATGCGCGTGCGTGGAGACCAGGCCGAGGACCTTGCCGAGGAACGCCTTGTCCGAGATCGAGGCGGCGGCGCCAGCAAAGGCGGTGACGAGCACGTCCTCGAAGATATAGGCGCCGAGCAGGAAATTCTCGTCGCTGGCATAGGGATCGAACGCGCCCGCGGCAGCGATGCCGGCGGCGACCGCCATCTTGCTGAACGCACTGGTCGTGCCGGTGCCGAGATCGATCGCCGGCTGAGCGGTCGCACCGTCGGTGCCGAGCGTGGCGCGCAGGAAGGAGACATGCGCCGCCAGGTCCTGCTGGATCTCGCTGGCATATTGAGCGACGAGCGGATCGGTGAAGGTCACCTGACGCGCGCCGGTGGCGGCGCCGGCGGTACCGACCCCGGTCAGCATCGCGGCGGGAAGGCCGGCACCGGTGACGGCGAAGCTGTAATATTGCGCGGCGAGATATTCGAGCTGGAGCAGGAAATTGCCCATGTCGTTATCGACGATCGTCGCGGCCGAGGCCGACGTGGCGATCGACAAGGCGCCGGCGCCCGCCGCGGTCGCCGCAGCGGCGCCGAGCGCGGCCCTGAAGAATTCGCGGCGCTCGTTACGCAGGTTGCTTTCCGGCTGGAGGGGCGACTCGCTACCCTCGATCAGCTGCTGGTCGTCGGTCAAAATGACCTCTCCTTGAGATGGTGTCCCATGACAGGACGGATTCAGCCACCGTTTCCCGTCATTTGCATGACCGGGCATGTCGATTTCCGACCGGTTTCCGTCTTCGGGTAGCCGATGTGCGGGGGCGACAGCAACAGTCGTTCGCCCCCGATCCATCGCACATCCCTTCGGTCCATCTCAAAAAAGGGATCAGAAGGTATAGCCGAGCCCGATCGCGCCGAACCACTGGTTGCGACTGCCGGCGATGCTGACCACCGGGCTGTCGGCATAACTGCCCTGCATCCGGGTGTAGGAACCCATCGCATAGATGCCGAGGCCGTGGAGCAGATCGCCGGTGAGCGAATGGCCGACGACCGTGCCGAAGCTCACGTCCTTCCAGCCCTTGCCGCCGCTGAACACCGGCAGGCCGCTACGCGCCGAGCCAGCGGCATCGACGTCGAAATAGGCGCGGGAATAACCGGCGCCGGCATAGTCGGCCGAGACCGAAATGCCGACGAACGCCTTGCGGCTGAGCGGCGTGGTATATTCGATCGACGGCGTGATGACGTAGCTGCGATAGACCTTGCCGACATCATGGACATAGGCGACCTTGAGCGAGAGGCTGTCATAGTCGCTGGTGATCACGCCGGTCTTGGCGATGCCGACATAGCCGCCGGCCTCGAGCGCGATCTTGCGATTGCCGAGCGCCTTGACCTGCGGATCGGTGACGCGACCGGTGCGGTTGAAGTTGAGGCCGACGATCGGGCCGAGCTGAACATCGAAGGACGGGCCCGACGGGTTCGGGATCAGGTCGACATAGAGCTGGGTGCCGCGCGTCGAGAAGGCGAAGCCGGCGACCTTGCCGCGCGCCGCGACGGCGGGGGCGATGATATAGTCGTTCGACCCTTCATAGCTCGGCATCAGGGCCGCGCCGCCGCCGATGGTGAAGCTGGTGCGGTCGGCATCGGGGGCCTCTTGCTGCGAAGGGCCCTGGGCGGACACCGCCGGTATCTCCTGCGCGAAGGCGGGCGCCGCGGTGAAGCAGGACAAGGTTGCGGCGAGCAGGGCGATACGATTTTGTGCGGTCACAAGCATACTCCAGGAACGGGTCATCAGGGCGGCAAACGCGGCCTGCCGCGCTTTGGGTCCGCCGCCTCGATCCTAAAGCAGGTAAAGCATCCTCACCTGTTGCGCATCGGCATCACCGGAGACGGTGAAACGCGCCGCCTTGAAGCTGGGCGGGCCGAAGGTGATGACCGGGTTGCGCGAGAAGCCGAAACCCTCTTTCGGAATGCCGGCAAAGGTGTCGAGCTTGCCATTGCCATTCTCGTCATGGATCACCGCGATGGCGTAATCGCCGCGCGGCAGGCCGTCAAAGGCGATGTCGTGGCGAGTCGCCGGCACCGACCGGGTCACAGCATGCCTGTCGTCGGTGCATTTGGGGAAGTTCGCGGGATCGGCGGTGAGGCAGATGCGGATCAGACCATGCGTCGAGCGCAGCTTCGCCACGTCGAGCGACAGGTCAGAGACCGGCGTCGCGCCCGGCAGCAGCGCCATCGCGACGATCGCCAGGCCCAATCGCCTTGTCATGTGCCGCCTTCCGCCGCGCGCGCGCATGATCACGGGCGAAATCGCCGATGCCGCGGTCCGTGCCGCAGAGGCGATCCCAGAAGCGGAAATAGAGCCCATAATTCCCCCCATATTGCTCATGGTGGCGCTGATGATGGCTCGCCGTGATGAGCCAGGCCCCCATTCGCCCCCGCCACATGAACGTAGGAAAAACCTCCCACCCCATATGGTTGGTAACCCCCATAACGGTCATCACGGTGAGCACCACCGCGAGCGCGTAGGGGTGGATCGGAATCACGAACACCAGTAGCGGAATTGCCACAGCGCCGGTGATCGCCTCGATCGGGTGAAACGCCATCGCCGCCCAGGCGGTGGGCGGGCGGCTGGCATGATGGACGGCATGCGCGAGGCGGAACGGCCGGGGCAGATGCATCCAGCGATGCGTCCAGTAGAACCAGGCGTCATGCGCGATCAGGTAAAGCAGCACCGAGACCGGCAGATACCAGAGGGGGAAGGCGTGGACGTCGCTGTAGATCCTCGTCCAGCCGCGATTCTGCCAGCCCCAGGCGATGATGCCGGCGGGCGCGCCGTAGATCGCGGCGGAGGCGAGGCTCCACCAGATCTCGCGCCGGATCTGCGGATCGAGCCCGGCGTAAAGGCCGGGATGCTTCGCGCGGGTCGCCAGATCGAAGGCGCCGCTGACGATCAGGTAGCGTATGCCGACGATCAGCGTCATCGCGACGGCGGAGAGCAGGATGGCGAAGGCGATAGTCATCGGCACCGCCTTACACGGCAAAGCCCCGGCTAGACCACCATCGCGGCGCAATCCCGCGCGATACGTTCCAGCGACTCGCGCGATTCGCCGGCGCGGGCCCGCACGCTGAGCGAATGCAGCGCGGAGGCGACGACCACGGCGGACGCGGCCGGGCGCGTGCTGCCCGCCTCCACCAGCAATGCCTCGATACAGCGATCCTCCATGGCGAGGAATCGCGCGAGCACCGCGCGCACCTCCGGATCGGCGGCGGCCTCCGCCGTGGCGGTCCCGACGAGCAGGCACCCCGACGGCCCCTTCTCGCCCGACATATAGCCGTTGATCGCCCCGATCAGCATGCGTTCGACCATCTCGCGCAGCGGCAGGCCGAGCCCGTGCAGCGTGCCGAAGGAACGCTCGACCCGCTCGATCAGCCGAGTCAGCGCGGCGACATAGAGCGCGCGCTTGTCGCCGAACGCGGCATAGAGGCTGGGGCGCGCGAGGCCGGTCGCGTCGGCCAGTTCGTCAAGCGACGTGCCGGCGAACCCGTGCGTGCGGAAGCGTTCCGACGCGGCCTTGAGCGCGACATCGGCATCGAAGCTGCGCGGGCGGCCGCGGGGGCGTTCTGACAAATCTGTACCGTTTCGCAAAGAATCATTGACGAACGACTATATTATGCGAAACAGTATAGAAATCAACCAAGGCCCGGGAGGTCCCCATGAAGCTCTATTTCATTCCCTTCGCCTGCTCGCTCGCCACGCGGATCGCGATCGAGGAAGCCGAGCTCGATGCCGAGTTCGTGCAGGTCCTGCCGGGCGGGCGTCTGCCCGACGGGCGGCCTTTCACCACGATCAGCCCGATGGGCTATGTCCCGGCGATGGAGACGATCGGCGGCCTCGCGCTGACCGAGGGGCCGGCGGTGCTGACCTATATCGCCGATCTCGCCGCCGAGGGCGTGCTGGCGCCGGCGCCCTATACCGAGGAGCGTTATCAGATGATGCGCTGGCTCAACTTCATCTCGACCGAGCTGCACAAGGCGGTATTCGTCCCGCTGATGAGCAAGTCGGCGCCCGAAGGTGCCAAAGCCTGGGCGCGCGCGCTGGCGACAAAGCGGCTCGACCTGTTGTCGGCCCATCTCGACGGCGCCGACTATCTGGGGGACAGCTTCAGCGTGGCCGATGCCTATCTGCTGAGTATCCTCAACTGGTGCGAGCATGCCGGCATGCCGATCGCCGACTGGCCGGTGCTGCTCGGCTGGCGGACGCGCATGCGCAAGCGCCCCTCGATCGCGCGGGCGATGGGAGCGGAGATGCCGCTGCTCCAGGCCGCCTGAGCCCGGAGGGACGGCGTCAGCGCTTTTTGGCACCGTCCTTCAGGTCGAGCGGCGAGATCTTCGTTCCTTCGACCATCCAGGCGGTGTCGTTTCCGGTCCCGACCGCGATCGGCTTGCCCATCCAGAGCGACAGATAGACATGGATCTCGGTCGGGTGCGGGTCGAGCAGGTGCGTGACGAAGCCCATGACGGCGTCCTTGGGCTGCGCCACGACGAGGCAGGTCTTGGCGAAATCGCGCGTGGCGGCGACCCTTCCGTCAGCGCCGATATCCACCTCGTGATGGCCACCGAACGGATAGGCGTTCTGCGTGACCATCGGGGTCAGGAGATAGACCGGGATAGTGCCGTCCGGCTGGGGTGGCAGGACCACGCTGTTATAAGGCCGGTCGACGCAGCCCTTGAGCTCCAGGTCCCGCGCGACCTCGAGCGCCGCGATCATGCGTTCGCCCTGGGCCGACAGCGCCTCGCGGGTCGCCGGCACGCGCTCGGCAGCGACCTTGCCGTCCGCATAATCCGCGGCGTAGATCGCATAGGGCTTCGTGCCGTCGAACCCGTAATAGGTGACGGTAAGGGCCTCGCCATGCGGTTCGACGACCCAGCCGCGGATCGCGGCCATGGTCTCGCCCGGCAATTTCTTCGCGACCATCGCGTCGGTGGTATACCAGGCGGCCTGATCGAAGGCGTAAAGCTGCGCGCCGCGCCGGCTCACCGTCTCCAGATCCGCGGTCTTGATCCGCTCCTGCGCCACGGCCGGCGACAGCGTCAGGGCAAGTGCGGCGATGGCGGCCAGGATATTCATGGATGATGTCCCCTCGGCCCCGATCCTAATCCACCATCGCAAAGGGACAAGCGGGCGATTTGCACAGCGAAGCGATTCCGCTACGCAACATCATGCCCGCGCCTCTCTCCTGCGATATCGCGATCATCGGCGCCGGACTGGCGGGCGGGCTGGTGACTCTGGCGCTGAAGAAGCGACGCCCCGATCTCGACATCCGGCTGATCGAGGAATCGGGCCGGATCGGCGGCAACCATCTCTGGTCCTTCTTCGCCAGCGACGTGGCGGAGGGCGACCGCTGGATCGTCGCGCCGCTGATCAGCCACGGCTGGGGGCGATATGACATCGCCTTTCCGGCGCACCGGCGCACGCTGAACACCGCCTATAATTCGATCGACTCCGCACAGCTGGATAGCGTCGTGCGCGCCGCACTGCCGGAAGGCGCGCTGGTGACGGGGCGCAGAGTGATCGAGGCCGGTCCGACCATGGTGGTGCTGGAGGACGGCGAACGCATCGCGGCAGGGGGCGTGATCGATGCCCGGGGGCCGGCCGATCTCGGCCTGCTGGATCTGGGCTGGCAGAAATTCCTGGGCCGCGAGCTCGAACTGGGCGCGGCGCACGACCAGCCGACGCCGCTGGTGATGGATGCGACCGTCGAGCAGATCGACGGATACCGGTTCGTCTATTGCCTGCCCTTCACGGCGACGCGGATGTTCGTCGAGGACACCTATTACAGCGACACCCCCGATCTCGACCGCGCCGCGCTGACCCGGCGCATCGACGGCTATGCGGCGCGGCGCGGCTGGCAGGTCAGGCAGGTCCTGCGCGAGGAGACCGGCGTGCTGCCCGTCGCGATGGGCGGCGATTTCGAGGCCTATTGGCGCAGCGGGGGCTCCAGGGTCGCCAAGGCCGGCATGCGCGCCGGGCTGTTCCACCCGACCACCGGCTATTCGCTGCCCGATGCGGTGCGCACCGCATCGCTGATCGCCCGGGCGGCCGACCTGTCGGGCAGCGCGCTGCACGACCTGACCTATGACCTCGCCCGATCGACCTGGCGCCGGCGCGGCTTCTACCGCATGCTCGACAAGATGCTGTTCAGGGCTGCAGAGCCCGCCGAACGCTATCGCATCCTGGAACGCTTCTATCGACTCGATCCTCGTCTTATAGGCCGTTTCTATGCTGGAAAATCGACCCTATCCGACAAGGCCCGTGTCCTGATGGGCAAGCCCCCCGTACCGGTGGGTCGCGCGCTCGAAGCGATCGCCGGTTCCGCCATCCGCCCGGCCGCGCGCCGGAGCCCGGCATGAGCCGTACCGCCATCGTCATCGGCGCCGGGTTCGGCGGGCTCGCGCTCGGCATCCGCCTGCAATCGGCGGGCGTCGAGACGACCATCGTCGAGGCGCGCGACAAGCCCGGCGGGCGCGCTTATGTGTGGGAGAAGGACGGCTTCACCTTCGATGCCGGGCCGACCGTCATCACCGACCCGCCCTGCCTGCAGGAATTATGGGCGCTGACCGGGCGCAGCATGGCGGACGACGTGACGCTCACCCCCGTGCTGCCTTTCTACCGGCTCAACTGGCCCGACGGCACCAGTTTCGACTATACCAATGACGACGCTGTGCTGATGGCGGAGATCGCTAGGCTCAACCCGGAGGATGTCGCCGGCTATCGCAAGTTCCTCGACTATTCGGCGGGCGTTTTCCACGAAGGCTATGAGAAGCTCGGCCATGTCGCATTTCTCGACTTCGCGTCGATGATCAAGGCGGCGCCTGCGCTGGCGAAATATCAGGCCTGGCGATCGGTCTATTCGATCGTGTCGAGCTTCGTGAAGGACGAGCATCTGCGCCAGGCGCTGAGCTTCCACACCTTGCTCGTCGGCGGCAACCCGATGACGACCAGCGCGATCTACGCGCTGATCCACAAGCTGGAGCGCGACGGCGGGGTGTGGTTCGCCAGGGGCGGGACCAACCGGCTGATCGCCGGCATGGTCACGCATTTCGAGCGGCTGGGCGGGGTACTGCGGCTGAACGATCCGGTGACCAGCATCGAGACCCTGGGCGACAAGGCGACCGGCGTGGTCACGGCGTCGGGCTGGGAAGGCACCGCCGACATGGTCGCGTGCAACGGCGACGTCGTCCATATCTATCGCGACCTGCTGAAATCCTCGCGCAGCGCGCAACGCACGGTGCCCAAGCTCGAGCGCAAGCGCTTCTCGCCGTCGCTGTTCGTGGTGCATTTCGGGATCAAGGGCACCTGGCCGGGCATCCCGCACCACATGATCCTGTTCGGCCCGCGCTATAAGGGGCTGCTCACCGACCTGTACGAGACCGGCGTGCTGCCCGAGGATTTCTCGCTCTATCTCCACCACCCGACCGTGACCGATCCGAGCCTGGCACCAGAGGGTCATTCGACCTTCTATGCGCTGGCACCGGTGCCGCATCTCGGCAAATTCCCGGTCGACTGGGCCGAGATCGGGCCGATCCTGGAAAAGCGCATCCTCGATGAGATCGGGCGGCGGCTGATCCCCGATATCCATGACCGGATCGTGACCAAATTCCATTACGCGCCGAGCGATTTCGCGACCGACCTGAACGCGCATCTCGGCAGCGCCTTCAGCCTGGAGCCGATCCTGACGCAGAGCGCCTGGTTCCGGGTGCATAATCGCGACGACGAGATTCCGAACCTCTATTTCGTCGGCGCGGGCACGCATCCGGGCGCGGGGATTCCAGGGGTCGTCGGCAGCGCCAAGGCGACGGCGGCGTTGATGCTGGAGGGACCACGGTGATGTGTTTTCAAATCCTCCCCGGTACGGGGAGGGGGACCGCCCGCTTCTTCAGCGGGTGGTGGAGGGGGAGCGCCACAAGCGCTTCGCCTGCGGAAGCCCCCCTCCACCATTCGCCGGAAGAGGCGAATGGTCCCCCTCCCCGTGCCGGGGAGGAGCTATGAAACGCCTTGCCGTCTATTGCGGATCGGCCAGCCCAGCCGATCCGGTTTACATCGAGTCCGCCCGCGCCGTCGGCCGCACGCTTGCCGAGCGAGGGATCGGCGTCGTCTATGGTGGCGGGCGGCTCGGGCTGATGGGGGCGATCGCCGATAGTGCGCTGGAGGCGGGCGGCGAGGTGATCGGGATCATCCCGACCGCGCTGGTGACCGCCGAGGTTGCGCATCGCGGGCTGACCGAGCTGCAGGTCGTCGACACGATGCACCAGCGCAAACAGGCCTTCACCGACCTGTCCGACGGCTTCATCAACCTGCCCGGCGGAACGGGCACGATGGACGAGTTGTGGGAAGCGCTGAGCTGGGCGCAGATCGGCTATCACGCCAAGCCGGTCGGGCTGCTCAACGTGGCGGGCTATTACGACCATCTCATCGCCTTTTACGAAAAGATGGGCGAAGTCGGTTTCCTGCGGCCGCAGCATCAGAACATCCTGCTGATCGACGACACGCTCGACGGGCTGCTCGCGAAGATGGCCGATCACACGCCGATCGAGACGATCACCAAGATGCGCGCCAAGGACCTGTGATTCCCGCATCCCCTCCGTTCGTATCGAGCGAAGTCGAGCAGCCCGTCCCTGACCAGGGTGTCTCGACTTCGCTCGATACGAACGGAGGGAAGGGGATTTCACGGTGACGACCGGTACCCTCCCCACACGCGACGCGATCGTCGCGACGGCGGCGGAATCGATCGCACGGGGATCGAAGAGCTTCGCGGCGGCGAGCCGGCTGTTCGACCGCAAGACGCGCGAACGCGCCTGGCTGCTCTATGCCTGGTGCCGCAAATGCGACGACATCGCCGACGGCCAGGACCATGGGCACGGCATGACGATCGTCGAGGATGCGCCGGCGCGGCTGGCGCGGATCTCGGCGATGACCGAGGCGGCGCTCGCCGGCGACTGGGTCGGCGACCCGGCATTCGACGCGCTGCGCATCGTCGCGGCCGAGACGAACATGCCGCGACGCTTCGCGCGCGACCTGATCGCGGGATTCGCGCTCGATGCGGAGGACTGGCGGCCGCGCAGCGAGGATGACCTCTACAAATATTGCTATCATGTCGCCGGCGCGGTCGGCTGCATGATGGCGGTGGCGATGGGCGTGTCGCCCGATGACGACGCGACGCTCGACCGCGCCTGCGACCTCGGCATTGCCTTCCAGCTCGCCAATATCGCGCGCGACGTGGAGGAGGATGACCGGGTCGGGCGCTGTTATCTGCCCGAGGACTGGCTGGTCGAGATGGACATCCCGCCGGGCCAGCATATGAAGCCGCCCTTCCGCCAGCGGCTCGCGGTGCTGACCAAAAGGCTCGCCGCACGCGCCGCCGACTATGAAACGAGCGCGCGGGCGGGGACCCCGGCGCTGCCCTTCCGATCCGCCTGGGCGGTGCTGGCGGCGGCGGGCATCTATGGCGCGATCGGGCGTGCGGTGGCCGAGCGCGGCGAACATGCCTGGGACCACCGCGTCACCACCTCGACCAGCGCCAAGATCGCGATGATCGCGCGGGCGGCGCGCGAGGCGACCCAGCGGCGGACGCTCTATCCGCCCCTGCCCCGCGACCCGAATTTGTGGACAAGGCCGCGCTGACGCTTCAGCCGAGCAACGGCTCCCCCGGATAGGGCTTGCGGTGCGCCCATATGCCGATCGCGCCGCCCACGATGGGCAGGGTCACCGCGCAGGCCTGCATCCACAGCGGGTGGGGCAGGGTGACGATGGTCGCGATATTGTCGGCGAGCACGACGAACGAGACGATCCATCCCGCGACGCGCCAGTCGCTGACACGAAGCGCGAGCCACGCCCCGGCCAGCGCGCCGACCAGCCAGCCCGCCACTACGACCAGCTTGGCGAAAACCGGCATGCCGCGGACGATCTCGGCCAACGCAGCGGAGTCGGCACTGTCCAGTTCGGACACTGGATACAGATAGCCCGTCACCCACAGCACCAGCAGTGCCGCGATCACGCCAAGAATAATGCCTAGAATCCTGCGCATCGCCCGCCCAGCCGCGTGTGACGGTCACCGTAGCAGCGACGCCCGAAAGCGGAAGGGCTTCAGCCGCCCCGGCGTTGCGGATTGGCCTGGACGAGTTGCGGGCGGTTGGAGCGGCACGCGGCGCTGATGACCGGGTAATCGATGTCGCTGTTGCGCTGGAGCATGGCGGGCATCGCGGCCTGGCATTGCGCGACCGAGGCATAACGCACGGGCACAACGCGCGCCTCCGCGCATTGAGTCGAACCGTCCGCGCAGCCCATGATCGCCATGACGAAGTAGAACGGTTCCATGCTTCGGCTCCCAGTCAAGGCGTCAATCGACGAAGCGAGACTCTTGTTCCGTGAAATACTTTCGATTGGAGGCAGCGTGCCTATATTGGCCACAATGCCCCCCATGACCGAACCGACCCGCATCGAGCGCCCGCTGATTCCGACACTCCGGCGCTTCCTGCCCTATCTGTGGCCGGCCGATGCGCCGATGTTGCGGCTGCGCATCGTCATCGCGCTGCTGCTAGTGCTCGCCTCCAAGCTGGTGCAGGTTTACGGCGCGCCTTTCGCGCTGCAGGGGGCGATCGACGGCATGGGCGCGGGCGACCGCAGCGCGACCACGCTGATCCTGCTGCTGGTGATCGGCTATGCCGCCGCGCGCTTCGGATCGGTGGTGTTCGACAATCTGCGCAACGCCGTGTTCGAGCGCGTCGGGCAGGAAGCGACGCGCCGGCTGGCGGCGGCGGTGTTCCGGCACCTCCACCGCCTGTCGCTGCGCTTCCATCTCGAACGGCGCACCGGCGCCGTCACCAAGGTGGTCGAGCGCGGCACCAAGAGTATCGACACGATGCTCTATTTCCTGCTGTTCAACATCGCGCCGACGGTGCTCGAGCTGAGCCTGGTGCTCGGCATCTTCTGGACCAAATTCGGGCCCGGGCTGGTCGTCGGCACCCTGGTGATGGTCGCGGCGTACATCGTCTTCACCCGGTTCGTGACGGACTGGCGCGCGGCACTGCGCTCGCGGATGAACGATCTCGACACCGGCGCGGTGGCGCATGCGGTGGATTCGCTGCTGAATTTCGAGACGGTCAAATATTTCGGCGCCGAGGAACGCGAGGCCAGGCGCTATGACGAAGGCATCGCCGCCTATGCCAGTGCCGCGGTGATCAGCGAGAATTCACTAGCCTGGCTGAATATCGGCCAGGCGCTCATCACCAATCTGATGATGGCGGGCGGCATGGCGCTGGTCGTGTGGGGCTGGAGCGAGGGGCGCTATACCGCCGGCAACGTCGTGCTGGTCAGCACCCTGCTTGCCCAGCTGTTCCGCCCGCTCGATCTGCTCGGCATGGTCTATCGCACGATCCGCCAGGGCGTGATCGACATGGGCGCGATGTTCGACCTGATCGACACGCCGTCGGAAGTGACCGATGCGCCGGGCGCCAAGCCCCTGGTCGTCGGCGCCGGCCATGTGCGGTTCGAGGATGTGCGGTTCGGCTATGATGCCGGCCAGCCGATCCTGAAGGGCATCGACCTGGACATTCCCGCCGGGCACACCCTGGCGGTGGTCGGGCCGTCGGGCGCGGGCAAATCGACGCTCGCGCGGCTGATGTACCGGTTCTACGATCTGACGGGCGGACGCATCACCATCGACGGGCAGGATATCGCCCAGGTGACGCAGGATTCGCTGCGCGCCGCGATCGGTATCGTTCCGCAGGACACGGTGCTGTTCAATGACACGATCGGCTACAACATCGCTTATGGCCGCGAGGGCGCGAGCCAGGAAGATATCGAACGCGCGGCACGGGGCGCCGCGATCGCGGAGTTCATCGAGCGCCAGCCTTTGGGCTATGCGACCCGGGTCGGCGAGCGCGGGCTGAAGCTGTCGGGCGGCGAGAAGCAGCGCGTGGCGATCGCCCGCACCCTGCTCAAGAACCCGCCGATCCTGATCCTCGACGAGGCGACCAGCGCGCTCGACAGCCGCACCGAAGCGGAGATTCAGGCGACGCTGGAGGATATCGGGCGGGGCCGATCCACGATCGTCATCGCGCACCGACTGTCGACCGTGGTCCATGCCGACGAGATCGTCGTGCTGGAGGCGGGACGCGTGGTCGAGCGCGGCAGCCATGCGGCGTTGCTGCGCAGGGACGGGCTCTATGCGGAGATGTGGAACCGCCAGGCGCAGGAACGCGAAGAGGGTGCACTGGCAGCCGAGTAAGGCTCAGGCCAGCGGTTCGGCCAGCAGATCCTGCCACTCCGGATGCCGTTCGATATAGGCCTTCACGAACTTGCAGACCGGCCGCACTTTCAGCCCGCGGGCGCGCACCTGAGCCAGCGCGCCCGAGATCAGCCGGCTGGCCACGCCATGCCCCTCCAGCGCCGGCGGGACGATGGTGTGGGTGAAGGTGATGACATCGCCGTCCAGCGTGTATTCGCTGAAGGAGAGATGGCGATCGACCACCAGCTCGAAGCGGTGGGCAGCGATATTGTCGCGAACTTCCTCGGTCATGCACACCCGCTAACAGGAAAGCACCGGGCTAGGCCAGCCACCTCGCACCACATATCCCAAGGTGCCGCATGGCTTTTTGAAGCGGCGGGATTATGTGAGGCAGCGTGAACGATCCGCTTCCCGTCCTGCAATCCACTTTCGGCTTTCCCGAGTTCCGCGGCGTCCAGCGCCAGGTGGTCGACCGCGTGCTGGCCGGGCAAAATACGCTCGCGGTGATGCCGACCGGTGCGGGCAAGTCGCTCTGCTATCAATTGCCGGCGGTGATGCTCGACGGCACCTGCGTCATCGTCTCGCCGTTGATCGCACTGATGCACGATCAGCTGCGCGCGGCGGAAGCGATCGGCATTCGCGCCGCGACCCTGACCTCGGTCGACACCAACCAGATGGAGACGATCGGCCGGTTCCGCGCAGGCGAGCTCGACCTGCTCTATGTCGCGCCCGAGCGGGCGTCGGGCGAGAGCTTCCGCAATCTGCTCGGCCAGGCGCGGCTGGCGCTGTTCGCGATCGACGAAGCGCATTGCGTGTCCGAATGGGGGCATGATTTCCGGCCCGATTATCGCCTGCTGCGGCCGTTGTTCGATCATTTCCCCGATGTGCCGCGACTCGCGCTGACCGCGACCGCCGATGCGCATACCCGCGCCGACATCCTCGAACAGCTCGGCATCCCGCGCGACGGCATGATCGTCGCCGGGTTCGACCGGCCCAACATCCGCTATCTGATCTCGCCCAAGGACAACACGACCCGGCAGATCGCCGATGTGATTGCCGAGCAGCCCGGCCCGGGCATCGTCTACGCCCAGACGCGCAAGGCGGTCGAACAGCTCGCCGAGAAGCTGGCGGCGACGGGCAGGTCGACCCGGCCCTATCATGCCGGCCTCGAACCGCATGTCCGCGCGCGCAACCAGGCTGATTTCGTCGCGTCCGAGGACATGGTGATGGTCGCCACGGTGGCGTTCGGCATGGGCATCGACAAGCCCGACGTCCGCTTCGTCGCGCATGCCGGGCTGCCCAAATCGATCGAGGCCTATTATCAGGAGACCGGCCGCGCCGGGCGCGACGGTGACCCGGCCATCGCGCATCTGTTCTGGGGGGCGGAGGATTTCGCCAAGGCGCGCCAGCGGATTTCCGAAGTGGAGCCGCATCGCCAGTCGGGCGAGCGCACCCGGCTGACCGCTTTGGGTGCGCTGGTCGAGACGGCGGGGTGCCGGCGGCGCATCCTGCTCAAGCATTTCGGCGACGAGTCGCCCGAGACCTGCGGCAATTGCGACAATTGCCTGAATCCGCCGAGCGCGGTGAATGCCACCGAGGTCGCGGTCAAATTCCTCTCCGCCGTGTTCCGCACCGGGCAGAGCTTCGGCGTGGGGTATATCGAAAGCATCCTGACCGGCCAGTCGAGCGAGCGCAGCCTGATGAACGGGCATGAGGCGCTGAAGGTGTTCGGTATCGCGTCGAGCCCCGAGGAAGCCGCGCTGATCAAGCCGGTCGCACGCGCGCTGCTGCTGCGCGATGCGTTGCGGGCGAATGATTTCGGCGGGCTCGAATTCGGGCCCGAGGCGCGGGCGATCCTGAAGGGCGAGTCCGAGGTGGCGCTGATCCTGCCGCCCAGGCGCGAGCGGCGAGGACGGCGCGGCGCGAATGCTGTGGCCAATCCGGTCGGCGATCCGCTGTTCGAGGCATTGCGCGCCAAGCGTCGCGAGCTGGCGCAGGAGGGGCAGGTGCCTCCTTACGTCATCTTCCATGATTCGGTGTTGCGCGAGATGGCGACGACCAAGCCGGGCAATCTCTCCGCGCTGGGACGGATTTCGGGGGTCGGGCAACGCAAGCTCGAAGCCTATGGCGATGCGTTTCTCAGCGTGATCCGCGATGGGGCGTGACGCAAAGCCCCTCTGCTTTTAGGAGAGGGGTTGGGGTGAGGTTGACCCATTTCCCGGCGTCCGACCGGTAGCTGAGTCGCCCTCACCCTCCCATGCTGCGCATGGGCCCCTTCCTCTCCCGCTGGGAGAGGGGTTTTTATGAAGGTTCGGCATGCACATTCGCCCTATCGACGATTCGATCTCCGTCTCCCCCCAGATCACGCCCGAGGACGTGGCGGAGATCGCCGCGGCCGGCTTCACCGCGATCGTCAACAACCGGCCCGATGACGAGGAAGGCGGCCAGCCCGAAGGCGAGGCGATCCGCGCCGCGGCCGAGGCGGCCGGCCTGTCCTATACCGCGATCCCGATCACCCATGCCGGCTTCTCGGGCAACCAGGTCGATGCGATGGTCGCGGCGCTCGAAGGCGCGGACGGGCCGGTGCTGGCTTATTGCCGCTCGGGCACGCGCTCCTGCAATCTCTGGGCGCTGGCGCGCGCGAAGATGGGCGACAACCCCGATCGACTGATGTCGAAGGCCGCGGCCACGGGATACGACCTTACCGGCATCCAGCCCCTGCTCGACACGCTGGCGGGCGGCAGGTGAACTGGGTCCAGCTCGCCGGGTCGATCGTGGCGATCCTGGCGCTGGCCGGGGTCGCGCGGTGGCTGCGGCTGGGCGAAAGCCGGATCGCCAGCGCGGCCGAGGCGCGCGAGATCGCCGAGGACATGCTGGTGGGTTTCTATGCGCATGCCGCGCTGGTCAGCCAGGATGGCGGCGCGGCGATCGTCGCGGGCAATGGCGCGATCGCGGTGCTGAAGCGGCACGGCGCGCGCGTCGCGGCGCGGCGGCTGCTTGCACCGCTGTCGATCGGACCGGCGATCGAGGGCGTCACGGTCAGGACGGGCGAGCGGCTGTTCGGCGACGTGACCCTGCTCGGCGTGCTGGAATCGGATGTACGTGGGCTGGAAGCGTCGCTGACAAGAGTGTAAGCAGTCTGCATGACGCTGCCGAATCCCGTCGATTATGCGGTTCCGGCCTTTGTCCTGCTGGTGCTGGCCGAGATGCTGGTCGCCTGGGCGAAGGACCGCAAACGCTATGAGCCGAAGGACACGCTGACCTCGCTCGCGCTCGGCACGGGCAGCACCGTGGCGGGGGTGCTGACCGGCGGTTTCGTCTATACGCTGGCGGTGTGGCTGTCGCAGTACCGGCTCTTCGACATCGGTTATGCCTGGTACTGGTTCGTCCTGTGCTTCGTGATCGACGATTTCGCTTATTATGTGTTCCACCGGTCGGCGCACCGGGTGCGGTGGTTCTGGGCGAGCCATGTCATCCACCATTCGAGCCAGCATTATAATCTGTCGACGGCGCTGCGGCAGACCTGGACCGGCTTCATCTCGATCGGCTTCATCTTCCGGCTGCCGCTGTTCCTGATCGGCTTCCCGCCGGCGATGGTGTTCTTCGTGGGTGGGATCAACCTGATCTACCAGTTCTGGATCCACACCGAAGTGATCCACCGCATGCCGCGCTGGTTCGAAGCGGTGATGAACACGCCGTCGCACCACCGCGTCCATCACGCGACCAACCCGCGCTATCTCGACAAGAATTATGCCGGGGTGTTCATCGTGTGGGACAAATGGCTCGGCACCTACGAGCCCGAGCGCGACGACGACCGGCCGCGGTACGGCATCGTCAAGAATCTGGGCAGCTTCAACCTGGTCTGGGCGGCGTTCCACGAATGGGTGGGCATCGCCAGGGACGTATGGGCGGCACCCGGGCTGCGCGCCAAGCTCGGCTATATCGTGCAGCCGCCGGGCTGGAGCCATGATGGCAGCCGCGACACGTCCGAAACAATCAAACAACGCTGGCTCGAAAAAGAGCAGGCACGAGAGGGGGTCGCGTGGAAGAAGCCGACATCGTCGTCATCGGGGGCGGATCGGGCGGAGCGGCAGCAGCCGGCCGGCTGAGCGAGGATGGGCGCTTCAGCGTTGCCCTGCTCGAGGCGGGAGGGCCCAACACCGGGTTCCGTACGCGAATCCCGGGCTTCATCGCTTTCCAGACGCCCAAGACCAACTGGCAGTTCGAAACGGTGCCCCAGGCCGGGCTGAACGGCCGGCGCGGATACCAGCCGCGCGGGCGCGGTCTCGGCGGGTCGAGCGCGATCAACGCGATGCTCTATCTGCGCGGCAACAAATGGGATTACGACAATTGGGCGGCGATGGGCTGCCCCGGCTGGTCCTATGACGAGGTGCTGCCGGTCTTCAAACGCAGCGAGAGCAATGAGCGCGGGGCCGATGCCTGGCACGGCGGGGACGGGCCGCTGCATGTCAGCGACCAGTGCGACCCGCATCCGGGATCGATCGAGTTCGTCGAGGCGGCGCGGCAGCTGCAGATTCCGATCAACGAGGATTTCAACGGCGCCAGGCAGGACGGCGTCGGCGTCTATCAGGTGACGCAGAAGGGCGGCGAGCGCTGGAGCTCGTCGCGCGCCTATGTCGAGAGCGCTGCCGGGCGGACCAACCTGCAGGTGCTGACCGAGGTCACCGCCGAGCGGATATTGTTCGACGAAGGCCGCGCCAGCGGCGTCGCCTATGTGCAGAATGGTCAGGCCAGGGTGATCCGCGCGCGCCGCGCGGTGGTGCTCGCGGGCGGGGTGTTCGGCACACCGCAATTGCTGATGCTGTCGGGCATCGGGCCGGGCGAGCATTTGCGCGAGCAGGGCATTGCCGTGCGCATCGACCGGCCGATGGTCGGCGCTAACCTGCAGGACCATGTCGATTATGTCGCCGGGTTCGAGGTGAAGGGCAGCTATTTCATCGGCCAGTCGCTCAAGGGCACGCTCAAGTCCATGGGCGCGATCGTGCAGTGGATGCGGCACCGGCGGGGCGCGATGACCACGCCCTATGCCGAGACGGGCGGCTTTTTGACGGTCGACCCCATTTCCCCCGCGCCCGACATCCAGCTGCATTTCGTGCCGGTGGTGCTGGAGGATCATGGGCGGACCAAGGTGAAGAGCCACGGCTTTTCCTGCCATGTCTGCGTGCTGCGGCCGGAGAGCCATGGCACCGTCCGGCTCCAGTCGATCGATGCGCGCGCCGCGCCGCTGATCGACCCCGCCTTTCTCAGCGACAGGCGCGATGTCGAGCTGCTGAAGAAGGGCGTGCGGGCGATGTACCGCATCCTCGAGACGCCGCCGATCGCCGATCACAAGGGCCGCGACCGCTATCCGGTCGACCTGAACGACGACGATGCGCTGGAGCGGCTGATCCGCGCCCGGGCCGACACCATCTATCACCCGGTCGGCACCGCGCGGATGGGATCGGACGATCTGGCGGTGTGCGACCCGACGCTGCGCGTGCGCGGCGTGGAGGGACTCTATGTCGCCGATGCCTCGATCATGCCCAAGCTGATCTCCGGCAACACCAATGCGCCGTCGATCATGATCGGCGAGCGCTGCGCCGATTTCGTGAAGGCCGATCTCGCGGGCTGACACCATTCATAACGCGCGCGTTCAGCATTTCGCGTGTAGCGCCGCCCGATGGACAGAAAGACCCTCAACCGCGTCGGCCTGGCGGCCGCGATCCTGCTCGTGCCGGGCGGCTTCATCCTGGGCGCGACCCTGGCCGCGCGGCGCTATCGCAAGCAGCAGGGTGAGGGCGACGTCGCCTCCGAACCCGCGGATACCCATGAGGAAGAAACGCCTCCCGCTTCCTGACATAAAAAAGGGCCGGTGCGTTGCCGCACCGGCCTGAGGTCGTCCGCAGGAGGAACGAGAGGGGGGGCCGGCCCTATGACCGGCCCCGAACTTGTCAGTAGTTGTAGGCGCGCTCGCCATGCTCGCTGATGTCCAGGCCTTCGGCCTCGACATCTTCGCTCGGGCGAAGGCCGATGGTGTATTTGAGCAGCGTGAACAGGGCGAAGGACACGCCCCCGGACCAGACCAGGGTGATCAGGATCGCCTTGAGCTGCGTGATCATCTGCGCGCCCATGTCGTACTTGCCGGCAACCGCTGGCATGACGGTGTAGTCGAACCAGCCCTGACCGCCGAGGTTCGGATCGGCCATGATGCCGGTCGCCAGCGCGCCGACGATACCGCCGATGCAGTGGACGCCGAACACGTCGAGCGAGTCGTCATATTTCAGCGCGTTCTTCACGGTCGTCACGAACAGGAAGCAGATCGGCGAGACGACGAGGCCGAGGATGATCGACGTCATCGGCGCGCCGAAGCCCGAGGCCGGGGTGATCGCGACGAGGCCGGCGACGGCGCCCGTTGCCGCACCGAGGAGCGACGGTTTCTTGTGGACAATCTGCTCGATCACGGCCCAGGAAACGGCCGCGGCGGCAGTGGCGACGAAGGTGTTGATGAAGGCGACGCCCGTGACGCCGTTGGCTTCGAGGTTGGAGCCTGCGTTGAAGCCGAACCAGCCGACCCACAGCAGCGAGGCACCGATCATGGTCATGGTCAGCGAGTGCGGCGGCATCGGCTCTTTCTTGTAGCCGAGACGCTTGCCGATCACGAGGCAGCCCATCAGGCCGGCGATACCGGCGTTGATGTGCACCACGGTGCCGCCGGCGAAGTCGAGCGCGCCGATCCCGTAGAGATAGCCGAAGTCACCCGGCTGCTTGGGCAGGAAGTCCGGGCCGGCCCAGTACCAGACCATGTGGGCGATCGGGAAATAGACGATCGTCAGCCATGCAACCACGAAGATGATCAGCGGCGTGAACTTCACGCGTTCCGCGAACGCACCGACGATCAGCGCCGGCGTGATGCAGGCAAAGGTCATCTGGAAGCAGATATAGGCATATTCCGGGATATAGACCCCGTTCGAGAAGGTCGCCGCCAGGGTGGTGGCATCGACGCCCTTCAGGAAGAGCTTGGAGAAGCCGCCGACGAACGGCGCGGTCGCGCCCGAACCGGCGGTGAAGGCCATCGAATAGCCCCAGCAAACCCAGACGAGCGACGCGACGCAGACGATCATCAGGACCTGCATCAGCACCGACAGCATGTTCTTGGTGCGGACCAGGCCGCCATAGAAGAGCGCGAGGCCGGGCACCGACATCATCAGCACCAGCACCGACGAGGTGAGCATCCAGGCGGTATCGCCCTTGTTGGGTGCCGGCGGTGCGGCCGCTGCGGCATCCTGCGCCCAGGCAGGAAGAGCGGCGAAGAGCGCCGCCCCGAGACCGGCCCCGAGACCGGCGATGCCGGCGTATTTCAATGCATGCTTCATCACTGCCCCCTTACTCACAGCGCGGTTTCATCGGTTTCGCCGGTGCGGATGCGCACCGCCTGGCCGACATCGAGAACGAAGATCTTGCCGTCGCCGATCGCGCCGGTGTTGGCCGATGCCTGGATCGCCTCGACGACCTTGCCGGCGAGGTCCGCCGCGCAGACGATCTCGATCTTGATCTTGGGCACCATGTTGGTGCTGTACTCGGCCCCCCGGTAGATCTCGGTCTGGCCCTTCTGTCGGCCAAAGCCCTTCACTTCCGTCACGGTCATGCCCGCGACGCCGATCTCGGTAAGGGCCTCGCGGACCTCGTCGAGCTTGAATGGCTTGATGATGGCAATGATGAGTTTCACCGGCGCCCCCCTTGTGAGAATTGTCCCGGGGGAACATCAGCAATGGTCGTGCCAGAGTCGAAAACACGCGTTTCCGCGCCATTTTCTGAAAGGAAATGTTACCCGCAGGTAAATTTTTGTGCAGCCGCTAACGGCTGCCCAAGAATCAGGCAGTATCCGACAGGATTTTGCGGGCGGCCGCCAGATCCTCGTCATCGACCATCACGCGGACGGGAATGAACAGATAGCTGCCGTCCGCGATGCTCGCATTGCCGTCGAGCGCGAGTGCATCGATCCCTTCCGAATCGAGCCGGCCGATCACGATATGGGCTTCGTTGCGGTTGAAGCGGCCCAACTCTACCAACGCCACTATTGAGCGGCCCGGGTCGGATTGCGGACGGGCAGGCCGTCGATGCTGTGGGTGCGCCGGGCATATTTGCCGAACCGCTCCTCATCGCTCGACTTCGCATGATATTTGCTGAGCGTCTCGCGCTCGCGCTCGAAGCGCATATGCGGCACGCCCCAGCCGCAGCTGGTCTGCACCTGGTCGATCGCCACCTCGAAGATCTGGCGGGTGCCCGGGAGCAAGGTGAAATGAGCTGCCAGCACGGCCCAGCGATCGTCCTGCGGCAGGACCGGCACGCCCCGGCCATAGATACGGAAGATCAGCGCGGGGCTCTCGAAGGCGCAGAACATGATGGTGATGCGGCCGTCGGCGAGGAGATGCGCGTTGGTCTCGTTGCCCGAGCCGGCGACGTCGAGATACGCGACGCGTTTGTCGTCCAGCACCCGGAAACAGTCCATGCCCTTCGGGCTGAGGTTGACCCGAGCCCCCTCGGCAGCTGTGGCGACGAAGAACACCGGCTGGCGCGCGAGAAAGGCGCGGTGGTCGTCGGTGAGGGCATCGAAGAACTCGGCCATGGGCGGTCCGTACCACAGCCGTTGCCGGTTCGGGAGGGGCGCGAGAAAGGAATATGTTCACGCGAAGACGCAAAGACGCGAAGAGGAACCCGATGGGCGCTCGTCCGCGACGGCACATCTTCGCGTCTTCGCGCCTTCGCGTGAAACGCCCTTCTTTCCAACGCGCGCCTGGGAAAGCTTGGAAGCTCAGACCTTGCGTGGCACCCGTGGCCGGCCAAGCGGGCATTCGAGCGCGTCGCGGTCCCAGCCGGCCAGGTCGGCGGCGGCATCATAAGTCGACTGGCAGAAAGCGAGCAGCGCCGCGTCGGGATCGGCGGCGGTGCGGACTGCGTCATAGGACAGGAGGAACTCGCCCATCTCGCTGCTGTAGACGGCTTCGGACGGTTCGACCCTGGCATCGCCATAGCCGGCGGGCGCCGGATAGGCATAGGCGTAGAAGGAGGCGTGCGGCCAGGCGTCGCTGCCGGGCCAGAAGCCGACGCTCGATTCCTCATGGCTGTACGCCTCGCACGTCACATCGTCAGGCAGGCCGGGCAAACCGCCGGGATGACGCGGCGCATCGCGGCCGGAGAAACGGGTCGAGGCGAGATCGAAGCTGCCCCAGAAGAAATGAGTCGGGCTGGCCTTGCCGAGGAAGCCGGTGCGGAACTGGCCGAACACCCGCTGCGCCTGGATCAGCGCACGCCAGAAGCGGCGCGCGGCCTCCCCATCATAAGGGCGATGCTCGCGATCCTCGGCGAAAGGCAGGGCGCCCGGCATCTCGCTGGGCGTGCCGTCGAACGACGTCGTGACGCCAAGGTCCCGGAGCGCCTCCACCACGGCAGCGTGGAAATCGGCGATGCTGCCGGCCGCGAGCGGAACGGTCTTCACGCCGCCGTCGCTGGCGGCGAAGACGACCCGGTCAGCGATCAGGTCGAAATCGATCTGCAGGATGCGGTCGCCGCACGGGATGGCCGAACTGCCCAAGCCGCGCGCGGTGACGTAGAGCGGGACGTGCCAGCTATGGTTGAGCCATGGCGTCAGCGCGAGGCGGACCTTGCCGATGATCTGGGTGCGAAGCTGGAGCCCGATCGCGGTCTCGCGCCACGAGAGCCAGTCGAGTTCAGGCCAGCCAGACATCATCTCTTCCTTGTTTCATCATCCCTCGCGCGGAGGGACGAAGATCACACCGCCGTGCCGCCCACCGTCAGCCCGCTGACCAGCAGGGTCGGCTGGCCGACGCCGGCGGGGACGCTCTGGCCGCCCTTGCCGCACATGCCGACGCCTTCGTCGAGCGCGAAGTCGTTGCCGATGCCGGTGACCTTGGTCAGCACGCTGGGGCCGTCGCCGATCAGCGTCGCGCCCTTGATCGGGGCGCCGAGCCTGCCATTCTCGATCTTGTACGCCTCGGTGCAGGAGAAGACGAACTTGCCCGAGACGATATCGACCTGGCCGCCGCCGAAGCTCTTGGCGAAGATGCCGTTCTTGACCCGCGAGAGGAGCTCGGCGGGATCGTCCTTGCCGGCGCGCATGAAGGTGTTGGTCATGCGGGGCATCGGAGCATGCGCGAAGCTTTCGCGGCGGCCATTGCCGGTCGGGGCGACGCCCATCAGCCGCGCATTGAGCCGGTCCTGGATATAGCCGCGCAGGATGCCGTCCTCGATCAGCACATTTTCCTGAGTCGGCGTGCCTTCGTCATCGATCGACAGCGAGCCGCGCCGGTCCGCGATCGAGCCGTCGTCGATCACCGTTACGCCCGGCGCCGCGACGCGCTCGCCGATCCGGCCGGAAAAGGCGCTGGTGCCCTTGCGGTTGAAATCGCCTTCGAGCCCGTGCCCGATCGCTTCATGCAGCAGGATGCCGGGCCAGCCCGGGCCAAGCAGCACGGTCATGTCGCCGGCGGGCGCAGCGACCGAATCGAGATTGACCACGGCCTGGGCCAGCGCCTCGTCGATCGCCCGGTTCCACGTCTCGGGCTGCATCAGCGTGTCGTAGAGATAGCGACCGCCAAGCCCGAAATTGCCTGTCTCGCGCCGGCCATTCTGCTCGACCACGATCGAGACGTTGAGACGGACGAGCGGGCGGATGTCAGTCGCGACGAAGCCATCGGCGCGGACGATCTCGACCACGCTCCAGCTTCCGGACAGCGATACCGAGACCTGCGCCACGCGCGGATCGCGCGCGCGGGCGGCGGCGTCGATCGTCTGGCAGAGATTCACCTTGTCGGCGAAGGGGATGAGATCGAGCGGATCGGCATCGGTATAAAGATGGCGGTTGGTCGCGCGCGGCGGCGGGGCCTTGGCCGCGGCGGACGGATCGATCAGCGCCATCGTCTCGGCGGCACGGCCGATCGCGGCGGCGCTCAGTTCATTGGCATGGGCGAAGGCCGTGGTCTCGCCCGAGACGGCGCGCAGGCCGAAGCCGGAATGCGTGTCGTAGCTGGCGGTCTTCAGCCGGCCGTCGTCGAAGCCGAACGCTTCCGACTTGCGATACTGGAGATAGAGCTCCCCGTCATCGGCCCTGGCGAGCGCCGACGCGGTCAGGCGTTGCGCCTCCGCGGGATCGAGCTGGCCATCGTGATAGAGGAACGAGCGGGGGTCTGTAAGGCTGGTCATGCACGCCAATATAGGCAGGTCAGACGCTGGCGCCAGCCGGATGATCGGGAAGCGTCGACTGATCGACACCATCGGCGGGCCCGCCGATCAGCACGAAGCGGCGGTCGCAATAGCCGCAATCGACATAGCCATGCTCGTCGATCTCGAGGAACACGCGCGGATGGCCGAGCGCGGCGCCGCCGGGAATGTCGGTCGCGCCGTCACAGGCGACACGGCGATGGGAGACGCGGAGGGTTTCGGGCGGGGCGATCATGAGGTGGCGCGATAGCAAGGTGGGAGGTGGTCGACAATCCTCCCCGGCACGGGGAGGGGGACCGCGACGCGAAGCGGCGTGGTGGAGGGGGCGTGCCGCGAGCGTTCCGTCTGCGGCACGCCCCCTCCACCATCCTTCGGATGGTCCCCCTCCCCGTGCCGGGGAGGATTGAGGTTGCGCCTTGCCGCGCCTACAGGCTCCCCCATGACCGAAGCCGCGATCGTCATCGACTCCCTGTGTAAGACCTACAAGGGCGGCAAGCGCGCGCTTGACGATGTGTCCTTCGAAGTGCCGCGCGGGCAGATCTTCGGGCTGCTCGGGCCGAACGGCGCGGGCAAGTCGACCCTGATCAACATCCTGGCCGGGCTGGTCAACAAGACCGAGGGCAAGGCCTCGATCTGGGGCTTCGACATCGACCAGCATCCGCGCAATGCCAAGGCGTCGATCGGGATCGTCAACCAGGAGATCCTGTTCGACCCCTTCTTCACCCCGTTCGAGACGCTGGAGATTCAGGCCGGGCTCTACGGCGTGCCCAAGGCGAAGCGGCGGTCGATGGAGCTGCTCCGCGCGGTGCATCTGGAGGACAAGGCGAACGCCTATGCCCGCACCTTGTCGGGCGGGATGAAGCGGCGGCTGATGGTCGCCAAGGCGATGGTGCATACGCCGCCGGTGCTGGTGCTCGACGAGCCGACCGCGGGCGTCGACATCGAATTGCGCCAGCAGCTCTGGGCTTATGTCCGCGGACTCAACCAGCAGGGCGTGACGGTGGTGCTGACCACCCATTATCTCGAAGAAGCCGAGCAGCTGTGCGACCGCATCGCCATCATCAACCATGGCAAGGTGATCGCGAACGAGCCGACTCGCGAGCTGGTCGGCAAGGCGACCGAGAAGCTGGTCGAGGTGACGGTCGACCGCGACGTCGTGACGCCACCCCAGTCGGTGTGTTTCCAGAAGATCGAGCTGAAGGGCACGAGAACGCTCGCGATCACCTATGCCAAGGACCGGGTGAATGCCGGCGAAGTGCTCGCCGCGGTTCAGGCCGACGGCTATGGCATCGTCGACGTTTCGACCCGCGAGGCCGATCTGGAAGACGTGTTCCTGAACCTCACCCGGGCATCCAACGGGTAGCGACCGCTTGTTTTCCCTTCCGTTTCGGGCGTAGTCGCTGGAAACGCGGATCGAACGACTGGTCTCGACTTCGCTCGATACGAACGGAGTAGGCGTGCCGGACTTTCATTCAAGCGATGTTCTGATCATCGGATCCGGCGCGGCCGGGCTGACCGCCGCGCTCAATCTCGCCGACCGGGTCAAGGTGACCGTGCTCGCCAAGGGCGGGCTCAACGAGGGATCGACTGCCTGGGCGCAGGGCGGCATCGCCGCAGTACTCGAACCGGGCGACACCTTCGAAAGCCATATCGAGGACACGATGATCGCCGGCGCGGGGCTGAACGACCGCGAGACCGTCGAGTTCGTGGTCGAGCGCGCGCCCGCCGCCATCGCGCGGCTGGAAGAGCTTGGCGTGCCCTTCGCCACTGACGGCGACACCCTGCACCTGACGCGCGAGGGCGGGCACAGCCACCGGCGGATCGTGCATGTCGCCGATGCGACCGGCTGGGCGGTGCAGGAAGCGCTGCAGCGCGCCGCCGAGGCGCATCCCAACATCACCCTGGTGCCCGACATGGTCGCGATCGACCTCGCCACCGGCCGCCATGAGGAGCGCTATTCGGGATCGGGCCATGTCTGGGGCGTCTATGCCGTCAACCGCGCGACCGGGCGGGTCGAGCTCTGCACCGCGCGCGCCACGATCCTGGCGACGGGCGGGGCGGGGCGGACCTATCTCTTCTCCACCGCGCCGCGCGGCGCGACCGGCGACGGCATCGCCATGGCGTGGCGCGCGGGATGCCGGGTGTCGAACATGGAATTCATGCAATTCCACCCGACCTGCCTCTATAATCTGGAGGTCAAGAATTTCCTGATCACCGAGGCAGTGCGCGGCGAGGGCGGGCATCTGCTGATTCCCGATACGGGATACCGCTTCATGCCCGATTTCGACGAGCGCGCGGAGCTGGCGCCGCGCGACATCGTGGCGCGCGCGATCGACCATGAGATCAAGCGGCTCGGCCTCGATTATGTCCATCTCGACATCAGCCATCGCGGGCCGGAGTTCGTGAAGGAGCATTTCCCCAACATCTACGAAAAGCTGCTGGGGCTGGGCATCGACATGACGAAGGACCCGATCCCGGTGGTGCCGGCGCAGCATTATACGTGCGGCGGGGTCGTGATCGACCTGCACGGCAAGACCGACCTGCCCGGGCTCTACGCCGCGGGCGAGTGCAGCGAATCGGGCCTGCACGGCGCGAACCGGCTCGCCTCCAATTCCCTGCTCGAATGTTTCGTGTTCGGCGAGGCGGCGGCCGACCATATCCTGGAGCATTGGGACGAGCTGCCCGCGCCGCCCCCGATCCGCCCCTGGGATGAAAGCCGGGTCGAGGATTCGGACGAGGAAGTCGTGATCAAGCAGAACTGGACCGAGATCCGGCGCTTCATGTGGAATTATGTCGGGATCGTGCGCACGACCAAGCGGCTTGAACGCGCGCAGCACCGCATCCGGATGCTCACCGACGAGGTGAACGACTATTACGGCCATTTCCGTGTCACGCCCGACCTGATCGAGCTGCGCAACCTGCTCCAGACCGCCGAGCTGATCGTCCGGTCCGCGCTGCATCGGCACGAATCGCGCGGGCTGCACTATACGCTCGATTATCCCGCGATGCTGCCCGAAGCGATCGACACCGTCCTGATCCCCTGAGGAACGCGCCCGGACCTGATCGAGCCACAAGACTCCCGAATGGAATCAAAAGCCTGGTCCCGATTGCTTTCACCAGCATTTCACCTTGTGACAGCCGCGGTTCATCGCAACGCTGGCACATTGGGGATTCCTCAAGGAGATTCCGGGCCTAAGATCGGCACCGGGGTGGGACATGATTGGTGACGCAGATTCTGCCGTTTGATTTTCCAAGGCCGGTATCGGTCATCCTGCTCGCCGCAGCGCTCTGCGCGTGCGGCAATGACGCCAGCCGGCACCTCGCCCTGATCCCCCCCGCGCCGGCGCGCCCCAGCTATCAGCTGGTCGTTCCCGTTCCGCCGCCCGCACCTAGGCCGCTGCCGCCCGCGGCGCCCGAGGCGCTGGTCGCGAACATCGCGTCGCTCGCCCGCAACTTCAACGGCAAGGTCGGCATCGCGGTGCGCAGCATCGACCAGGGATGGACCGTTTCCAGCAATGGCGAGACCCGGCTGCCGCAACAGAGCGTGAGCAAGCTGTGGGTGGCGATGACCGTGCTGGACTATCGCGACAGCGGCCGGCTGACGCTCGACGATCCGGTCACGCTGACCCGGGAGGATTTCACCCTGTTCCACCAGCCGATCGCCGCGCTGGTGAAGGGCGACGGCTATCGCACCACGATCGGCGAGCTGCTGCGGCGCGCGCTGACGATGAGCGACAATACCTGCAACGACCGGCTGCTGCGCTATGTCGGCGGGCCGGCGGCGGTGCGCGATTTCATCCGCCGCAAGGGACTGGGCGACATCCGCTTCGGCCCGGGCGAGAAGCTGTTGCAGAGCGGAACGGCGGGGCTCGAGTGGAAGCCGGAATATGCCTATGGCAATGCCTTTGCAGTTGCCCGCGCGCGACTGCCCCAGGCTGCACGGACCGCTGCGTTCGACCGTTATGTCGCCGATCCGCCAGACGGTGCCGCGCCTGCCGCCATCGCGGGCGCGCTCGCCAGGCTCAAGACCGGCCAGTTACTCTCCAGGCAATCGACCGACTATCTGATCGGCACGATGGAAGCCTCCAAGACCGGCAAGCAGCGCATGCACGGCGCAGTGCCCGGCGACTGGAGCTTCGGCCACAAGACCGGCACCGGCCAGGATCTCGGCGGACGCACCGCGGGTTATAATGATGTCGGCCTGCTGATGGCGCCCGACGGCCGCAGCTATGCCGTCGCGATCATGATCGGGGACACGCCCAGGCCGATCCCGGCGCGCCAGGCGCTGATGCAGGCAGTCGTCACGGCGGTGGTAGGAAGCCATCGCGGGGGCGGTTATGCGGTTGCCAGCGGCGGCGGCACGGCCGATGCCGCGACCATCCTGAACAACTAGAGCCCAGGGCAAGTCGGGCTTGGGGCAAGCGCTCCACGCTGCTATCCACCCGCCATGCCTCATCTCTACCTCGTCGACGGCTCGGGTTATATCTTCCGCGCCTATCACCGGCTTCCCCCGCTGACCAACGTGCACGGCGAACCCGTCGGCGCGGTCTATGGCTATACCACCATGTTGTGGAAGCTCGCCGACGAGCTGCACAAGGCCGATGGGCCGACGCATATGGCGGTGATCCTCGACAAATCGAGCCATACGTTCCGCAACGAACTCTACGACAAATACAAGGCGCAGCGTCCGCCGCCGCCCGAGGACCTGGTGCCCCAGTTCCCGATGATTCGCGACGCCACGCGCGCCTTTTCGCTGCCCTGCATCGAGGAGGACGGGCTGGAGGCGGACGACATCATCGCCAGCTATGCCAAGGCCGCGCTGCGCGAGGGCTGGTCGGTGACCATCGTCAGCTCCGACAAGGACCTGATGCAGCTGATCGAGCCGGGGCTCGACCTGTACGACACGATGAACAACCGGCGGCTCGGGGCCGAGCATGTCATGGAGAAGTTCGGCGTGATGCCCGACCGGCTGGGCGATGTGCTGGGCCTGATGGGCGACAGCGTCGACAACGTCCCGGGCGTGCCGGGCGTGGGCCCGAAGACCGCGGCCAAGCTGATCCAGGAACATGGCGATATCGAAGGCGTGCTCGCCGCCGCCCCGTCGATGAAGCCGGGCAAGCTGCGCGACAATCTGATCGAACATGCCGACAATGCCCGCCTCTCGCGCGTGCTGGTCACCCTGAAGGACGATGCGCCGCTCGCCGAGCCGCTCGAATCGCTCGAGCTGCAGGGCATTCCCGCGGCGCCGCTGCGCGCGTTCCTGGAGCATCACGGCTTCAAGTCGCTGCTCGCCAAGCTTTCCGCCGTCGCCGATGCGCCGGTCGAAGCGCCGAAGAGCGTGCCGCAGGAGGAGGACCCGCCCTGCGATCACGACGGTTATGAAACGGTGATCGACGAGACGGCGCTCGACCGCTGGATCGCCGAGGCGCGGCGCCAGGGCTGGGTCGCGATCGACACCGAGACGACCGGCGTGGATGCGACCCGGGCCGAGCTGGTCGGGATCAGCATGGCGCTCGCCCCGAACAAGGCGTGCTACATCCCGCTCGCGCATGGCGGCACCGGGCTGTTCGCCGAGAAGCCCGACCAGATCGCGCCGGCCGTGGCGCTGGAGAAGCTCGGACCGCTGTTCGAGGATCCGGGCGTGCTCAAGATCGGGCACAATCTCAAATATGACATGATCGTGCTCGGGCGGCTGGGCATCGATGTCGCGCCGCATGACGACACGATCCTGATGAGCTTCGATCTCGACGCCGGCCTGCACGGCCACGGCATGGACGAACTCGCCGCGACTCACCTGTCGCACAGCTGCATCGCGTTCAAGGACGTGGTCGGCACCGGCAAGAGCCAGTTGCAGTTCAACGAGATCGACCTGGCATCGGCCACCCGCTACGCCGCCGAGGACGCCGACGTCACCCTGAGACTGTGGCGCCGGTTCAAGCCGCGCCTGCCGGCCGAGGGCGCGACCCGCGTGTACGAGATGGTCGACCGGCCGCTCGCCCCCGTCATCGCCCGGATGGAACGGCACGGCATCAAGGTCGACCGCGAAAGACTTGCCCAGCTTTCCACCGAGTTCGCGCATTCGATCGCCGCGCTGGAGACCGAGATCCACGGCCTTGCCGGCGGCCCCTTCACCATCGGCAGCCCCAAGCAACTGGGTGACGTGCTGTTCGAGCGGATGGGCATCAAGGGCGGGCGCAAGGGCAAGTCGGGCGTCTATTCGACGGACGTCAACGAGCTGGAGCGAATCGCCGCGGACTTGGACTCGCCGGGCAAGGAGATCGCCCGCCAGGTGCTCGAATGGCGCCAGCTGTCCAAGCTGAAATCCACCTATACCGACGCGTTGCAGGCGCAGATCAACCCGGAGACGGCGCGCGTCCACACCAGCTATTCGCTGACCGGCGCACAGACCGGGCGCTTGTCCTCGACTGACCCCAACCTGCAGAACATCCCGATCCGCACCGAGATCGGCCGCCAGATCCGCGATGCGTTCGTCGCCGAATCGGGCAATGTCCTGCTCGCCGCCGATTATTCGCAGATCGAACTCCGGCTCGCCGCCCATATGGCCGACGTGCCCGCGTTGAAGGCAGCGTTCGCCAATGGCGACGACATCCACAGCCTCACCGCGCAGGAGCTGTTCGGCGAGGTCAATCGCGACACGCGCGGTCGCGCCAAGACGATCAACTTCGCGATCCTATACGGCATCTCGCGCTGGGGCCTGGCTGGGCGGCTGGACGTCACCGCGGACGAAGCGCAGGGCATGATCGACCGCTATTTCGAGCGCTTCCCGGGCATCAACCATTATATCGTCGAGACGACCGAGAAGGCGCGCGAGAAGGGCTATACCGAAACGCTGTTCGGCCGGAAGACGCATTTCCCGCGGCTGAAATCCAAGATTCAGCACGAGCGCCAGGGCGCCGAGCGCGCCGCGATCAACGCGCCGATCCAGGGCACCAGCGCCGACATCATCAAGCGCGCGATGGTGCGGATGGGCCCGGCGCTGCTCGAAGCCGGACTGCCCAAGGTGCGCATGCTGCTGCAGGTGCATGACGAACTGGTGTTCGAGCTGCCCGAGGGCGACGTCGAGGCGGCCAAGCCAGTGATCGAGCGCGTCATGGCGACCGCGGCCGAGCCTGCCGTGGTGCTCAGCGTGCCGCTCGGGATCGAGATCGGCGTCGGCGCCAGCTGGGGAGCGGCGCATTGACCAATCCGGTCGCCGCCGATGACGGGGGCACCGAGGATCTGAAGGCGCTTGCCAAGGGCGGGCGGACCAACATCCTCGGCTTCGCATTGCGGCTGCTGGCGCGGCTGCCTTTCCTGTTCATCGCTGGCCGGGTCTATGGCCCGGACATCGTCGGCCGGTTCGCGCTGGCCGTGGTGGTGGTCGAGCTCGCCGCGCTGCTGGCGACGCTCGGGCTGAAGCGCGGGCTCGCCCAGGCGCTGTCCTCGTCCGAGCGGCCGCATGTCCATGTCGCCTGGGATGCGATGGCGGTGGCGTTCTGCGCCTCGCTGATCGCGAGCAGCGTGCTGATCGCCATCCCCGAGATCATGTTCCCCAACAGCCCGATCCAGGGAATGGACCGGTGGCTGCCGTGCATCGTCTTCGCCGTCGCCTGGTCCGATGTCAGCCTGGCGGCGCTGGCCTATCGCCGCAACGTGAAGGCGACCGTGACGGCCCGGGCGGTCGTCGAGCCCTGGACGATCAGCGTCGCGGCCTATGCCTTTTCCTTCGTCTCGCTGCGCGACGGGCTGTTTTATGCCTATATCCTGTCGATGGCGGCGGCGCTGGTCGCCTCGCTGATCCCGTTCATCCGCAGCTATGGCCTGCCCTATGGCTGGCGGCCGCGTGTGGTGCGGCTGTTCGCCATGGCCAGCCGCAACGTGCCGCTGGCGGGCGCCGATGCGATCGAATGGAGCACGCGCAACGTCGACCGCTTCATCCTGGGCGTGATGTTCGAACCGAAGATCGTCGGCATCTATTATATGGCGCAGCAGGTCGCCTCGCTGCCCGCCAAGCTGAAGACCAGCTTCGATCCAATCCTGGGGCCGGTGATCACCGCGAGCCTGGCCCGGGACGACCGCGAGGCAGTGGCAGCGCAGGTGCGCCAGGTCGGTTTCTGGATCATGGCGGCGCAGGCCGGCCTGGCGTTGGTGGGATCGATCCCAGGCGAGGCCGTGATGGGCGTGATCGGTCCGCAATTCGTCGCCGGCACCGCGGCGCTCGCCTTCCTGCTGACCGCCGAAGTGGCGGCATCGACCGGGGCGGTGTGCGAATCGGCGCTGGTCTATGTCGCGCGGATGCGGAACCTGGCGATCTCGCTCTTCATGCTGGGCTTTCAGGTCGCGCTGAGCTTCGGCCTGATCTTCGGGATGCGGGCGATCGGCTGGCCGGTCAATTTCCAGGCGGCGGGACCTGCCGTCGCCTTGCTGATCTCGCTCGCGATCAGCTCGATCGTCAAGGCGAGCTTCCTGTCGCGCCTGCTCAAGGCGCGGGTATCGGGGTTCCGATGGCCCTTGCTCTGGGCCGCGGTCGCCGCGATCGCGGTCGGCTCGCTCTTCACCTCGCTGCCCAGGCGCTATGAATGGGCCGAGCTGATCATCGGCGTGCCGGTGATCCTCGCCACCTATGTGTTCGTGCTGCACCGCTGGGCGTTCGGCCCCGAGGACCGCGCGCTGTTCGGCAAGATCCCCGCGGCGGAAGACGCGCTGCCGACCTGAGGATCCCCGAAGATCAATGCCGGAAGTGGCGCATGCCGGTGAACACCATCGCCAGCCCCGCTTCGTCCGCCGCCGCGATCACCTCGTCGTCGCGGATCGAGCCGCCCGGCTGGATGACGGCGGTCGCCCCCGCCTCGACCGCAGCGAGCAGGCCATCGGCGAAGGGGAAAAAGGCATCCGAGGCGACGGCCGAGCCGATCGTGCGCGGTATGGCCCAGCCGGCCTTGTCGGCGGCGTCCTTTGCTTTCCAGGCGGCGATGCGGGCGGATTCGAGGCGGTTCATCTGCCCGGCGCCGATCCCAGCGGTGGCGCCGTCCCTGGCATAGACGATCGCGTTCGACTTGACGTGCTTGGCCACGGTCCAGGCGAAGCGGCAATCGGCGAGCTCGGCCTCGGTCGGCTGGCGCTTCGTCACCACCCTGAGCTCGGGCGCCGCGCCGTTATCGCGGGTCTGGACCAGCCAGCCGCCGGTGATCGACTTGGCCATAATGCCGTTGCGCGCCGCATCGGGCAGGTCACCGGTGAGCAACAGGCGCAGGTTCTTCTTCGCGGCGAAGATGGCGAGCGCGGCTTCGTCGGCATCGGGGGCGATCACCACCTCGGTGAAGATGCCCGAGATGGCGCGCGCGGTCGCTTCGTCGAGCGCGCGGTTGAGCGCGATGATGCCGCCAAACGCCGAGACCGTGTCGCAGGCAAAGGCCTCGGCATAGGCCTGTTCGATCGTCGCGGCAGTGGCGACGCCGCAAGGATTGGCGTGCTTGACGATGACCACGGTCGGCGCGGCATCGCGGAATTCGCTGACCAGCTCGAGCGCGGCATCGGCATCGTTGTAATTATTGTAGCTGAGTTCCTTGCCCTGCACCTGGCGCGCCTGGCCGACGCCGCGCGCGGCCGGGCCGGTGGCGGTGTAGAAGGCGGCCGACTGATGCGGATTCTCGCCATAGCGCAGCGTCGCGCCGCGCTTCAGCGTGATCGGCAGGGTTTCCGGAAAGGCCTCGCCCTGATCGGCGAAACCGAACCAGCTTGCGATCATGCCGTCATAGGCAGCCGTCGCGGCAAAGGCGCGCGCGGCGAGGCGCTTGCGCAGTTCCAGGGTGGTCGCGCCGGCGCCCGCGTCCATCTCGGCGATCAGCGCCTCGTAATCGGTGGGGTCAGTGACGATCGCGACGAACGCGTGGTTCTTCGCCGCCGAGCGGACCATCGACGGGCCGCCGATATCGATGTTCTCGATGATCTCGGGCCGGTCGGCGCCCTTCATCACTGTCTGGAGGAAGGGATAGAGGTTGACCACCACCAGGTCGATCGCGCCGATGCCATGCTCCTCCATCGAGGCGACATGCGCCGCATCGTCGCGCACGGCGAGCAGGCCGCCATGCACCTTGGGATGGAGCGTCTTGACCCGGCCGTCCATCATTTCGGGAAAGCCGGTCAGGTCCGAGATGTCGCGCACTGCGAGCCCGGCGTCGCGCAGCGCCGCAGCGGTGCCGCCGGTCGAGACCAGCTCCACGCCGTGGCGGGCGAGCGCCCGGCCGAGATCGACGATGCCGGTCTTGTCGGATACCGACAACAGGGCGCGGCGGATGGTGATGGCGGTCATGGGCACTCCGGGGGTAAGGATTGCGCGCCCCTCTGCCGCCTCAGGTCGCGCGCTTCAAGGTCCAGCTGACATTGGCGCCGCCGGCGGGCGATTCGCCGGAGACGACGAGCTGCTGGGTCGACTGGGGGCGGCCGTCGCCGTCGATCCACAGGCTGTCCTCGATCGTCAGCGTGCCGCCGCGGCAGCGGAACTGCCACAACACCCCACCCGGCAGGCGCAGAAGCGCGGCCATGCCGTCCGCCGTGGGCGAGACCGAGACGCCCTGGCCGAGATGGAAACGGACCGCGAAGGCCGTCGCGGCGAGCGCGCGCTTCTTGCTCGCGGGCAGGAGCATGTCCTCGCCGCGCACCTCGCGCCCGTCGCCGGTCATGACGAGCTGGCGGCGGTGGAGGAAGCCGTACCGCCTGGCATAGCCGTCATGGCTTGCCTCGATCCGGCTCGACGCCTCGCTTTCCTGGCGCGTCAGCTCGACTTCGGCGACACCCCGGCCGAGCGTCCCGTCGGCATGGATCGCGGTCGAATTGCTGTCGCCGACGACCAGGGTCGAATGCGCGGCGGTGGTGCGCAGGCCATCGGCGAGCGCGGCGGGCAGCTGCGCGACGGCAGCGCGGGCGCCGCCGCAATTGACGACGAGGCGGTGCGGCCCGTCGGAGAGTTCGAACGCGAGCGTCGAGGCGCAACCGCCCTCGACCAGCCGGGCGATCGGCGGGGGCGCCGCATCCATGATCAGCACCGCGGCACCGGCGGCGAGCCGCTGATAGCCCCAGTCGCGCGCCTGGCGGAGCGGCCGTGCGCGAATCCCGGTCGCGGCGATGATCGCGTCGAGCGTCTCGCCCCGGACAGGGCCCCCGCCCTGCCAGCTGGAAAGCCCGTGATCGCCGAGACACACGCCGAGCAGCGCCGGCACCATGCGCGCCAGCACCGCGGCGATGGCCGGCGGTTCGACCAGGCGGCGGGCGGCATAGACATGCTTCAGGCTGGTCAGCAGCATGATGATGTCGAGCTGCGCCATGGGCGAGCGCGCCACGCTGCCGCCATCCTCGAACACCGAGACCGACAGCGCCTTGGCCAGCGCGGACTCAGCCGCGCCGCGCCGCGCATCGCCGCCCGGAATCAGCAGGCCGGCCGCGACCACGCCGCACAACGCCGCGACCCGGGGGGCGCCGGGCGGGAGCTTGTCCGCGCCGCGATCGATGTGGCGCGCGCCGCGGGCCAGCGTGTTGAGGACGAGGCTGCGATAGACCAGGTCAGTGCTCGACAGGATCAGCGGCGCATGGGCGGCCCAGAGCAGGATGCGGCGGCCCCACAGATCGGCGCGCCAGGCCGGCTCGCTGACCTTGTCGGCATGTGCGGCGAGCCAGCGGCGCATCAGATCCTCGGCGATCGGCGTCGCCTGGCGGCGCGGCGCGGCGGTGGAAAGGTCGCGCAGCCACAGGAAGCCGTGAAGATAATCGCCAAAGGCGCGCGAGAAATCGGGCGCGGCCAAATCGAGGTCGGCGATGACCCGGATTTCGCCACGCAGGTTCAGTGTTCCCTCGAGCATCGCCTGGCCGCGACGCGGATCGCCCGGAAAAGGATCGTCCGGCACCGCGATCAGCTTCAGCGGATGCCGGCCCTTCAGCCGCATGCCGTGGATCGGCGTCTTCCAGGTCAGGCGGTGGAGATATTCCGAGAGACGCTCGGCAAGCGACAGGCCCTTGTCGCCCCCCGATCGAATCAGCCGCTTGCCTTCTTCGATGCCGTCGGCGCCGGAATCGCGATCGTGGTCCTTCACCCGCCTCTCAAGGCAAGGATATTGGCGGCATAGGCCGAGGCGCCGCCGCGGAAGGTCGCGGTACCCGCCACCAGCGCGTCGGCGCCGGCGGCGATCGCCTCACGCGCGGTGACCGGATCGATGCCGCCATCGACTTCGAGATCGACGCTGAGCCCGGCCTTGTCGATCATCTTGCGCACGCTTTCGATCTTGCGCAGCGCGCTGGCGATGAAGCCCTGGCCGCCAAAACCGGGATTGACGCTCATCACCAGCACCAGATCGACTTCCTCGAGCAGGTAATCGAGCGCCTTGGCCGGCGTCTGCGGCGTCAGCACCACGCCGGCACGCTTGCCCAGCTTGCGGATGTGCTGGAGGCTGCGGTGCGTGTGCGGCCCGGCCTCGACATGGATGCTGATGGTGTCTGCACCGGCCCCGGCGAACTGGTCGAGGAACGCATCGACCGGCGCGATCATCAGATGGACGTCGAGCGGCTTGGTCGTGTGCGGGCGAAGCGCCTTCACCACGGCCGGGCCGATCGTGATGTTGGGCACGAAATGGCCGTCCATCACATCGACATGGATCCAGTCGGCGCCAGCCGCATCGATCGCACGCACTTCCTCGCCGAGGCGCGCGAAATCGGCGGAGAGGATCGAAGGGGCGATACGGACAGGCTGTTGCATGACCGATTCCTTAGCATGGCTGAGTCGCCCCGCAAGGCAAGTCAGGCGGCACGGCGCAATCGGGCGATGAAGAAGCCGTCACAGCCGCCTTCCTCGCCGAGCATGCCGGGCAGGGTACGCACCCAGCCGCGCTGATGCGGCGCGATGCCGCTGGGCAATTCCTCGTCGCGGACCGGATCGATCGTGAAATCGGGCTGGGCCGCGAGGAACGCCATGAGCTGCTCCTCACCCTCGGCGCGTTCGAGCGAGCAGGTGGCATAGACCAGGGTGCCGCCGGGCTTGACCCATTTGGCCGCGCGGGCGAGCAATTGCGCCTGAACGCGGGCCATTTCGGCGATCACCCGGGGGTTCACGCGGTGGAGCACATCGGGATGGCGGCGGAAGATGCCGGTCGCGCTGCACGGCGCGTCGAGCAGCACGGCATCGGCGGGCGCATCGGGCGACCATTTGAGCAGATCGGCGGCGATCACCGTCGCGTCGAGATGCGTGCGCTCCAGATTCTCGCGAAGCCGCGCCAGGCGGTTGTCCGAGGAATCGACCGACGTCACGCTCCAGCCGGCGCTGGCGAGCTGCATCGTCTTGCCGCCGGGCGCCGAGCAGAGATCGAGCGCGATACCCTGTCCCTTGCCGATCAGCCGGGCGGGCAGCGAGGCCGCGATATCCTGCACCCACCAGCCGCCTTCTTCGAAGCCCGGAAGTTCGCGAACGTTCGTGCTGGCGAGGCGGATATGGCCGGGGAGCAGCGAAATGCCCTCCATTTCCTCGGCCAACACTTCGGTAGCGGCCGGATCGGCGAGGGTCAGATCGAGCGGCGGGGGCACGGCAATGGCGCGTTCGGCGGCGCCGACCTGGTCCTCGCCCCAGGCATTCTGCCAGCGCGCCTCGACATCCTCGGGCAAGGTCGGAAATTCCGGGAGCGTGGCGGCGCCGCGCATCAGGGTGCCGAATACGCCATGGACCAGCTTGCGCGGGCCGCCATCGACCAGCGGCAGCACGGTGGAGATCGCGGCGTGCGGCGGCGTGCCGAGCGCCAGTGCCTGGACCAAAGCGATACGCAGGGCGAAGCGCGCCTTGGCGTCATCGGGCAGGCGGCTGCGCGTCGCCGAATCGATCAGCAGGTCGAGATCGGGCAGGCGACGCAGCGTCTCGGCGGCGATGGCATGCGCGAGCGCGCGATCGTCGCTGCGATCGATCCCCTGAGTCGCGCGGTCGAGCGCTACCTCGAGCGGCAGGCCCTGGCGCAGCACCGCATCGAGCAGCTTCAGCGCGGCGCGGCGGGCGGGCACGCCCGGCGGATCGGCGGGGCGGTCGGAGGATTGGCGTGGAGGTCGGGTCAAATCGCTTGAACTCATGTCGTGACGGGTGGATGGGGTGGCAAGCAGCATCCGGGATGAACCGCCATGGGCCGCCGCCCGCCACATGTGAAGCCGCCAGCCTATCTTTCCAAGAGCCCGCCGGTGCCGAAACCCGATCCCCAGCCCGCGCCAGAGGCGGAAAACGACCCGCCCGGGCTCGATCCGACGCGCTATGGCGACTGGACGCTCAAGGGCATCGCAGTCGATTTCTGACGTCGCGAATCGTCCCTTCCGCGACGACTTTTTCGCTGTTTTTCCCTGTTAAATCCGTATTTTATTTTTTCGCGCTTTTTCCCCGGTCAGATTGGATTTCGCGCCCGGATTTCCCGTGCTTCAACAACAGGTTGAAGACCATTTCCCTGTTATCCGATAACAGGGAACGCCATGGCCCGGAACAGGGAAAATCTGGCCATGACAAGCGCCGGCTTGACCATGACGCGAACCGTTGACGACCGACGATGCGAAAGAGCGGGGAGGGCGATGAAGCACGACTCGTCCATCATGCTATCGTCGGTTGCGAGCATTTGAATCGACCGCCGCCTCGCCGATGGCAGTCAGGCCAGCAAGTCCCGCAGTTTTTGCACCGTATTCCAGTTGCGCATCGTCGCGAGCTTCGGGAATTTCACCTTCGCCATTGCCGGCAGCAGCTTCGAATGCCCGACATCCACCGGGAAATCGATGAACAGCTCGCGGTCGATCGCCTTCAGAAGCTCGGGTCCGTCATAGATGGCAGGGATTTTCTCGATCAGCCCGTCCGGCACCGGGTCGCGGTGGAACGACACCAGCAGATGGTTGGGATGGGCCTTTGCGGCGTCCGGAAAGGGGTTCGCGGCGATCACCGCTTCCAGTTCCTTCAGATTGCGCACCACGACCTCGGTCTTCAGGCCCCAGGCGGCGAGTGCCTCCTCCAGGGCCTTTTCCAGTTTCGCCCCGTCAGTCTCGGTGGCGGTAAAGACGACATTGCCCGAGGCGAGCAGCGTCTTGACGTCACGATGGCCGATCTTCTCGACCAGCGCCTTCAACTCGGTCATCGGGATCTTCTTGCCCCCGATATTGATCCCCTTGAGCAGGGCTGCCCAGCGCATCACTGATCCTCCCGGGTGAGCGGCCGCGCCAGCAGCGCGCCGACGACTTCTCGCACGTCCGCGCCGTCGAGCAGCGCGCAGACGGCTTCGGTGACGGGCATGTCGGCCCCGACCTCGGCCGCGGCCTCGCGCAACACGGGCGCGGTGAAGGCGCCTTCCGCGACGGTGCGGCGATCCGCCATCAGGTCGCGCGCCGATTTGCCCTGGCCGAGCCCCATGCCGAGCGAGAAGTTGCGCGAGCTGGTCGAAGAGCAGGTGAGCACGAGATCGCCCAGCCCCGAAAGGCCGGCCAGCGTCTCTGCCCGCGCGCCGCGCGCCAGACCGAAGCGCGTCATCTCGGCGAACCCGCGAGCGATCAGTGCGGCACGGGCATTCTGGCCAAGCCCGGCGCCCTCGACCACGCCGCAGGCGATGGCGAGCACATTCTTGACCGCCCCGCCAATCTCCGCGCCGATGACGTCGGACGAGAAATAGGGCCGGAACGCCGGGCCGGCGAGACGATCGGCCAGGCGCGCGCCGAGATCCTCGCTGTCGCAGGCAAGCGTGACGGCAGTCGGCTTGCCCTGGGCGACCTCGAAGGCGAAGGTCGGGCCCGAGATCACCGCGATCGGCGCGTCGGGATGCACCGCGCGCGCGACCTCGCCGACCAGCAGGCGCGATCCGGCCTCGATGCCCTTGGCGCAGAGCACCAGCGGCGTGGCGCCGATCGGCATGGCGCCGAGGATGCCGCGGATATGCTGGGCGGGGACGACGATCAGCAACGCATCGCAGGCCGAGACGGCGTCGAGCGACCCGGTCGCCTCGATCGAGGCGGGCAAGGCGATGTCGGGCAGGAACAGCGGGTTCCGGTGCGTGGCGTTGACCGCCTCGACCACCTCGGGCTCGCGCGCCCAGAGCAGGACAGGCTCGCCTTCGCGCGCCGCGACGCTGGCGAGCGCGGTGCCCCAGGCCCCGCCACCGACGACTCCGATCCTCATGCCTTCACTCCCGCGCCGCGCACAGCCTCCGCCCCCGGATCGAGCGGCCAGCGCGGCCGCGCCGCCACGTCGAGCGGATCGGTGAAACCCATGGCGAAGCGCTCCGCCCCGGCCCAGGCGATCATCGCGGCATTGTCAGTGCAGAGCCACAGGGGCGGCGCGACGAAACGCAGGCCGCTGGCGGTCGCCAGACCCTGCAGCGCGGTGCGGACCGACCGGTTGGCCGCCACGCCGCCCGCGACGACCAGTGACGTCACGCCGTCAGCCCGGCCCAGCGCCTGCGTCGTCCGATCGATCAGGCAATCGACCACGGCCGCCTGGAAGGACGCGGCGATATCCTCCGCGCTCCAGGTGCCGGCATCGCGCGCGCGGGCGACCGCGCTCTTCAGCCCTGCGAAGGAGAAATGCGGCTCGGCCGAACCTCTCAGCGGGCGCGGCAGCAGCACGGCGGTCGGATCGCCGAGCTCGGCCGCCCGCTCGACCGCGGGGCCACCGGGGAAGCCGAGGCCGAGCAGCTTGGCGGTCTTGTCGAAGGCTTCGCCCGCCGCGTCGTCGATCGTGGTGGCGAGGCGGCGATAGGTCGCGACTCCCTCGACCAGTAGCAGCTGGCAATGGCCGCCAGAGACGAGCAGCAGCAGATAGGGAAAATCGAGATCGGGATCGGACAGGCGCGGCGACAGCGCATGGCCTTCCAGATGATTGACCGCGATGAGCGGCTTGCCGACCGCATGCGCCAGCGCCTTGCCGGTGACGAGGCCCACCATGACGCCACCGATCAGCCCGGGCCCGGCGGTCGCGGCGATCGCGTCGACGTCCGCCAAGGTCACGCCGGCATCGGCCAGCGCGCCTTCGACCAGCGGGATCAGCGCCTCGACATGCGCGCGTGCCGCGATCTCCGGCACGACACCGCCATAGGGGCGATGTTCCGCTTCCTGCCCGAGCAGGCGGTGGGCGAGGACGCGGCGGTCGCTGGTCACCAGAGCGGCGGCGGTTTCGTCGCAGCTCGATTCGAGGCCGAGGATGAGTGCCATCGCGCCTCCCTAACGGGTCGCCCCGAGCTTGTCGAAGGCCCGCTCTTTCTTCTAGGCCGGAAACGTTCAGTCCAACGGAGTCTGCCTTGTCCAATCCCCGCCTTCGCCTTGGTACCCGCGGATCGCCGCTTGCGCTCGTGCAGGCCGGCATGGTGCGGGGTGCCATCTGCGCCTTTCAGGGCTGGGGCGAGGACGCCGTCGAGATCGTGCCGATCAGGACGACCGGCGACAGGGTGCAGGACCGGGCGCTGGCCGAGATCGGCGGCAAGGCGCTGTGGACCAAGGAGCTGGACCGCGCCCTGATCGACGGCGAGATCGATTGCGCGGTGCATTCGATGAAGGATGTCGAGACGATCCGGCCGGCGGCGATCCGCATCGCGGCGATGCTGGCGCGCGCCGATGTCCGCGACCGGCTGATCGGCGCCGACAGCATCGACGCGCTGCGGCAGGGCGCGGTGGTCGGGACCAGCTCGCCGCGGCGCAGCGCGCAGCTCAAACGGATCCGGCCGGACCTGGAGACCGTGTTCTTCCGCGGCAATGTCGATACGCGGCTCGCCAAGCTGGCGGCGGGCGAAGTCGACGCCACCCTGCTCGCCGCGGCCGGGCTCGACCGGCTGGGGCGTTTCGATATCGGCGTGGCGATCCCCAATGACGTCATGCTGCCGGCCCCGGCCCAGGGCGCGGTGGGGATCGAGGCGCGGGCCGATGACGAACAGGTGATCGGCTGGCTGACGGGGATCGACCATGTCGACACGCATCGCTGCGTGCTGGCGGAGCGCGCGCTGCTCGCCGCGCTCCAGGCGGATTGCCATTCCCCGGTGGCGGCCCTGGCGACGATCCAGGGCGACCGGATGACGATCCGCGCGGAACTGCTGGCTGAGGACGGTAGCGGCCATGTTTCAGGCGAGACCAGCGGCGCGATCGGCGATACCGCCAGTGCCGATGAACTGGCGCGCGACCTGCTCGACCGGGCGCCGCCGGCAGTGCGGCGGCTGTTCGCGGCATGACGCCAGGCGTCGCGGTGCTGCGCCCGGAACCGGGCAATGCCGCGACCATCGGGCGGATCGAAACGCTCGGCCTTTGTGCGATCCGGCTGCCCCTGTTCGAGATTCGCGCGCTTGGCTGGACCGTGCCCAACCCTGCCGCGTTCGACGCGCTGCTACTGACCAGCGCCAACGCCGTCCGCTTCGCCGGGCCGGGACTGGAGGCGCTGCGGCATCTGCCGGTACTGGCCGTGGGTGCAAGAACCGCGGAGATCAGCCGCGCGGCGGGACTTGACGTCATGGTGTCGGGTACATCCGACGCTGCGTCTCTGCTCGCCGGTGACCATGGCTTTACCCGTATCCTCCATCTCGGCGGGCGCGAGCGGTCGATCGATACGGGCGGCGTGATCGCGCGCGCCATTGCGGTCTATGCCAGCGAGCCGCTGCCGGTACCGGCGGCGGACCTCGCTGCCCTGAGCGGGTCGATCGCGCTGTTGCACTCGGCCCGCGCGGCCATCCGCCTCGGCGAACTGGCCGACGCGCATGGTCTCGCCCGATCATCGGTCGGTCTCGCTGCGTTCAGCCCCGCCGTCGCGGCGGCAGCCGGGACGGGCTGGGCGTGGATCGCCACTGCTGCCGCGCCCAATGACGCCGCGTTGATCGAGGCTGCGATCGCGACGCACGCGCGATTGACCGGGTGAGCATGCGCGGGGATAAGGCGGCATGAGCGACGACCTGCCGACCCCGACGGCTCCCCCCCGCAAGCTCGACTGGCGCACCGCGGCGATCCTGGGAGCAATCGCCTTCCTCGCCGGGCTCGGCGCGATGGCGCTGGGGCTCTACGCCTTTCCGCAATGGTTCGGCCACAAGCCGGTCGCCACCGTGACCCTGCCGCTTGCCGCCACCGCCGACGGCAAGCGCACCCCCGTGGTGATCGTGCCCGGCGACGCCACCACGGCCGCGCCGGCGATCGACCTCGACGCGCTGTCGACGCGCGAGACCGAGCTGGCCGCGCGCCTCGCCGACCTGGAAACGCGCACCGCGAGCGTCGGCGGGCAGGCACGCGCCGCCTCCGGCTATGCCACCCGCGCCGAGGGCCTGATGATCGCCTTCGCCGCGCGCCGGCAGATCGATCGCGGCCTGCCGCTCGGCTATATCGAGGAGCAATTGCGCGAGCGCTTCGGCCCGATCCAGCCCCAGGCGGTCGGCACGATCATCCAGGCGGCGCAGCAGCCGGTGACGATCGAGGATCTGCGCGTCGGGCTCGATTCGATCGCGCCCGAGCTGAAGACGGGCGCCGCGCGCGACGGCTGGCTGGCCAGCCTGGGCCGCGAATTCGGCAATCTGATCGTCCTGCACCGCGCCGACACGCCGTCTCCGCTGCCCGCCGACCGGCTCACCCGGGCGCGCCGCACGCTGGAGGCGGGGCATGTCGAGGCAGCCCTGGCCGAAGTGGCGCGGATGCCGGGTGCGTCAAGCGCCGAGCGCTGGACGACCGCCGCGCGGCGCTACATCGGCGCGCGCCAGGCGCTCGACACGATCGAGACGGCGGCGATCCTGGGGCAGGGTGCGGCCGTTCGGTAGAGCGGCGGCGAGCAGGAACTGTTCCCCGGCGAAGGCCGGGGCCCAGTTGGAGAGGTCGAGTAACGACCCGCAGCACAAGCCAAGAAACGTCCCCCAAACTGGGCCCCGGCCTTCGCCGGGGAAGCAGAGAAGGTGAAGGCGAGCACCGACTCCCGCCTTCTTTTGGTAGCCAGTATCAACCGTTGGCGTTGATCCGCTCCAGCAACGCCATCGCGCCGGCGGGCGCGCGCACTTTCGCGCCGTTGATGAAGAAGACGAAGGTGTCGCGCGGTTTTTTCGGCGGCTGTTCGGATGAAGCATAGGGCAGGCCGTCGGGCTGGCCGCCCGCCGCCCAGTCCTGCGCGACCTCCAGCCAGCGATCGAGTTCGGCGGGGATATAGCCGGTCGGCACGCTTTCGACCGCCTGTTCCAGCCGGGCATAGACGACATCGCCGGTGACATCGGCAATGGCGGGGTATTCGGCCGAATCGGCGAAGACGAGCGAGACGCCGGCGGCGCGCGCCATGGCGACGAATTCGGGCACATGGAAACTGTCGTGCCGGACCTGGATCGCATGGCGCAGCGCGACGCCCTCATGCGATGCGGGCAGCAGCTTCAGGAAAGCGGCGAAATCATCCGCGTCGAATTTCTTGGTCGCCATGAACTGCCACAGGATCGGACCCAGCTTGTCGCCAAGCTCGACGATGCCCTGGCCGACGAACTTCGCGATCGACTCGCCCGATTCGGCCAGGACCTTGCGGTTGGTGCAGAAGCGCGAGGCCTTGAGTGCGAAGACGAAGCCATCGGGCGCGGTCTTGGCCCAGGACGCGAAGGTCGCCGGCTTCTGCGAACCGTAATAGGTGCCGTTGACCTCGATCGCCGTCACCGCGCGCGAGGCATATTCGAGCTCGCGCTTCTGGGCGAGGCCCTCGGGGAAAAACACCCCGCGCCAGGGCTCATAGGTCCAGCCGCCGATGCCGGTGCGAATCATGCCGTTGCTCATGCCCATTGCTCCTGGAGCATGATTCTAGGGCAGATCGACGGTCGCGTCATCGGTACGTTGCCGAGCGCGGGTCCGCCGTCAGGGGGGAGTGCCCTGCCTCAGCAGCAGGCCCTGCGCGATGGCCGCTTCGGTAAAGGCGTCGATATCCGCGACGATGTCGTCGGCCTTCACGCGAAAGTCGGTTGCTATCCGGTCAATCAGCATGGCCCGGTCCATCCCGGCGGCAATTCCCCGCCAGATCGCGGCGGCGGTGCCGTTCAGCAAATGATACCGGTCATCACGCTCGTCGAACAAGGCGAGATCGCCGTCGACATTCTGCCAGGCGATATAGCTCGGGATCGTCAGCATCGTGTTTCTACCCTGCGCGCTCATGGCCAGACACCAGCGGGCATCCCGGCCTGAAGCCGACGCTGCTCCCACAGGGCGAACGGCCGCGCCACCGTCGCCATGGCAAGCTTGCGCCACATCCGACGCAGCCTGAATTCGACGATGTCGTCCAGCACGAGCGAGAACAGGATCATGCCAAGCAACAAGGCGGCCACCAGCCACCATTTGTTCGCATCGGTTGCCCACCATGTCAGCATGATCGTGCCGATCCTGAAGTGAAGAAGGTAGAGCGGATAGGTGAAGGATCCGATCCGGCGTGCCCAGGGCAGGCGGATATCGCTGCCCCGCATCGCCAGAAAAAGGACGAAGACCCCCATCATCAGGACGATCCCGATCCAGGGATCGAATGGCATGCCGCGTGAGGCGATGATGATGGTCCGCGTGCCGAGCAGGGCAGTGACCGCGAGCAGCGCCAGGTTCAGCCTTTCGTTGCGGCGCTGGTACAGCAATCCCATCACACAGCCCGCGGCCAGGAAATAATAATCCGTCCCGAGCAACGGCGCCCGCGGAAAAAAGGGTGCGGCAACCACCTGAAGCGCGATCCACACAGCCACGACCGCCTGGATGTGCCTGAGCCACCCCAGCATCGCGACCGCGACGATCATCGCATAGAAAATGATCTCGACCCTCAGGGTCCAGTAGGAAGCGTCCGCCGGACGATAGCCGAACGCCTCGGCATTGATCGTCAGGTTGGCGAGATATTGCCAGAAGCCGACATGCATCCGGCCCAGTTCCCCGATTCCCAGCAAGCTGGTGAGCGACAGGCAGACGACAAAGGTCGGATAGATGCGCGTCACGCGGTGCGTGACGAAGGTCGACAATTTCTGGCGCTGGACGATCTGGACGATCATCATGCCGCTCATGATGAAGAAGGCGAACAGCGCGATATGCCCATAACTCGCCATATCGGAGATCAGGCCGAGATCGGTGTTCGTCAGGCCCGGTATCCTGGGCACGACGACAACGACATAGTGCGTCACCACGACCATGATCGCGCACAGCAGCCGCAGATAATCCAGCCAGTCGATTCTGCGTTCGGCGGATGCTGATGAATCGGCCACTTTGCTCTTCTTGCTGAACCTCGGTCCATGGCGATACGCCCTGCCCGGGCGTGGCGCCAGCCGCGCTTCGGCTGGCGTCGGCGGCACGATGGCAAGCCTGCCGCATTATGATAAACCAGCGGCATGGCAGGGAGAGTGACATGAGCCGCGGATCGACGTCTTCCGCCACGGAAATCTGCCTGGTCGTCCCGCCGTTCGATTCAATGCATTATCCGCAGCTCGGAACCGCGATCCTCAAAAGCGCCTGTACGGCGCGTGGCCTGGGCACGCGCATCTTCTATCCGGGGATGATGCTGGCGGGGCGGGTCGGGCTGGAGGCCTATGATGCGATCAGCCACGGCCAGAAAAAGGCGATGGTCGGCGAGCGGCTGTTCCGTCCACACGCCTATCCCCCCGACATCGTGGCCGCGCTCCCGCCGCTCGAAGCGCTGACGGACACGCAGGATGCCGATTACCACCGGGTGGTCGATGCGATCGCCCCGATGCTCGACGAGGCGATCGAACGGATTCTCGCGCTGCGCCCGCGCATCGTCGGTGTGTCGTCGACATTCGAGCAGAATATGGCGGCCTCCGCCATCGCACTGCGCGTGAAGGAGGCCGATCCGACGATCGTGACGGTGATGGGGGGCGCGAACGCGGCATGGCCCCTCAGCCTTGGCCTCGCCAAGGCCTTTCCGTGGATCGACCATTTCTTCGCGGGCGAGGCCGATATCGACTTTCCCGACTTCTGCGAAAACTATCTTCGCCATGGCGCGCGGGCGGCGGCGCGGGTGATCCACACCGAGCCGATCCGCGACATGCGCACCGTGTTCCCGCCCGACTATTCGGATTTCTTCGCGACGCTGCGCCCGCTACAGGCCGCCGGCGTCCTGCCCGAATGGCTGCCACGCTATCTGACGATGGAGACGTCGCGCGGGTGCTGGTGGGGCGCCAAGAACCATTGCACCTTTTGCGGGCTGAACGGCGAGGGCATGGCGTTTCGCGAAAAGCCGGCCGAGACGGTGATCGACGAGCTCGACGCGCTGGAGCATTGGGGCGTGGACCAGGTCTTCATGACCGACAATATCATGCCGATGCGTTATCTGCGCGAGCTTTGGCCCGATCTCGCCGCGCGCGGCCCGCGCGTGAAGATGTTCTACGAGGTCAAGGCAAACCTGACCGAGTCCCAGCTCGACACCATGGCCATGGGCGGCATCGTCTCCATCCAGCCAGGCATCGAATCCCTGTCGAGCGACGTGCTCAAGCTGATGCGCAAGGGCGTGTCGGCGCACCAGAACATCGCCTTGCTGCGACATTGTCGCGGGATCGGCATGCGGGTGCACTGGGGCATGATCTACGGCTTCCCGGGCGAGCAGGCCGCTGATTACGAAGCGATGATCGGCCTGATCCCCAAGCTCGTGCATCTTCACGGTCCGACTGGAAGCAACTCGATCCTGATCGATCGCTACAGCCCCTATTATAACGATCCGATCGGCCTGGGCATCGGCGAGCTCGCACCGTTCCCGGGCTATCGCCAGCTCTATCCGGCAGATGTCGGAGCGGACGAGGTCGGCTATCATTTCAGCGGTTCCTACACCACGCCGCTGCTGAGCGATACCGATCTGCTCGAGCGCCTTCGTGTCGTGATGGACGCCTGGAAACAGGCCTGGCGGCAGGAAAAGCTGCCCGCGCTCGAGCTGTTCGACGTCGGTGCGACACAGGCGGTGCTCGATACCCGCCCGCTGGCGCGCGCACCGCTCACGCCGTTGACGACCGGGCAGGCGGCGGTCCTGCTGGAGCTCGAAAAGCCGCTGCCCCGCCGATCGCTGGCCCCGGAAAAACTGGCCGATGCCGATTGGCTGATCGCGCGGGACTTCGTCATCGATTACGAGGACAGGCTGATGAGCATCGTCGTCCGGGCGCGGCACGAGGTGACCGCCCAGTCGCTGTTGCACAAGGCCGGCGCGCTCGAGGTAGCGGCATAGGCCTCGCACCCCACGTCGCGGCGCGGTGGCGGCCTCAGGATTTCAGGATCCCCTGCAGCAACGCGCCGACATCGGCGAGCGCGGCAAAGTCGTGGGGATAGCGGAGGCGGTAGCTTGGTACCGCCCTGACCGCGGCGTTCAGGCGCGCGAACCCGCGTACCCGGTCGGGCCGGGCCGGGTCGCCGGGGTCGAACTGCACCAGCATATGCGCCGCCGTCACCAGTGCCTCGGTTTCGCTCATCGGCTCGAGCACCGGGGCGATGTCGCCGTCGCGCCTGAGAAAGACGAGCGCGCGCAGCGGCACGGGCACTATGGCCGGTTCGCCGTCCGGTACGAAATGGGTCTTGCCGTGATAACCCGGCATCGGCCGGCATCGCTCGATCGGAAGGCCGAGCCCTTCGCGCGACGCAGGCCAGACGCACACGCCCTTTGCCGCAGGCGCGATCAGGGGCTCTTCCTGCCCCCACAGCACGGAGATATCGTCGCTGAGGATATGCCAGTCGGCATGACCCAACGCCGCGGTCATGGTGGATTTCCCCGCCCCGGACATGCCCAGCAGGAGAAGGCCGCCCTCCGGCCGCGCCAACGCCGCGGCATGGATGGCGCTCGCCCCGAACAGCGTTGCCACGCGGGGCAGCACGCGCCGGACCAGAACGTCGACACAGGCGTCGAAGGAGGCGCCAGGCGCGGCGATGCACCGCACCGTGCGCCGCTCCCTGCTGATCAGGAACGCCCCATCCAGCGCCGAGGTCATCAGCCATTCGTCGCCACAGGTGCCAATGACGAGCTCGTAACGGCCCGGCCAGCGATAGGACACCCGGTCGTGAACGGGCGGCTCCCCGGTTTCGAACGAAAGCGCGAGATCGGCCCAGCCATCGGCGTCGACAGGGCATGTCCGCAATTGATCGACCGGTATGGCCGAATGCAGCCGCAGCCCACCGAAACTGTAGATAGACGTCAACCCGTTCCCACCTTTCCTCGTACCGGCCAGCCGATTGCCAGGTCAGTGATACATGCTATGCCGAAACGCTGTCAGGCCGGACTGGAGACGAAATTGGGTGCCATTGCGGGCGCGGTCCATGTCGATGGCCGGGACATGACCGAGGCACTGCTTGCGTCCATTGTCAGGGCCGCCGTGCCCCGGGGCTTCGACGGCGTCAAGCATTGGCATGATGGCGCGGCGGGCCTGATCCGCTTCGCCCATGCAACCACGCCCGAGTCGGTCGGCGAAGTGCAGCCCTTTATCAGCGAACGCTCGGGCGCGATCATGGTGTTCGACGGCCGCCTCGACAATCGTGCCGATTTGATCGCCCAGCTCGGCGCGCAGGGCGAGGGGATGAAGGCCGCCCCCGATGGCGAAATCGCGCTGGCGCTGTTCGATCGACGGGGCGACGATTATGTCGCGTCGCTGGTCGGCGATTTTGCCATCGCCACCTGGCAACCGCGCGACCGGCGATTGCTGATGGTGCGGTCGCCCTATGGCTGGCGGCCGCTGGTGTGGACGTTTGACGGGACCACCTTCGGCTTCGCGACCGAACCACGCTCGCTCGTCGTCGGTCTGGGCATGGAGCGCAAGCTCAACGAACCCGCGATCGGAGAGTTTCTCTCCGCGCGCTTCGTCAGCCAGACGGATACGTTCTGGCAGGGGCTCAACCGGCTTCCGCAGGGCTCGGCGCTGGCTTTGGAAAAAGGCAGAGTCAGACAATGGCATTGGCATACAGGTCCGTTCGAGGATTGGTCCCGCCTGTCCGAGGCCGATCATGTCGCGCGTTTCCAGGAGCTGTTCGATCAGGCGCTGATCGCGACCACCCGCAGCGCGACACCCTTGTCGTCGCAGCTTTCGGGTGGGCTCGATTCCTCTTCGGTCGTGTGCCGGGCGACGGAACTCCACCGGGCGGGACGGATCGGCCGGCAAATCGGGGCGATCACGGCGCGCTTTCCCGGGGAGCCGCATGACGAGACGGAGTGGAGCAGCGCGGTAGAGGCGCATCTCGGTATCACCGCCAAAATCGTCGGGGCGCGGCCGTTCAGCGCGGATGCCGCGGCGGCGTGGTGCGCCGAAACGCTGCAACTTCCCCTGCGGCCCAATGTGCTCGACACCCTGGCGGAGGTCTGTATCCGCCTGCAGGCCGATGGGGAACGTGTGCTCCTGACCGGGGAGGGCGGCGACGACTGGCTCGCCGGGTCGCTGGCACATTGGCCGGACCTTGCCAGGACCGGTCGGTGGGGCGCGCTGCTCAGGACGGGTTTCGAGCAATTTCCCGACAAGCCGGCTTATGTTTCGGCGCGCCGAATCCTCTATCACGGCTTCGGGCCCCTGGTTCGCCCGCGCCACCGGGAGCGCCTGCTCCGGCCGCACCTCGATTTCGCCACTCAGGCACCCCCGTGGCTCAATGCCGATTGGGCGGAGCGGATCGGCCTGACCGAGCGATGGCATGCCGACGCCCTTCCCGTCGATCTTCCGGGCTTCGCGCAAAAGCAGCGCTACGGCGTGTTCGCACTGGCGCGGCGCCACGTGAACGTCGAGCCGGCGATGGCGTATAGCGCCAGCTTCGGCATCGAGCAGCGCCATCCGTTCCATGATCAGCGCCTCGCGCGTTTCATGATGGGCGCGTCGGGCAATGTGCTGAACCGATATGGACAAAAGAAATACCTGCTCCGTCAGGCGATGAAGGGCACGTTGCCCGAAAAGGTCCGGACGCGGCAAAGCAAGGCGGCGTTCGTCGCCCACACCGTCGACGCGATCTCCGAACTGCTGCGTCGACGCCCGGTCGAGCAATTGCTCTGCGCCCAGCTTGGCTGGGTGGAGGGCGCGAGGATCGGGGAAATGCATGCCGCCTTCCAGCGCTGGCGCGACCAGGGGTCGACCGGCCCCATTCCCGATCAACCCTGGGGGCCGGTATGGTTCACGCTGGCGATGGACATGTGGCTGGAAAACGCCTTCAAGATCTGAACATCGTCCATGAGGAGCGGCGCGACCGATGCGAGCGAACGACATTGATGACGGCAGGATGGTCAGCCGCTGTGGGAACATGATCGCGGCGGACGTGGGCGACGAAGCGGTCATTCTCGATATCCAGAGCGGCTATTTCTTCCAGCTCAACCGCACCGCGGCCCAGATCTGGGCATTGCTCGAATCGCAAATCTCCGTTGGCGAATTGTGCGCGAAGATGGCTGAGGCCCATTCAGTCGATGCGGCGCTCTGTCACGACGATGTGATCGAATTCATCGCGGATATGCGCGACAGGGACTTAATCGCCGTCGCCTGACGATCGGCGCCGGCGCGCACGGTAAGCCCAGCAATTGACCGCGAAACGGGAATCGCCGAACACGCCTGATGGGCATCGCACGGTGAGCACTTCGTGCGGCGCCCAGGACGGGAAGGCGACAAGACTGTTGTGGTCCGGGGCGATATCCACACCCATGTCGCCGGGCACCGCGCCGATCCGATGCAGCCTGAGGCAGCCGCCCGAAAATGCCTTTGGCATGCGGTGAAAATAATAGACGGCGCTGAGCATCCGATCGCCCCTGGCGCTGCCCTCGCCCGTGTAGAGATCGCCGTGCAGGGCAAAATGCGCCCCGTCATTATGCGCAACCAACTCCAGCTCGATGTCGTCGGCGACGAAGGGCGTCACGCGCATCTGCTCGATCATGTCCGGCAAAATGGCGCGAACATGCGCCTCGAACAGGGCCGAGAACGGCCCGAGGTCCCGCAAGCTGAGCGAGCGGCGTATCGTCGGATCGACCAGCCCCTTGTCCAGCGCGGCGGGCCTGAAGCGCGCCTCGTTGTCGAGTGTCCAGCCAAGCAGATCGCGACATTGGTGCGGGGACAGCATGTCGCGTCGCACCTGCCATGGAGGCATGAGACCGCGAGAGGCGTTCACGACGTGCAGCCGCTCGCCCCGCGCGTGGCGTTCTCCCGCAGGAAGCGCAGCACCATCGCCTCGTTCCGCACGTCCGACTGGCGCTTCATGCGAACTGCCGGAACTGCCGCCTTGCTGCCGAGATGGCCGAGGAGGGACCCAATCACCGCGTCGTGATCGCGCGTCAGACCTTCATAGGTCACGCCATCGGGGACAGCGCCGATCGCCGCGAAAAAGCCGAGCCAGTGACGATGGCAGAAATCGGCATAGGCGATCAGCCGTTCGATCGTCGCAAAATCAAAACTCGGCGCCGTCGCTTCGGGCCGTTCGCCCATCTGCGGTATCTGGCGCCAGATGCCGGTCTGCACCGCGGCGGCGGCGGAGACCGCCTGCCGCACCCGGTCTCGCCGGACGAGATGGATATGGTGCGCGGCGGGGAAGAGCGGCGCGATCAGCCCGGCGATCTCGCGGTACGTGTCGGGCAGGGTTTCCTCCGGCCGACGCCCGTGCAAATCGTCGAAACGGCCGGGCTCGAGTTCCTCGGCCAGTTCGATCACATCGCGCCAGAACAGTTTCACGGACAGGGTGCCGGACACGTCGGTACGCCAGCGATGGACCGCCCGACCATAATCCGACAGACCGACGCATCCCCATCGCGCGGCGAGAACCGGACGGAACCCGGCATGGAAATATTCCAGCGGACAACCCAGGCCCCTGGCGAAATACAACGCCTCCCCGAGCAGCGTACTGCCAGATCGGGGATGAGTGCAGATCAGGATCGTGCGGAGCGGCGCGCCATCCCAGGCGGGATAGTCATGATCCGCCGTTGCGAGATCATATGGCCTGCTGGGCGGGTCCGCGCCAGGCGAACCTGCCACCACAGGAGAAGTCCCAGATCTCGGCGCGCCTGCCGTCCCAGGTCCGTCAGTCAACGTCCAAAAACAGCGCGTTGATCAGGTGAGGTTGCTGATGCCGTCGTTCGGCCGGTAGGAGATGCCTTCGGCGGCCTGAACCGGCGCAAAGGACGTGATCTCCGGCTTCACCCATTCCGGCTTGTCGACAACTACAGCCTCGGGGACCGGTGCATCATTGTTGGTATCGTTCATGAGCTGATCCAGCATTGCCTAACCCATTAGCGATGCGCCGAAATCGCTTGCAAGTCAAATCCGGCGGGGTCGCCCCGCCAGATGCGGACGCGATTTCCCTCGTGGCATGCGCCGATCGCGAAGGATTCGCCGGGCGCCGACATGACCGGCACGGCAAAGGGCCAGAAGATCGCGCCCCAGCACGACGTCGCGCCTGGCCGGGGACTGTTTTCGTACCGTTCCCGATCGTCCAGGTCGAGCGCGATCCATTGCAGCACGCCGCTCACGCGCCCGCCTTGCGAAGCGACAATGGTTGCGCGGCGCTCTCCCCGCCAGGGACCATTTGCGAAATCGAACGTGAACAAGTCGGTGGCGGCGCTGCGCAGCGCGATCGAAGCGTTACCGATCGGGATGTTGCGATAGGGCTGGCGCAACTTGTTGAACGCGCTCAGGTCGAAGGAGTCGATAAGGCCCAGATCCGCTTGCGCCGCGCCACCGTCGTCCACCAGCGCGATTCGGATCTGGCCACGCACCGGAATCACGGCACCGCCGGGTTTCAGAAGGCGCGGCACCGCATCCTCATGCGCCAGGAGCGTGCCTTCGCTCAGCATGTCGTTACTGACGATCTCGGACACGAGCACATCGGCCGGCCCGCCGACATCCGCGAGCTCGACCATGGTCGAGTGCTTGTTGACCACCGTGACGCGGTCGGCGAATCCATTGATAGCGATATTTTCGCGCGCCGCGGCAGCGACGGCCGAATCGGCTTCGCAGGTGACCACCCGCGCTGCGCCCGCGCGGGCGGCCATCATGGCGAGCAACCCCGTACCGGTGCCGATTTCAAGGACCGTGCAGCCTGGAAAAACCGCCCTACGCAGCGCCGCGTCATAGGCCTTGTTGCGCACCGCATCCCGAACGATCGAGAAGTGCCACGAATGCACGCCGTCGCTCAGCAACTCGGTGGCCAGAGCACGCACCTCTCCATCGCCGGGCTCCAGCGCCAGCGCGCACGCGATCAGATCGAGCGCGCTCGCGCGCTCACCGACCGTGGGCAGCTGACGCGCCAGCGCCAGCATCGCCATCGGCTTTCCCTCGACCAAGGGTCGCATGGCGAGTAGCTCCCGCGCGCGATCTCTCATCCGTCGTTCCTGTCTTTCCGCCCGAACCTGGGCACTGGAAAATAGCTGACCAAATGCGCTGCTACCCGCCAGGGTGTGTAAAGCCAGCGAAGCCTCCTGGGGAGCGGCAGATCGCGATAGGCTTGCCACGACGGGGTCAAGCTTCGCCCGACCGCCCGGGCACGGCGCCGCAGCCCCTTTCGCTGGCGCCATTCAACTGCGGTCGTCGCGAACCAGTCGCGCCAGCGGAACAGCCGATCAGCACCGCGGCTGTGCCGCTCGAGCTCGGGTGGCGCATGGTCCGGATGGAGAAACCTGATGCAATCCCGCGCCATCCTGTCCGCAAGCCCCGCATCGGCAGGCCAATGCCCCGCCACGGCGGCGGCGAGGAGCGCGGGCATGTCAAGGCACGCGAGGACCAGCTTTTCCAGTCCGGCGCGCTGCGCGCGCACGCGCACCACGGCGACATCGAAATCGGGCGCCGCGGCGATCCGCCCGAGATCGCCGATCCAGTGAAGGCGCGACCATCGATGGCGGCTGTGGTGATAGCAGATGTAGACGAACAGATCGGCGGTCGAGAAGACCGGCAATGTCTCGCCCCTGATCGCCACCGTCTCCGCCCGGTCGAGCAGTTGTTCGGTGGGAAAGTCGGCCCCGGTGAGATCCACGTTCTGATGAAGATCGACCATCTGGCCCGATGGCGCGCGCATCGAGACTTCCCGGTTCAGGCTGCACATCGCCTCGACATGCGCCGCATGGCTCTGTTGGTCCGCGGGCAGCTCGAACGGCTTGGTCAGGCGAAACCCCCGGGCGATCAGGTGCGTCACCGTATCCGCGAACCCCTTGCTGCTCACCAGCAGGTCGAGGTCACGGCAGGACCGTCCGTTGACCGAGCCATAATAGCGTTGGGCCAGTGCCACCCCTTTGAAAACCGCAAAGCGGATTTGTTCCGGTCGGAACCAGGACCGATTGAGCTCGGCGGCGATCGCGCTGAGCTGAAGGGTGTGGGCGGTCGCCACGATCACGGCGCGATCGAGTTCGGCCATGATCTCGGCCGGAACGCAGTCCCGGATCTCGACCAGTCGCTCCCGCAGCATGGGAAGCGACAGGTGGTGGGTCGCCTGCCGTAACATGGCCGGCCAGTCGCAGACCTCGCCTGCGAGGTGCCTCAGTTGAGGAGGTGGTATCAGAGCTGGATCAAGCGCGCAGGCGAGCAGAAGTCGTGCTTCCACCGGCAGGACGATCGGCGCACGGTCGCCCCCTGCGATCATGCCGGTGCCTTGCGTCGATATTTATTCGGCAAGTTCCCAAACACTCCAAGAGACATTGTGGCGAACGGCTGAGGCACCGTCCAGTTGTGCTCTTTTTTGGAGGTCGATCATAGCTCGGCCAACGATACGCAGAACGAGCCCCTCCCGCCGAGCGCCGCAAAGACGGGCTCGTGAGCGCGGACGAAGTCGCTTTCGCGAAGGCGCGCGACCCTGCTAGAACCGGAATGGACCATGGCATGGGGAAGATGATGGCGACCGACCGGACCGAGATCGATCCGACTGATCCCTATGAGCGGACCGCGCAGACCTTTCCGGTGCTGGCCGAGGCGATGGTCGAGCGCATGATGGCCTATGGCCGCGGAGAATCGGTCGCCAAGGGCACCGCGCTCTATTCGCGGGGCGAGCGGGGCGTGGATTTCTTCGTCGTGCTGGATGGGTCGATCCAGGTGCTCGATATCGACGAGCATGGGGTGGCCAATATCTTCACCACGCATCATGCGCGGCAGTTCACCGGCGAGCTGGACCTGTTCAACAATCGCGCGATCCTGGTCACCGGGCGCACCGGCGAGGACAGCCGGGTGCTGCGGATCGGGCGCGTCGATTTCCGCCGCATGGTCTCGACCGAGGCGGATATCGGCGAGATCATCATGCGCGCCTTCATCCTGCGGCGCGTCGGACTGATCAAGCATGCGCATGGCGGCGCGACGCTGATCGGATCGGGCCATTCGGGCGATACGCAGCGGCTGCAGCGCTTTCTCGAGCGCAACGGCTATCCGCACCGGTTGCTCGACACCGACAGCGATCCGGATGCGGAGGGTTTCCTCGAATGCTTCTCGATCACGCCGGACCAGTTGCCGGTCGTCATCGCGCCGGGCGAATCGGTGCTGCGCAACCCGCCGACGGGCGAACTGGCCGATGCGCTGGGGCTGACCGAGACGCTCGACCCGACACGCGTCCATGACGTCATCGTGGTCGGCGCGGGGCCCGCGGGGCTGGCGGCGGCGGTCTATGCCGCGTCGGAAGGGCTCGACACGATCGTGCTCGAGGGGCTCGCGCCGGGCGGGCAGGCCGGGACCAGCTCCAAGATCGAGAATTATCTCGGCTTCCCGACCGGCATCTCCGGCCGGGCGCTGGCGGGACGCGCGCAGGTGCAGGCGCAGAAATTCGGGGCGCGGCTGGCGATCGCACGGCCGGCGACGGCGCTCGATTGCAGCCACGACCCCTATGTCGTGACGATGGAGGACGGGCAACGCGTGTCCGGCCGGGCGGTGGTCGTCGCGAGCGGGGCCCGTTATCGCAAGCTCGACGTGCCCGATTATGACCGGTTCGAGGGCCAGGGCATTCATTATGCCGCCACCGCGATGGAAGCCGGCCTATGCGCCGGCGAGGAAGTGCTGGTCGTCGGGGGCGGCAATTCGGCGGGGCAGGCGGCGGTGTTCCTGTCACGCACGGTGAAGCATCTCCACATCCTGGTGCGATCGCGCGGGCTGGCCGAGACGATGTCGGACTATCTCGTCCAGCGCATCCTCTCGTCGAGGCAGATCACGCTGCACACGCATTGCCAGGTCACCGGGCTGGAGGGCGATGGCTATCTGCGCCGCGTGACCTGGACCAATGCGAAGACCGGCGAGAAGCAGCGCCACGACATCAGCAACATGTTCGTGATGATCGGCGCCGAGCCCAATACCGACTGGCTCGACGGGTGCCTGGCGCTGGACGACAAGGGATTCGTCAAGACCGGCGCCGACGCCGACGGATCGACATCGCCTTATGCCACGAGCAAGTCGGGCATCTTCGCGATCGGCGACGTCCGCGCGGGATCGGTCAAGCGCGTCGCCTCGGGTGTGGGCGAGGGATCGGTGGTGGTGTCCTCGGTCCACCGCTTCCTGCACCCGATGGAGTGATGCCGGTCAGGCGTGCTCGACGAAGTCGTAGTAATCGCGGATGCGGCGGTTGAAGAAACCACCCTTCGAGGTCACGCGGCGCATCGCGTCGAACACCGATTCTGGCACGTCCAGATAGGAATAGCGCCGGCCGCTGACGAACTCGATGTCGAGCCGCTGCTCGACCGGGTCATAGTCATAGGAGCGAATGACGCTGGAAGGCATAAGCCTTCAACGTCGCACCGGCGTGGGGGTTGCCGCAGGATTCGCGCGAAAAGGCGCGTGCGAGGGACACGTCGGGCTTGTCGATCGTTACGGGGTTGGGCATTTCACCGGTGAGATGCCGCGCGAAGGGAATCCAGATGAACGAGGACACGCTCGAGGGTGAAGGCCGCAATCTCGCCGGCCAGGTGAAGGAAACGATCGGCAAGGCGACGGGCGATGCCGCCACGGAGAATCAGGGCGTCGCCGATCAGGTCGTCGGCAATTTGCAGCAAAGCTATGGCGCGGCACGGGATGCCGTGGTGCAGGGCGCCGGTCCGCTGGCGGACAAGGCCAAGGCATTTGCCAAGGAACGGCCCTGGGCGACGGCTGCTCTGGTCGGCACGCTCGCGCTGGCGGTGATCAATACGCTGCGCGGCAAGAAAGCCTGACCGCAGACTCACCCTGCGGGCTGGTTCGGCGCCGCCGCATTCCCTATGTTCATGGGGGAACAGTCAAGCAGGGTGAGGCCGTGGCCGACTATCAGCTTTTCGATACGGCGAACGGCGTCGCGGGAATCGCGTGGGTCGACGCCGGGGTGGTGGGCTTTCGTCTGCCGGCCGACTCGGCCGACAGGACCGAGCGGGCGTTGCTGCGCCGCTTTCCCGACGCGGCGCGCCGTACGCCGCCGCCGGAGATTGCCGAAACCATCGCCGCCGCGCAGCGCTATTTCGAGGGCGAAGAAACCGATTTCTCCGCCGTCAGGGTCGATCTGGGCGAGCAGGCGCCGTTCTTTGTGCAGATCTATGACGCGGTGCGGCGGCTCGGCTGGGGTGAGACCACGACGTACGGCGCCGTGGCGAAGGAACTCGGCGCCGGCCCGGAATCGGCGCGCGCGGTGGGCCAGGCCATGGCGTCCAACCCGGTGCCGCTGATCGTGCCCTGCCACCGTGTGCTGGCAGCCGGCGGCAAGGTCGGCGGCTTTTCCGCGCCGGGCGGATCCGAGTCGAAGGTGAAGATGCTGGCGATCGAGGGTATCGACCTGTCGCCGCCCGAACCGGCCCAGCAGGGCTTTGGTTTCTAGATTTTCCGTCGCGTTTTCCGAGCCGCTGGCTGCTCCAGCCAGCTCGAAAATGCGCTGCCGACCATTACCCCGGATGTCAGTCGCCCTGGCCGTAACCCGCGGCGAAGGCGATGCGCAGCGCGTCCGAAAAGCTGCGTGCCTCGAACTTCGCCATGATGTTCGCGCGGTGCACTTCGACCGTGCGCGGCGAGATGCCGAGGTCGAACGCGATCGTCTTGTTCGGCAGCCCCTTGGCGAGGCCCTCCAGCACGTCGCGTTCGCGCGCGGTGAGCGCGCCGACCAGCACCGCGGCATCCTCCGCGCGCGCGGTGGCGGTCTCCGACTGGGCGATCCGATCGAACGCGGCGTCGATCGCGCGGAGCAGCGCGGCCTTTTCGAACGGCTTTTCCAGGAAATCGACCGCGCCCGCCTTCATCGCCCGCACCGCGATCGCAACGTCGCCATGCCCGGTCAAGATGACGACGGGCATGGTGATGCCGCGCTCGTTCAGGGCATTCTGCACCTCCAGGCCGTCCATCTCCGGCATGCGGATGTCGAGCAGGATACAGCCGGACTGGAGATGCTTGACCTCCTTCAGGAACGCCACGCCGGAAGGCCAGGTCTCCACCGCGAAACCCGTTGTCCTGAGCATGAAGCTGGCCGAACGCCGGATCGAGTCCTCGTCATCGACGATGTGAATCAGGCGCCTATCACTCATCTTCCACCTCCAGGCTCGTACCGACCAGCGTGAAATGGAAGCTGGTGCCGCCGCCGGGGCGCGGCTCCATCCAGATTCGACCGCCGTTCGCCTCCACTATCGTGCGACAGATCGACAGGCCAAGCCCCATGCCCTCGCTCTTGCTGCTGTTGAACGCCTGGAACAGGTTTTCCGCGATCTCGGGCGCGAGACCGGGGCCGGTATCCGAGACGGTCACCCGCACCGTGCCGGGCGTTTCCTGGCGCGTCGCAATGAGCAGCCGGCGTTCGTCGCTTTCCGCCATCGCATCGATGGCGTTGCGCAGCAGGTTGATGAGCACCTGCTGGATCTGGATCTTGTCGACCAGCACGGGCGACGTCACGGCCAGGTCGAACACCGTCTCGACCCCTCTTTGCGGCGCGCCGATCAGGCCGAGCTTCGCTGCCTCGTCGATCAGCGGCGGCAGATCCTCGATCGTCTTGTCCACTTCGCCGCGCGCGACGAATTCGCGCAGGCGCCGCACGATGTTGCCGGCGCGCATCGCCTCGCCCGCCGCGTCGTTCAGCGCCTCGCGAATCATCGGCAGGTCGTCCGGATCGGGGCGATCGAGCAGGTCGCGCACGCCTTCCATGTAATTGGCCACGGCGGTCAGCGGCTGGTTCAGTTCGTGCGCCAGAGTCGACGCCATGGTGCCCATCGCGCTCACCCGCGCGACATGGATCAGGCCGGAGCGAAGCTCCTCGATCTCGGCCTCGGCCCGCTGCTTCTCGCTGAGATCGCGCACGAAGCCAGTGAAGACCTGCTGGTCGCCGGCGAGCGCTTCGCCAACCGCCAGCTCCATCGGGAAATGGCCGCCGTCCTTGCGCATCGCGGTGACGACCCGGCCGATGCCGATGATGCGGCGCTCGCCCGTCGTCAGATAGCGGTCGAGATACCCGTCATGCGCCTCGCGATAGGGCGAGGGCATCAGGACGGACACATTCTTCCCAACCATTTCCGCTTCGCTGTAGCCGAAGGTGCGCTCTGCGGCGGCGCTGAACGACATGATTCGCCCCCGATTGTCGATCAGGATCATGGCGTCCGGGACGGTGGAGAGGATCGACTGGAGGAGCGCGGCATTGGAACTCAGCTCGCGCTCGGCGGCGCGCTGCGCCGTCACGTCGCGGATGACCTTGCCGAAACCGCGCAGGACATTCTCGTTATCGTAAAGCGGCGTCACCGTCACATGCGCCAGGAACTCCGTCCGGTCCTTGCGCAGGCGCCAGTCCTCCTCCTCGAGCTTTCCGTGAAGGCGCGCGCGCTCCAGGTCGGCGTCGGGCTTGCCTGCGGCGACGGCGCTTTCGGGATAGAAGATCGAACTGTGCTGGCCGACCACTTCCTGCTCGGTCCAGCCCTTCAGCCGTTCTGCGCCCTGGTTCCAGATCGTGACATGGCCGCTGGGGTCGAGCATGTAGATCGCATAGCCCGCCGCGCCGTCGATCAGCAGGTTGAGCTCGTCCGCGACCTCGCTGGCCGAGCGCGCGCGGGCGACGGCATGTTCCTCCGAGACCAGCGAGCGCCGCTTGAACCGCGACATCCGGTCGGCGATCACGATGACGAGCGCGCTCGCGACGACGAAGGCGGCGGGTTCGACAAGGCCGGCCGAGCCGCGTGGCATGCCGCCGAGCACGATCGCGAAGACCAGCGCCGCGATCGTTGCGGCAACCGCCGGGCCAGTCCCGCCAAAGGCGGCCGCACCCAGCACCGCCACGATATAGAACAGGAAATGGGCATCGGCCTGCAGCCAGGGGTTGAGCACCACCTGGCCGACCGCGCCGATACAAACGACCAGAGCCGCGACGGCATAGCCAAAGACCGGCGATTCCTGCCGTTCCGCATCCGGGGCAGTCACCAGGGTCATTCGTCCGCCATCTTCCGCATGGCCCGCAGGGCTAATCGATCCATCGCCGGCCAGCAATCTGCTCCTCATGCCCTACCCCATAAGGATGGGAGGGCCAGTCCGATCCTAGGACCTTTACGTACAGCCGCGCGCTGCCCCGCCCCCTAGCAGTTTGACGACGATCAAGGGCCGCGAGCGCGGCGACCGTCATTCGGCACGCGCTGATGACCGTGGAAGGGTGGGCAATGGACGATATTCTATTCAGGGCTGGCGCCTGGCTGCTGCTGGGCCTGCTCGCGCTGCTAGCGGCGGCGAGCGCGATCGATCACGGTTTCGCCGTGCAGATGGGCATCGTCGCCGGCGCGGCGCTCATCGCCGCCGCGGGCACGATGCGCGGCGCGAGCAATCCCTATCCCGCGATGGCACCGCGCAACCGCTATGACGACGAGGTCATCCGCTGGGGCGTGATCGCGACCGTGTTCTGGGGCGTGGTCGGATTCCTGGTCGGTCTCGTCATCGCCTCGCAGCTCGCCTTCCCGCTGCTCAATCTCCATTCCGAATATAGCACCTTCGGCCGCCTCAGGCCGCTGCATACCTCGGCGGTGATCTTCGCCTTTGGCGGCAATGCGCTGATCTGCACCAGCTTCTACGTCGTCCAGCGCACCTGCCGCGCGCGCCTGGCCTTTCCCTGGCTCGCGCGCTTCGTGTTCTGGGGATATCAGCTGTTCATCGTGCTGGCCGCGACCGGCTATCTGCTCGGCATCACCGAGGGCCGCGAATATGCGGAGCCCGAATGGTATGTCGACATCTGGCTGACGATCGTCTGGGTGTCCTATCTCGCGGTGTTCGTCGGCACGATCGTGCGCCGGTCCGAGCCGCATATCTATGTCGCCAACTGGTTCTATCTCGGCTTCATCATCACGGTCGCGCTGCTCCACCTGGTCAACAACCTGTCGATGCCGGTCAGCCTGGTCGGCTCCAAATCCTATTCCGCCTTTGCCGGGGTCCAGGATGCGCTGACTCAGTGGTGGTACGGCCATAACGCGGTCGGCTTCTTCCTGACCGCCGGCTTCCTCGGCATGATGTATTATTTCGTGCCCAAACAGGCGGAACGGCCGATCTACAGCTACCGGCTGTCGATCATCCATTTCTGGTCGCTGATCTTCCTCTATATCTGGGCCGGTCCCCATCATCTCCACTACACCGCGCTGCCGGACTGGGCGCAGACGCTGGGCATGGTCTTCTCGATCATGCTGTGGATGCCGAGCTGGGGCGGCATGATCAACGGGCTGATGACGCTCAACGGCGCTTGGGACAAGATCCGCACTGACCCGATCATCCGCATGATGGTCTTCGCGCTCGCCTTTTACGGCATGTCGACCTTCGAAGGGCCGATGATGTCGGTGAAGTCGGTCAACTCGCTCAGCCATTATACCAACTGGACGATCGGCCATGTCCATTCGGGCGCGCTCGGCTGGAACGGCATGATCACCTTCGGCGCGCTCTATTACATGACACCGAGGCTGTGGGGTCGCACCCGCCTCTATTCGCTGCGCATGGTCAACTGGCATTTCTGGTGCGCGACGCTCGGCATCGTGCTCTACGCCTCGGCGATGTGGGTGGCGGGCATCACCCAGGGCCTGATGTGGCGCGAATATGGGGCCGACGGTTATCTCGTCTACTCCTTCGCCGAGGTCGTCCAGGCGATGCACCCCTATTACGTGATCCGCACCACGGGCGGGCTGCTCTACCTGCTCGGCGCGCTGTTCATGGTCTGGAACATCTGGATGACCATCGCGGGCAAGCTGCGCGACGAAGCGCCGATGTCGAGCCCCGCCTTCGATCCGGCCCGCGACGTGCCGGTCGTGCCCGCCGCCCAGCCAGCTCACGCCTGAGGACCAAGCCATGGCCAACGCCCTTTCCCGCCACAAGGCGATCGAGCGCAACGTCACGTTGCTCGCGGTCCTCGCCTTCATCACCGTCGCGATCGGCGGCATCGTCGAGATCGCCCCGCTGTTCTGGATCGACTCCACCGTCACCCGGACGGAAGGGGTGCGGCCCTATACGCCGCTCGAGCTCGCCGGACGCGACATCTATATTCGTGAGGGCTGTTATGGCTGCCACAGCCAGATGATCCGCCCGTTCCGCGACGAGACCGAACGCTACGGCCATTACAGTCTCGCCTCGGAGAGCATGTTCGATCACCCGTTCCAATGGGGATCGGAGCGCACCGGCCCCGATCTGGCGCGCGTCGGCGGGCGCTATTCCGACGAATGGCATGTCCAGCACCTCAAGGATCCGCGCTCGGTGGTGCCGGAATCGATCATGCCGCCTTATGCCTTCCTGGCCGAGCGGGATGTCGACACCAGCCATATCGCCGATCACCTGATCGCGCTGCGCCGGGTCGGCGTGCCCTATAGCGACGAGGATATCAAAAAGGCGGCCGAGGACATTGTCGGCCAGGGCTCGGCCGATGGCGACGCCGCCGCGATCGCGAAGCGCTATCCCAAGGCCCAGTCGCGCGATTTCGACGGCAATCCCGGCCGCCTGACCGAGATGGATGCGGTGGTCGCCTATCTCCAGGGCCTGGGCACGCAGATCGACCTCAAATCGGCGGCCCCGAGGGAGCAACAGAAATGAGCACCTACGACACGCTTCGGCATCTCGCCGACAGCTGGGGCCTGGTGATGATGGGCATCGTCTTCCTGGTCCTGGTCGGCTGGACCTTCCTGCGCGGCGTGGCCGAAAGCCACCAGCGCGCGGCCCTGAGCATCTTCGAACGAGAGGACGATATCGATGGCTGACGGAAAGCGCATCGACGAGGCGACCGGCACCCCGACGGTCGGCCACGAATGGGACGGGATCGAGGAACTCGATACCCCGATGCCGCGCTGGTGGCTCTACACCCTGTACGGGACGATCGTCTTCGCGATCGTCTATATGGTCCTCTACCCCGCGATCCCGATGCTGCACGGCGCGACGCAGGGCACGCTGGGCTGGTCGAGCCAGGCCCAGTTCGAACAGGAGGTCGCCGCCGACAAGGACCGCAAGGCCCCGGTGATGCTCGCCCTCGCGCAAATCCCGATCGAGCGGCTGCCGGCCGATTCGAAGCTGCTCCACGCGGCGGAAGAGGGCGGACGCGCCGCCTTCAAGGTCAATTGCGTGCAATGCCATGGCTCGGGTGCCACCGGCTTCAAGGGCTATCCCAATCTCAACGACGACGACTGGCTGTGGGGCGGCGACATCAAGGCCATCCAGCAGACGCTCACGCACGGCATCCGCCAGCCCGGCGACGACCAGACCCGCCTGTCGATGATGCCCGCCTTCGGTCGCGACGGCATCCTGAAGCCGGTCGAGATCGACGATGTCGTATCCTGGGTCCGCGTCCTGTCGAAACAGGAACCGGCCAGCCTTTCCGCCCGGCGCGGCAAGGCGCTGTTCGCGGCCAATTGCGCCGTCTGCCACGGCGATGCCGGCACCGGCAATCGCGCGGTCGGCGCGCCGAACCTGAGCGACGGCATCTGGCTCTATGGCGGCGACCGCGCCACTCTGACCGAGACCGTCACCAATGCGCGCTACGGCATCATGCCGGCCTGGGGCTCGCGCCTCGATCCGGTCACGATCAAGATGCTCGCCGCCTATGTCCATTCGCTCGGCGGCGGCGAGGCGATGGTGCCTGAAAAACCGGTGGGGCCGCCGGCGGCACCCGAGACGGGGGCGCCCATCCCGGTGAAGCAGAATGTCGCACCCTGACAGGATCCTCCTCCCGGGCGAGCAATTCTTCGAGGCGCGGCGCAAGGTCTTCCCCAAGGCCGTCGATGGCAGCTTCCGCCGCCTGAAATGGGCGATCATGGCGGTGACGCTGGCGATCTATTACGTGACGCCCTGGCTGCGCTGGGATCGCGGCCCCTTCGCGCCCGACCAGGCGGTGCTGGTCGATCTGGCGCACCGCCGCTTCTACATGTTCGCGATCGAGATCTGGCCGCACGAATTCTATTATGTCGCCGGTCTGCTGATCATGGCCGGGATCGGCCTGTTCCTCGTCACCTCCGCGGTCGGCCGCGCCTGGTGCGGCTATGCCTGCCCGCAGACGGTGTGGACCGACCTGTTCGTGCATGTCGAGCGGGCGATCGACGGCGATCGCAACGCACAGCTCCGCCTGCAAAAGGCACCCTGGGGCCCGGCCAAGATCCTGAAGCGCGTGTCGAAACATGCGATCTGGCTCATCATCGGCGCGCTGACCGGCGGGGCGTGGATCTTCTATTTCGCTGACGCACCGGCCCTGTTGCGCGATCTGGCGCACGGCACCGCGCCCTATGCCGCCTATGCGACGATCGGCATCCTCACGCTCACCACCTATGTCTTCGGCGGGCTGATGCGCGAGCAGGTGTGCATCTATATGTGCCCCTGGCCGCGCATCCAGGGCGCGATGCTCGACGAGAAATCGCTGACCGTGACCTACAAGGCGTGGCGCGGCGAGCCGCGCACGCACGGGCTGAAGCGCGAGGCGACGGCGCTCGATCTCGATGCCGGCGGCATGCCGTCACTCGTCGCGCTCGCGGGCAACCCGTCGCTCGCGCCGCGCATCGGCGACTGCATCGACTGCAATACCTGTGTCGCGGTATGCCCTACGGGCATCGATATCCGCGAAGGGCCGCAGATCGGCTGCATCACCTGCGGCCTGTGCATCGATGCCTGTGACGGCATCATGGCAAAGGTCGGCCGGCCGCCGCGGCTGATCGGCTACACCACCGACCTGGACGGGCGGATCGCCGCGGCCGGCGGCACGCCCTTATCGCCGATCAAGCGCCTGCTCCGGCCACGCACGATCGTCTATTTCGCCGTCTGGGCGGGCATCGGGCTCGGCATGCTGTTCGCGCTCGGCAGCCGGACGCGGATCGACATCAGCGTGCTGCAGACCCGCAATCCGCAATGGGTGCGCCTCTCCGACGGCAGCATCCGCAACGGCTATACCGTCAAGGTCCGCAACATGGAGGCGCGGCCGCGCACGGTGGAAATCGGCATTTCCGGCGTGCCGGGCGTGATGTGGACCGAGGCGAGCGGGCGCAGCGGCGCAGGCCGGACCGTCCGCCTCACGGTCCCCGCCGATCAGGTCGCGAAAACCCAGGTCTTCGTCGCGGCACCGGCTGCGGGCGCGGCGCGCACTGACATGCGCTTCACCGTCCGAGCGCTCGATGCCGAAGGCGGCGGCGCAAACGACGACAGCTATTTCGAACGGCCGGAGCAAGGGCAATGACACGAGGTTTCACCGGCTGGCACATGACCGGCATCATGGTCGCCTTTTTCGGGGTGGTGATCGCGGTCAATTTCCTGATGGCGAGCTATGCGGTCGGCACCTTTGGCGGGACGGTGGTCGACAACAGCTATGTCGCGAGCCAGCAGTTCAACACCTGGCTGGCCGAAGCGCGTGCGCAGCGGGCGCTGGGCTGGTCGGTGACCGTGACGGCAGATACGGACCGCCTGGTGCGGATCGTCCCGACCGGGCCGCGCGGAGCGCTGACGGCCGCGACGGTGACCGCGACGGCCGCACATCCGCTCGGCCGCGTTCCCGCCCGCGCGCTCTCCTTCCGGCGCGGCCGGGATGGCCGCTTCGTCGCGACCGCGCCGCTGCCCGCCGGTCGCTGGCTGCTCCATATCGAGGTGCGCGACGGCCGGAACGATGCGCGCTTCGACGACGAGGTGCGGCTGTGAACGCCGTCCGCCCGATCGCCCGCGCGCCGCGCGCCATGGAGACCAGCTTCACGGTCGACGGCATGCGCTGCGCGGGCTGCATCGCGACCCTGGAGGACGGGCTGGCAAAACTCCCCGGGGTCGCCTCGGCCCGGGTCAATTTCACCACCGGGCGCGTGCGCATCCTGCACGACGCGCTGGCCGAGGAGAGCCTGCAGGCGGCGATCCGACGCCTGGGCTTCACGGCGCATGTCTTTGCCGGCGACACCGGCGGCGCGGCGCGCGACGAGAGCCGGGCGCTCGTCCTGGCCATGGCGGTCGCCGGCTTCGCCGCGATGAACATCATGCTGCTCTCGGTGGCGATCTGGTCGGGCGCCGAAGGGCCGACCCGTACGCTGTTCCACTGGCTGTCCGCGCTGATCGCGCTGCCGACGATCGCCTTTGCCGGCCGGCCCTTTTTCCGCAGCGCCTGGAGCGCGCTCCGCCATGGCCGCACCAACATGGACGTGCCGATCTCGATCGGCGTGACGCTCACCGCGGCGATGAGCCTCTACGAAACCGCGACCGGCGGCCACCACGCCTATTTCGACGGCGCGGTGATGCTGCTGTTCTTCCTGCTCGCCGGCCGCTTCCTCGACAGTGCGATGCGCGCGCGAGCGCAGGACGGCGTCGCCGCGCTGATGCGCCGCGTGCCGGGCGACGTGCTGGTCCTCAGGCCCGACGGCACCACGCGGCGCCGCGCCGCCGCCGATGTCGCGCCGGGCATGAAGATCCTGGTCGCGGCCGGCGAGCGCATCGGCGTCGACGGCGTGGTCGAGCAAGGCCACAGCAATGTCGACCGATCGCTGGTTACCGGCGAGAGCCTGCCCGAATCCGCCGCCATGGGCAGCGTCGTGCTGGCCGGCACGATCAACCTCTCCGCTCCACTGACGGTGCGGGCGACCGCGGCGGGCGACGCGACCGCGATCGCCGACATCGCGCGATTGATGGAAGCGGCCGGACAGGGCAAGTCGCGCTATGTCCGCATCGCCGACCGCGCCTCGCGGCTTTATGCACCCGCCGTCCACACCCTCGCCCTGCTCAGCTTTGCCGGCTGGCTGATCGCCGGCGCGGGTGTGCACCAGGCCGTGATGATCGCCGTCGCGGTGCTGATCATAACGTGCCCCTGCGCGCTCGGGCTGGCGGTGCCGATCGCGCAGGTGGTCGCGGCCGGCTCGCTGTTCCGCGCCGGTGTGCTGATCAAGGACGGCAGCGCGCTGGAACGGCTGGCCGAAGCCGATGCCATTCTGCTCGACAAGACCGGCACCGTCACGCTCGCCAGGATCGAGCCCCGGTCCGGCCTGCCGGACGATCCGCTGGAGCGCGCCGCGCTGTTGCGGCTGGCGCAATCGAGCCACCACCCATTGTCCCGCGCGCTCACGGCAAGGCTCGAACGCGACGGCGTCGTGCCGGTACCGCTCACCGACCTGGTGGAGCATGCCGGCCTCGGGATGGAGGGACGGTTCGGGGATCGCCTCGTCCGGCTGGGCCGGCCGGACTGGGTCGGCGGGTGCGGGGTGGCGGACACCGTGGCAACCGCCTTCGCCATGACCGGCGGTACCGCTCGTCTCATCCTGTTCGGCGACACGCCCAGGCCCGATGCCGCCGCGGCGGTGGCGCGGCTGAAGCGGCTGGGCTTCGCGCCCGAATTGTTGTCGGGCGATTCCGCGCCGGTCGTGACGGCGCTTGCCGATCGACTCGGCATCAGCGGGCGGGCACGGATGTCCCCTGCCGACAAATATCGCGCGATCGAAACGCTCCGGGCGGCCGGGCGCCATGTGCTGATGGTCGGCGACGGCCTGAACGACGGGCCCGCGCTGAAAAGCGCCGATGTCGCGATGGCGCCCTCGTCGGGCAGCGATGTCGGCCAGCTTGCCGCCGATGTCGTGTTTTTCGGCGACCGGCTGATGCCGGTGCCGATCGCCATCGCCGCGGCCCGGCGGACGATGGCGGTGGTGCGCCAGAATTTCGCGCTGGCGATCGGGTATAATGTCCTGGCGGTGCCGCTGGCCATGGCCGGGCAGGTCACGCCGCTGATCGCTGCCCTGGCCATGTCGGGATCGTCGCTGCTGGTGGTGGCCAACGCCCTGCGCCTGCGGAATGCCGCGCGATGAACGGTCTCGCCCTGCTGATCCCCGTCGCGCTCGGCCTCGGCCTGGCGGCGCTGGGTGCTTTTTTCTGGACGGTGCGGTCCGGCCAGTTCGATGATCTCGACGGTGCCGCGCTGCGCATCCTGATCGACGATGACGATACCGGCCCGCCATCGGCGCCGAGCGACGCGCTGAAATAACGCCCGATCCGATAGTCCCAAAGGAAAAGGGCCGGCATCGCTGCCGGCCCTTTCCTGTCCGCCGGATCGGATCAAAGGCGAATGCCGAAGCCCACACCGACCACGACCGGGTCGAGATGCACCTTCACCGTCTGGGTGCCGATTGCCGTCGTCCGCAGCGTCGCCTTGGTGTCCATGTCGATATATTTGACGTCGAGATTCAGGAAGACCCGCTTGGTCAGGTCGACATCGAGGCCGGCCTGCGCGGCCCAGCCGACGCTGTCCGACATGTGCACGCTGGTCGGGCCTACCGCGCTCTTCAGGCCGGTCGAGGCCTTTTCACTGTAGAACACCGTGTAGTTGATGCCGCCGCCGACATAGGGACGGATCTTGCCTTGCGGGTTCAGGTGATATTGCACCGTCAGCGTCGGCGGCAGCACCCAGGTCGAGGCGAGATCGCCAATGCCGCCGGTCGTCCCGGTCTTGCCCGACGCCGTGTGCTTGGTGGTCGCGGCGATCAGCTCGAACCCGATATTGTCCGTGGCCATATAGGTCAGGTCGACCTCCGGCATCACCGCGGTATCGACCGAAACCTTCTCGCCGGGGAAGGTCGGCGCGATGCCGCCCGATCCGCCCGTCGGCGCGACCAGGATGCCGCGAACGCGCAGCAGCACGTCGCCGGCCTCGATTCCCTGCCGTTCCTGCGCGCTGGCCGGCGCGGCCCATGCCATTGCGGCGACCAGCGTGACCGCGGCGATCGATATCATCTGTTTCATGTACAGCCTCCTTTGAGCTGGCCCGCTCCTAGGCGGCCGCGGCGCCGGGGCATTTGAGCGCAGGCAAGAAGTGGTTTGACCGGGGTCAAGGCATGGACCCCATGGGTGCCGCATCCGGGACGGCATGTGGCGTCATATCCCAGACCTGCTCGCGACCCCGGTCCCCCGCTATACGAGCTTCCCGACCGCGGCCGAATTCACCGACGGCGTCGACGCATCCGACATGGAAGGCGCGCTGGCCGCGGTCGGGCAGGACGCGCCCGTCTCGCTCTATCTGCACATCCCCTATTGCCGGGAGATCTGCTGGTATTGCGGTTGCAACACCGGCGCCGCCAACCGCAGCGCGCGGCTCGACGCCTATCTTCAGCGCCTCGGCGAGGAGATCGAGCTGGTCGCGGCGCATCTCGCGGGTCGGGGCAGGATTGCCCGCATCGCCTGGGGCGGCGGCAGCCCCAACGCGCTGGCGCCGGGTGCGTTCGACCGGCTGAACGACCGGCTGCTGGACGCATTCAACGACGTCGGCGCCGTCGCCTCGATCGAGGTCGATCCACGCGGCTTCGACCGGGCATGGGCCGCCAGCATCGCGCGCAACCATATCGGCCGGGTCAGCCTGGGCGTGCAGACCTTCGCGCCGCATATCCAGGCCGCGATCGGGCGGGTCCAGCCCGAGGCCGACATCGCCAGGACGGTGCGGCTGCTGCGCGAGGCCGGGGTCGAATCGATCAATTTCGATCTGATGTACGGCCTGCCGGGCCAGTCGACCGCTGACCTGGTCGACACGCTCGACCGCGCGATCGCCATGGGGCCGGACCGGCTGGCCGTGTTCGGCTATGCCCATGTCCCGCATCTGCTGCCCCGCCAGCGACGCATCGAGGCGAGTGCCCTGCCCTCGCCGCGCGAGCGCTTCGCCCAGGCGGGCATCGCCCATGAGGTGCTGACCGCCGCCGGTTATCAGCCGATCGGATTCGACCATTTCGCCCGGCCAGGCGACGCCATCGCGGTCGCGGCGCGCGCGGGAAAACTCCGGCGCAATTTCCAGGGCTTTACCGAGGACGCGTCGGACACGCTGATCGGTCTCGGCGCCTCGGCGATCAGCGCCTTTCCCGACCGGCTGCTGCAGAACGAGAAGAACACCGGGCGTTATCATCTGAAGATCGGCAGCGGGCGGTTCGCTACCGCGCGCGGCGTGCGGCGGTCGGCGCTGGATGAACGCACCGGCGCGGCGATCGAGCAGATCCTGTGCAACGGACGCGCCGATCTGTCCGGCCTGCCCCTCACCGCATCGACCGAGGCGGCGCTGGACCGTTTTCGCGCGCTCGGCCTTGTCGCCCGCGACAGCCATCGGCTGACCCTCGCGCCCGATGCCCTTCCTTATGCCCGCAGCATCGCCGCGACGCTCGACCCCTATCGCACGTCCAACCAGGTGAGGTTCAGCAATGCCGTCTAGCCTGTCCGCCCAGCTTTCCCTGGCGGCGGTCGCGGGACTCGCTTTGTCGGGAACGCCGCTCTGCGCGGCTGATCGTCCTGTCGTCCTGGTCGCGATCTGCGGCCAGCATGCCAGCATGCCCCTGCCGATCGGGCCGCGGTCGCCGGCGCGGGACCGCGATTGTCCCGTCGCCTGCCACGCCGCCTGCCCCCGCAAACAGGCCGGCGAGGTCGACTCCGGATAGTTACGTACAGCCGCGCCGCGCGGCCGCTGGCAATGGACGGACATGAACCCCGTCGTCGACCGCTGCCGATCCTGCCTGGTGCGCGAGCACGCCATCTGCGGGGGCCTCGCCGATCCCGAACTCCAGGCACTCAGCGCGATCGGCCGCCGCCGCACGATCGCGGCGGGCCAGGTGCTGAGTTGGGCGGGCGACGCCAATCTTGCCTGCGCCAATCTGGTGTCCGGCATCCTCAAGGTGACCAGCTCCACCGCGGACGGCCGCGAACAGATCGTCGGCCTGCTCTTCTCGGGCGATTTCATCGGCCAGCTCTTCCTGCAGGAAGCGACCCTCACGGTCACCGCGCTGACTGAATCCGACCTGTGCCTCTATCCGCGCGAGCGTTTCGAGGACGTACTGCGCGGCTCGCACGCGCTCGAACATGCCCTGCTGCGCCGGACCATGACGTCGCTCAACGATGCGCGCGAACGGATGCTCACCCTCGGCAAACGCGGCGCGCCGGAACGCATCGCCGGTTTCCTGCTCGATCTCGCGCACCGCGCCGCCAAGGATGGCGGCGGGGCGCTGGCCGCGTTGCAGATCCCGATCAGCCGCGGCGACATGGCGGATTATCTGGGGCTGACGATCGAGACGGTCAGCCGCCAGCTCACCCGGTTGAAGACGATGGGCGCCATCGCGCTGGCCAAGGGCGGCCGGAGCATCGACGTGACCGACATGGCGACGCTTCGGGCGATCGCCGACGCCGGCTGAGCTTCAGCTGGCACCCTGCTCCCGCTCGATACCGGCGCCGACCAGCAGCATCAGCGCCTCCTCCAGCGCGACCGCCCGGCGGCAGCCGTCGAAGAAGCAGCGCAGCATATAGCCGAGCTCCTCCGGGCGGGCCGCGCTGCCCCGTGCGGTCCCGTCCCACAAGGCCGCGACGACATCCTCGCCATGGACCGCGTCCAGCGCATGCATCCTCGTCAGCGAGTCGAACATCTGGCGCAGCACCGGATCGGTCCGGGCGGTCATGACATCGGCGAAGATCGTCTCGGCACGCCGGAAATACCGCGTCGTCACGAACTCGATATGGCTGCAGATGCGCCTGACGCGCCGCGGTGGCGGCAGGGCGGGCAGCATGTCGGCGAGGCGCTCCAGCTCGACGCAGAGCGCCAGCTGCGCATCGTGATCGTCGCGCAGCTGCCGGCCGAGCAGGTCGATCAGTTCCGCGTCCGCCGTCGCCCCGGGCGCCGCGTCGCGCAATGTCTGCGATTCAATCATGACACCGCGCTGTCGCCCGTCCGGCGGGAGCGCGCTTTGACGCGGGTCAAGCGGCGCGACCGATGCTCATCCGTAAACTTCCCAATGTTCCCGATCCGCTGCCAGCGCGACAAGGGCGCATCGATCAGGAGGCAATGCCATGAAGAACATCCTCGTCCTTATCCATGACGACAGCGGACAGAAGGCGCGTGTCCAGGCCGCGCTCGACGTGGCCCGCGGCGTCGGCGGGCATCTGCGCTGCGTCGATGTCGCGATCGTACCGGAGCTGGTAACCGACTATGCCTCGATGGGCGGCAGCGCGTTGCTGCGCGCCGACGAGGAAGTGAAGGAAGCGGCCAACCGTACTCGCCTGCGCGAGCGGCTGGAGAATGACGATGTGCCGTTCGACTGGATCGACGTCACCGGCGACCTGACCGAGTCGATCCTCGATGCCGCCGCGCTGACCGACCTGGTCGTGATCAATCGCGAACTCGAGACGAGCCTGTTCCCGAACGCGATCGAGCTGGCCGGTCGCTTGCTGGTCGAGGCCAGGCTTCCGGTGCTGGCCGTCCCGGAGACGGCAACCGGCCTCGATATTCGCGGCCACGCGCTGGTCGCCTGGGACGGCTCTCCCTCCGCCGAGGCGGCACTGCGGGCGGCCGTGCCGCTGCTCGGGCAAGCCGCCGCCGTCACGATCCTCTATGTCGACGATGGCTCCCTGAAGATCCCGGCCGAAGAGGCTGCGACCTATCTGTCTCGCCACGGTATCAAGGCGACGATCCAGCGCGAAAAGATCCTGATGGACCGCCCCGGCGCGGTGATCCTGTCGGCGCTGCAATGGTCCAAGGCGGACTATGTCGTGATGGGCGCTTTCGGCCGGGCGCGCGCGATCGAGGAACTGTTCGGCGGCGCGACGCAGCGGATGCTCACGGAAAGCCCGGTCCCGCTGTTCCTCGCTCATGGCCGCTGACCGCCGGACGATCTTACGCACATCTGCGTAGAGACCGCCGCGGGTGGCGGCTTCACAAGGGCAGCGACCTCATTTTCAAGGTGATCCATGCCTCGACCAGATTTTCCGACCGCTCCCCGCGAACAGGCCGTTCTCATCGAGGATGACGAAGGCGTGCGCCGGTCGTTGCAGCTGGTGCTCCACGCCCGCGGCTATGAGGTCCGCTCCTTCGCCTCGGCGCTGCCGTTCCTGGCCAATCTGCGCGCGGAGGAGATCGATCTGCTCGTGACCGACTATCGCTTGCCCGATGGCGACGGCCTCGGCGTGCTGCGGGCGCTGCGCCGCAATGGCTGGCACGGACGGTCGATCCTGGTGACGGCCTTTTCGTCGCCGACGCTGACCGCGAGCGCCAAGGCCTGCGGGTTCGACGCAGTGCTGGAAAAGCCGCTGCGGCCTAATGAACTGGCAGGCGCGATCACTGGCTGACCCGCTTGCCGTAACGCCGCCGACCGCATCCGCGCCGGCGCAGAGAGGGATGGACATGATGAAGAACATTCTCCTGCTGGTCCACGACGATGCGGGCCAGGAAGCGCGGCTTCAGGCCGCCCTGGATATCGGACGCGCCGTGAGCGGCCATGTCACCTGTCTGGACGTCGCCATCCTGCCCGCGATGCTCGGTACGGAATATGCGTGCGATGCGGCGTTCGGCGCCGAGATGTTGCTGGCCGAAGAGCGTGACCATGAAGCGGCGAACCGGACGAGGCTGGAGCAGCGTCTCGCCAAGGAAGACGTCACGTGGAACTGGCTGGACGCGACCGGTGAGATCGCGGCCTGCCTGAAGGACGCTTCGACCCTGGCCGACCTCATCGTGGTCAACCGCGAGCTCGACGAATTTCCCCTCCCCGACATGCGCACCGCCGCCGGCGCGCTGGTCGTCGGCGCGGGCAAGCCGATCCTCGCCGTGCCGGAGTCGGCCAAACGCCTGGATCTCGACAATGCCCTGGTCGCCTGGGACGGATCGTCTGCGGCCGCTGCCGCGCTCCGCGCCGCGGTGCCGCTCCTGAAGCTCGCCAGCCGGGTCGAGATCGTGGAGATCGACGACACTTCAGTCCACGCCCCGGCCGAGGACGCCGCCGCCTATCTCTCGCGTCACGATGTCCATGCGATGATCCGGCGATGGCCACGCGGCACGGGGACGACCGCGGACGCCTTGCTCGAGCGGGTCGCGACCGGCGCCTTCGATTATATCGTCATGGGCGGGTTCGGGCATCGCCGGTGGCTCGAGGCGCTGTTCGGCGGCGTGACCCGGGCGATGCTGACCAAGAGCCCGGTGCCCTTGTTCATGGCGCATTGACGCGTGCCCTTTGTCCGGAAGCTGGCCGCCCTGCTGTTGCTCGGGGCCGCGTCCATCGCCGCGCCCGCGGCCGCCGAGACAACTCGCTGGTCGACTACCGATGTGACGGCATTGATCGGGGAGGCGCAACGGAGCCAGGCCGAGGGAATCGGGGCCGGGCGCTACGACATTGCGGGCTTCGAGGCCCAGGCCGGGGCGGGCGCACCCGATCTCGACGCGCAGGCCGACCGCCTCGCGCTGTCGCTGGCGCATGACTATGCCGAGGGGTCGGCGACAGCCGCGGCGCGTGCCGGATGGGGCATCCCCCGCGATCGGATCGATTATGCCGCATGGCTCGCCGGAGCGCTGGCCCGGCATGACATCGCCTCGGCTCTCCACGCGCTGCTGCCGCGGGATGCAGCCTATGCGGGTCTGCGCGAGGCCCTTGGGCATTGCGATTCGCCCGCGCATTGCCTGACGATCCGGGTGAACATGGAGCGCTGGCGCTGGCTGCCGCGCGACCTGGGGACCAACCATATCCTGGTCAACCCGCCCGCCTTTCGGCTGGATCTCATCGAGCATGACGCCGTCATCTCAAGCCACCGCGTGATCGTGGGCAAGCCGGCGAGCCCGACACCGGTCTTCGCCGCCCAGGTGACCGGCGTCACCGCGAACCCCTGGTGGAACGTCCCGCAAAGCATCGTGGCCGAAAGTGTCGGCGCGCTGGTGCGCACCCAGCCCGCCGAAGCGGCCAGTAGAGGATATGTCGCGGCGCGCGGCGCCGGTGGGGGGCTGCAGGTCCGGCAGCGGCCCGGGCCGCGCAACGCGCTCGGCCTGGTGAAGCTGGAGATGCCGAACCCGCACAGCGTGTTCATCCACGACACACCGTCACGCGAGCTGTTCGAGCAGGACCGGCGTGCCCTGTCGCATGGCTGCGTGCGCACGGCGCGTCCCGACATCCTCGCCAAGATCCTGTTGTCGCCGGAAGGCGCCGCCGAGTTCGACGGCCTGATGGCGAGCGGCGTCAACCGCACCTTGAAGCTGACGACGCCAGTGCCGGTCTATATCGTGTATTTCACCGCGGAGCCGGATGCCGCCACGGAGGGTGGCGTTCGCTTCCTCGACGATCTCTATCGCCGCGACGGCCGCGTGGCCGCCGGGCTCTAGTTCAGTAGGACGGCACCAGCCCGCTCCCCCACCCGGCCTCCCATCCAGGATATTCTGTGGGAGGCCGGTTGGGGAGCGGGCTGGTGCCGATTCAGCGAAGCTGCAAACGACTCTAGGAACCCGTCTGGCCCAGTTCGAACAGATCGTCGAGCGCCTTTTCCCGATCCTCCGGGCTTCCCTCCACGCCGCCGACCAGGGTCTGGCGCACCGGCTTGATCCCGACCAGCTTCAGGATGTTGCGCTCGAAGCTCTTCACGCTGTGGGCGCCGAAATAGAAGCGATAGAAGATCGCCGGCATCCCCATCGTCACCACCAGCCGCGCCGATTTGCCACGCAACAGGCCACTGTTCAGCCCCGCCCCCTTCGGGTCGATCGCGAAGCCCGGACGCAATGCCTGCTCCAGAAAGGCCTTGAGCAGCGCGGGCATGTCGCCCAGCCAGAGCGGATAGAAGATCGCATAATGATCGGCCCAGGCGAGCGTCTCCTGCGCCGCCGCGATGGCTGGCGGCGGCGCATCCTTTTCCCAGGCGGCCCGCGACCGGAGGAGCGGGAAGTCGAGTGTGGCGAGCTCGATCAGCTTCACCTCATGCCCGCCATCGACGGCGCCCGCGCTGTAGCTGTCGGCGAGCGCATGGACGAAGCGGGCGCGATCGGGATCGGGATGGCCATCGATCACGGCAATATGCGTCATGGGATATCTTTCGAACAAAGAGGGTGGATCAGGCCGATTCGACCTTCCGGCGGACGGTCACTTCGGTCGAGCCGCTTTCGCCCGGAACGGCCTTGAAACCTGCCTCGCGCTCCAGCTTCAGGGCGGCGTGATTGTCGCTGCTCTCGACCGATTCGACCGAGTCGATGCCTTCGGCGCGGGCATAGTCGAGCACATGCTGGAGCAGCGTCCAGCTCACACCGCGCCCCTTGAAAGCGGCGCGGACCGAGATCGCCAGTTCCGCGCGGACTCCGTCCGGGTCGCAGGCCAGCATCGCGGTCGCGATCAGCAGGCCGTCCCCGGCGAAGGCGAGGAAATTCATCGTCCGGCGATAATCGATCTGAGTCATCGCGGCGAGCCGGTCCCGGCCGACTTCCTGCAGGCCGGTGAGGAAGCGGAAGCGGAGATCCTCGGGCGTGACGTGACGGAAGAACGCGGCGAGCGCTTCCTCGTCATCGGGCTTTACCGGGCGAACCTGCATCACGACGCCGTCCCGCGTGGTGAGTTCCCGCGCCCATTCCATCGGCACCGGGCGGATCACGGCGCGCGACGCGCGGGGCGCATCGGATATCCGGGCCCGCGCATCGACACCGATCACCCCCCGTTCGTCGGCGACGAGCGGGTTGATGTCGAGATCGACGATATCCGGAAAATCCAGAACGAGCGCCGACAGCGCATTGAGCACCGACACGATCGCGGTCCGGTTGGCCGCGGGCACGTCGCGATAGCCGTCGAGCAGCCGGGCGATCCGGGTCGAGGCGATCATCTCCCCGGCCAGCACATCGTCGAGCGGCGGCAGGCCGAGCGCCCGGTCGCGAACGAGTTCCACTGCCTTGCCGCCGGCACCGAAAGCGATGACCGGCCCGAATATGGCATCCTCGGCAATGCCGACCAGCAGTTCGCGGCCGTGCATAGGGGCGATCATCGGCTCGATCTCGAAACCGGTGATCGAGGCCTCGGGATGGTCCTGCCCGACACGGCGGATCATCGCCTTCGCGGCTGTAACCACCTCGCCAGCGCTCGCCAGATCGAGCACCACGCCGCCGATATCGGATTTGTGCGGATACTGCGGCGAGATGAGCTTCAGGACATAGGGCGGTTCGATGCGCGCGCAGACGGTCGGGATCGCCTCGACGGTGCGCGCCAGCCGCGCCTCTACCACCGGGATGCCGTACGCGGCGAGCATCGAGCGGACTTCGCATCCGCTGAGGATCGTGCGCCCTTCCGCCCGCGCCCCCGTCAGGATCGCCCGCACCCGGGCGCGATCCGCCTCGGCCACGGTGACGCGCGCCGGCGCGCGCATCAGCGCGTCCCGACCCCTGCCTGCCTGCAGCAGATAGCCGAAGCCGCGCACGGCATCGTCGAGATTGTCGAACAGCGGAATGCCCGCTGCGTCGAACTGCCCTCGCGCGGCCTCCGCATTGTGCGTGCCGAGCCAGCAGGCGATCACGGCCTTGGTCGCGGGAACATGACCCGCGATCGCGTCGATCACCGCACCCGCGATGTCGGTGCCGGTCGCCGCGGCCGTCGGGCAGTGCATGACCAGTACCGCGTCGACGCCCGGATCGGCCAGTGCCGCGCGCGTCGCCGCGGCAAAACGTTCGGGTCGCGCGTCGCCGACCACGTCGATCGGATTGGCGCGGGACCAGCTCGCCGGGAGCTGCGGATCGAGCGCGGCGATCGTGTCCGGCGACAAGGTCGCGAGCGTGCCGCCGGTTGCGGGCAGGGCGTCGGCCGCAAGCACGCCCGCGCCGCCGCCATTGGTGACGATGGCGAGCCGTTCGCCGCTGCGCGGCCGATGCCGGCTGAGCATCTGCGCCGCGTCGAACAGCTCCGACAGGCTGTCGACCAGGATGATTCCGGCGCGGCGGAAGGCAGCGGCGTGAACGTCGTAGGCACCGGTCAGCGCGCCGGTATGCGAGGTCGCCGCCTTGCCGGCCGCCTCGGTCCGCCCGGCCTTGATCGCGATCACCGGTTTGATCCGCGAGGCGGCGCGGGCGGCCGACATGAACTTGGCCGGATTGGTGACGCCTTCGATATAGAGCAGGATCGCGTCGGTCTTCGGATCGGCCGCGAACAGATCGATCAGATCGCCGAGGTCGACATCGGCCATGTCGCCGACGGAGACGACGCCCGAAAAGCCGATATTCCTGGCCCCCGCCCAATCGAGCATCGCGGTGACCAGCGCGCCGCTCTGCGACACGAAGGCGAGCCGGCCCGGCAGCGCGACCCGGGGCGCGAACGACGCATTGAGCTTCGCATGGGGAAGCAGCGCGCCGAGGCAGTTCGGCCCGACGATCCGCAACAGATGCGGTTTGGCGGCATCCAGGATCGCCTGGCGCGTCGCCGGATCGTGCAGGCCGGCCGACACGATCACCGCCACCCTGGTGCCGAGCGCGCCGAGTTCCGCGACGATCGTCGCGACCGTCTCCGCCGGGGTGACGATGACGGCCAGGTCGGGCACGCCGGGCAGGTCGGCAACCGACGCCACCCACCACACGCCCTCCATCTCGACCGGCTTCGGGTTCACCGCGAACACCGTGCCGGCGAAACCGCCATCGACGATGTTGGTGAGCACCATTTCGCCCATCGAGCCCGGTCGCTGCGATCCGCCGATCACGGCGACGCTGCGCGGATGGAGAAGGCCGTCGAGATTGCGGACAGTCATGGGATCGCTCCTGTGCGGGACGGCGCGACGTGCGTTCCCGGCACCGTTGTTTTCCCACAGCAAGCCCCGGCCGAGACATCCGTATAGTTCCGCATATGGCCGTCGGGTCCGGCCGCTAGAGTCCGTGCATCCCATCCGGAGGACTCGATATGGCAACGGCCCTGCATGCCCTTTCCGACCGCGCGGCGACCTTCGCCGCCCGCCAGCCGCGCCTTGCCGTCGGCGGCTCCATTCTCTGCTGCATCGTCCTGGCGGAACTCGCGGCGGCCTTTGCGATCAACGGGGTCCTGTGATGTCCGTCGATCCGCACGACATCCGCCACCTGGTGATCCTCGGTCACCCCGCGCCGTGGAGCTTCAACGGCTCGGTCGCCGCCGATTATTGCGACGCGGTGCGCGGCTGCGACCAGACCGCGGTGCTCCGGAACCTTTATGAAATCGGGTTCGATCCGCTGCTCAAGAACGAGGAACGCCCCGATATGCCGGGTTTTGCGCCGGCGCCGGACGTTCAGGAGGAGATCGACCTGATCCGCGACAGCGCGGTGATCGTGCTGGTCTACCCGATCTGGTTCGGCATGCCCCCGGCAATCATCAAGGGGTATGTCGACCGCGTGATGGGCGCCGGGCTCGCCGCGCGCGACATCAAGACAGGCACCGGTCTCCGGCCGCTTGAGGGCAAGCGGCTGGTGATCCTCAGCTCCTCCGCCTCGACCATGCCGTGGCTGGAGGAGCATGGCCAATGGGCGTCGATGCGCCAGGCCTTCGACACCTATCTCACCACGATCTTTTCGATGGCGGGCAGCGCGCATGTCCATTTCGACGCGATCGTCGATGGCCGTGACGAACGGTTCGTGCGAGAAGATCTCGAGCGTGTCCGCGAACAGGCCCGATCGACCTGCGCCATGGTGCTGAGCGAACGGCACAAGATACAGACCCGGGCAATCGTACAGGGCAATGGTGCTTGAGCGAGCATGACGTAGATGGATGATCTCGATCCGGTCACGCTTGATCCGGTCATGGCGGCGTCGCTGGGCTATGCCCTCGCCATCGGGCTGCTGATCGGTCTGGAACGGGGCTGGACGAGCCGGCGCGAGCGGGCGGGAACGCGGGTCGCGGGTTTCCGCACTTTCGGGTTGCTCGGGCTGGCCGGTGGCGTCGCCGGCCTTTTGCCGGCATTGGGCGCGATCGCGTTGCTGGGCAGCGCGGGCCTGATCATCCTGGTCGGCTATCTGCGCCAGAGCCGCGAGCCGGACGACCTGAGCGCGACCAGCGCGATCGCCGGCGTTGTCGTGCTGGCGCTCGGCATGCTGGCAACCTCCGGACAGCCGGCGATCGCGTTGGGCGCGGCGGCCGCGGCGACCTTGTTGCTGTCGATGCGTGGCCAGCTGCACGGCATCGTGCGCGGCCTGAGCGCGGCGGAGCTTCGCGCCGCGGCCCGGTTCGCGATCCTGGCGCTCGTCCTGCTGCCGCTGATGCCCGATCGCGCCATCGGCCCCTATGCGGCGCTGAACCCGCACAAGCTGATGCTGGTGATCATCTTCGTCACCGGCCTGTCCTTCGCCGGCTATATCCTGGCCCGCCGGGCAAGGGCATCGCGCAGCATGGTGCTGGTGGCGGCCTGCGGCGCGCTGGTCTCCTCCACCGCGGTAACGCTGGCGTTCGCGCGCAGGCTGGCGACCAGCCCGGCCGCGGCCGCCGCACTGTCGGCAGGGATCGCGCTGGCCTCGGCGATCAGCGTCGCACGAGTCTGCGTGCTCGTCGCCATCCTCGCGCCACGTGCGATCGGGCCGCTGGCGATCATCCTGGGGCCGGCGGTGGCCCTGCTGGCGGGCACGACCTGGTGGCGGCTTCGCCACGAAACGACGCAGCAGGAACAGGCCGTCGCACTGGGCAATCCGCTCGAACTCGGCGCGGCGCTCGTCCTGACAATGGTCGTCGCCATCTCCTCCATCGCCAGCCATTGGGCGTTGATCGCGTTCGGCGATGCGGGCGTCGCGGGGGTGCTGGCGGTGATCGGACTGGCCGATGTCGATGCGGCGGTGATCGCCTTCGGCGCCATGCCGCCCGACGCGATCGCGCCGCGCATGGCCGGCGTGGTGCTGGCGATGCCGGTGCTGCTCAACATGGTGCTGAAGACGGGGCTTGTGCTCGGCGTGTCGCGATCCCGCGCGCATCTCGTGGCAGCAGCGCCGCTGGGTGCTGCGACAGCGGCGATCGCGCTCGGAATCGGCGTTGCGCTATGGTGACTCGTCAGCTGTCCCCGCGATCGAGGTCGCGGGCAAGCAGCGCCATCGCCAGCGGAAAGACGACCAGCCAGATCGCCCCGACAAGGATCAGTTCCGGCCAGACGAGCTGGAAGAACAGCGCCGGCGCCAGCGCGCCATTGGCGAGCAGCATCCAGCGCAGCCATCCGCGCCCATAGGTCGTCGCGAGGAGCAGCAACGACAGGCACATATGAGTGTAGCCGAGCAGGTCGACCGTCGTGATCGGGGCGCGGAAGGTGCAGCAGGTAAAGTCGCTGAACGGTCCGATCTGCCCGGCCGCTTCGCGCGGCAGGACCGAACCGAGCTGGATGGCATAGGCGCTGCTGACCTGAGTCGCATAGACCACCGCCAGCGCCAGCGCCCCGAGCCGCCTGGCGCGATGCTCCGGCGCCGCCTGCGCGCTCGACGCCGCCATGGCGAGCACGAACAGCGGCGCCAGCGCGAGCGACGGCGCGAAGACGAGATAGCGGTCGAGCGGTGTCGGCAGCCATCCGGCCACCTGCAGGACCTGCGGCACGCCATAGGCGATGCTTGCCGCGCAGGCACCGATCGCCGCCCAATAGCCGAAGCGGCGGTCGGCCGGTGCGACCGCGCTCATGGCGCACTCGCGTCGATGATCACCTTGAGCGCGCTGGTTTCGGCGGCGCGGCCGAACACGTCATAGGCCTGGAGCACATCGTCCAGACTGAAGCGATGCGTGATCAGCCTGGTCGGGTCGAGCTTGTTCGACGTGACGGTCTTGAGCAGCATCGCCGTGGTCGCAGTATCCACCAGCCGCGTGGTGATCGAGATGTTCTGCGACCAGAGCGCTTCGAGATGCAGGTCGACCTTGGCACCATGCACGCCGATATTCGCGATCACGCCGCCCGGCGCGACGATCTGCTCGCACAGTTCGAAGGTTGCCGGGATACCCACCGCCTCGATTGCCGCATCGACGCCGCGGCCTCCGGTGATCGCCTTGACCGCCTCGACCGCGCCATCGGCGCTGTTGATCGCATGGGTCGCCCCGAAACGACGCGCCACCTCAAGCCGATTGTCGTCGAGATCGATCATGATGATTTCGGCCGGCGAATAGAATTGCGCGGTCAGCAGGGTGGCCAGGCCGATCGGCCCGGCCCCGACGATCGCGACGCTTGAGCCGGGCGATACCTTGCCGTTGAGCACGCCGCATTCGAAGCCAGTCGGCAGGATGTCGCTGAGCATCACCAGTGCTTCCTCGTCCGCGCCGGCGGGGATCGGATAAAGGCTGGTGTCGGCATGCGGGATGCGCACGAACTCGGCCTGCGTGCCGTCGATCATGTTGCCGAGGATCCAGCCGCCGGTGACGCAGTGCGAATACATGCCGCGCCGGCAATAGTCGCAGCGCCCGCAAGAGGTGATGCACGAGATCAGCACATGGTCGCCGGGCTTGAACGCGGTCACGCCCGCGCCGATCGCCTCGATCACCCCGACACCCTCATGGCCGAGGATGCGGCCCGGCGCGCAGGTCGGCACGTCGCCTTTCAGGATGTGGAGGTCGGTGCCGCAGATCGTGGTCCTGGTGACGCGAACGATCGCATCGCCGGCGTCGACGATGACGGGCCTGGGACGTTCCTCCAACGCCTTGCGGCCGGGGCCCTGATAAACGAGCGCTTGCATGATGCGAGTCCTGCGACTGTTGGCGATGCGCGATCGATGCGACGTCCGCCGGCCCGGGCCTATTGGTAGAAATACGAAGCTGCCGCCGGCACGCGCGTTTGATCGCCGTCAACCCGGCGCGGTCGGCACGATGATAACCGCTGACGCGATCCGCTCGCCAGCGAGCTCAACCGGACCAGCCATTCCCATGCATCTTCGCCATCCCGCCCCGCGTCGCGCCTTCTGGACGCAATCGCACCATCTCGACCGGATGACCCTGGGCGAGCTGGTGGCCGCCTATTTCGGGCATTACACGATCCTCAGCTATCTCGTGCTGACCATGGCCTCGATCGGCATCTGGCTGTGGCGCCCGGCGGCGGCGGCGCCGACGCTCGCGGCGATCCTGCTGGTGGTGCTGGCATATCCCCTGGTGTGGTACGCGCTGCACCGCTGGGTGCTGCACTGCCACTGGATGTTCAAGGTGCCAGCGCTCGCCGGGCTGTGGAAGCGCATCCATTACGACCATCACCAGGATCCCAACCATCTCGAGGTGCTGTTCGGCGCGCTCTACACGACACTGCCGACATTGCTGATCGTCTCGGCGCTGCCCGGCTGGCTGATCGGCGGGGTCGGCGGCGCCGCGGCAGGGTTCGCGACCGGCCTGCTCGCTACCTGCTTCTACGAATTCTTCCACTGCATCCAGCACCTCGCCTACAAGCCGCGCGTCCGGTGGCTGGCAGTGATGAAGCAACGCCATATGGAGCATCATTTCCACGACGAGCATGGCAATTTCGGCATCACCAACTTCCTGTGGGATCGCCTGTTCGGCACGCTCTACAGCCGCAGCGAGCGGCCGGCGAAAAGCCCGACGGTGTTCAACCTCGGCTATACCGAGGAGGTCGCCGCGCGCTATCCGTGGGTCGCCCGCCTGTCCGGCGGCGTAGCGACGGGGCATCCCCGCCGACGGGGCTGAGCGCGCATCCTTCAGGACGGCAAAGCCGAGGTCGCGGCACGCTCCTGCTCGAGATCCTGCACGATTGCGCGGGCCTGGGTTCGCACGTCTTCGAGATGTTGCCGGACCCAACGCGGATCCATGCCGGCAACGATCGACCCATAGTGAAAATGCCGTGACGGACCCATGGCGAACGCGTTCTGGAGATAATGATCGAAACAGGTGATCAGCGATTGCAGCTGCCCTTGCTCGTCGAGCCAGATGTCCTTCAGGCCCGACGAGGTGAAGCTCAGCATGCGTTTGCCCGCAAGCACGCCCTTGGCGGAGCGGCCCTGTACGTCGCCGGGGAGCACCCCGGTTCCGAGCACGCGCTCGATATATCCCTTCATCATCGCAGGCGGGGTGCCGAACCAGAGTGGATAGACCAGCACGAACACGGCCGCGGTGCTGAGGAGGGCCAGTTCGTCCTCGATATCAGCGAACTGCCGGAAGCCGGCTCCGGGGCGCTCCGCCGACTTCAACACCGGATGAAACCCCATGGCGTACAGGTCACGGACCAGCACCTCATGGCCGTGCCGGTTGACCTCGGTGCTGTAGGCATGAGCGACCGACGCGTTGAAGCTTTCCTGTTCCGGGTGGCAGAGAATCACGACATGGCGAATCGCGGAGGACTGGGACTCATCGGTCATGCTGGATCTCCTTTCCCGGCATTCTAGCGGGGTTGACGCCCAACCGCCCTCCGGAGATGTACGGAGCCCGGCGCGGTAGATGGGACGAATCGCGAAACCCGCGCGCCCGACATATGGAAAAGGCCGCTTGCGCGGCCAATCCAGGAAATTCGCTGATTCCCATTGGGAAAACTGGAGCGGGCGAAGGGATTCGAACCCTCGACCCCAACCTTGGCAAGGTTGTGCTCTACCCCTGAGCTACGCCCGCTCTGGCGCCTGACCGGTCGGTGGACCGGGCGGGTAAGGGGGCGGCCTCTAGCATCGGCTTTTGGGTCCGGCAACCCCTTGATGCACAACCGACGAAAAGGGTTGGCTTGAGCGCCCGCGCACCCACATAAGGCGCGACATAGAAGTACGGGAGCGACACTTGGCCAGTTTGGGAATGACCGCCGCGGAGCGCGAGGCAGTCGAAGGGTTCCGGCGCGACGTCGTCGAGCCATCGATGACGAAGCTCGTCATCATCGATTTCTGGGCCGAATGGTGCGGGCCGTGCAAGGCGCTGACCCCGGTGCTGGAGAAGGTCGCGGCCGAGTATGCCGACAAGGGCGTGGTGCTGGCCAAGGTCGATACCGACAAGAACCAGTTCATCTCCGCCCAATTCCAGATCAAGTCGATCCCGACCGTCTATGCGATGTTCCAGGGGCAGCTGGTCGCCGACCTGACCAGCGCACGCACCGAATCGCAGCTGAAGACGATGCTCGACCAGATCCTCCGCCAGCTGCCGGTGGAGAGCGAAGTGGCCAGCGCCGAGGCCGAGATCGAGCCGCTGATCGCGATGGGCGAGCAATTGCTGGCTGACGGCGACACAGATCGGGCGCTGTCCGTGTTCGAACAGATCGGCGAGATGGTGCCGGAGCACCCCGCCATATTGTCTGGCCGGGTGCGCGCGCTGGTCGCGGCGAATCGGATCGACGAGGCCGAGGCGGCGATCGCGGCGCTGCCCGAGGAGCTCGCCAAGCTGCCCGAGATCGAGCGCGCGAAATCGGCGGTGGCGCTGGCGCAGGACGCCAAGCCGGTCGACGACCTGGCGGGCCTGGCGGCGGAAGTGGCGGCGAACCCGGATGATCTCGACAAGAGATTCGAGCTCGCCGGCGGCCAGATGGCGGCGGGCGACCGCGACGCGGCAGCCGATTCGCTGCTGGACATCATTGCCGCCGACAGAGACTGGAACGAGGGCGCGGCACGCCAGCAGCTGCTGAAGCTGTTCGACGTGGTCGGCCTGGAGGATCCCTGGGTTTCGGCGCAGCGGCGACGGCTGTCGGCGATCCTGTTCGGATGACCGACGCGCCGGTCTCGACTCGGCTCTCGATCTTCCCGCTCCCCGGTGCGCTGCTGTTTCCCGGCATGCACTTGCCGCTGCACATCTTCGAGCCGCGATACCGCGCGATGATATCCGATTCGATGGCGCGCGACCGGCGGATCGGCATGATCCAGCCGCGCCCTGGCCCGCTGGCGCCCGGCGAGGCCCCGGCGCTGTTCGAGATCGGCTGTGTCGGGAAGATCGCCGAGTTCGAGGCGAGCGAGGACGGACGCTACAATCTCGTGCTGGAAGGTGTCGCGCTGTTCCGCATCATCCGCGAACTCGACGTGACGACCGCATTCCGCCAGGTCGAGGCGCTGTTGCTGCCGGTGCCGAGCGAAGCCGAGATCTTGTCGCTGTCTCGGCGATCCTCGCTCGAGATCGAATCGCGCCGCTTCGCCGACGCGCAGGGCTATGCGGTCGACTGGGAGGCCGTAACCCGGCTCGACGACGAGGCATTGGTCAATGGCATCGCCCAGATCGCGCCGTTCGACGTGGCGGCAAAGCAGGCGCTGCTCGAAGCGCCGGGGATCGAGGACCGCGCCGAGCTGATCATCCAGCTGATGCAGTTCTTCGGCCGCCACGACGGCGAGGATTCGGTGACGCTGCAATAGCGCTCTGTGCCTCGGTGTTACATCCCGACCTTGTATCCGTCCGTCGGTGCCACCCAGATCATCTTCTGTTCCAACGGCGGCGTCGTCGCGCCCTCAATGGTGGCCTTCGCCACATAGTCCGAGCCGGCGGGCACATAGGTGGTGCAGATGCGGCGATCGATGATGCTCGCCAGACCACCCGCTATCAACTGGCGGATCCCCACCGCCTCACTCTCGCTGAGCTTCTGGCCCTCGAGCGAGATGCCGGCCGCGTCGATATCCTGTTTCCGGATCGTCCCGCAGACAGCGCCCGCATCGATCTCCACCGTCGTGACCGTGTCCACGATGACCAGTGGAGCCGGCGAGACCAGGACGGTGGCGCTATTGTCATAGTTGCCATCGGGCCGCTTACGGTAACCCGCAAGCGACCGGCAGCTGTGCTTCGCGACGTCCGGCTCATAGCATTGCAGCATGCCGGACGCTGCCGGCGCGAGAGGATCGGCAGCTGTTGGCGTTCCGTCCTGCGCGGCCGCCAGAATTGCCAGGGCGACGATGACGCTCATCCGCGACTTCCTTCTTGCGAAAAGATCTAAACCGTCAGCCCCTGAAGCAGCTTCGGCACGTCACCCGATTCGCCCCGCGCCTCGGCCATGAAGCGGTCCTTGAGCGGCGGCAGCTTCTGGACCGCCGACAGGCCGAACCGGCGTACTGCGGAGGCAGTGCGGCCGGGAATGCCGAACAGGCGCGTCAGGCCGTCGGTGGCGGCGGCGACCATGAAGGTGTCGAGGCTGCGCCAGCGCTCGTAGCGGGCGAGAAGCTGCGGATCGCCGAGATCGAGGCCGAGGCGTTTACCGTCGACCAGCACCTCCACCAGCGTCGCCACGTCGCGGAAGCCGACATTGACGCCCTGACCGGCGATCGGGTGGATGCCGTGCGCGGCATCGCCGACCAGAGCGAGCCGGTCGGCGGTGATCGTCGCGGCGTGATGGAAGCCGAGCGGATAGCTCGAGCGCGCGCCGAGCGGGCCGAGCTTGCCGAGGAAGCCACCCATCCGCTTCTCCGCCTCGGCGAGGAAACCGCGATCGGAGAGTTTGAGCATGCCCGCCGCTTCGTCTCGGCGCACCGACCAGACGATCGCCGAGCGATGGCCCTGGGCGTCGTCGTTCAGCGGCAGGATCGCGAACGGGCCCTTCGGGTAGAAGATTTCATAGGCGATATTGTCGTGGCTATGCTCGTGGTGAAGCGAGGTCACCAGCGCGGCATGATCATAGGTCCAGCGCGCGACCTTCAGCCCGGCCGATTCGCGCGTCGGCGAGTTGCGGCCTTCGGCGGCGATCAGCAACGGGGCGGTGACGACCGCCCCCGAATCGAGCGTGACGGTAACGCCGTGCGCGCCGCGATCGACCGCGACGGCGCGCGTCTTCATCCGCACGTCGACGCCGGGTGCCGCTTCGGCCGATTCGAGCAACGCGCCGCGCAGCCGCCGATTCTCGAACATGTGACCGAGCGCGCCGCTTTCCGCATCGGGCTCGAAATCGAGCGCGCCGGGTTCGAGCCCGTCGCTGACCCGGATGCCCTGGATCGGGCAGCCATGGCCGCCCAGCCGGCCCACCACGCCGATCGTCTCCAGCATGCGATAGGGCGCGCTGGCGATCGCCGAGGCGCGGCCGTCGAAGTCGGCGGCGAGGATCACCTGCGGATCGGCAATGTCGATGACGATGGCAGTGAGGCCGTGCGCGTCGAGCGCCACGGCGAGTGCGCTGCCGACCAGGCCACCGCCCAGAATGATGACGTCCGCTCTATCCATGCCCTCGCTCTAGCGTGCGTCGGGCACGGTGCCAATGCGCCCGCCCAATGGCTTAACCTTGACGTCGGACTCGCCAGGAGCGATGATTCCGCGCGTACAGACAGCGAACAATCGAGGACCAGATCATGGCTAGCCGGGCGCAGCCGCCCTTGTGGCGCGAGACGGTGAAGGCAGGTGCCGCGCGAAGCGGCGCGCTGATCGGCGCGATGGCCATCGCCATCGTCGCTTTGCTCCTGTTCGTCGCGCTGATCACCTATCATTCGGGGGATCCGTCGCTGAACACCGCCTCGGGCGGGCCGGCCGAGAACTGGCTGGGCACGCCGGGCGCCTGGACCGCGGATATTCTGTACACTGTGTTCGGCGTGTCGGCGTTTGCAGCGTTGCCGATCGTCATGATCCTCGCGATGCGGCTATGGGCCGACGTGCCGGTCGGCCGCTGGAGGCTGATGCTGGCGGCGTCGCTTGGCGGCATCCTGTTGGCCGATACGACCATTGCCCTCATTTCCAGCGCCGCGGTGCACGGCTTCCCCGCCGGATATAGCGGCGCGATCGGCCTCGGAATTGCCGATCTGCTGCGCTGGGGCATGGGCTTTATCGGCGACCCGAATATGATCCTGTGGACGTCGCGTGCCGTGGCGGTGACCTTCGCGCTGGCCGGCGCCGCGGTGTGGGCACTCAGCTTCATCATCGATATCGCCGATCGTCCGCGCCGCATGCCCAGGCCGAAACCGGTCAAGGCGGAGCGCCGCACACCCGAACAGGAAATCCTGGCGCCCGAGCCGGTGCGCAAACCCACGCCGCGGGCCGTCGCAACCCCCGATTCGCGACCCGGGCCAGTCATCGCCGAACGCAATCTCGCGCCATCGGTGGCCAAGCCCAAGGCCAAGCAGGCGTCGTTCGACCTCGGCGACAACTCCCAGCTTCCCCCGCTCGACCTGCTGAAGCCGGCGCCGCCCGCACCGGGCGGGCCGGTCGACAAGGCCGCGCTGGAACGCAATGCCCGGCTGCTCGAATCGGTGCTCGACGATTTCCACGTCAAGGGATCGATCATCAACATCCGGCCCGGCCCTGTGGTGACGATGTACGAGTTGGAGCCGGCATCGGGCATCAAGGCGAGCCGGGTGATCCAGCTTGCCGACGATATCGCGCGCAACATGTCGGCGATCTCGGCGCGCGTCGCGACCATCCCGGGGCGCACGGTGATCGGCATCGAGCTGCCCAATGTCCGGCGCGAGACGGTCGGGCTGCACGAGCTGATCGGATCGCAGTCGTTCGACGACCAGTCCGCCTCGCTGCCGCTGGTGCTCGGCAAGAACATCGCGGGCGACCCCGTCATCGCCGATCTCGCGCCGATGCCGCATCTGCTCGTCGCCGGCACGACCGGGTCAGGCAAGTCGGTCGGCCTGAACTGCATGATCCTGTCGCTGCTCTACCGGCTGCGCCCGGACCAGTGCCGGATGATCATGATCGATCCCAAGATGCTCGAACTGAGCATGTACGAGGACATCCCGCATCTTCTCTCCCCCGTCGTCACCGATCCGGCCAAGGCGGTCCGTGCCCTGAAATGGGCGGTCGAGCAGATGGAGGAACGCTATCGCATGATGTCCTCGGTCGGGGTGCGCAGCCTCGCCAGCTTCAACGAGAAGGTGCGCGCGGCACGGACCAAGGGCCAGCCGCTCGGGCGGCGCGTCCAGACCGGCTATGACGCGGAGACCGGCCAGCCGATCTATGAGGAGGAGACGCTCGACTTCCAGCCGCTGCCGCAGATCGTGGTGATCGTCGACGAGCTCGCCGATCTGATGATGACCGCGGGCAAGGAAGTCGAATTCCTGATCCAGCGGCTCGCGCAAAAGGCGCGCGCGGCGGGCATCCACCTGATCATGGCGACTCAGCGGCCCTCGGTCGACGTCATCACGGGCGTGATCAAGGCGAACCTGCCGACCCGCATCAGCTTCCACGTCACCTCCAAGATCGATTCGCGCACCATTCTGGGCGAACAGGGCGCCGAGCAGCTGCTGGGCAAGGGCGACATGCTCTACATGCCGGGCGGCAAGGGCATCGTGCGCGTGCACGGGCCGTTCGTCAGCGACGACGAAGTCCGCGCGGTGGCGGATCACTGGCGCGCGCAGGGACGGCCCGACTATATCCAGTCAGTCACCGAGGAGCCTGAGGATGGCTTTGCGCTCGACGGCGCGCCCGATGGCGAGGATTCGGCCGAGGACCAGCAATATCGCGCCGCCATCCAGCTCGTCGTGGAAAGCCAGAAGGCATCGACCTCGTGGCTGCAGCGCCAGCTCCGGATCGGCTATAACAGCGCCGCACGGCTGATCGAGCGGATGGAAAAGGACGGCATCGTCAGCCGCCCCGACCATGTCGGCCGGCGCGACGTGCTGCGCGACCGGGACGGGAACCCGCTGTAGGACTCGTGGTTCAGAAGGGGTTCAACCCGGCGTGCCTAGCGCCGGGACCTGTCTCGGGAGAATATCGTGATCCTTCGCAATCTGTCGGTGCTGGCGGCGCTCGCCGTCCCGGCACTGGTCGCAGCGGCCCCGGCCACCGGCGATCTCGCGCTCGTCCAGAGCCATCTCCAGTCGGTGCAGAGCCTGACCGCCGCGTTCAGCCAGACCGACCGCGCCGGCAAGGTGCTGACCGGCACCCTGACGCTGAAGAAGCCCGGCAAGGTCCGTTTCCAATATGAAAAGGGCGTGCCGATCCTGATCGTCGGCGACGGCCGGGCGCTGACCTTCATCGATTATTCGGTAAAGCAGGTGCAACGCTGGCCGATCGGCAATTCGCCGCTCAGCATCTTGCTGGATCCGAGCAAGGACATGACGCGCTTCGCCAAGGTCGTGCCGGGTTTCGACCCACGCATCATCTCGGTCGAGGCGAACGACCCCAAACATCCCGAATATGGTCGCATCACGCTCGTCTTCATCCGCGACGCGAGCGCGCCGGGCGGGCTGATGCTGCAGGGCTGGGTCGCGCTCGATTCGCAAAACAACCGCACGACGATCCGTCTGTCGAACCAGCATTTCAACGCGCCCGTGAGCGACAGGACGTTCAATTGGAACGACCCGCGGCGAAGTTTGGGCCGAAACTGACCCTTCGTTCATAGTGGCGACAGGTTAGCAGTCCTAAAAAGACATTGCGGATGTGGGGCGGCCCGGGATTTTCCCCCTGTTGCTCGGACGACCTGCTTCCCGCCTGCGTGACGAACGCTAGGTCGGCCCTCGCTCCATGCCCCCGGAGCGAGGGCCTTTCCATTTCCGGTTCTTTCCCCTTCCGTCGCTTTCCTTGTCGGCACCCATTCCCGCCGCTACATCGCCTTGATGGCGCTCAAGATCGTTTCCTGGAACATCAACTCGGTTCGCTTCCGTATCGAGATTGTCGAACGTTTTCTGCGTGAAGTGTCCCCGGACATTTTGTGCCTTCAGGAAACCAAGGTGATCGACGGGGATTTCCCCACCGCGCCGTTCCGCGCGCTGGGCTATAACCACATCATCCTGCACGGGCAGCGCATGCACCACGGCGTGGCGATCATCAGCCGCGTGCCGCTGGTCGAGGACGACCGCTTCGACTGGCAGGCCAATCGCGAAGCGCGGCATGTCGGGGTACGACTGAACAACGGCGTGCGGCTGGAAAATGTCTATGTGCCTGCGGGCGGCGACGTGCCGGACCGCGACGTGAACCCGAAATTCGGCCAGAAGCTCGATTTCGTCGAGCGCATGACGCGCTGGTCGGAAGGCTTGAACGTACCGACGATCCTGGTCGGCGATTTCAACATCGCCCCGCTCGAATCCGACGTGTGGAGCCACAAGCAGCTGCTCGACGTGGTCAGCCACACCCCGATCGAGGTCGCGGCGCTGGACGGGCTGAAGGCATCGAACGACTGGGTCGATCTCGGGCGGCATTTCGTGCCGGCGCCGGACCGACTGTTCACCTGGTGGAGCTACCGCGCGAAGGACTGGCTCGCCTCGGACCGCGGGCGGCGGCTCGACCATATGTGGGCCACTACCGATGTCGCGAAGACGGCGGTGGGCCACACGGTGTTCGAGGATTGCCGAAGCTGGCTGAAACCCTCCGACCATATCCCCATCATGACCGAGTTCGCAGTGTGACCGACGCACGAAGGACGGCAGAAGCAATCGACGCCTTGCGGCGCGGATGGCCGATCGCGATCGCGGGGGCCGACGGAACGCTCGCCTTGCTGCCGATCGAGACGACCGACCCGACGCGGCTGGCCGCGTTCGATCCGGATGGGCGGGCATCGGTGCTGCTCACCTCGGGTCGCGCGGCGACCCTGAAGCTCGCCAACCAGCGCGAGGCGGCGGCGCCCGATTGCCCGGTACTGGTCGAGCGTGCGCCCTGGCTGGACTTCGCCGCGGCAACTGCGCTGGCCGATCCGCAATTCGACCTTCGGACCCCGCTGAAGGGCCCGTTCCGCGCGATTGCGGTCGAAGCGCCCGACGCCGCTGCCGCCGCGCTGCGGCTGGCGCGGATCGGTGGCGTATTGCCGGCCTTTTTCGCCAACCCCGGCGCGACGGCCCAGGTGACGCTGACGCCGGCGGATATCGATGCGCATGAGGATGCGGCGCGGCTGACCATCGCGACGCGCGCGCGTCTGCCGGTGTCGGGGGCCGAGGATACCGAGATCGTCGCCTTTCGCACGCCCGAGATGCCGGGCGAGCATGTTGCGCTGCTGATCGGCGCACCGAACGGACAGCCGCCGCTGGTGCGTCTGCACAGCGAATGCCTGACCGGAGACGTGCTCGGCAGCCTGAAATGCGATTGCGGACCGCAGCTCGATGCGGCGATCCGCGCGATCTCGGACAGCGGCTGGGGCATCTTGCTCTATCTGCGCCAGGAAGGGCGCGGGATCGGGCTGATCAACAAGCTGCGCGCCTATGCGCTGCAGGATCAGGGGTTCGACACGGTCGATGCAAACACGCGGCTCGGCTTCGCGGTCGATTCGCGCAATTTCGCGGTCGCGGCGCGGATGCTCGAACTGCTCGGCCAGCGATCGGTGCGGTTGCTGACCAACAATCCGGAAAAGGTCGCGCAGCTCGAGGGCGCAGGAATCAAGGTGGTCGAACGCGTGCCGCATATCCTGCCGGCCAACCCCTTCAACGAACGTTATCTGGCGACCAAGCGCGACCGCACCGGACATCAGTTCTAAGGTGCGCTATTTCCTCGACGTCGAATTCAACGGGTTCGGTGGCGAGCTGATCTCGCTCGCACTGGTGCCCGAGGCCGATGACGTGCCGCCCTTTTACGAAGCGGTGCGATGCGACCGGCCGACGCCATGGGTCATCGACCACGTCCTGCCGGTGCTGGCTACCGTGCCGGTGGATCGCGCGACGTTGGCGCGCCGGTTCGAGACCTATCTGGGTGACGACCCCGATCCCCTGCTGGTCGCCGACTGGCCGGAGGATATCGCCCATGCGGCGATGCTGATGGTCATCGCGCCGGGGCGGCGCATGGCGCTCGACCGGATCAGGTTCGAAATGCTCGATTCGATCGGCTTCGATTCAGCCGCGATGAGCGCCGTACCGCACAATGCCTATCATGATGCGATGGCGCTGCGGACCTACACGCTCGCGCGCGAACGCTAGGCGAGCAACCGGGCGACCTCGTCGAAATCCGTCGCGATGTCGCGAACGCCGAGCGCGCTGAGCCTGGCGGCGTGATCGGGACCGCAATGCGTGCCACCGCAAAAGCCGATGACCCAGGCGCCGGAGGCGACCGCGCCGGTCGCGCCTACGGGCGAATCCTCAAGGATCGCGCACCGCCCGATATCGACGCCCAGCGCCGCCGCGGCATGAAGATAGAGATCGGGCGCGGGCTTGCCGCGATCGACATGCTCGCGCCCCGAGAAGATCCTGTCGCCGAACGCGTCGCGGATGCCGAGATGCTCGAGATGGCGCTCGATCCAGCGCGTCGTGCTCGAAGAGGCGATGGCGCGGGGGAGGTCAGCGGGCAGGCCGCGCACGAAGGCGACCGCGCCGGCAACTGCATCCAGCCCTTCGCGCATCGCCCGGTCGTCCTCGGCCTTGCGTGCCACGTGGAAATCGTCGGGCACGGCCCGGCCGATCCAGCGCTCGATCGCCGCGAGGAAATCGCCGCCCGCCAGCCCCATGAAATTGGCCATGGATTCCTCGGCCGTGGTCGGATGGCCGGCGCCGGTGAGATAGTCGGCGATCTGCTTGTTGCCGGCATATTCGCTTTCGAGCAGCACCCCGTCGAAATCGAAGATCAGTGCGTCAACCTTCATGCGCGCGCGCCGAACAGGGCAGTGCCGATACGGACATGAGTCGCGCCAAGCGTTACCGCCGTCTCGTAATCGCCCGACATGCCCATGCTGAGTTGGTCGAGACCATTGTCTCGCGCCAGCTTGGCGAGCAACGCGAAATAGGGTGCCGGCTCCACGTCGGCCGGGGGCACCGCCATCAGGCCGACGATCGGCAGCCCCGCATCTCGCGCTTCGGCGAGCAGGGCCGGCAGGGCGTCGATCGCGCAGCCGCCCTTCTGCTCCTCATCGCCGATATTGACCTGAAGGAAGCAATCGGGCCGCCGGCCTTGCCGCTCCATCGCGCGGGCGAGCGCGGCGATCAGCGAAGGCCGGTCGACCGAGTGAATCGCATCGAACAGCGCGACCGCTTCCTCGGCCTTGTTCGACTGAAGCTGGCCGACCAGGTGCAGGCGCACATCGGGCCAGGCCTCGCGCAGCATTGGCCATTTCGCCTGAGCCTCCTGAACGCGATTCTCGCCAAACACGCGCTGGCCCGCCGCGAGCAGCGGCTCGATCTCATCGGCGTTCCTGGTCTTCGATATGGCGATAAGGGTCACCGCATCGGCCTTGCGGTCGGCAAGCCGGGCGGCGCGGGCGATCGCCTCGCGCACGATATTGAGGCGGGTCTCGGGGTCGTCGGGCTGCATCGGCAGCGCTATAGGCAGGGGCGTGCCGCACCGCCACCCCAAGCGCCCGCCGATTCCGACGCTCTGGCTGATGACCGACGAGCGGGTGGGCGACGATCTATGGGCGGCGATTCATGCCCTGCCGCGCGGCGCGGGGATCGTGTTTCGCCACCACGCGACAGGCCTGGCGGAACGGCGCGCCCTGTTCGCGCGGGTGGCGCGTCTGGCCCGGCGCAAGCGGCTGACCCTGATCCGGGCGGGATCCACGTCGTTCGCGAACGAGGCCGGCGTTCATGGCCGTGGCAGGCGCCTGCCCGGCGGCGTCCGTAGCTGGGCGGCGCATAGCCGGGCCGAGGCGATCGCCGGCAAGCGCGCCGGTGCGGATATGCTGTTCGTGTCGCCGGTCTATCCGACTCGCTCGCATCCCGGTGCGGGCGCGCTGGGTCCGGCACGCGCCGCGGCCATCGTGCGCGGACTCGGCATTCCCTCGATCGCGCTGGGCGGCATGGACGCGCGGCGATTCAGGACATTGCGGAGGCTGGGATTTCACGGCTGGGCGGCAATCGACGCCTGGCTACCCGATCAGAAGCGGAACGCCGTCCCGATATAGACTGCCTGGCTGTCGCGGCGATCGTCCGGCGCGGGCTGGAGGCGATAATCGCGCTCCGCCTTGTAGCGCACGCCGGCCGTCACATCGAGGTTGCGGGTCAGGCGATAGGAGCCGCCGACATCGAGCGAATAGGCAGGCGCTTCCTCGACCAGCTTCGGCCCGTTCGGCAGCGGCCGATCGGCCCCCGCCTTCACGCGGCCGGTGAAGCGATTGCCGGAATAGCTGACGCCGACATCGACTGCCTCGCGGCTACCCGGCATGCCGGCAAGATCGACCTTGGCGACGTCACCCGACAGCGCGAACCGGCGCCAGCCGACGGCGACGCCCAGATTATAGGCGATCGGCGCGATGCTGACCGAGGACGGCGTATCGATGATCGAGCCAGAGCGCTCGGCGGCCATCGCGGTGCGAGTCGACCGCGCACGGACCGCGACCGTGACGGCGCGGTTGCCGTTGCGGCGCGAATCGGTCGGCGTGAAACGGAAACTGCTGGTGTCGAGCCCGCTCCGCGCGAAGACCGCCGCGAGCTTCGGATCGGCCGCGGCCGGCGTGAAGGAATTGATGTCGCCCACGTTCAGCGGCGCGATGCGCTTGAGCGGCAGGCGGGAATCGCCCGGAGCGCCGATCGCCGGTGCCATGGCGAAGCCAGCGGCGACGAGCGCCCCCACCCCGATTCCGGACATCCAACGCCTTGAAAACACGTGCGACCCCTTCAGTGCCCGGATTCGGCACCTCACTCTAAATGGCGCCTATCACGATTCGATCCAGCCCTGCCACTGTCTTGACGCATTTTCCCCCGAAGTGTTGCTCGCGGCACACAGGCCGCCCGCGCGCGCCATGCTTGCGGCAGGCGCGAGACCATCTATAGATGCCCGAGATTCTCATGAAACCGTCCAGGAAACCGCCGATGAACCGCCTTTTGCGTACCGCGATTGTGGTTTCGCTTGCCCTTCCGCTCATGGCCTGTGGCCATCGCGGCAAGGATCGCGCCGCCCCCGATCTGGCCGCCGCCAAGGTGACCACGATCGGCGTGAACTCCTATCTCTGGCGCGCGAGCCTCGACACGCTGAGCTTCATGCCGCTGCTGCAGACCGATTCGAACGGCGGCGTGATCGTGACCGACTGGTATGTGAACCCGGCCGCCCCGACCGAGCGCATGAAGGTGACCGTGACGATCCTCGACCAGGATCTGCGCGCCGACGGCCTGCGCGTGGCAGCGCTGCGTGAAGTCAACCAGGGCGGGCAATGGGTCGCATCGCCCGTCGCGGCCGCGACCGTGCAGAAGCTCGAGGATATCATCCTGACGCGGGCGCGCGATCTGCGCCGTGCCGCCATCGCCAACTAAAAGGCGTTCTCCTCATGGCGTCACGCTTCAACGCGCTGAAGGCGGACGCGGCTTGGCAGAAGGTGTGGGACGACCGCAACACCTTCGCCGCGCGCGACGATTCGGCCAAGCCGCGTACCTATGTGCTCGAGATGTTTCCGTATCCTTCGGGGCGGATCCATATCGGCCATGTCCGCAATTACACGATGGGCGACGTGCTTGCCCGGTACCGCCGGATGACCGGGCACGAAGTGCTCCATCCGATGGGCTGGGACGCGTTCGGCATGCCGGCCGAGAATGCGGCCATGGAAAAGGGCGTGCACCCCGGCGGCTGGACCCGCGCCAATATCGCGACGATGAAGGCGCAGCTGAAACGCCTGGGCTTCGCGCTCGACTGGACGCGCGAGCTGGCGACCTGCGAGCCGGACTATTACGGCCACGAACAGGCGCTGTTCCTCGACCTGTTCGCGTCTGGCCTGGTCTATCGCAAGGAATCCTCGGTCAACTGGGATCCGGTCGACATGACCGTGCTCGCCAACGAGCAGGTGATCGACGGCCGTGGCTGGCGATCGGGCGCGCTGGTCGAGCGGCGCAAGCTGAGCCAGTGGTTCCTGAAGATCACCGATTTCGCCGACGAGCTGCTGGAAGGCCTGGAGGGGCTGGAGCATTGGCCCGACAAGGTGAAGCTGATGCAGGAGAACTGGATCGGCAAGAGCCAGGGCCTGACCTTCCGCTTCGCGCTTTCCGACGGCGAGCAGGTCGAGGTGTTCACCACCCGGCCCGACACGATCTTCGGATCGAGCTTCGTCGCGGTTGCGGCGGACCATCCGATCGCGCGGGCACTGGCCGAGCGCGATCCGGCGGCGGCGGCGTTCATCGAGCTGTGCAAGCGCGGCGGCACGACCGCGGCCGAGATCGAGACTCAGGAGAAACTGGGGTTCGACACCGGGCTGCGCGCGACGCATCCGTTTGATTCGGAATGGAAACTTCCGGTCTACATCGCCAATTTCGTGCTAATGGAATATGGCACTGGCGCCGTATTCGGCGTGCCAGCGCATGATCAACGCGATCTCGATTTCGCGCGGAAATACGATCTGCCGGTGCGCCGCGTCGTCTCCGAGGGCGAGGTCACCGACCCCGAGTTCAAGGGTGACGAGGCCTATACCGGGCCCGGCACGCTGGTGAACTCGCATTTCCTCGACGGCATGGATGTCGAGGACGCCAAGCGCACCGTGATCCGCCGCGCAGAGGAAGATGGCTGGGGCACCGGCTCCACCGTGTTCCGCCTGCGCGACTGGGGCGTCTCTCGCCAGCGTTACTGGGGCACGCCGATCCCGATCATCCATTGCGACGCCTGTGGCGCCGTGCCGGTGCCGCGCGAGCAATTGCCGGTCGTGCTGCCCGAGGATGTCAGCTTCGACATTCCCGGCAATCCGCTCGATCGCCATCCGACCTGGAAAAATGTCGATTGCCCGAGCTGCGGCGGTAGCGCGCGGCGCGAAACCGACACGCTCGACACGTTCGTCGATTCCTCCTGGTATTTCATTCGTTTCGCTAGCCAGCCGGGTAACGCGCCATTCGACCGCGCGGTGGCGGAGAAATGGCTGCCGGTCGCGCAATATATCGGCGGGGTGGAGCATGCGATCCTCCACCTGCTCTATGCGCGTTTCTGGACTCGGGCGCTGCGCCATATCGGCATGCTCGACGTGGCCGAGCCCTTTGCCGGGCTGTTCACGCAGGGCATGGTCACGCACGAGACCTATTCGCGCGGCGAAGGCGGCGAGCGTGTCTGGTACGGGCCCGACGACGTCTCGCTCGGCGGCGGCAAGGCCATACTGAAGGCGGACGGCGAACCGGTGGCGATCGGCCGCGTCGAGAAGATGTCGAAGTCGAAGAAGAACACCGTCGATCCGACCGGCATCGTCGACCAGTACGGCGCCGATGCGGTGCGCTGGTTCATGCTTTCCGACAGCCCGCCCGAGCGCGACCTGCCGTGGAGCGAGGCCGGTATCGAAGGCTGCTGGCGCTTCATCCAGCGCCTGTGGCGGTTGTTCGACGGACTGGCCGAGGCCGAAGCGAGCACCGCCCGCGATACCGCGCTCGACCGCAAGACTCATCAGACCATCGCCGGCGTCGCCGCCGATATCGAGGCTTTGTCGTTCAACAAGGCCGTCGCCAAGCTGTACGAGCTGGTCAATGCGATCGAACGCGCCGGCACTTCCGCCTCGCGCGTCGAGGCCATCCGCATCTTGATGCGGCTGGTGTCGCCGATGGCACCGCATCTCGCCGAGGAAGCCTGGGCGGCCAATGGCGGCGAAGGCCTTATCGCCGATGCGCCTTGGCCCGAAGTCGACCCTGCCCTGCTGGTCGAGGACGAAGCGACCATCGCGATCCAGGTCAACGGCAAGCTGCGCGATACCGTGAAGGTCGCCAAGGGCACGCCGCGCGAGGCGATGGAGACGATCGCCTTGGCCAATGCCAATGTGCAGCGTATCCTGGACGGCGCTTCCCCCAAAAAGGTGATCGTCGTGCCCGACCGTCTCGTGAACATCGTCGCATGAAGCGTTTCGCGCTTCTCGCCGCCCTGGCGTTGGCGTCGTTGGGCACGCTGTCGGGCTGCGGGCTGCACCCGCTCTATGCGGGCGGCGGATCGGGCGCGGTGGCAACGACCCTGACCAGGGTCGAGGTCGGCCCGATCGAGGGCAAGGCGGGCTGGCTGATGACCAATGCGCTGAAGGACCGGCTCCAGGCCAGCGGCTCGCCGCTGTACCGGCTCGAGATCAAGCTGGACGACCAGATCATCGGGCTCGGCGTGCGGCGTGACGACAGCGTTTCGCGCGAGCGGCGGACCCTGCGCGCCCGCTATCAGCTGGTTGACCTGTCCAAGGGTACGGTATTGCTGGATGCGACCGCCGGATCGGATGCCGGCATCGACGTGGTCAATTCCGAATATGCGACGATCGCGGCGGAGAATACCGCGCTCGAGCGGCTGTCCGACATCGTTGCCGACCAGATCGTCGCGCGTGTCGCGCTTTACGCGCAGCGGACCGCAGCGCCCGCGCAATGAGCTCCTTGGCGTGAAAGCCAACGCCAACCAGATTCGCGCCGCGATCGATGCGGCGAGCCCCGATATCCGCCTCTATCTGCTCCACGGCCCCGATGAATCAGGCGCACAGGAGATCGCGGCGCGCCTGGCGCGGACGATGGGCCCCGATGCCGAGCGCGTGGACCTCGAGCCGTCGGCCTTGAAGTCGAATCCCGGCCGCCTGGCCGATGAGGCGGCGTCCATGTCGTTGTTCGGCAGCGCCAGGCATATCCGGATCAGCGGCGCCGGTGACGATTGTTTCGAGGCCTTCACCCTGCTGCTCGATGCGGAACGGGCGGGTAACCCCGTCGTCGCCATCGCTCCCTCGCTCAAGGCGACGTCAAAGGCAGTGAAGCTGGCGCTGGGCGCGGCGCGCGCGATGAGTTTCGCCTGCTACCTGCCCGAGGGAGGCGACGCCGAAAAGCTCGCCACCGCGATCGCGCGCGAACAGGGGCTGCGCACGACCGGCGACACCGCGGCACGGCTGGCCACCGCCACCGGCGGGGACCGGGCCGTAATGACGCGCGAGCTGGAGAAGCTGGCGCTCTATCTCGACGCCTCGCCGGAACGTCCGCGCGAGCTGGACGATGCGGCGCTGGACGATGTCGGCGCCGACCTAGGCGACTCGGAAATGAGCCGCGCCATCGATGCGGCGATCGACGGCCGCCCGGATGCTTTGGGCAGCGAACTCGCCAGGCTGGAGGAAGCCGGCGTGTCGCCGATCCCGGTGCTGCGCCAGCTCGTCCGCCGCCTGATGACCCTCGCCGAACTGCAGGCCCAGATCGACGCCGGGGCAAGTCCCGGCACGGTGATCGAGCGCGTCTTCTTCCGCGAACGTGCCTCGACCGGGCGCGCGCTGCGCACCTGGTCCGCGCCGAAGATCAGCGAAGCAATTCAGCGCGCCCGGCTGGCGGAGCGGGCCATCATGAGCTCGGCAAATGCCGGGACGGTGCTGGCCCAGTCGGCGATCGTGGCGGTAGCCCGGATGGCGGCGCGACAGCGCTGACTGAAATGCTATATTATCAACTAGTTACGGTTTAAATTCGCTCGCCGGTCAGGCGTTGGCAGACCATGTCGAGCTGGTCCAGCGTCGAATAGGACAGAGTCAGCGCGCCGCCCTTCGGGCCATGGGCTATACGCACCGCGAGGCCCAGCAGGTCGGCGAGATGATGCTCCAGCGCTGCCAGATCGGCATCGCGCGCCTGATCGCCGCTGCGAATCCGCGCCTCTGCCGGCTTCGCCGCGCGCGCCAGACGCTCGGTGTCGCGCACCGACAATCCCTTGGCGATGACCTGATAGGCAAGCTGCTCGATATCCGGCGCGCCGATCAGCGCGCGGGCATGGCCCATGCTGAGGCTGCCATCGATCACCTTGTCCTGCACGGGTTTGGGCAGATCGAGCAGACGCAGCAGATTGGCGATATGGCTGCGTGACTTGTGGACCAGCTTGCCCAGCGCATCCTGGGTGTGACCATAATCATCGATCAGGCGATGATAGGCCTCGGCTTCCTCGATCGCGTTGAGATCCTGGCGCTGGATATTCTCGACCAGCGCGATCTCGAGCGTCTCGGCGTCGTCGAATTCGCGGACGATGACGGGCACTTCATGAAGCCGCGCGCGCTGCGCCGCACGCCAGCGGCGCTCGCCGGCGACGATCTGATAACCCTTGCCATGCGGCCGCACGACGATCGGCTGGATCATCCCGCGCGCGGCGATCGATTCCGCCAGCTCCTCCAGCGCCGCTTCAGCGAAATGGCGGCGGGGCTGGCCGGGATGAGGCGTCAGCGACCCGACCGGCAAGGTGCGTACGCCGCTCGACAGGGACTCGCCGCCGCGAACCGGTTCCTCGCGTGCGATGTCCCCCATCAGGGCATTGAGGCCGCGGCCTAGGCCGGCCCGGGGCTTGGGCCGCGCAGGCGGCGGCGTCTGATCAGCGGCTTGGTCGGTCATGCGGCTCTGGCTGGTTCCTGTGGTCGGTCGGGCAGACGGGCGATCAACTCGCGGGCGAGCGCGATATATGCTTCCGACCCGGCGCAACGATAATCGTAGATCAGGGCGGGCAACCCGTGACTCGGTGCCTCGGAAAGCCGTACGTTGCGCGGGATTACGGTGTCGAACACGACTCGGCCAAGCACCGCGCGCACATCGGCCGAGACCTGGTCCGTCAGGCGATTGCGGCGATCATACATGGTCAGCGCCACGCCGAGGATGGACAAGCCCGGATTGAAGCGCTCGCGGACGCGCTCGACCGTACTAAGCAATTGGCTCAAACCTTCGAGCGCGAAAAATTCGCACTGCAACGGCACCAGCAGCGAATTGGCGGCGACCATCGCGTTCAGCGTCAACAGACCCAGCGACGGCGGGCAATCGATCAGCACCACGTCCCAACGCTGGTCCGAGCGGGCCAGCGCCCGGTTGAGGCGGTGGGTGCGCTCCTCATAATCGATCAGCTCGATCTCGGCGCCGGAAAGGTCAACCGTCGCCGGAACGATCTCGAGATTAGGCACGCAGGTCGGTACCGCGGCCTCGGCGACCGGCATCTCGCCGAGCAGGATATCGTAGCTGGATTTGTCACGCTCGGCGCGGTTGATGCCGAGGCCGGTCGAGGCATTTCCCTGCGGGTCGAGATCGATGATCAACACGCGGGAACCGGTCGCGGCGAGCGCCGTTCCGAGGTTGATCGCGGTGGTGGTTTTTCCCACCCCGCCCTTTTGATTCGCGAGGGCAATGACGTTCATCGGCGTGACACCCCTTTGGCGAGGACGATGAGAGATTCGGGATCGGTGATGCTATGTTCCACGTGAAACACACCATGCCATGTCTGCTGGGCCACCGCCACCTCTTCGCGCGCGGTTCGTCCTTTTGGGAGAACCCATAGCGTTTTGCGACGACTGCATTGAAGCGCCGATGCGAACAGCACGCTGAGTTGTGCGACGGCGCGCGCGGAGATCACGGCGACCGGTTCGCTGATCGTCTCGACCTTGCCGGCGATGACCGACACGCGATCCGCGATACCCAGCGACTGGGCCGCCGCCTCGAGAAATTCGACCCTGCGCTTACGCGGTTCGACCAGCAAGACGCGGCGCTCGGTCAACGCAGCCACGACCAGCCCGGGAAAGCCCGCGCCGGTACCGATGTCGAGCCAATCCCCCTCCTGCGACGCGGCAAAGCCGATCAACTGCGCCGAATCGACGATGTGACGCGACCAGATCGCGCCAAGCGTGGACGGTGCGATCAAATTCTGCCGCGTGGATTCCGCGACGACCAGCTCCGCGAAGTCCGCCATCCGCCGCTCGCCCGCCACGCCGAAACGATCACGAATCCATTCCCTCGCCTCGTCCTCCGTCATGCCGCGCGGCGCCGGGCGTGGAGGAGAATGGCGGTCAGCGCCGCTGGCGTGATGCCGCGAATACGGCTCGCCGCGCCGAGAGTGGCGGGGCGCACCCGCGTGAGTTTCTCGACCATCTCGGTCGAAAGGCCGGGGATGCCGGCATAGTGCAGATCGTCCTGGAGCGGGATCGAGTCATTGGCGCGGAGCTGCGCCACTTCCTCGTCCTGGCGCCGCAGATAGGGCGCGTAACGCGCATCCTCGGCGATCTCGGCGACCAGCGCGGGATCAAACGCCCCGATCAGGCCCGGCGCGACATGGTCGATCGTCACGCCGGCAAAGCGCAGCCATTCTGCGCCCGAGCGCTTCTGCGTGTCGAGCGGGCCCGCAGCGCCATTGGCCAGCACCGTCGCGGCGGAGAGCGGCGTTTCAAGCACCGCCTCGATCTCGCGACGCTGGGCCGAACGCCCGGCCAGCCGCGCGGACCGGACCGGACCGAGGCATCCGATCGCATCGGCAAGCGGGCCGAGCCGGGTTTCGGCATTGTCGGCGCGCAGTCTCAGCCGGTATTCGGCGCGCGCGGTCAGCATGCGATAGGGTTCGGTAATACCCTGCAGCACCAGATCGTCGATCATCACGCCGAGATAACTGGACGCGCGGTCGAGCACGACGGGGTCGGCGCCGAGCGCTGCGGCGGCAGCGTTGAGGCCCGCGATCAGGCCCTGCCCCGCTGCTTCCTCATAACCGGTGGTGCCGTTGATCTGTCCGCAGCAGAACAGACCCCGCAAGGCGCGCACTTCCAGGGTCGGATCGAGCGCGCGCGGATCGATATGATCATATTCGACCGCATAGCCTGGCGTGATGATCCTTGTAGCCCCGAGCCCCGGGATCGAGGCGATCATCGCGGCCTGCACATCCGCCGGCAACGAGGTGGAGATGCCGTTGGGATAGATGGTGGCGTCGTCCAGTCCTTCGGGCTCCAGAAAAATCTGGTGACCGTCTCGATCGCCGAAACGGTGGATCTTGTCCTCGATCGACGGGCAATAGCGCGGACCCGGACCCGCAATCGCCCCGCCGAACAGCGGCGAACGATCGAGCGACGCGCGGATGATCGCATGCGTCTCCTCGCTGGTGCGGGTGATCGCGCAGAACAGCTGTGGCAAGGTGCGGCCGGACGAGAGCGGCGACATGGTCCAGGGGTCGTCGTCGCTGCGTTGCTCGGCAAGCCGACTCCAGTCGATCGTGCGACCATCGAGCCGGGGCGGCGTGCCGGTCTTCAGCCGCGCCATGGGGAGACGCGCCGCACGAAGCTGCGTCGCCAGCAGCGACGCCGCCGCTTCGCCGATCCGCCCGCCGGTCAGCCGTTCCTCGCCGCAAAAGATGCGACCGCCCAGAAACGTTCCGGTGGCGAGCACCACTGCCCGCGCTCCGAGAACGGTGCCATCGGCCAGGCTGATCCCCGCCACCGCACCGGAGGAATCGAGCGACAGCGCCGCCACTTCGCCACCAAGGATCGTGAGGCCCTGCTGCGCGCCGAGCATGCGCTGGATGGCGGCCGCGTACAGGCGCCGGTCAGCCTGAACACGCGGGCCCTGCACCGCGGCACCCTTGCTGCGATTGAGCATGCGATAATGGATGCCAGCGGCGTCAGCCGCACGGGCGATCAGGCCGCCAAAGGCGTCGACCTCGCGGACCAGATGTCCCTTGCCCAACCCGCCGATCGCCGGATTGCACGACATGGCGCCGATCTTCGTCGGATCGAAACTGATCAACGCCGTGCGCGCGCCACGGCGTGCGGCCGCAGCAGCCGCCTCGGTACCGGCATGGCCACCGCCCACCACGATCACATCGAAATCCATGAGCGTTCCGCTAGGTCCGGCCGGGGCGCCTGTCAAAGCCTGTCGGCGAGTCAGGCGTTAGGTTGTTTCACGTGGAACATCGGTCATGTTCCACGTGAAACATTATTTGCCCAGGCAGAAGCGCGAGAAGAGCGCATCGAGCATAGCCTCGGTGTCACTGCGGCCGACCAACTGGTCGAGTGCCTTCATGGCCAGACGCACATCCTCCGCAAGGACGATCAGGTCGCCCTGCCCGCTCACCGCGCCCAGGCTGGCAGCGCATTGGGCAAGCAGGCCACGTTGGCGGCGGTTGACTGCCAGTGCGTCCTCGCGCGGCAACAACGCCGCTGCGCGATCGCGGAGCACTTGCCACAGATCGCTGATGCCCTCCCCCGTCGCAGCCGACAAAGCGAGGTCAGATCCCCCCGGCGCCGTGGCGCGCCCGGGGATATCGATACGCGCGTGGATCCGGATGGCTTCTCGTACCGGCGCCGGGCCGTCTCCGAGCCACAGGACCAGGTCGGCCGTTTGCATTGCCTCTTCCGCGCGGGCAATGCCGATCCGCTCGATGGGATCAGCCGTCTCGTCCAGCAGGCCCGCCGTATCGGTGAGGACATAAGCGATTCCGTCACGGATGACGGGCGCCTCGATCCGGTCGCGCGTCGTGCCCGAGATCGGTGAGACGATCGCCGCGTCGCGTTCCGCCAGAATATTGAGCAGGGTCGACTTGCCGCTGTTCGGCGGGCCGGCGATCACCACGCGTACCCCGTCCCTGAGCCGCTCCACCGGCGGCGTTGCCAGCAGCACCCGGATTTCGTCGGCAAGCGCCCGTGCCTCATCCGCGAAACTCGCCGGTGCCGCCTGATCGACCTCGTCCTCTTCGGCAAAATCGAGCTGCGCTTCGACCTGGGCGGCCAGCGCCACCAGCCGGTCGGCCCAGCCCTCCGCCCTCCGCCGCAACCCGCCTTCGGCCATCGTCAGCGCCGCCCGACGTTGTCCCTCTGTCTCCGCGGCGAGCAGATCGCCCAGGCCCTCAGCCTCGGTCAGGTCGATCCGGCCATTGGCGAGCGCGCGCCGAGTGAATTCGCCGGGCTCAGCTTGGCGCAGCCCCGGCTGCACCGCCAGCGCCGCCTCCACCGCGCGCACGACTGCCCGGCCGCCATGAAGATGCAATTCGACCAGGTCCTCGCCCGTCGCGCTGTCGGGGCCGGGAAAGACCAGGACCAGCGCCCGGTCGATCGCCTGCCCGTCACCACCGTGCAACGCGCGCAGCCCTGCCCTGCGCGGCGGCGGGAGCGCGCCCGCAAGCGTCGATGCCGCCACAAGGGCATGGTCGCCGCTCACCCGGACGATCGCGATGGCCGCGGGCGGCGCGCCGCTCGAGACGGCAAAGATGGTGTCCATGGCTATTTCGACGAGGTCTCGAACATCTTGCGCCAGAAACTCATCCCGGCCTCGCCCATCGGCGACCAACTCTTCATCATATTCTCGATCATCTCGGGCGGAACGGCACCGTCCATCGCGCCCATCACACCCTGGATATATTTTTCGTGGACCGGCGTGAAATCGGGCAACCCCATGACGCGGCGTGCTTCTTCCGGGGTGCAATCGACTTCGACATTGATCTTCATTGGTCATCTCCGCTTGAGCGGGCGACGGCCGCGCTGCATAAGCTTGAACCCTGTATGCGCGCGACTTGGGCCTGACCGCAACGCCCATCGCCGCCTGCGGATTTCGGGCGCTCCGCCCCTTCAGCCGAGGACAGTCATGACCGCAACGATCACGATCGACACGCTCGACGGCACGGGTGATTTCACCGCCTATTGCGCAGAACCCGCCGGCTCGCCGCGCGCGGCGATCGTCGTGATCCAGGAAATCTTCGGGGTGAACGCCGGCATCCGCCGCAAATGCGACCGGCTGGCCGAGGACGGCTATCTCGCCATCGCGCCCGACCTGTTCTGGCGGCTCGAACCGGACACGCAGCTCGATCCCGATATCCCCGAGGAATTCCAGCAGGCCCTGGCGATGATGGGGCAGTTCGACCAGAATGTCGGCATCCAGGATATCGAAGCGACGATCCGCACCGCGCGCAAGATGCTCGGTGCCGAGGGCAAGGTCGGCGCGGTGGGCTATTGCCTCGGCGGGCGCCTCGCCTTCATGACGGCCGCGCGCACCGATGTGAACGCCAGCGTCTGCTATTACGGCGTCGGCATCGATGGCCTGCTCGGCGAAAAGCACGCGATTGCGCATCCGGTGCTGCTGCACGTGCCGGAGGAGGATCATTTCGTCGACAAGGCAGCGCAGCAGCGCATGCATGACGGCCTCGACGATCATCCCAAGGTGACGATCTTCGATTATCCCGGCGAGGACCATGGCTTCGCGACCGAATTCGGACTGCGTCGGTCGGATGCGTCGGCGACGCTCGCGGACGAGCGGACGGCGGCGTTTTTCGCGGAGAATCTTGGCTGATTTCAGCCCTTTATCTGCATCTAAAACTTTATTGCCGTACCCACCGCAAGGAGCAGCCACGCACGGTGGATGCGGAACAATTCCCGGTTTGGTGGTGACCTCAGACCAGCAGGTGCAGAATACCCACGTCGTTATCCACGATCCCGTGGTAAATCATTGATCCCGATACATAAAGTATCACGGCCAGGCCGATATAGGCGATCCAGTGATAGCGTTCGATCAGCCGCGCGATATAATTCGCGGCGACCGCCATCAGCGTCACCGACAGGATCAGCCCGAACAGCAACACGGTAGGGTGCTCGCGCGCGGCCCCGGCGACGGCAAGGACATTGTCGAGGCTCATCGAGAGATCGGCGATGGCGACCTGGATCGCCGCACGCAGGAAGGTCTTGGTCGGCTTGACGCCTTCGACCGCGGTGGTCGCAGGATCATCGACCGGCACCGCGGCCGGCGCCGGGTGGAGCTCGCGGAACAATTTCCAGGCGACCCAGAGCAGCAATATGCCGCCGCCGAGCAGCAGGCCCACGACATGGAGCAGCTTGGTCGCGATCAGCGCGAAGCCGATCAGGCAGACCATCGCGATGACCACGCCGAAGCCGAGCACCTGCTTGCGCTGCCTCGCCGGCAAGCCGGCCGCGAGCGCGCCCAGCACCATGACGTTGTCGCCCGCCAGCATCAGGTCGATCATGATCACCTGGCCGAGCGTCGCGAGGCCGGCGGCAGTGAACACATCGGCGAAATTGATCACAGACTCTCTCCGAAATAGGTCACGGCCGGCATCGGCTCATAAAAGACATGGAGCAGCGCGCGCCACTGCGCATAACGCGCCGACGCGCGAAATCCCTCACGGTGGCTGGCGATGTCGTCCCACTCCACGAGCAACAGATAGCGATCGGGGCTTTCACAGGCCCTTCGCACCGCGATCGAGCGGAAGCCGGGAGACGCCGCGATGAGCGGGCGAGCCTGGGCCATGGCGGCTTCGAACGCCGCGGACTGGCCGGGTTTGATGGCGAGGAGGGCGTGTTCGAGGATCAAGGACGCGCTCCCGACACACAAGCGGCGCGGGCAAAGCCCGCGCCGTCGACCGGGGCTTTGCCCCGTCGGCCGTGCTTGTGCGAGTCTTGCGGCAGCATGCCGCAAGCCGCACTGCTCACTGATTCATCGAGTCGAAGAAGTCCTCGTTGGTCTTCGAATCCTTCATCTTGTCGAGCAGGAACTCCATCGCGTCGATGGTACCCATCTGCATGAGGATGCGGCGCAGCACCCACATCTTGGAGAGCTTGCTCTTGTCGACCAGCAGTTCCTCCTTGCGGGTGCCGGACTTGCCGACGTCGAGTGCCGGGAAGATACGCTTGTCGGCGACCTTGCGATCGAGCACGATTTCCGAGTTGCCGGTGCCCTTGAACTCTTCGAAGATGACTTCGTCCATGCGGCTGCCGGTGTCGATCAGCGCGGTGGCGATGATCGAGAGCGAGCCGCCCTCCTCGATGTTGCGCGCGGCGCCGAAGAAGCGCTTCGGGCGCTGCAGGGCGTTCGCGTCGACACCGCCGGTCAGCACCTTGCCCGAGCTGGGCACGACCGTGTTGTACGCGCGGCCGAGGCGCGTGATCGAATCGAGCAGGATCACGACGTCCTTCTTGTGCTCGACCAGGCGCTTGGCCTTTTCGATGACCATTTCGGCGACCTGGACGTGGCGCGTCGCGGGCTCGTCGAAGGTGGAGGACACGACCTCGCCCTTCACCGAGCGCTGCATGTCGGTCACTTCCTCGGGCCGCTCGTCGATCAGCAGCACGATCAGGAACACTTCGGGGTGATTGTCGGTGATGGCCCGCGCGATGTTCTGCAGCAGCACCGTCTTGCCGACGCGCGGCGGGGCGACGATCAGGGCGCGCTGGCCCTTGCCCTGCGGGCTGATGATGTCGATCACCCGCGCCGACTTGTCCTTGATCGTCGGATCCTGCGGATCGAGCGTCAGCTTCTCTTCGGGATAGAGCGGGGTGAGGTTATCGAAATTGACGCGGTGGCGAACCGCATCGGGATCGTCGAAATTGACCGAGGTCAGGCGGGTCAGCGCAAAATAACGCTCGCCGTCCTTCGGCCCGCGAATCTCGCCCTCGACGGTGTCGCCGGTGCGCAGGCCGAATTTGCGGACCTGGTTGGGCGACATGTAGATATCGTCCGGGCCGGCGAGATAATTCGCCTCCGGGCTGCGCAGGAAGCCGAAGCCGTCGGGCAGCACCTCGATCGTGCCCAGACCCATGATCTGTTCGCCATTTTCCGCCTGGACCTTGAGGATCGCGAACAGCAGATCCTGCTTGCGCAAGGTCGACGCGCTTTCGACGCCGAGCTCCTCGGCCATCGCGACCAGCTCGGCCGGGCTTTTCTTCTTGAGGTCTTTGAGATGCATGGGGGGCGTCCGGACGTGAGATGGTGCTGGGGTTAGCGTCTGTCGGCGAAAGGGAAAACGCGACGATGCTGGAGGAGGGTGCCGCGGCCCGGAACGCATGGCTCCGCGCGCTTCGACAGCCTCGGACCTAGGTGCCGGTCTTGCTCAAGTCAAGTCGCGAACCCCGATTCAGAAGGGTCGGACGATCACCAGGATGACGATCAGCGCGGTCAGGATCGCCGGCACCTCGTTGATCAGGCGGAGCTGCTTGCCCGTCAGCGTCGGCTTGCCGGCCGCAAGCTTCTTGGCATAGCCGACCGCCCAGCCATGATAGCCACTGAGGATCACCACCAGCAGCAGCTTGGTGTGGAGCCAGCCCAGGCCGCCGACACCGGCGAACAATCCCGCGTTCACGGCCAGCATCAGGCCGAGGATCCACACGAGGATCATCGACGGCGTCAGGATCATGGTGCGGAGCCTGGTTTCCCGCTCGACCCACTTCTGTGCCTCGGCTGACCCCGGCTGTGCCTCCTGGTGATATACGAGGTAGCGCGGCAGCATGAACATGCCGGCCATCCAGAAGATGACGAAGACGACATGCGCCGCCTTGACCCAGAGATAGGCGTTTCCGAGGAAATTCATCGCGCTCTCCGCACATGCGCCAGGAGGCGCTCGACATGGGCGATCGGCGTATCCTGCAGGATGCCGTGCCCCAGATTGAAGATATGCGGCCGATCGGCCAGCGCCTCAAGGATTCGTGTCGCCGCGGCGTCGAGCGCGTCGCCGCCGGCGATCAGGGCAAGCGGATCGAGATTGCCCTGCACCGGCAAACCGTCCGGCAGGCTGGCATGCGCCCAGACCGGATCGACCGTCTCGTCCAGTCCGATCGCGTCGGCGCCCGTCTCCCGTGCATAAGCCGGCAGCTTGCCGCCAGCGCCCTTGGGAAAGCCGATCACCGGCGTACCCGGATGCATTTCATGCAGCGCGGTGACGATCTTCGCGGTCGGCGCGATCACCCAGCGTTCGAACTGTGCCGGGGACAGGCTGCCCGACCAGCTGTCGAACAGCTGCACTGCCTCGACCCCGGCCCGGATCTGGCGGGAGAGATAGGTAATCGTGCTGTCGGCGATCGCATCGATGATCTCGGCAAAGGCCCTGGGGTCGGTATAGGCGAAACGGCGCGTCTCGCCCTGATCGCGGCTGCCATGGCCGGCGACCATATAGGTGGCGACCGTCCAGGGACTTCCCGCAAAGCCTAGAAAGCTGGTTTCGGCCGGTAGCATCGCGGCGACCTTCGCCACCGTGGCATAGACCGGCTCGAGCCGGTCAGGGGCCGCCTGGAGCCCCGCCAGCGCATGATCGACCAGCGGCGGGGCCAGTGCAGGCCCCTCGCCCGCGCCGAAGCTCAGCGCCTGTCCCAGGGCCCAGGGAACCATGAGGATATCGGAGAAGAGGATCGCGCCGTCGAAGCCGAAGCGGCGGATCGGCTGGAGAGTCACTTCCGCCGCGGCGTCGGGATCGGTCGCGAGCGCGAGGAAGCCGCCTTTCTCCGCCCGGAGCGCGCGATATTCGGGAAGATAGCGCCCGGCCTGGCGCATCAGCCAGACGGGCGGAACGTCGTGCCGGACACCCTTGAGGGTCGCGAGCAGGCGCTTTTCGGTCACGGGAGTCGGGATCGCGAGCGTCCTTCTATCTGATAAGAAGAGAATCTAAAAAGGATGTAGCGGTGGTTGGCGCGTGGATGGCGGGGCTTATGCGTTCGTCCCCGAAATGCCAACAGCTTGACGCGGCGGGGGCCGCAGACTCGACCGGAGTCGGCCGGACGATCCCCATTATCCACAGGCTGTGCGCGAAACCATCGGGGTGTGGGCGCGATTGTGGGAAACTCCGGACTTTTCCACCGATGGCGATCGCTTTGCGTGGCGGGAAAGTTGCGCTAGCGATTTTCCGGATGTTCTCCACAGCTCCATCCCCAACTGGTTTTTTCGCTCGCGGTGCGCGGCCATAATGCGGCTGCATCTCCATCTTCTGTCGGATTCCACCGGCGAGACGCTCGAGAATATCGCGAAGGCGGCGCTCGCCCAATATGACGATGTCGAGACGATCCGCCATTTCTGGCCGATGGTCCGCACCGAAGCCCATCTCGAGCGAATCCTGCAGGAGATCGCGCAAAATCCCGGGCTGGTGGTGTTCACTCTGGTCAACAGCGCGACGCGGCGTACGCTGGAGACGCGGTGCCGCGCACTGGGGCTGCCGGCGGTCGCGCCGCTCGATCCGGTGACCGACGCGCTCTCCAGCCTGCTCGGCCAGCAGGCCAAGGCGCGGCCGGGGCGCCAGCATGTGCTCGACGCCGCCTATTTCGCCCGGGTCGACGCGATCCAGTTCACCATGGCGCATGATGACGGGATCAACTGGGAGGATTGGGAGGAAGCCGATATCGTGCTGGCGGGCGTGTCGCGCTCGTCCAAGACGCCGACTTCGATCTATCTCGCCAATCGCGGCTTCAAGACCGCGAATATCCCGATCGTGGTGGAAAGCCCGCCGCCGACGGCGCTGTTCTCGCTCCGGCATCCCTTGGTGGTCGGCCTGACCACCAGCGCCGACCGGCTGATCCAGGTGCGGCGCAATCGCCTGCTCTCGCTCAATCAGGCGCCCGAGACATCCTATGTGGATCAGGAGGCCGTCACGCGTGAGGTCGCCTTTGCGCGGCGGATGTTCGCCGACAATGGCTGGCCGGTGATCGACGTGACGCGCCGGTCGATCGAGGAGACGGCGGCGGCGATCGTGCAACTGGTCAACGAGCGGGATTCGGCATGAGACTGATCCTGGCGTCGAACAGCGCGTCGCGTCGCGCGATGCTGAGCGCGGCCGGCGTGCCGTTCGAGGCGATGTCGGCTAATGTCGACGAGGAGTCGGCCAAGGTCGCGATGCGCGCCGAGGGCGTCGCGCCACGCGACCTGGCGGACCGGCTGGCCGAGCTTAAAGCGCTGCGCGTATCGCACCGCGAGCCCGAGGCGCTGGTGCTGGGCAGCGACTCGGTGGTGGCGCTCGAGGACGGATCGATGCTCGAGAAACCGGGCGACCGCGCCGAGGCGGCCGAGCATCTCCGCCGCCTGTCGGGCAAGCGCCATGAGCTGATCAGCGCCGCGGTGATGGCGATCGATGGCCGGCCGGTCTGGCGCGGGGTCGACCGTGCGAAGATGTTCGTCCGCACCCTCTCCGACAGCTTCATCGAGCGCTATCTCGATGAGGAATGGCCGGAGATTTCGGGCTGCGTCGGCTGCTACCGCATCGAGGGACCAGGCGCGCAATTGTTCAGCCGGATCGAGGGGAGCCAGTTCACCGTACTGGGCCTGCCGCTGCTGCCGGTGCTCGATTATCTACGGGTCAGGGGTATTTTGACGTCATGACGGCACCGTATGCCGAGGTGATCGGCGATCCGATCAAGCACAGCAAATCGCCGTTGATCCACCGTTTCTGGATTGAGGCGCTGGGTCTGGACGCGGATTACCGGGCGCATCATGTGACGCCCGACGCGCTCGCCGCCTATTTCGACGCGCGCCGCGCCGACCCGGCCTGGCGGGGATGCAACATCACCCTGCCGCACAAGGAGGCAGCGCTCGATCTGGTCGAGGATCGCGGCGGCGTGCGCGCGACGATCGGCGCGATCAACCTCGCGATGCGGGCTGAGGACGGCGTGCTGATCGGCACCAATACCGATGCGGGCGGCTTCTACGCGCCGATCGCCGATCTCGACCTGGCCGGCGCGCCGGTGGCGGTGATCGGGGCGGGCGGCGCGGCGCGGGCGATCCTGTTCGCGCTGTCGCGGATCGGTGTCGGCGAGGTGACGATCCTCAACCGCAACGTGCTGAAGGCGGCGGCGCTGCTCTCCACCTTCGGGCTGAAGGGCAAGGCGTTGCCGCTGAGCGCGCCGCTGCCGGCGGCGGCGCTGCTGGTCAATACCAGCTCGCTCGGCATGACCGGCCAGCCGCCGCTCGAGCTGGACCTGTCGCCGCTTCCCGAGGATGCGGTGGTCTATGAGATCATCTATGCGCCGCTCGAAACCGCCTTGCTGAAGGCGGCGCGGGCGCGCGAGCTGGATGTCGTCGATGGCCTCGACATGCTGATCGGCCAGGGCGCACTGGCGTTCGAGCTGCTGTTCGGCGCGGAGCCGCCGCGCGACCGCGACGAGGAACTTCGCGACCTGTTGATGTCATGACGTCATGCTGACCGCCCCCCCTCGCCTGACTACCCCCCTGACTATCCCCCTGACTCTGGGTCTCACCGGATCGATCGGCATGGGCAAGTCGACCGTCGCCGCGATGTTCGAGAATCTCGGCGTGCCGGTCTTCGATTCGGATGCGGCGGTGCACCGGCTCCAGGGCGAAGGCGGGCGGCTCGTCGCGGCGATCGAGGCGATGTTTCCCGATACGACCGGGCCGAAGGGCGTCGACCGCACCCTGCTCGGCGAAGCGGTGCTGGCCGATCCGCGCGCGCTGAAGCGGCTCGAGGCCCTGATCCATCCCGCGGTCGGCGAGGAGCGGGCTGCCTTCCTCGCCGCGCATGCCGATGCGCCGCTGGTCGTGTTCGACGTGCCCTTGCTGTTCGAAACCGGCGGCGAGACGCGAGTCGACAAGGTCGTCGTGGTCTCGGCACCGGGCGATGTCCAGCGCACCCGAGTGCTGGCCCGGCCAGGCATGACCGAGGCCAAGCTGGAGGCGATCCTCGCGCGGCAGATGCCCGATGCGGAGAAGCGCGCGCGGGCCGATTTCGTCATTCCGACCGGGGGTAGCCTCGCGGAGACCCGCGCTGCGGTCGAGTCATTGGTCTCTTGCCTCAGGCCCTCGCAATCCCGATAACATATGTAATGCGCGAGATCGTCTTCGACACCGAAACTACCGGCTTCAGCTTCGCCGACGGCGACCGGATGGTGGAGATCGGCTGTGTCGAGCTGGTCAACCGGGTCGAGACCGGACGCACCTTCCACGCCTATTTCCATCCCGAACGGACCATGCCGGCCGAGGCGCAGCGCGTGCACGGGCTGAGCGATGCCTTTCTGTCAGACAAGCCGTTGTTCGGGCACGGCGTCGACGATCTGCTCGAGTTCCTCGGCGATGCGCCGCTGGTCGCGCACAATGCCAGCTTCGATTTCGGCTTCCTCAATGGCGAGCTCGTCCGCTGCGGGCGCAAGGCAGTCCATCTCGACCGGATGGTCGACACGATCGTGCTGGCGCGCACCCGCCATCCGGGCGCCAAGCACAGCCTCGACGCGCTGTGCGGCCGCTATGGCATCGATCGCAGCCACCGCGTCGTGCACGGCGCATTGCTCGACGCGCAGCTGCTGTCGCAGGTCTATGTCGAGCTGACCGGCGGGCGCCAGATCGGGCTGACCCTGGTCAGCGAGACGATCGAGGTCCAGACCAGTTTTCAGCCGGCCTCGGCGCCGGCGATCGTGCGGCCTGCCCGGCTTTTCGAGGCAAGCGCCGCGGAACTCGCGCGCCACGCGGCGTTTATGGAGAAGATCAAGAATCCGCTTTGGGGGGTCGAGGCGTCCGGTTGACGCAGGTACGGGGCCAGGCTTAGCTGCCTGGTTTCCGTTGAAGGAGAATGCTCATGGATATCCGGATTTCGGGCCATCAGGTCGCTACCGGCGACGCACTGAAAAGCCATGTCGAGACTCGGCTCCAGGGTATCGCCGCGAAATATTTCTCTCGGGCGATTTCGGCCCAGGTCACTTTCGGCAAGGGGCCGCACGACAATGGCTTCACCTGCGACATCGTCGCGCATGTGATGCAGGGCCTGGTGCTGAAGGGCAGCAATGACGGGATGGACGCGCATGGCGCGTTCGACGGCGTGGCCGACAAGATCGAGAAGCAGCTGCGCCGCTATATGCGCCGCCTGAAGGACCGCAATTCGAGCCAGGCCGCCGCCGCCGATGGGGCCGAGGCGGCGGACGACAATGCCGGTTATACCGTGTTCCGCGAAGCCGATGAAGAAGCGGCCGAGGATTTTCCGCTGATCGTGGCGGAGACACGGGTCGACGTGCCTGACGCAACGGTTTCGGATGCCGTCATGATGCTCGATCTGCGCAACACCACTGCCCTGTTGTTCCGCAACGCCGGCTCGGGCGCGTACAACATGGTCTATCGTCGCGGTGACGGGACGATAGGCTGGGTCGAGCCGCACCGCGCGGCCTGACGGCCGAGCTATCGCACGGCGCCAAATGGCGCTATGGGCGCCCCCCGGGTGGGGGTGCCCAAGGATGACGATGACCGACCTGAGCGATCTGTTGCTGCCGGAAACCGTGCTCGAACGGCTTGCGGTGACCAACAAGAAAACCCTGTTCCAGCAGCTCGGCATGGCTGCGGCGGCGGCCTATGGGCTCGATGCCGTCGCGGTCGCCGATGGCCTGGTCAAGCGCGAGAAGCTGGGGTCGACCGGCTTTGGTAGCGGCGTCGCGACGCCGCATGCGCGCCTTGCCGGTCTCAATCACGTCGTCGGCGTGTTCGCGCGCCTGGCCCAGCCGATCGATTTCCAGGCGGTCGACGATCTACCGGTCGACATCGTGTTCATGCTGTTGTCGCCGGTCGATGCCGGTGCGCTGCACCTGAAGGCGCTTGCCAGGGTGTCGCGCCGGCTGCGCGAGCGCGGATTCGTCGACAAGCTGCGCGGTGCCGGGTCGCGCGACGCGATCTATGCCTTGCTGACCGCCGACGAGGCACGTGACGCCGCCTGAGTCTCCCGCGCAGGGCGAGGAAGCGCATTTCCGCGCGCTCGAATCGCTGTACGCGGCGGCGCCGATCAACCGCCTGTTCGAATCAAGGCTGGAGATTCCGGCCGCGGGCGTCGCGCGGATCCACTTCCTGATCGACGAGCGCTATTATCATGCCGGCGGCGCGGCGCACGGCACGAGCTATTTCAAGATGCTCGACGACGCGGCCTTCTATGCCGCCAACAGCCTGGTCACCGACCGTTTCCTGCTGACCACCGCGTTCAACCTGCTCTTCACCAAGCCGCTCAAGGCTGGCCCCGTTGTCGCCGAGGGGCGCTGGGTCAGCGGGCAGCGGCGCGTGTTCGTCGCCGAGGCGCGGCTGATCGACAGCGACGGCGAGGAAGCGGCGAGAGGCACCGGCACCTTCATGCGCAGCCGGATCGCGCTGGCGGGCCTGCCCGGATATCGGACGGCACCGTGAGCGCCCGGCGATGAGCGCCCGGCGATGAGCGAACGCCTGCCGAGCGGGCTGCTGGTTGGCGCCATGCTCCGGCGGGTGAACGATGCCGGCGGGATCGGCACGGTGCTCGCCAGGGGCGATGCCAAGGCGGGGGCGATCCTCATCATCACGTTGGAAAAGGGAGTCAATTCCGGCGCGTTCGAGCGCGGAATCGGGCCGGACGGGGCCGTTCAGCTGCTTCGCGTTGGGCCGCAAACCATTGAAGGTCCATCAGAAATAACCGAATATTGGCGGCGGAGACGCAGCCGCGATCCCGATTTATGGGTGATCGAACTGGATATCGCGTCGGCGGAACGATTCGCCGCAGAAACGATGTTGTCGGGTTGACTTGAACGCACCCGGCACCGAAAGCCCGCGCTCAGTCACGCGCGTTGTGCCGTGCCGGGTGCGATCCGGCTAGGTTACGCAGTCGGGGGGACGTCCGGGGCGATCGCATTTTCTTGATCCGATCAGCTTCCGCACACCACCGCATTTTTCGAAGTTTTAATGACGTTTTTCACTCGCGCCGCAGCCATCGCGGCGATGTCCCTGACCATCACCAGCCTGATCGGCGCCAGCACGCCGGGCTTTGCCTTTGAGCTCGACAGGTCCCTTAAACTCCCGACCGTCGTTCCAGTTCCCGTTGCCAGCCCCACACCCGAAGCCGCCGCCATGCCGGCGCCGCTCGCGGAAGCTGCCGACTCCGTCGCCAAGACCGACGCCAATATTCCCACCATTGTCCCTGCCGAGCAGGCCGATGAAGACTATGACAGCCTGGCCGACGCCGTTGCCGCGCAGGATACCGATGCGCGCGACCGTGACCTGACCTGCATGGCGGGCGCCATCTATTTCGAAGCCAAGGGTGAGCCGCTGTCGGGCCAGCTCGCGGTCGGCGAGGTCATCCTCAACCGCACCAAGTCGGGCCGCTTCCCCAAGTCGATCTGCTCGGTCGTGACTCAGCCGGGCCAGTTCTCGTTCGTTCGCGGCGGCCGCGTGCCGGTCATTGCCAACAATGCCGCCTATCGCACCGCCGTGGCCGTCGCCCGCGTCGCGATGGCCGATGCCTGGGACAGCCCGGCGCCGAACGCGATGTACTTCCACGCCCGCCGGGTTTCGCCGGGCTGGCGCATGACCAAGATCGCCGCGATCGGCAATCACGTCTTCTATCGTTGAGGCGATAATACTCCCTTCAACGATGCGCGGATTTGACCCGCGTTCGTGAAATGTTCTAGATCGGGGGTATGCTGCAGCGTCCCCCCGAATCATGTGTAGACGCCCCCGGATCGCCGCTCTGCGCGGCGGATGTGGCGCGGGGCACGGTGCGCATGCTGCTCCGCCACGATCTGGTCGCCATGGCCGAGGTGCCGCTCGATGGCGGTCGGCGCGCCGACCTGATGGCGCTCGATTCGCGCGGCACTATCATCATCGTCGAGATCAAGGTGTCGCGCGCCGATCTGCTCGGCGACGGCAAATGGATGGATTATCTTGCCTGTTGCGATCGCTTCTACTGGGCGATCCCGGCTGGCTTCGATGCGTCGCCGCTGGACGGCGAGGCTTTCCTGCCGGCGCGTACCGGGGTGATCGTCGCCGATCGCTACGACGCGGCGATCATCCGCGAAGCGCATACCGATCCGCTGTCCAGCGCGACCCGCAAGCGAAACACGCTCGCCTTCGCGCGGCGCGCCGGCCGACGACTGACCGGATTGATCGACCCCGAGGCCGGGGCGCTGCTTTGAGGATATTCTAGAGGCTGGGGCCCGATACGGCGCGGCGGGCCTTTTTGGGGTTCTCGGCCATCAGCTTGGCCATCGCCGTGGATCGCGCGTCTTCCGTCGCATAATCGCGCGCCGATTTGCCGGCAATGACGTCGGACTGGTCGGGATCCGCCCCGGCGGCGAGCAAGGTGCGCGCCAGGCCGAGATCGCGCCGCTGGACGGCGCGGATCAGCGGGGTCTCGCCGCTCGAATTGGCGAGATTCACATTGGCCTTCTTGTCGAGCAGCGCCTGGATTAGATCCACCTCGCCAAGGCTCGCGGCCACCAGCAACGGGGTATTGCCCTTGCCGTCGCGGATATTGGGGTCGGCGCCCTGCGCCAGCAGATAGCGAAGATAGGTCGCGTCGCTGCGCTTCACGACGATGTGCAGCGCGCCCTCTCCGGTCGAAATGTCGCGCGTGTTGAGCACCGTCGTACCTGGCACCCGCAGCATCTTCTCGACATCGGAACCCTTGGCGTCCTTCACCGCCTGGAGGAATTTATAGCCTTCGGACTGGTTCTGCGCCTGAGCGGGAATGGCGGTGCCGAGCAACGCGGCGGTAAACGCGATGCCGAATGTACGAGCGATCATCTGGTGGACGGGCCCCTGTAATGCCGGAGGCGCCTTGCGATGGCGCCTTCGGGTCCAACTTGCGCGGAGGCCCTTAACAGATCATGGCTGGCCACGCCATGAACGAGATAGCCCGCGTGCCCGCAATCATCCTCCGCCGAACCCTCGTCGCCCTGCTGCTGATCGCGCCCCTCGCCGCCTGTTCGGGTTCCGGCGCGCCGGCCAGGCCGCCGCTCGACGGCGCGCGCATTGGGGGCCCCTTCACCCTGACCAATCAGGACGGCAAGCAGGTCACCGACCGCGATTTCGCGGGCAAATACCGTATCGTCTATTTCGGCTACACTTTCTGCCCGGACGTCTGCCCGGTCGACGCGCGCAATATCGGCCTCGGCCTGAGCGCGGTCGAGAAGAGCGATCCGGCGCTGGGCGCGAAGATCGTGCCGCTGTTCATCACGATCGATCCGGCGCGGGATACGCCCGAGGTGCTCAAGAGCTTCGTCGCTAATTTTCACCCGCGCATGGTCGGGCTGACCGGCAGCGCGACCGCGATCGACGCGACGGCGAAGGAATATGCGGTCTATTACAAGAAGGGCGAGTTGAGTCCGGGCGGCGGCTATATGGTGGATCACAGCCGGGTCGCCTATCTCATGGACCCCGAGGGCAAGCCGATGGCATTGCTGCCGCAGGATCAGTCGCCCGAGGCGATTGCGACCGAGATCAAACGCTGGGTGAAATGAGCGACCGCTTCTGGGAAACGACTCCGATCGACGCGCTGGACCGCGGCCAGTGGGAGGCGCTGTGCGACGGCTGCGGCAAATGCTGCGTCCACAAGCTGGAGGATGAGGAAACCGGCGAGCTGATGGCGACCAACGTTTCCTGCCGCCTGCTCGACCGCAAGACGGCGCAATGCTCGGATTACCGGCATCGCCACGCCTATGTCAGCGAGTGCGTGCGCCTGACGCGCGACAATGTCCGCGAGATCGACTGGCTGCCTTCGACCTGCGCCTATCGTCTGCGGGCGGCGGGCGAAACGCTGCCCCGCTGGCATTATCTGGTCTGCGGGGATCGCGACGCCGTTCACCGGGCCGGTGAGTCCGTGAAGGGCTGGACCGTCTCGGAAGACGATGTCGGCGATCTGGAGCATCATCTGATCGACCGCCAATTGTGAGCGCGCCGGTCGAGGTCGTCCGCAACGCCCGGGCTCGCCGCGCGAAGCTGTCGGTCGATCCGGCCAGCGGCCGGGTGCGGCTTACCTTGCCGACTCGCGCGCCGGTCAAGCCGGCGCTGCTCTGGGCCGAAGGGCAGAAGGCCTGGATCGATGCCCAGCGTGCGCGCCTCCCGAGTCCGAGGCCGCTCGCGCCGGGCGGCGTGGTGCCGTTCGGCGATAGCTGGTTGACGATCGACTGGAGCGAGGGCGGGCCCCGGCGAATCGAGCGCGACGGCGATATCCTGCGGTGCGGTGGCTCTCGCGAGGGTCTGTCGCGCCGGATCGAGACCTGGCTCAAGCGTGAGGCGCTGCGTATCCTGAGCGCCGAGACCGCCGAATTCGCGGCGCGCGCCGGCGTCGGCGTCACCAGGGTCGCGATCGGCGATCCGCGCGGACGCTGGGGAAGCTGCACGTCAAGCGGGGCGATCCGGTACAGCTGGCGGTTGATCCTGGCGCCGGACTTCGTACGGCGGGCGACCGTCGCGCATGAGGTCGCGCACCGGGTGCACATGAATCACGGACCGGATTTCCACGCGCTGGTCGCACGGCTGGACGAAAGCGATCCGGCACGGTCCCGGGCATGGCTGCGCGCCAACGGCGCCGCGCTTCACTGGATCGGGCGCGAATCCTGAGGCCGCTCGGCCGGCCGGTCTGACGGCGGTATCGCAGGGGCGCGTTCGCGTTGTGGTGCGGGCCGCCCGGGCGGCGGGGTGCGGCCAAGCGCACGATCCATCCATTCCTGGTCGAGCCGCTCGGGTCGTTCCTCCGGCCGGGCGGTACGTGCGGCGCGTTCCTGTTGATCCGGCGGCAACGGGTTGCCGTCGGGGTCGACCAGGGGCGGCCCCGGATCGGACGGCGCGGTCGTGCCGGGTTCGACCGGATTGCCGTCCTCATCGACGAACAGGCCGTTATCGGGTTCGCCGAAATAGGATTCCTGATCCGGTTCGAGCTGCCATTCGGGCAGAGTAACCTGCGTGTCGAACGCTTCGACCGGGCGATTGGCAACGGCGGGTTTCATGAAGGCGGCAAAGGCGCGCGCTGGCGCGGTGCCGCCCTGCAGGCCGGGGACCGCCTTCGCATCGTCGCGACCCATCCAGACGCCGGTGGTGAGGCCGCTGGAAAAGCCCAGGAACCAGCCATCCTTGTTCGACGTGGTCGTGCCGGTCTTGCCGGCAACCGGACGGCCGATCTGCGCTGCCTTGCCGGTGCCGGTATTGACCGCGGTCTGCAGCAGGTCGGTCATCTGCGCCGCGACATAGGGCGCGACCAGCACATGGCTGCGGTCGACCTGCTGGGCATAGATCGTCTCGCCATTCGCGGTCACCTTGGTGATGCCATAGGGCGTCACGGCGACTCCCTTGTTGGCGACGCTGGCAAAGGCGCGGGTCATGTCGAGCAGCCGCACGTCCGAGGTGCCGAGCACCATCGCTGGATGCGTGTCGACCTTGGTCGTGATGCCGAAGCGCCGGGCCATGTCGGCGACGGTGCTGAAACCGACTTCCTGGCCGAGCTTGGCGGCGATGGTGTTGACTGAATAGGCGAAAGCGGTGCGGATCGTCATCTCGCCGCGATTGGCGCCCGAGCTGTTGCGTGGGCTCCACCCGTTGATCGAGATCGGTTCGTCGACCAGCGTATCCTCGGGCTTGTGCCCTGCCTCGAGCGCCGAGAGATAGACGAACAGCTTGAACGCCGATCCGGGCTGGCGGACCGCCTGAGTCGCGCGGTTGTAGATCGAGGAGACATAATCCTTGCCGCCGACCATCGCGCGCACCGCGCCGTCGCGGTCGATCGCAACCAGCGCGCCCTGGGCGTTGGCCGGCGCGTTGGCGCGGATCGCTGTATCGGCATCGCGCTGCATGTTGAGGTCGAGGGTGGTCCACACCTCGAGCGGCCGGCTCGTCTCGTCGATCAGCAGCTCGAGCTGGGGCAAGGCCCAGTCAGTGAAATAGCGCACGCTGTTCTGTTTGGGCTCGGGCGCCAGCGCGACGCTTTTCGGATCGGCCGACGCGGCTTCGGCGGCGGTGATCTTGCCCGTTTCCTGCATCAGGTCGATCACCACGCCGGCGCGGCCCACCGCGGCCTCGGCATCGGCGGTCGGCGAATAACGCGAGGGCGCCTTGACCAGGCCGGCGATCACCGCGGCTTCGGACAGGGTCAGCTTGTCGGCGCCATGGCCGAAGAATTTCCGCGCGGCGGCATCGATGCCGTATGCGCCACCGCCGAAATAGACCTTGTTGAGATAGAGTTCGAGGATCTGGTCCTTGGTGAACTTGCGCTCTATCGCCAGCGCGAGCAGCGCTTCGCGCGATTTGCGGCCGACATCATATTTGTTCGACAGGAAGATGGTGCGCGCGACCTGCTGGGTAATGGTCGACGCCCCCTGGAAACGCCGGTCGGTGCCGCGATTGACGAAGGCGAGCTTCACCGCGCGCATGACGCCGATCGGGTCGATGCCGAGATGCGAGCGGAACCGGCGATCCTCCACCGCGACCATCGCATCGCGCATGACCGGCGGAATCCGGTCATAGGGCAGCCATTCGCCATAGCTCGGCCCCATCGACACGATCACCGTGCCGTCGGCGGCATGGACGCGGATCATCTGGCCGTTGGGCGAGGACTTCAACTCCTCGAAGCTCGGCAGCTGCCCGCGCTGGACATAGACCGCGACGACCAGGGCGATCAGCCCCAGCAGGATGAGCACGCCCGAGATGCGCAGCGCCAGCATCAGCCGGCGACGCCAGATCGGGGACGGGGATGGTCGGGAACGGCTGGCCATGGGGCTCCGCGGGGATAGGCTCTATTGAGGAAGCAAACAAGCGACCTGCGCATGAGCATGTGGTGCAGGCGCGATGAAGCGCGGGTGAACTGATTTCGTCAGGCGACCGAGTCGCCACCGTTTTCCGGCGTGCGACCGCGGAAATCGAGGCTGAGCGAGTTCATGCAGTAGCGCAGGCCGGTCGGCGGCGGGCCATCGGGAAAGACATGCCCGAGATGCCCGTCGCAGCGGGCACAACGTGCCTCGGTCCGGATCATGCCGTGGCTGACGTCGCTATGTTCGGTGACGCGTTCGGGTGCGATCGGCCGGGTGAAGCTGGGCCAGCCCGATCCCGACTCATATTTATCGGCGCTGTCGAACAGCGGCGTGGCACAACCGGCGCAGCGATAAATGCCGTCGGCCTTGTTGTTGGTGTAGCGGCCGGAAAAGGCGGGTTCGGTGCCGGCCTCGCGCAGGACATGATATTGTTCGGGGCTGAGCCGCTTGCGCCACTCGCCCTCGGAAAGAGTGAACTGATCCATGGTCCTCAGCTTTCCCGCGCGCTGGCGGAACGGTCAAGGTGCGAATGGTTGATCCGGGTCAGGCGCGCGACAACATCGACCAGCAGCGGCAGAGTCCGCGCGACTGGGACCATTGCGGCGGCCATGCCGGGGCGTTCGGCGAGGCCGCGAATCAGCCCGGCAAGACCGATCGGCCGGGCGAGATCGCGGGCGAGCCGATGCTGGAAGGAAATCGCGGCGGCCGCGCCGCCGCCTTCATGGGCCCGCGCGGCGCGGATGCCGCTTGCGATAGCGATGCCCATGCCTTCGCCGGCCAGCGAGGGAATCACACCGGCCTGGTCGCCCAGTCGGAACAGGCCCGCCACGCCCTCGCGGACGCGCCAGCCATAGGGAATGTTGGCGACCGCATCGATCGTCTCGCCGCCGCGGCGCCAGGCGAGCCGTTCGGCCAGCCTCGGCGATTCCGCCGCGATCGAATCGAGCAGCCGCTCGGGGTCGCCCGACTCGGCCAGGCGGGACCGGTGGACCGCCAGGCAGCAATTGGCGCTGCCATCCTCCTGCAGCACGATTCCCATATAGCCGCGGTCGAACAGATGCAGTTCGATCGCGTCGCCGATCAGCCGGTCGAGTGCCGGTGCGGGGGACAGCCGGATGCGCAGGCCCAGGCTCGGATCTCCGCCGCGCGCTTCGGCCGGGCGCGCAAGGCCGCGAATGTCGTGCTTGCCGCTGGCCAGGAACAGTGCGTCCGCCGCGATCGTGCCACCGTCCTGCAGCCGCGCGGTGGTCCCCTCGATTGCCTTGACGGCGATGCCGCGCTCGATGGCCGCGCCGGCGCGTGCCGCCCGGTCGAGCAGCAGCGAGTCGAGATGAAGGCGCGACACCCCGATCGCCGGACGCGGCAGGCGCGCTTCCGCCGTCCGCGCGCCGGCGAACAGCCGGACCCGGGTGACGCGGGCCTGGCCGAGCGCGTCGGGCTCGATCCCCAGGCTGCGCAGCGAGTCGAGCGTCCGCCAGCTGAGGAAACCGCCACACAGCGCGTCGCCGGTTTCGCGGCTGCGCTCAACCAGCAGATGCGGGATGCCCGCGCGGGCAAGCAGGATCGCCGCGCTCGCCCCTGCCGGCCCACCGCCGACGATCAGCGCAGGCGTTCGACGCACAGCCTGAAGGGAAAGGCGCGGTAGATGCGGGCCTCCACCCCAGCCTCGGCAAGGATCGGCGGCCATTCCGACGGCCGATAGGACCGGGCGATCGACAGCGTGCCGTCGAGTCGCACGATCCGGTGCCAGCCCGCGATCCGGGCGAGGATCGGGAAACCCCAATGCGCGAAGCCGTGGCGGTGGAGATCATTGACCAGCCAGCCGCGCCGGGTCTCGCTGTCCATGAAACGGAGAAAGGCGATCAGCTGAGCATGAGTCATGTGATGCGCGACCAGGCTCGAGACAACGAAATCCCAGTTGCCGCCGGCAAGGCCGGCATAGTCGCCGGTGACGTAGTGGATGCCTAGATCGGCGGGCGTATGAGCGGTCGCGGCGAGCGCGCTGCGCGGGTTGAGGTCAACGCCCGTCAGGTCGGCGGCGAGGCCCCGCTTCCGCGCCCAGCGCGCGATCCGGCGGAGCATGTCGCCGTCGCCGAAACCCACATCGAGCAGGCGGAAGGAGGTCATGCCCCGCGTCGCGCGGGTCAGGAAATCGAGTGTCGGGCGCCCGGCCATGGTGACGATATTGACCTTCGCGAGGTCGCCCACGACCTCGGCATAGGTCGCCGGGTCGAGGTCGTCGGCGTCCATCAGCTCCTCGGCGATGGCCCGGGTCGCGAGGCTCATGCCGCGCTCCGGAAGCCGAAACCCTCGGCGGCGAGGCCGGGGCCGAAAGCAAGCGCGACGCCGTCCCTGACCGGCGGACCTGCCAGCAGCCGCGCCAGCACGAACATCAGGGTGGCGGAGGACATGTTGCCATTGTCGGCCAGCACGCCGCGGGAGGCGGCCAATGCTTCCGGCGACAGGCCAAGGCTGTGTTCGACCGCGTCGAGGATCGAGCGTCCGCCGGCATGGACCGCCCAGCCATCGATCTCCCCCGGCGCACGTCCGCCGGTCGCGGCCGAAGCGAAACGGGGATCGGCGAGGCCGGCGGCGATCCGGCCGGGCACTTCGCCCGACAAATGCATCGCAAAGCCGCTGTCGGTCACGTCCCAGCGAATCAGGTCCTGCGAATCGGGCAGGGTGGTGGCGAAGGGCTGGCCAATCATGAAACCCGTCGGTTCAGCGGTGACCATCGCCGCGGCGGCGCCGTCGCCGAATTGCAGCATCGCCAGCAGCGGCTCGACCGCGCTTTCCGCCTGGAGGTGGAGCGTCGAGAGCTCCACGCACAGCACAAGCACCCGCGCGTCGGGCTCGGACCGGACGATGTGACGCGCCGTCCGCAGCGCCGCGACCGCCGCGTAGCAGCCCATGAAGCCGATCAGCAGCCGCTCGGTGGAGGCCGGCAGGCCGATCCGCCGCGCGATGATCTGGTCGACACCGGGCGCGACGAAACCGGTACAGCTGGCGACGACGAAATGCGTGATGCCGGCGATCGGCCGCTGCGCGGCGAGCGCTTCGATCGCGGCGATGCCCAGCGTCGGCGCCTCCTCGGCATAGAGTCGCATGCGCTCGGCGGTGCCGGGCAGATGCGGCTTGGCATAAAAGCCCTCGGCTGAAACCGGCGATCCGCCGCCATTGGTACGCCTCAAGACCGACCAGCGATGCTCGATGCCCGATCGTCCCGCCATGCGCGCAAACAGCTTCGCGGCGCGTTCATCCTCGATCCGGCCCTGCGCCCAGGCGATGAAGGCGTGGTGGATGTCGTGATCGGGGACGGCAGTGCCGATCGCATTCAGATAGGCGGCTTCGGACAAGATCGGCTTTCGAGGAGCGCGAAGGGATCGCGCTTTCAGTTGCACAACGCCACTCTATCGTGGACGATCCGTTGACGCCAAAGCATTATACGAAGGTTCGGGGCCGGCCAAATCGGCCGGGTCGACCATGCCGGAGAACGGGAAAGGGACGGACAAATGTCCGTCCCCGCCGATCAGGGTCTGGCCCTGCAGAAGAAAGTGGTGCGGCCGAGAAGACTCGAACTTCCACGGGCTTTCGCCCACAACGACCTCAACGTTGCGCGTCTACCAGTTCCGCCACGGCCGCACGTGAAACACCGCCGGACAAGCCCCGGCAGCTGGTAGGGGAGCGCCCCTAGCAAGGCATTGCGGCAATGGCAACTGCTCTATCCCGCACAGCGTTCGATCGCTAGCAGGGCGCGATGCCCGGCTCGCCCCTCTCCTATCCGATCGGTGACGAAACGCGGCGAATCCTCGGCCTTGCCTGGCCGGTGATGCTGACCAGCCTCAACTGGACGATCCTCCACGTCACCGATGTGGTCGTGGTCGGGCTGGTCGGCACGGAAGAAGTCGCGGCCCTGGGCGCGAGCCGGTCGCTGACTTTCGTCGCGATCGTCGCCGGGCTCGCGGCCTTGTCCGGGGTGCTGGTCCACGCCTCGCGCGCTGACGGCGCGGGCGATCTCAGGCGCACCGGCGCGGTGCTGCGCGAGGGCCTGTTGCTCGCGCTGGTGCTGGGCAGCCTGGCCGGGCTGGCGCTGTTGCTCTTTGCCGCGCCGATGCTGGCTGGCATGGGGGTGGCGGATGCGCTGGTCCCCCGGGCGGCGCGCGTCGTCCAGGTGATGGCGCTTTGCTTTCCGTTCCAGCTGATCATCGTCGCGGCCAGCTTCTTCCTCGAAGGGGTCAGCCGTCCGCGCCGGGTGACGACGGTCAATCTCGCGATTCTCCCGCTCAATGCCGTACTCGCCTGGGCGCTGTCCGGCGGTCATCTCGGGCTGCCGGCGCTGGGCGCGGTCGGGGCGGCGGCGGCGACCGCGATCGCCTCGGCGATCGGCGCCTTCGGCATGATCGGCGCTGCCTGGACCTTGCCGCGGGCGACGCTGCGCGGCGTGCACGACCTCTCCCTCGCGGCATGGCGGGGCGTCCCCGCCGGCGCGGTACGGCTGGCGGCGTTCGGGGTGGTGCCGGCGATCGCGTCGGGGCTCGAGCTGGCGGGCTTTTCGATCCTGATCGCGCTGTCCACCCGGCTCGGCGATGCGGCGGCCCATGCCTTCCAGATCGTGTTCGCGATCCACAACGTCACCTTCTCTGTCGCGCTCGGCCTGGGATCGGCGACGGGCGTGCGAGTCGGCAATGCGGTCGGCGAGGGCGTGCCGCGCCAGGCCCTGCCGCGCACGGTGATCGCCGCGTCGATCGCGGCGCTGCTCACCGCGCTGCTCGCCCTGCTGCTGGTGATCGGGCGCGCCGGTGTCGTCGCGTTGTTCCCGGCGACGGGCGAGGTGCACATGCTGGCGCTGGCGATGGTGCCCTTATGGGCGCCGTTCATCCTGTTCGACGGGGTGCAGGTGGTGTTTGTCTATGCGCTGCGCTCGCTCGGCGACCAGGTCGTGGCCGGGGCCAACAGCATCATCGCCTTCTTCCTGGTGACGGGCGGGGCGGGCTGGGGGTTGATCCATCTCGGATGGGGCCTGACCGGGCTGGTCTATGCGTCGGGCATCGGCATGGTGGCGGCGACCTTGCTCCACGGCGGTCGCTTCGCCCTGGTCAGTTGGCGGATTCGCCGGAAAAGCTCAGCACCAGCTGCTTCGAATTGACCGGCACGTCGAGCTTCGCGCTGTTGAACTCGACCGAGCCGTGCGGGGCCAGCGACATCGTTTCCGGCCGGATGACCCAGCTATAGACCAGCCGTTTCTGGGCGTCCTTCAGCTCCACCCGGATATCGGGGACGCGCTGGCGCTGGTCCGTCGGGTTCACCACCTTGCCGCTGATCGCGAACATCTCGCTGCCATTGGCGAGGTGGCGGCGGTCGATCGGATTGTTGACGATCCTGAGCGGCGTTTCCGGGGTGACGATCGGCAGGCCGAATTGCTGGGCGATCCCCGGTGCGCCGAGATAGAGGATCGCGGCGGCCCCCGCCAGGATCGCCAGACCCGCCACGAGGGCGGCCAGTATCCAGCGCTGCGCGCTGCTGCGGCGCCGGGTGAAGGGCGGCTGGTGCGCGAAGGCATCATAGTCGGGCGCGGTGCCCGGCGGCGCGATGTCGACGTCCGGTTGAATGGGGGCGTGAACGGCGGGTTGAACGGGCGGCACGGCGGCAGCGGCGCGGGCCGGGCCGCCGGGGGCGAGGCGCGGCGCCGGCGCGTCGGCCGCTTCGGCGCGCGCGACCAGATCGAGCACCTGGCCCGGCTGGAACCAGCTATGCTTGCAGCTCGCGCATCGCACGGTCCGGCCTTCGGCACCGATCGCTGAATCGGGGACCATGTAGCGGGAATGGCATTGAGTGCATTCGAGGATCATCTTGGCCGCTTCCGGCGCTGCGGACGGCGCCGCGCCTGTCCCGAATCTAAGCACGCACCAGCGCGTCGTGGCAAGCCTTTCGGGCGAGGGCGCTCATGCCCATGCTTGTGGCGCGCGCCCGGAACGTGCGATGGCGGGGCCGGGGCATCAGTCATGAAGCGAGCGTTGCGCCGGTAATGGCGAATATCGTCCAGTTCGAAAATGTTGGGCTGCGCTACGGCACCGGCCAGGAGACGTTGTCCGACGTCAGCTTCACGCTGTCGACCGGCGCCTTCTATTTTCTCACCGGCACGAGCGGCGCCGGCAAGACCTCGCTGTTGAAGCTGCTCTACCTCTCGCAACGCCCGACCCGGGGGATGATCCGGCTGTTTGGCGAGGACGCGGTGACCCTGCCGCGCAAGCGGCTGCCGGGTTTCCGGCGGCGGATCGGGGTGGTGTTCCAGGACTTCCGGCTCGTCCCGCACCTCTCGGCCTATGACAATATCGCGCTTCCCCTGCGCGTCTCCGGCGTGCCCGAAAGCGATATCGACGCGCCGGTGCGCGAGATGCTCGCCTGGGTCGGCCTGTCCGACCGGGTCAAGGCCAGGCCGCAGACCCTGTCGGGCGGCGAGCAGCAGCGCGTGGCGATCGCCAGGGCCGTGATCGGCCGGCCCGAGATACTCGTCGCCGACGAGCCGACCGGCAATGTCGATCCGGACATGGCGGAACGCCTGCTCCACCTGTTCGACTCACTCAATCGTCTCGGCACCACGGTGGTCGTCGCGACGCATGATTTCCATCTGCTCAGCCGCATCCCCAATGCGCATATGATGCGGCTCGACAAGGGGCGTCTGCTCGATCCCACCGGATCGCTGCGCTTCCCGCCCCCGGCGGAGCCCGCATGAGCGTCCGGCTGATCTCCTCCTCCGCCGATCGCCGCCTGCTCGACGCGCGCCGGGGCACGCGCGCGATGATGTGGATCATGGCGATCATGCTGTTCCTCACCGTGCTGGCTGCCGCGCTGGGGCTCGGCACGCTGAGCGCCGCGAAGGGGCTCGACCGGCAGCTCGCCGGGCGGCTGACGGTGCAGATCGTCGAGCCGGGCGACCGCGCCCGCGACGATCAGACGGCAAGGGCGCTGGCGGCGTTGCGCCGCCTGCCCGACGTGGCGCGCGCCGTCGAGGTGAGCCGCGTCGAGCTGTCGCGATTGCTCGGTCCCTGGCTCGGGCCGGACGGGGCCGATCCCGATCTGCCGATGCCGGCGATGATCGATGTCGACCTCCGCGCCGCCAGCGATGCCGCCACTGCCCGGGTGACGAGCGCGGTGCGCGCGGTCGCGCCGGCGGCCCGGGTCGACCGGCACGAACGCTGGATGTCGCCGGTCAGCGATGTCATGACCATGGTCACCTGGCTTGCCGTCGGGCTGGTCATGCTGATCGCCGCCGCCACTGCGGCCGTCGTCATCCTCGCGGCGCGCGCCGGGCTGGAGACGCATCGCGACACGATCGAGGTGCTGCATATGCTGGGGTCGACCGACGCACAGGTCGCGCGCCTGTTCCAGCAGCGGATCGCGCTCGACACGTTGCTCGGCGGCGCATTCGGGACGCTGGTCGCCGCGGGGATCGTGCTGCTGGTCGGGATGCAGCTGGCGGCGTTGGGATCGGACCTGCTGGGGGAGATGCAGCTGTCGACGAGCGACTGGTTCCTGCTCGCCATGCTGCCGCTCGCCTTTGCCCTGCTCGCGGCCCAGGCGGCGCGGCTCGCGGTGCTCGGCGCGCTGAGGCGGATCCTGTGATCATCCGCACCCTGGGCGTGCTGGCGCTGCTCTGGGCACTGGGCTTCGGGCTGTTCCTGCTCGCCATGCCCAAACCGCTCGACCATGCGAAGACCGATGCCATCGTGGTCCCGACTGGCGGCGCGGGACGGATCGATCGTGGCATCGTGCTGCTCAAGGCCCATGCCGCGAAACGCATGCTGGTGACCGGCGTCGCGCCCGAAGTGCGGCCGGTCGAGCTCGCCCACGAATATCGTGAGGCGCCGTCGCTGTTCGCCTGCTGCATCGATCTCGGGCGCGAAGCGGTCGACACGCGGTCCAATGCCGAGGAGACGGCGGCCTGGGTGAAGCGGCATGGATATAAATCGGTGCGGCTGGTCACCTCGGACTGGCACCTCGCCCGGGCACGGCTGGAACTGACCAACGCGCTGGACGGCGACGTCGTGGTGCTGGGGGACGGCGTACCGAGCCACCCGCGCTTCGGCCTGCTGGTCGCCGAATACAACAAGCTGCTGCTTCGGGGCGTGGCGCTCTGGCTGGGGATCGGGACATGAGCTGGCTTCGCACGATCCTGTTCATGATCGTCTTTTACGGCCTTTCGGTGCCGATCGTGCTGCTGACCCCGATCACCGCGTTGTTCGGCCGCGAGGCGCTGATCGTCCACACCCATTTGTGGACGAAGCTCCATGGCTGGGCGACCGAGCATATCCTGGGCATCCACCGCCGGGTGGAAGGCACCATGTTCGCGTCCGGTCCGGTCATCTATGCCGCCAAGCACCAGGCGATGTACGAAACGCTCGAGCTGGGCCGCCTGCTGCGCACGCCCGCGATCGTGATGAAGCAGGAACTGGCCTCGATTCCGGTCTGGGGCTGGGCGGCGCGGCGTTACGGCGTCATCGTCGTCGATCGCGAGGCATCGGCGGGCGCGCTCCGGCGGATGGTGCGCGAGGGCCAGGCCGAGCTGGCGCTGGGGCGCTCGATCCTGATCTTTCCCGAGGGCACCCGCGTGCCGCCGGGCGAGCAGCCGCCGCTGCGGGCGGGTTTTGCCGGCCTGTACCAGATGCTCAAGATACCCGTGATTCCGGTCGCGATCGACAGCGGCAAGGTCTGGCCCAAGCACGGCCCCAAGCTGCCCGGCGTGGTGACCTTCCGCTTCGGCGAGCCGATTCCGCCGGGGTTGCCCCGCGCCGAGGCCGAGCGCCGGGTGCACGAGGCGATCAACGCGCTCGACAGATAGGATCAGTCGTGGGTGCGGCCGAAATCGGGCGCGGGGTCGTCCTGGCCCTGCTCGATGATACCGCGCCGGATCGCCCGGGTCCTGGTGAACAGGTCGAACAGCTCGTCGCCCTTGCCCCAGCGGATCGCGCGCTGCAGCGCCGACAGGTCCTCGGAAAAGCGCTGGAGCATGTCGAGCACCGCCTCGCGATTGGCGAGGAACACGTCGCGCCACATCGTCGGGTCGGACGCGGCGATGCGGGTGAAGTCGCGAAAACCGCCGGCCGAATATTTGATCACTTCGCTGCGGGTGACCTCTTCCATGTCGGAAGCGGTGCCGACGATGGTGTAGGCGATAAGGTGCGGCAAATGGCTGGTGATGGCGAGCACGCGGTCGTGATGGCCGGGCTCCATCGTCTCCACCTCCGCGCCCAGCCGTCGCCAGAATTCGCTGACGCGCTCGACCGCGACCGGATCGGCGCCCTCGGGCGGGGTGACAATGCACCATCTTTTGTGGAACAGGGTGGCGAACCCGGCTTCGGGCCCGCTGCGCTCCGTGCCCGCGACGGGGTGCGCCGGAACGACCGTCGCGCCGGGCAGCGCCTCGGCCAGGGCGCGGACGACATCCTCCTTGCACGATCCGACATCGCTGACGACGGCATCGGCGGGCAGGTCGGCGGCGATCTCCCTGCCCACCGCGCCCATCGCCCCGACCGGCACGCACAGGATGACCAGGTCGGCATCGATCACTGACGCGCCGGCGGTGTCGGTGATGTCGTCGAACAGCTGGAGCCGGTCGGCGATCGCGCGCACCTCGCCATCGGCATCATGGCCGGTCAGCCGCACCGTCGGCATCTGGGCGCGCACGGCGCGCGCGATCGAGGAACCGATCAGGCCGATGCCGATGATGGTGACGCGGGCGAAGGGAAGCATGGGCGTCCGCATGGCTCATGGCTTGCGCCAACGCAAGCTGACGCTCGATCGCGTATCTGTTACGGAGGCGACGAAGCGAGGGGATGATCATGCGGGGCAGCACGGTTTTCTGGCAGGCACTGGAATCGGCGCGCCGGATGAATCTGGCGGCGGCGGGGGAGAAACCGCCGGTCGAGGGCGCGCCGGGCATGAGCCGGCGCGCGCTGCTCAAGGCGATCGGCGCGGCCGGCCTGGTCGCCGCGGTACCACGCCCGCTTCGCGCCGCGCCCATCCATGGGCCGGTCGCGATCATCGGCGGCGGTATCGCCGGGCTGACGGCCCTGTGGCATCTCGCCGAGGCCGGCGTCGACGCACGCCTTTATGAGGCACGCCCGCGCCTCGGTGGGCGCATGTTCACGCACCGTCCGGCGGACGGCGTGCCGATGGAGATCGGCGGCCAGCTGGTCAACACCGACCATGACGACATGCACAAGCTGGCCAAGGCGTTCGGCATCGGCCTGATCGACCGCAAGGCCGAGGCGCACCGCACCATCGTGCTCGCCAACGGCGCCGTGCTGTCGACGGCGGTACTCGCCGAGGCGTTGCGCCCCATCGCGGCGCAGATCGCGCTGGATTCGGCTCGGCTCGACAAGGATTATGACCGGACGGCGCGCGAACTCGACCGCCTCTCGATCGCCGGATATCTCGACCAGCATGCCGAAAAATTGCCGGTGCCCTGGGTCCGACAGCTGATGGAGGCGACCAGCCGCACCGAATATGGCGTGGAGCCGGGCCAGGCTTCGGCGATCGAGCTGGTGTTCAACCTGCCGACCGTGGATGGCGAACAGGTCGATGTGCTCAGCCATAGCGACGAGCGCTATCTGATCGAGGGCGGCAGTGGTGCGCTGATCGCGGCGATGCAGGCGAAGCTCGCCAGCCGCATCGAGAACGGCAAAAGGCTGTTGCGGATCGACGCGCAGGGCGCCGGGGCGCGCCTGACCTTCCTCGACGGCACCGCCGCCAGCGCCGGGGCCGTGATCGTCGCGGTGCCGGCGCCGCTGATGCGCCAGATCGATTTCCACGTGCCGCTGCCGCCGCTGTGGCGCCGGTTCATCGCCGAGGTGGAGCTGGGCCATAACGAGAAGGTCCAGGCGGTCATGACGTCGCGCCCCTGGGAGGGGCCGATGGGGCGCGGCGGCGAACTGTGGCAGACCGACGCCTCGGCCGGTGCGGCGCTCGGCTGGGACGGCGGCATTCGCCCGGCAGCCGATGCCGGCAGCGTGTGGACCTGGTTCCTCGGTGGCGACGAAGTCAGCGCGGCCGATGCGATGGACCCCGGCCAGCTCGCCCGGCGCTTCGCCACGATGGCGGAAGGAGGCGTTCCCGGCTTCGGCGCGGCGATGAGCGGCGTGGTGCGGCGTACCGGCTGGCACCGTGATCCGCTGACGCTCGGCGCCTATGTCAATTTCCGGCCGGGCCAGCTCACCCGTTTCGGGGAACTGATCTGGGTCGAGGGCGAAAGCGGGCCGAGGCACCATGCGCTGTCCGGCCGGCTCCAGTTCGCCGGCGAGCATCTGTCGGATGCCTATCCGGGCTATATGAACGGTGGCGCGCAGACCGGCCGGATGGCGGCCCAGGCGATCATGGCCGCGCAGCACGCCTGAACAGCAGAGCCTGAACGCCAAAGCTTGAATGGTGCCGCGTCGCGGCCTAACGCACTTCCTCCGTTCGCCCTGAGCTTGTCGAAGGGCTGTTCTTCTATTCGACGCAGGAAAAGCAGTGCTTCGACAAGCTCAGCACGAACGGGTCGGGGAATTGGCCGTCGGTTTGCGGAAATCAGATGACGGCTGATCAACGTTTCGGTCTGGATCGCCATGTCACCCTGCCCGGGCCGTTGAAGCTCGATGGCGGCGCGCTGCTGTCGCCGGTCGATATCGCGTACGAGACCTATGGCACGCTCGACGCGGACGGCGGCAACGCGATCCTGATCTGTCACGCGCTGACCGGTGACCAGAATGTCGCGAGCAACCATCCGATCACGGGCAAGGCCGGCTGGTGGACCCGGCTGGTAGGGCCGGGAAAGCCGGTCGACCCCGATCGTCATTTCATCATCTGCAGCAATGTGCTCGGCGGCTGCACTGGCTCCTCGGGACCGGCGACGGTCAATCCGGCGACCGGCAAGCCCTGGGGGATGAGCTTCCCGGTCATCACCATCCGCGACATGGTGCGCGCGCAGGCGATGCTGCTCGACCATCTCGGCGTCGACAGCCTGGCGGCCGTAATCGGCGGATCGATGGGCGGCATGCAGGCGCTGAGCTGGTCGGCGACCTTCCCCGAGCGGGTGAAGGCAGCGATCGTCATTGCCTCGGCGGCACGCCATACGGCGCAGAATATCGCCTTTCACGAAGTCGGTCGCCAGGCGGTGATGGCCGATCCGAACTGGCGCGGCGGCGACTATTACGAGAATGGCGATCCTCCCGCAGCCGGGCTCGCCGTCGCGCGCATGGCCGCGCACATCACCTATCTGTCGGAAGCCGGGCTGACCGAGAAATTCGGCCGCCGCCTGCAAACGCGCAGCGCCAAGAGCTTCGGCTTCGACGCCGATTTCCAGGTGGAAAGCTATTTGCGGCACCAGGGGATCAGCTTCGTCGACCGGTTCGACGCCAATTCCTATCTCTATATAACCCGCGCGACCGACTATTTCGATCTCGCGGAGGAACATGGCGGCCTGCTCGCCAATGCCTTTCGCGCGAGCACGGCGCGCTTCTGCCTGATCAGCTTCGACACCGACTGGCTCTACCCCACGGCCGAATCGCGGTCGATCGTCCACGCGCTCAACGCGGCGGGCGCGCCGGTCAGTTTCGTCGAACTCAACAGCCCGTTCGGGCATGACGCCTTCCTGCTCGATTCGCCCGGCATGAACCGGGTGATCGACGGCTTCCTGAGGGCGGGCGCATGACGACATTCCGCCTGTCGACCGATCGCGCCGAGATGCAGGCGGACGCGATCCATGCCTATCTCGTCACGAGCTATTGGGCCGCCGGCATTCCGCGTGACGTGGTGGAACGGGCGATCCGCGGCTCCTTCTGCATCGGTGCCTTCGACGGCGACGCGCAGATCGGCTTCGCGCGCGTTGTCAGCGACGGGGCGACCTTCGCGTACCTCGCCGATGTCTATGTGCTCGAACCCTATCGCGGCCAGGGTATCGCGCGCGCGATGGCGGCGGCGCTTCAGGCGCTGCCCGATCTTCAGGGGCTGCGGCGCTGGCTTCTCGCCACGCGCGACGCGCATGGCGTGTACGAGACGCTCGGCTGGGAGCGGGTGACCGATACGGCGCTGTTCATGCAGCGCCATCGTCCCGACGTGTATGGGGCAACGACATGAGTCCGCGCTTCGATCCTTCTTTCCCTCTCCCCCTGTGGGAGAGGGAAGGGGCCTACGCCGAAGGCGTGGGAAGGGTGAGGGGGACACTCGCGAGCGTCTCGAACCTCATTCCCCCTCATCCGGCGCTTCGCGCCACCTTCTCCCACAAGGGGAGAAGGAAGAAATGAGCCTCCGTCCCGATCTCGCGATCATCGCCGACAATGTCGCGCCGGGCAGCCGCATTCTGGATGTCGGCTGCGGTGATGGGGCATTGATGGCCGCGTTGCGCGATGGAAAAGGCGTCGACGCGCGCGGGCTCGAGCTCGATGCGGGCAATGTCGCGGCGGCGGTCTCGCGCGGACTGTCGGTGATCCAGGGCGACGCGGATTCGGACCTGGCGGGCTATCCCGAGGCCAGCTTCGACTATGCCATCCTCAGCCAGACGTTGCAGACGACGCGGCGCCCGGACGTGGTTCTCGATCATCTGCTCCGGATCGGTCGGCGAGCCTTTGTGTCCTTCCCCAATTTCGCGCACTGGCGCGGGCGCACCTCGCTGATGTGGGGCGGGCGGATGCCGGTGACCCGGCTGCTGCCCGAACAATGGTACGACACGCCCAATATCCACCATGTCACGATCGACGATTTCCGCGCCTTCGTGAAAGGCCGCGGCATCACGGTCGAGGGGGCGTGGTTCCTGTCGGGCGACAAGCGCACGACCTCGGCGGCGGCCAATTTCTTCGCCGAACATGCGGTATTTCTGCTGAAGAATTGATTTCGATCAGGAACTCTTCAGTGCCGTCAGGTGTTCGCGGCAGGAAACCTTAGAGGAATCCATGCCGACTACCGCCCTTATCGTTGAAGACGAGATCTTTGTGGCGCTCGATCTCGAGCGAATCCTCACGGATGCCGGCTATCATGTGAAGGCGATCGCGGCCGACCGCAGCGGCGCGATCGAGGCGGCCGACGACTGTCATTTCGCCCTGGTCGACGTGAACCTGCGCGACGGCCCGACCGGGCCCGATCTCGCCGCCACGCTGGCGCGGGATTACGGCGTGAAGGTGATTTTCGTGACCGCCAACCCGGCCCAGATCGGCGCGGGCGAAGGCGCGCTCGGCTATATCCGCAAGCCCTTTTCGGAGGCGGCGATCCTGGCCGCCGCGGCGATGGCCAGCGCCGGCACGCCGCATGGCGCGGCGGCCAATGACGATCTGGTGCTGCTGGACCGCGACATCAGCGGCGGCTGAACGCGCGCGCCGGCACCTTTATCGTCACCACCAGGCCCTCCGGCCGCCAGTCGCGGTCGATCGTGCCCCCCAGCTGCCGTACCGCGCTCATTTCCATCAGCTGCGATCCGAAACCCGTCATCCCGTCGGGTGACGTCACCGCAGGCCCGCCGCTTTCCCTCCAGCGCAGGACCACGCCCGCCTCCCCGGTCGCGATGTCGAGGAAGATTCGGCCGGTGTCGTTGACCAGCGCGCCATATTTGGTCGCGTTGGTCGCGAGTTCATGGAACAGCAGGGCGAGCGGTGTCGTCGAACGATCGTCGATCTCCACATCGCTGCCGCTGATGACGATGCGTTTCTGATTGGCCGACTGATAGGGACGAAAAAGCTCGCCCAGCAGGCCATGCAGGCTGTCCTGCGCTACCGCCGGCCGTGACTTCGCGCTGTGCGGCCGGACGAAATCATGCGCCCGGCCGAGCGCGGTGATCCGCGCACGCAGATCCTCGGCAATACTCGCCAGTTCGGGCTTGGTCCGCGCGGCGAAGCCGACCAGCCCGGCGATCACGGCGAAGATGTTCTTGATACGGTGGCTCAGCTCCTGCGCGATCACTTCGCGCTCCTCGCTGGCTTCCTTCTGCTCATGGATATCGGTGCAGGTGCCGAACCAGCGCACGATCGCATCCGATTCGTCGCGTAGCGGCAAGGCGCGGCCGAGCGTCCAGCGATAGTCGCCATCGGCGCGGCGCAGACGATATTCGATCTGATAGGGATCGCCCGTCGCGAGCGAATGACGCCAGGACTCCCAGGCGCGGGGCTGGTCTTCGGGGTGGAACATGCCGTTCCACTGCTCGCCGTCGGTCGACCCTTCGGGCATGCCGGTAAACTCGTACCAGCGTGCATTGTAATAATCGTGATAGCCGTCGGGCAATGTCGACCAGACCATTTGCGGCATGGCATCGGCGAGCACGCGGAAACGGTGTTCGCTTTCGTTGAGCGCGCGGCTGGCGGCGCTCTCGCTGGCGCGCCAGGCCGCGGCGTCGCGACTGTCGCGCAGACGCGCCATCACCGCGTCGGCCAGGGTGGCGAGCCCCTGATGCTGCAATGACGTCAGTCCGTCACGGGGGTTGGTGTCGATCACGCACAGCGCGCCGAGCGGTACGCCGTCATCCGAGAGCAGCGGCACGCCGGCATAGAACCGGATGAACGGCGCGCCGATGACCTGCGGATTGTCGGCGAAGCGGGGATCGCGCGTCGCGTCGGGCACCACCATGATGCCCCGCGCCCGCATTGTGACGGTGCAGAAACTCGTCTCGGGCGGGCCTTCGGGCGCGTCATAGCCGGTGCGGGCGATGAAATGCTGGCGGTGCCGGTCGACCAGATTGACCAGGGCGACCGGCGCCGCGCACAGCGCCGCGGCGAAATCGGTGATCCGCTTCAGCTCCTCGCTGTCGCGCAGCGATTCGATGTCATGCGCGGCGATCGCGCTGTCGCGCACCGTCTCGTCGATCGTCCCGGTGGATGGTGCGGCCGACCGGGCCGATGGTGTCTCGCTCATGAACCGATGAACGCGCGAAACGCTCAGAAGGGCACGTCGTCGTCGAGATCGTCCGCAAAGCTGCTGCTGCCGCGATTGGCGGGCGCGCCGCCGCCACGGCTCGCGCCGCCTCCATAGCCGCCCGACGATCCGCCGCCGAAATCGTCATTGCCGCCGAAATCGTCGCGCTGGCCGCCACCATAGCCGCCGCCGCCCGAACCGCCGCCGCCACCGGGCGCGCCGTCGAGCATGGTCAGCACGGAGTTGAAGCCCTGCAGCACGATTTCGGTCGAATATTTGTCCTGGCCCTGGGCGTCCTGCCACTTACGGGTCTGCAGCGCGCCTTCGATATAGACCTTGCTGCCCTTGCGCAGATAGCGTTCGGCGACGTTCGCCAGACCTTCGTTGAAGATCGCGACCGAATGCCATTCGGTCTTTTCCTTGCGCTCGCCGGTGTTCTTGTCCTTCCAGGTATCGGACGTGGCGATGCGCAGGTTCACCACCTTGCCGCCGTTCTGGAAGGAGCGGCTCTCGGGGTCGCGCCCCAGATTGCCGACGAGAATGACCTTGTTGACGCTGCCCGCCATATGCTTCTTCCTACAAACCGAGTCCGATAGCGGCCCAATAGGTCGCCCCTGCAGCGATGTAGGCGAGCGCGAACAAATAGCCAACCATGAACGCCGGCCATTTCCAGCCATTGGTCTCGCGTCGGGTAACCGCGATGGTCGAGATGCACTGCGGCGCGAAGACGAACCACATCAGGAAGGCGAGCGCCGTCGGCAGGCTCCAGCGGCCGCGCAGGCGATCCGCCAGCCTGGTCTTGCCCGCCACATCCTCGGGATTGTCGATCGAATAGACCGTGGCGATCGCGCTGACCGCTGCCTCGCGCGCCGCCATGGCGGGCAGCAGGGCGAGCGCGATGTCGTGATTGAAGCCGATCGGTTTCACCACCACTTCGATGCCCGAGGCGATGCGCCCGGCGATCGAATAATCGCTCTGCCTCTGTCCCGCCGGGGCGACCGGATAGCTCGCCAGCGCCCAGAGCAGCACCACCGTCAGCGCGATGGTGGTGCCGGCGCGCTTCAGGAAGATGAGTGCCCGGCTCCACAGGCCGATCAGCACGTCGCCCAGCCGCGGCCATTGATATTTCGGCATCTCCATCATGAAGCCGGACGAGGCGCCCTGGGTCACCGTCCGCCGCAGCACCAGCGCGGCGACGAACGCCCCGACGATGCCGAGCACATACAGGCCGAACATCACCAGCCCCTGCAGCCCGACGAACGGCAGCACCTGGGTGTTGGGAATCAGCGCGCCGATGATCAGCGTATAGACCGGTAGCCGTGCCGAGCAGGTCATCAGCGGCGCGATCAATATGGTGGTCAGCCGGTCCTTCTCGTCGTCGATCGTGCGGGTCGCCATGATGCCGGGCACGGCGCAGGCGAAGCTCGACAGCAAGGGGATGAACGCACGGCCGGACAGGCCGACATGCGCCATCAGCCGGTCCATCAGGAAGGCGGCGCGGACCATATAGCCCGATGCCTCGAGCACCAGGATGAAGGTGAACAGGATCAGGATCTGCGGCAGGAACACCACCACCGCGCCCACGCCGGCGATCAGCCCGTCGACGACGAGGGAGCGCAGAAAGCCGGCCGGCAGCTCGCTGCTCGCCAGCGTCGAGAGCCAGGCCATGCCCGATTCGATCCACCCGATCGGCGCCTGGGACCAGGCGAATACCGACTGGAACATGACGAACAACAGGCCGAGCAGCAGGATCGGCCCGATCACCGGGTGAAGCGCGATCGCGTCGAGCGCATGGCCCCAGCGCCGGGTCGGGGTTTCGGACACCGTCGCCGCCACCGCGATGGTGCGGGCGCGGCGCTGCAGGGTGACGATGTCCTCCTGCATGCGCCCGTCGCCTGCGCGCAGCGGCGTGGCCGCGCCGTGCACCAGGATGTCGCCCAGCCGCGCCTTTAGGTCCTCCAGCCCGCGGCGCCGGACCGCGACGGTCGGCACCACCGGCACGCCCAGCTCGCGCGACAGCCGTTCGGGATCGAGGATCAGCCCGTCGCGCTCGGCCAGGTCGAACATGTTGAGCGCGACCACCACCGGCAACCCGAGCGCGATCAGCTGGAGCGTGAAGCGCAGATGATTGTCGAGATTGGCGGCATCCACCACCACCACCAGCGCATCCGGCAGCCGCTCGCCCTCCTGCGTGCCGGTCACCACGTCGCGCGTGACGCGTTCGTCGGGGCTCGAGGGGTCGAGGCTATAGGCGCCGGGCAGGTCGACCAGCTCGACCGGGCGGCCGTCGGGCAGGGCGAGGCGGCCCGAATGCCGCTCTACCGTCACGCCGGGATAATTGCCGACCTTCTGGCGTGCGCCGGTCAGCGCGTTGAACAGGGCACTCTTGCCGGCATTGGGATTGCCGACCAGCGCCACCAATGGCGCAGCGTTCATGGGATGCTCAATCTAGCCGGCGATGGGGGAAACATGGATCGCGCCCGCCACGGCGCGGCGGAGCGCAACGGTCATCCGGCCGATGCGACAGGCGATCGGGCCCTTGCCCAGGGTCGCGCGGTGCAGCACCTCGACGCCGACGCCTTCATCGAAGCCAAGCTCGCGCAGGCGCCGTGCCTCGGGCACGCTCAACTCTGTCCAGGCGATCGCGGCGACGGTCGCGCGTTGCCGATGCGGCAATGATTCGAGGCTGAGGGGCGTTGACACCAGTCCGCAATAAGGCCGTTGCGATTGATTATCAATAACCAGTCGCGCGATTCACACGACCGGGTAACGGAGGCGTCCGATGAAGCGCGACAGGCTCGGCCGGTGCTCGGTGCGCGCCAGGAAACCGGCCTTGGCCTTTTCGAAGCGCATGATCCCCTCGATCCGCCGGCCGAGAAAGGCGCGGGTATCGGCCCAGCCGTCGCTGTCGTCGTCGAGGAACACGGTCAGGGTCGCGGCGTAGACGCCGGCCAGGATGGTGCGCTTGGTATAGTGATTATAGTCGGTCGCGGTATCGCCCGCCGCCCGCCACATCAGGTCGGACGCGCGCCAGCCCAGCGTCGCGCCGCGCACGAGATTCTGCGGCATGACGAGGATCGCCAGCGCCCGGCGCAATGCTTCGCGATTCGGCGCGGCCTCGGCGAGGCGCGCCTCGATCAGCGCGGTGATCTTCGCGCGGATCTTCATCGTCGCGAGGCGTTCGGGCGGCAGTGCGGCGGCCATCGCCGCGTCGATATGGGCGAACCAGGCGTCGATCATGTCGACCGCGCCGCCGGGAAAGGCGACCTTCGCCACGTCACGGTCGACCCCGGCCGACTCCGCGGCGGCGTCGCGGGCGGCGTCGTTCCAGCCGTCGAACGCGGCATTGGCCGCGATCAGCGGCGCCAGCGCCGCGCGAATCTCGTCGAGCGTCGGGTCCTCGGGCAGGGCAGCCATCATGCGTCTCCTCGCTCCCTATCTAGACCCGGCTTCTGCCGGCGCAAGCGCCGCCGGCCTGTCGCGCACCAGCACCAGCGCGACCGCGACCAGCACCGCCCCGACCAGGTCGGGCAGGCCGAGCCGCTCCTGATAGACGACCCAGCCGACCGTGGCAGCGACGGCGGGCTGCACCAGCAGCGCGATGCCGACGATCAGCGGCGACATCCTGCCCAGCGCATAGATCAGCAGCCCCTGCCCCAGCACCTGGCTGACCAGCGCCATCGCGATCAGCGGTGCCCAGTCGTGCGGCCAGATGCGCTCGCCCATGGCCAGCGCGATGGCCAGCAGCGGCAGGATGCTGGCGCCCGTCGCCAGGCCCAGGGCCGGCAATGACGCCATGCCGTCGCGGATACGCAGCATGAAGACCAGATAGACGGTGTAGAGCAGGCCGGCGAACAGGCAGAGCAGGTCGCCGACCAGATTCCTCGGATCGAGCTGATAGGATCGTCCCATCAGCAGCGCCGCGCCGATCGTCGCAAGGGCGAGCGCGATCCCCTGCATCCGGGTCGGCAGCGCGCGTGCCGCGAGAAAGCCATAGACCGGGAAGAACAGCGTCGCGGAATTGCCGAACAGGGTCGCATTGGCTAGGGTCGTCTTGAGGATGCCGATATGCCAGGCGCCGAGATCGGCGGCGAAGCAGATTCCGGCCAGCACGAACAACAGGCCCAGCCCCCTGCCGATGCGGTGCGGCCGCCAGCCGCCCGCGACGGCGGCGGCGAGCAGGATCGGCGTCGCCAGCGTGATGCGCCAGAAGGCCGAGGCGACCGGCCCGGTATCCGCCATGCGCACGAACCACGAGCCGAAGGCGAGCATGATGTTCGCCGCGATCAACGCGGCAAACGCCAGCCGCGGAGAGCCCGGACTTTGCGCTGCGACAGTTTTTCTTGGAGAGGCGGGCTGGTGCATGCGGCCCCTTAGCGTTCTATGTCTGGCGCGTCAGGTAGCAAAAGGAAACTCAGTTTCATGCCCAGCCTCTTCGATTCGATTCAGCTCGGCGCGATCCACGCGCCCAACCGCGTGCTGATGGCCCCGCTCACTCGCGGCCGCTCGACCCGCGAGCATGTGCCGCAGCCGCTGATGGGCGAATACTACGCCCAGCGCGCCGGTGCGGGGCTGATCATTTCCGAAGCGACCGGCATTTCGCGCCAGGGCCTTGGCTGGCCCTTCGCGCCGGGCCTGTGGACCGACGAGCAGACCGAAGCCTGGAAGCCGGTCGTCGCCCAGGTCCATGCCGCGGGCGGGCGGATCGTCGCCCAGCTCTGGCACATGGGCCGCATCGTCCATTCGAGCCTGATCGGCGCGCAGCCGGTCTCCGCTTCGGCGACGACCGGGCCGGGCCAGGCGCATACTTATGACGGCAAGCAGGATTATGAGGAGGCGCGGCCGCTCCGGCTCGACGAATTCCCCGGCCTGCTCGACGATTACGAGCGCGCAACGCGCAACGCGCTGGTGGCGGGCTTCGACGGCGTGCAGATCCACGCCGCGAACGGCTATCTGATCGACCAGTTCCTGCGCGACAATTCCAACTTCCGCGACGATCATTATGGCGGCCATCCCGAAAATCGCGTGCGCCTGCTGCGCGAAGTGACCGAGCGTGTCGCCAGCATCGCCGGGGCCGACCGCACGGGCGTGCGCCTCTCGCCCAACGGCAATTCGCAGGGCGCGAAGGACAGCAATCCGGAAGCCGTGTTCGTGCCCGCCGCGAAGATGCTGTCCGAGATCGGGATCGCCTTCCTCGAACTGCGCGAGCCCGGGCCCGACGGCACGTTCGGCCGGTCGGACCAGCCCAAGCTCTCGCCCGAGATCCGCCAGGCCTTTTCCGGTCCGCTGGTGCTCAACTCGGATTATCTCGGCGAGGATGCGCAGGCAGCGCTCGATTCGGGCGTGGCGGATGCGATCAGCTTCGGCCGCACCTTCCTCGCCAATCCAGACCTGCCGGTCCGTCTGCAAAAAGGCGCGCCGCTCAATCCGGACAATATGGCGACGTGGTACAGCCAGGGGTCCGAGGGCTATACCGACTATCCGGCGCTCGAGGACGTTGCGGCGGAGTAAAATTCCCTCCGTTCGTGCTGAGCTTGTCGAAGCACCGCTCTTCCTTCCGACGGTGGAGAGAAGAGCAGCCCTTCGACAGGCTCAGGGCGAACGGTGGTGGGTGGTCACCCCAGCGGCACGAACCGCACCGGCAGCCCATCCTTCGGCCGGGGAATCGGCCAGGCCTGCCACTCGGCGCCCGCCCCCTCGTCCAGCTCGATCCGGTAGCGGCTCAATAGCTGCGCCATCAGGATGCGGATCTGCATCGTCGCGAAATGCAGGCCGATGCACATATGCGCGCCGCCGCCGAACGGCACCCAGGCATATTTGTGCCGGCCCTTGCTGACCTCCGGCGAGAAGCGCATCGGATCGAATGTCTGCGGGTCGGGCCAATGCTCGGCCATCTTGTGGGTGAAGGCCGGGCTGATGCCGACCATCGTCCCGGCCGGGATATGATAGCCGCCAAAGTCGAAGGCCTTCACCGCGCGCCGCGGGATCGACGGAACCGGCGGCACCAGCCGCAGCGCTTCCTTGAAGGCATACTCCGTCAGCACCAGCCGGTCGAGCTGGCCGTACGGCAGCCCTTCCGCGTCGTTGAGCCCCAGCCCGGCAATCTCCTCGCGCAGGCGGTCCTGCCATTCGGGGTGGCGGCCGAGCAGCATGACCAGGCTCGTCGCTGACGAGGTGATCGTGTCGTGCGCCGCCATCATCAGGAAGTTCATATGGTCGGCGATCGCGTCGTCCGACAGCGGCTGGCCCGCCTCGTCGGTCGCGCGGCAGAATTGCGAGAAGAAATCATGTCCCTCCCCGCTGCGCCTGTTGGGGATCTCGCGCCGGAACAGCTCGACCAGATAGGCGCGCGCCTTCACACCCCTGCTCATGATCGTGCCGGGCAGCGGCACGCGGATCGGCGCGACCGATGCCTGGACCTCGTCGACGAACGCCTGGTTGATCCGGTCGGCTTCCGGCCCGAGCGGCATGCCGAGAAAACTGTCGGCGGCGAGGTCGAGCGTCAGTGCCTTGATCGCGTCGTAGAATCGCAGCGGCCGGTTCGCCCAGCCGGTAACGGTCCTCGTGATGCCGCTATTCAGCGCCTCGGCATAATGGCGCATCGGTTCGGGCTTGAACGCGACCGACATCACCTTGCGGTCGGCGCGGTGCTTCTCGAAATCCATCAGCATCAGCCCGCGCGGGAAGAGCAGGTTGAGCATCGGGCCCCAGCCCTGTTCGGACGAGAAGACCTTGTCGCGGTCGAACAGCACCAGTTCGTTGGCGTCGGCGCCCATCAGGGTGACGGAAGGGCCGCCAAAGGCATGGTTGCGATAGACGGTGCCATATTGCGCCACCATGCGATGACCGAATCCGACCGGATCGCGCAGCAGTTTCAGCGTGTTGCCGATGAAAGGCAGCCCATTCTCGCCCGGAATCGCGGCGATCGCCTGCGGCTTCTGCCGCGGCAGCCAGTGGGGATTCGCCTTGAAAGTGTGGGCCAACGCCATCGCCGAATCTCCCTTACTTACATTAGTATAAGTAAGGGTGGGACTTCGCTCAACCTGCCTTTTCGAGGGCGTCGAGCCAGCGCGTGATCGCCGGGCGCGCAGTGGTGTTGGCGTTGCTCGCGATCATGCCGACCAGCACAAAGGCGACGACGAAGCCCCATGGCGTGGCGAACATCACCACCGCCATCGCCATTGCGGCCAGCACCGCGCCGAGCAGCCAGCGCCCGAGCCGTTTCGCGCCGGCGGGTGCGAGCACGATGTCGCGCGGGCCGTTGACGTCGTAATAATTGGCGGTGGTCAGGATCGGGTTGCCCGTGCTGTCGGTCGATCCGGCACAGAGCCCGAGGACGAGGATGGCACCCAGTGTCTCGATCAACCCGCCAGTCGGCAGGCGTGGCACGCCGGTGCCGGCCGGCCGGCCAGCGGTAGCCGGCAATGACCGCTTCGGAGTCCCGGGCATCGACACCATCGACGCTTCCGATCGCGGCGGCCTCTTCTCCGCCCAGGTGTCAGTGACGATCAGCCGGCCGTTGCGCTCGACGATGCGATAGCGCGGCGGGGGCGGCTGCATGTCGGCCATGGTCAGCCGAAGCGGTCCTTCAGCGCCAGCATCGCCAGCGCCGCCTTGGCCGCTTCGCCGCCCTTGTCCTTCTCGGTGCGCCGCGCCCGGGCCAGCGCCTGGGCTTCGTTCTCGACGGTCAAGATGCCGTTGCCGATCGCCACGCCGTCCATCGACAGCGCCATCAGGCCGCGCGCGCTTTCGCCGGCGACGATCTCGAAATGATAGGTCTCGCCGCGGATCACCACGCCCAGCGCGACGAACGCGTCATAATCGTCGGTCTCGGACGCGAGCGCGATCGCACCCGGAATCTCCAGCGCGCCCGGGACGGTGATCGTCTCGTGGCGATGCCCGGCTTCCTCGATCGCGGCACGCGCGCCCTCGAGCAGCAGGTCGTTGAGATGGTCGTAGAAGCGTGCTTCCACGATCAGGATTTTCGCCATCATTCGCCTCCGGTGCCGGGGATTGCCCGTTCGCCGACGATCGACAGGCCGTACCCGTCAAGCCCGACTAGGGTGTGGTGGGTATTGGTCAGCAGCACCATGTCCTGCACGCCCAGTTCGGCGAGGATCTGCGCGCCGACGCCGTAATCGCGCAGCTCGGCGGCCTCCGGCGTGCCGATCGTCTTGCCCTCGGCGCGCAGCCTGATCACGCGGGTGAGCGAATCCTTCATCGGCCGGTTGATCACGACGATGACGCCGGCACCTTCCTCGGCGATGGTCTCCATCGACTGCGCGAGCAGGCCGGAGCGCTCGGATTCCTCGCCGAACGCATCGGCGAACATCGACAGGCTGTGCATGCGCACCAGGGTCGGCTTGTCCGGGTCGATCTTGCCCTTGACCAGCGCGATCTGCTCGTCGCCGGTCGCCTTGTTGAAGAAGGTCATCGCCTTCCAGTCGCCGCCCCATTTGCTGTGGAACACCATCTCGGCGCGCTTCTCGACGAGATGGTCGTGGCGGCGGCGATAGGCGATCAGGTCGCGGATCGTGCCGATCTTGAGATTGTGGAGCTGCGCGAAGGAAACGAGATCGTCGAGGCGCGACATCGTCCCGTCCTCGTTCATGATCTCGCAGATCACGCCCGAGGGGTTGAGGCCGGCCAGCCGCGACACGTCGACCGCGGCCTCGGTATGGCCGGCGCGGACCAGCACGCCGCCCTCGCGTGCGACCAGGGGGAAGACATGGCCGGGCGTCACGATTTCCTCGCGGCTCTTCGACGAATCGATCGCCACCGCGACGGTGCGGGCGCGGTCGGCGGCGGAAATGCCGGTGGTCACGCCGTCGCGTGCCTCGATCGAGACGGTGAAGGCGGTCTCGTGGCGCGTGCCGTTGTGGCGGCTCATCAGGTCGAGCCCGAGCTCGTCGACGCGCTTCTTGGACAAGGCCAGGCAGATCAGGCCGCGGCCATGCCGCGCCATGAAGTTGATCTTCTCCGGCGTCGCCATCTGGGCGGGGATGACCAGGTCGCCCTCATTCTCGCGATCCTCGTCATCGACCAGGATGAACATCCGGCCGTTGCGCGCTTCGTCGATGATTTCCTCAGGGCTGGAGAGGAAGCCGTGGCGCAGGCGGGCCAGCTCAGGCTTTTGCACGATAATGCTCCATGCGTTGCAGGTAGCGGGCGAGCACGTCGATCTCGATATTGATCGGATCGCCGGCCGCGAGGCTGCCGAAAGTGGTGACGGCCGCGGTATGCGGGATGATGTTGACGCCGAAGGTCACGCCGGCGGGCGAATCCTCCACGTCGTTGACGGTCAGCGAGACGCCGTCGAGCGTGACCGATCCCTTGGGCGCAATGAACGGGGCGATCTCGGCGCCGGCCGTGATCCGCACGCGGTGCGATCCGCCTTCCTCGACCACCGAGGTGACTTCGCCGATGCCGTCGACATGGCCGGTGACGATATGGCCGCCCAGCTCCTCGCCCAGCTTCAGCGCGCGCTCCAGGTTGAGCTTGCGCCCCTCGGTCCATTGCCCCTGCGCCGTGCGGCTGATGGTTTCGCCCGACACGTCGACGGCGAACCAGTTGGGCCCCTTATCGATGACGGTCAGGCACACGCCCGAGCAGGAGATCGAGGCACCGAGATCGATCGTCGCGGTGTCATAGCTGGTGCCGATCACGACGCGCGTGTCGGCCAGCGCCTCGACGCGCTCCACGGTGCCGATATCGGTGACGATTCCAGTGAACATCAAACCTGTCCTTTGGCGCGCTCGTAGACCTCGACTCGGTCGCTGCCAAGCCGCCGCGCGTCGTGCAGCGTCCAGCGGCCATGCGCCGCGGCGAGATCGGCCAGGCCGATATCGGGCAAGGTGCGGCCCGCCCCGATCAGGATCGGCGCGCGGTACAATAACAGCCGGTCGACCAGGTCGGCGGAAAGGAACGCCGCCGCCGTCGCCACGCCGCCCTCGACCAGCAGATGGTCGATGCCCTTCAACTGGTGAATATCGGCGGGATCGTGCAGCACTTCCCAGCCGTCGGGCGCATTGCCATGCGACAGCAGCAGCAGCCGCCGCGGGCTCCGCCCCTCCAGCCCCGCCAGGCGGACATCGAGCGTCGGCGCATCCGCCGTCAGGGTCGCGTGCCCGACCAGGATCGCTTCGTGCCGGGCCCGCTCGACATGGGCATGCGCTCGCGCCTCCGCGCCGGTGATCCATTTGCTGGTGCCGTCGCCCATCGCCACCGCGCCGTCGAGCGACAAAGCGAGCTTCAGCGTCACCTGCGGCCGGCCCAGCGCCTGGCGGATGAGGAATCCGGCCATCGCGCGGCGCGCATCGCCGTCGCGAAGATCGGTCGTGACCTCGATCCCCGCGCCGCGCAGCCGCTCGATGCCGTCGCCGTCGGTGCGGGGGTCGGGATCGCCGAGCGCGATGATCACACGCGCCACCCCGGCCGCGATCAGCAGGTCCGAACAGGCCGGGCCGCGCGGCGATTGATGCGCGCAGGGTTCCAGCGTGACGTAGCAGGTCGCGCCGCGCGCTCTGTCGCCGGCTTCGGCCAGCGCCATCGCCTCGGCATGCGGACGCCCGCCCGGCTGAGTCCAGCCCCGCCCGACGACGCGCCCGTCCCGCACGATGAGACAGCCGACATTGGGGTTGGGCGCGGTCAGCCCCTTGCCGCGCTCGCTCAGCGCGAGCGCCGCCCCCATCCAGCGCGCGTCGGCAATCGTCAGAATCCGTACTTCTTCAGCTTGTCGTCGAGGCGCTTATAGGCAGCCTGGGTCTCGGCCTGCTGCTTCTTCACCTCGTCGGCTTCGGCCTTTTCCTTCGGGCCGTCGATCTTCTGCTGCGCGATGATCTGCTCGTCGGTGCGGTTGGCGGGCCATTGCTCCGCATAGACGATGTTCGGGCGGTATTCCTTCTGGACCTCGGAATTGTTCGCGATGGCGAACATGATCGTCCAGGTCACGATGATGGCCAGGACCAGGAAGACCAGCTCATAGGTCTTGCGCGACGCCAGATACTGGCGAAGGTCGCGATAGGCGCGCAGGGGCGAGATGGTGCGCAGGAAACTCATCGCGACAAGATAGGCGCAGGGCCGGCGGGATGCCAGCCCTGCAAGGTCTCCCGATCGTGCCGGACGTCCAAGGTTATGCCCGGCGCGATCGGAAGGGGGTCATTCGTCGTTCATGACGAAGCTGACGGCCATGGTGCGCCAGGCCTCGACCGCGACGCCGTCGCGCGTGCCCGGGGTCAGGCGCCATTTCTCGAGCGCGCGACGCCGCGTCGCCTCGAAGAAGGAGTCGCTCGCGGCGCTGACCTTCTCGACCTGCTTCACCCGGCCGTCGGTGCCGACCAGCACGCGGACCACCACCCGGCCCTCGCGACCGAGGCGTCGCTCGTCGCTGGGATAGTCGGGCTGATAGTTGAAGCGTGGGTTGATCCCGGGCGCGACGATCGCCGGCGGTTTGGGCGGGACAGTGAGTATTTCGCCGACGGTGCCGCTGGTCGTGCCTTCGGTGATGTCGACCGTGTTCGTGCCGGGGGTGATCGTGAAGCCTTTCGGCGTGTCGATCGTGACTTCCTGGCGCGGCGGGACGATCTGCGTTTCCGCCTTCTTCAGCACCTCCTGCTTCTTCGGCAGGGGCTCGGGGTTGGGTGGCGGCGGCGGTGTCTCGGTGATCGGGTAGAGCGTGATCGACGTTGGGATCTTCTTCACGAAATCGGGCGCCGAGAAGATCATCCCGGTCATGATCCCGCCGACCAGCAGCGCCGAGAGGCCAAGGCTGGCCGGGTCCAGTTTCTTCTGTTTGGTATAACGGTCTGCGTACATCGCCTGCCTCCATCGTCTCCTTGGTGGGCGGTCGAGTCTGTCGCTCGATCTCAACGGCGATGATACAACATTACTATCTAGATACAAGATATCATTTCACGCCGGTGGCCAACACCATGTCGCCTTCCCCGGCGAAGGCCGGGGCCCAGTCGGGGGACGATCATGGCGAGGCGCTGCGCGCCGTTACAACAACCTGTCCGACTGGACCCCGGTCTTCGCAAGGGGAAGCAGGAAGGGACCTGCCAAAGCGTCGCGGCGAACTCAGCCCGTCAGCCGCTCGACCGCCCGCTCGCGCCCGATCAGCGGCAGCAACGCCTTCATGTCCGGCCCATGATCGAGCCCGGTCAGCGCGCGCCGCAACGGCAGGAACAGCGCCTTGCCGCTCCGACCGCTCGACTGTTTCAGCGCCCCGGTCAGCGCATGCCAGGGGTCGGCGGCCCAGTCGATCGAGCCCGCCACCCGCGCCGCCTCGGCCAGGAAATCCACGTCCGCCGGGTCGGCCGGCGAGTCGATCGGCCCTTCGATCACGCGCCACCAATCGCCTGCCTCGGCCACCACGGTCAGATTGGGCCGCACCGCTTCCCACTCGATCCGCCCCATCCCGTCGGGCAGGCGCCCGGCGACCGAGTCGAAATCGAGCTGATGCACGATGCGCGTATTGACCGCGCTCAGCTCCGCTTCGTCGAACCGCGCCGGCGCGCGTCCGAAGCGCCCGAAATCGAACGTCTCGATCAGCCTGGCCGTCTCGACCAGCGGCTCGACCGGATCGCTCGTGCCGATCCGCGCGAGCAGCGCGCGCACCGCTTCGGGCTCGATCCCGGCGTCGCGGAACTGGTCGACCCCGACCGATCCGAGTCGCTTGGACAATTTGCCCTCGCTCCCGACCAGCAATGCCTCATGCGCAAAGGCAGGCGGCGCGCTGCCCATCGCGGCGAACATCTGCAGCTGCAACGCGGTATTGGAGACATGATCCTCGCCGCGCACGACATGAGTCACGCCCATCTCGGCATCGTCGATCGCCGAGGGCAGCATATAGAGCCACGACCCATCGGCGCGGCGGATCACCGGGTCGCTCATCGTCGCCGGATCGAACCGCTGGTGCCCGCGGATCAGGTCGTCCCATTCGATCGCGGCGCCATGGTCGAGCTTGAAGCGCCAGTGCGGCGCGATCCCCTCGGCCTCGAACGCCGCGCGCTGGGCATCGCTCAGCGCCAGTGCGGCGCGGTCATAGACCGGCGGCAGGCCGCGCCCCGCCGCGATCTTGCGTTTCAGGTCCAGCTCCTGCGCGGTTTCATAGGCGGGATAGACATGGCCGGCCTCGCGCAGTGCCGCGAAGCGCGCCTCGTAGAGCGAAAAGCGCGCCGACTGCCGCTCCTCGCCGACCGGATCCAGCCCGAGCCAGGCGAGGTCGGCGCGGATCGAGTCGACGAAATGCTCCTGGCTGCGCTCGGCATCGGTATCGTCGATGCGCAGCATGAAGCGCCCGCCCTGCTTTTGCGCCCATAGCCAGTTGTGGAGCGCGGTGCGGATATTGCCGACATGCAGCCGGCCGGTCGGGCTCGGCGCGAAACGGGTGAGAACGGTCATGGGTGCGGCTGTAGACGCCCCGCCGGGCGGCAACAACCGGCGACGCCCGGCGTCGATCGTGATATTAAAGGCGCAAAGGGGGAGGACGCGGTGCACCAGATCAACATCGCCGCCGCGGTCGCCGCCGGCATCGTCGGCTATTTCCCCGGCGCGCTCTGGTATTCGAAGGTCCTGTTCCTGCGCCGCTGGGCGCGCGCGATGGGCATCGACATCGACAACCCTCCCGCCGGCAAGGGGAACCATGGCCTGAAGATCGCGATCGGGGTCGCGACCTCGATCGTCGCCGCGATCGTCTTCGCGCTGATCGCCGGACCCGCGCCCGGCCTCTGCCACGCGCTGCCGCTCGGCCTGGCCTGTGGCGGCCTGATCGGCGCGGCTTTCGCGATTCAATATGTCTTCGAGGGCCGCAGCCTGGCCTTTTGGGCGATCAATGCCGGCTATCATGCCGTGCAATTCGCGCTGTTCGGGCTGGTCATCGGGCTATGGCCATGAGCGTCCGGGCGCGACTCGGCGCGCAACGGGCCTTTCCCCTCGGCGAAGTGCTGGCTAAGAGCGCCCGGCAACGGCCAGGTCCGCCGGTGAGGATATGCGTATGAAACTGATGACGGGCAATTCGAACCTGCCGCTGGCGCGGGCGATCTCGGACTATCTCGAAATTCCCCTCACCAATGCGAGCGTCCGCCGCTTCGCCGATGAGGAAGTGTTCGTCGAGATCCAGGAGAATGTCCGCGGCGAGGACGTGTTCGTGCTCCAGTCGACCGGCTATCCGGCCAACGACAATCTCATGGAGCTGCTGATCTGCATCGACGCGCTCCGCCGCGCCTCGGCCAAGCGCATCACTGCCGTGATCCCCTATTTCGGCTATGCCCGGCAGGACCGCAAACCCGGGCCGCGCACCCCGATCTCGGCCAAGCTGGTCGCCAATCTGATCACCGTCGCGGGGGCCGACCGCGTGCTCTCGGTCGATCTCCATGCCGGACAGATCCAGGGTTTCTTCGATATCCCGACCGACAATCTCTACGGCGCACCGGTCATGTCGGCCGACATCCTGACGCGTTTCGGCGACCGCAACCTGATGGTCGTGTCGCCTGACGTGGGCGGCGTGGTCCGCGCCCGCGCGCTGGCCAAGCGGCTCGACAACGCCCCGCTCGCGATCGTCGACAAGCGCCGCGAACGCGCCGGCGAATCCGAGGTGATGAACATCATCGGCGAAGTGGAGGGGCGTTTCTGCATCCTGATCGACGACATCGTCGATTCGGCCGGCACCTTGTGCAACGCCGCCGCCGCGCTGAAGGAAGCGGGTGCCGAGGGCGTGGTCGCCTATGTCACGCACGGGGTCCTGTCGGGCGGCGCGGTGGCGCGGGTCGAAGGGTCGTCCCTCGAGGAACTGGTCATCACTGATTCAATCGGCGGCCATGATGTGGTGATGAACGCGAAGCGCATCCGCCACTTGACCATCGCGCCGCTGCTGGCCGAGGCGATCAAGCGGATCGCGGACGAGACCTCGGTCTCGTCGCTCTTTGACTAGGTGAAGAAAGCGACGCCCGGTCGGGCGATGACGGGCGGAATCCGCGTCAAATAAAGCGCACAGTAATGCCGATAGGGGTCGCGTAATTCCGCGACTATTCGCGGATCGACTGCAAGTGGGTGCGATCCGACGCCCGGGAACTCGGCCGCCGCCCGCCATGACGTCGCACTGTAACGCTGTTGGACCGGTCGACAGCACGCAAGATCAGCCCCGATTCAGCCCCCTCGCAAGTGGGTCGCGAAATTCGACGGATATTGGGCGGTCTCCCAATAACGAGGCGCGGAAGAGGCTCGTGTGACTGTCGGATAGAGGCGCCGTTGCTTCAGGCGAGGCCGTCCCAGACGAGTTTTACGCCGACCAGCACCATCAGCAGATAGATCGCGGTGTAGAAGCGCGTCGGGGACACGCGTCGCACCAGCCACACGCCCGCCAGGGTCGAGGCGATCGCCACCGGCAGCAAGGTCGCCGCCGCCAGCAGATTCTCGCGGCTGAACTGGCCGAGCGCCCAATAGGCGGGGACCTTCAGCCAGTTGGTGACCGCGAAGAAGATCGCGGTGGTGCCGACCAGCACGTCGCGCTCGAGCCGTTTCGGCATCACCCAGATCTGGAAGGGCGGCTGTCCGGCGTGGGCGATCTGGCTGGTGAAGCCCGAGGCAATGCCGAACAGGGTGCCGACCCAGCCGGGCGATCGTGCCGGTGCCGCGATCGCCCCGCGCCGGTCGACCCATAGCCGATAGCCCCCGAACAGGATCGAGATCGCGCCGACCACGCCCAGCACCGCGCTCTCCGACACCCGCGCCGCGAAGAACCAGCCGAGCGCGATGCCGATCAGCGATCCCGGCAGCATCCAGCCCAGCACATGCCCGTCCCATTGCTTGCGGAACGCCCACACGCCGACCACGTCCTGCACGATCAGGATCGGCAACAGGATCGCCGCCGCCCTGACCGGGGAGATCGCCAGCGCCAGGATCGGCAGCGACAAGGCGCCCATGCCGACGAACCCGCCCTTGGACAGACCGATCAGCGTCACCGCCGGCACCGCGAGCGCGTAGAAATACCAGTCGGGAATGGTTCAGCTCCGCTCGGCGATGCGGGCGAGATGTGCGGTGATGCGCAGCAGCACGATCAGGATCGCCGCGGCGAAGCCGGCGAGCGCCAGCACGGCATAGGTCAGCGCCTCGAGCAGTTGCGCGCCGGCGTCCTGCGCGGTTGTACCCGGCACCGCGACTCGCTCAAGCGGCTGGCCGGCAGGGACCGGCGTTCCGGGCTCCGCACCGCCCGGCGCCGGCGCTTCCCGCACCGCTTCAGGTGGCGGCGCGCGGGGATCGGGCGCGCTCTCCGCCGCCGGCATGCCGCTGCGCAGAGTGCCGTTGCCGCGCGAGGCGGATTCGAGCGAGGCTAGAATCGCGAAGGTGGCAAGCCCGCTCAGGACCAGCAACAGGGTGCGGCCGATCCAGTCGAACATCTAGCGCTCCGCTCCCTCGCCCGCCGGCGCGCGCATTCCCGCATGGCCGCGGCGTTTTAGCTCCGCCTTCAGCGCCTCGGGCTTCGGCGCCCAGAGGAAGCCGAAGCTGACCGTGCCGGCCTTGGTCTCGACGACATGGTGCAGCCGGTGCGCCTGGATGATGCGCTTCATATAGGTCGATTTCGGCAGATAGCGGTGGTTCAGCCTCTTGTGGACGATGACGTCGTGAAACCCGAAATAGATCGCGCCATAGGCCGCGATCCCCGCGCCGATCCAGGCGAAGCCCGGCCACCAGCCGAGCTGGACCCCGCCGAGCAGCAGCACGAAGGAGGGCACGGCGAAGATCGCCGCGTAGAGATCGTTCAGCTCCCAGGCGCCGGTGCGCGGGCGATGATGGCTCCTGTGCAGGAACCAGCCCGGTCCGTGCATGATCCAGCGGTGCGCGACATAAGCGAAGCCCTCCATCCCCAGAACGGTGGCGAGGAACAGGATCAGGCCGATTGTCCAATGCATGCGGTACGATATAGCCGTGCCCGACCGGAGTTGCACGACAGGATGGATGAAATGCGCTTCTTGCCGATCGGCGTCTTGCTGCCGCTGCTGATATCGGGCTGCTCGACGCCGGAGACGATGACGCGCGAGGGACTCGTCAGTGCCGGCATCTCGCAGCCGGTCGCCGGATGCATGGCCGCCCGCATGGTCGATCGCCTGTCGCTGCTGCAGCTTCGCCGCCTCGCCGGGCTGGGCAAGGCGGAGCGCGCACGCGATCTCGACGAGTTTCTCTACCGGGTGCGCTCGCTCCGGGACCCGGAGATCGTCGGCGTGACGGCCAGCTCGGCCGCGCTTTGCGTCACTGGTCTGGCCCGCTGACGCTTGCGGGGGTGGATTCGCCGTCCACCCTGTGCTTAAGGCTCCAGCATCCCCGATCTTCGAAAGGCATGTGAGCCCCATGAACATCCACGAATACCAGGCCAAAGAGCTTCTCGCGAAATTCGGCGTGCCCGTCCCGGCAGGCTTTGCGGCGCTCAGCGTGGATGAAGCAGTGGCCGCGGCAGGCAAGCTGCCCGGGCCGCTCTATGTGGTGAAGGCGCAGATTCACGCCGGCGGCCGCGGCAAGGGCAAGTTCAAGGAGCTCGGCCCCGACGCCAAGGGCGGCGTCCGGCTCGCCCGCACTGCCGACGAAGTCCGCGCGGCGGCGACCGACATGCTCGGCAACACGCTGGTGACGATCCAGACCGGCGAGCACGGCAAGCAGGTCAACCGCCTCTACGTCACCGACGGCGTCGACATCGCCAAGGAATTCTACCTCGCGCTCCTCGTCGATCGCGCCACCGGCCGAGTCGCTTTCGTGGTGTCGACCGAGGGCGGCATGGACATCGAGACCGTCGCGCATGACACGCCGGAAAAGATCCAGACCTTCGACGTCGATCCCGCGACCGGCTTCATGCCGCATCACGGCCGCGCCGTGGCGAATGCGCTCGGGCTCAAGGGCGATCTCGCCAAGCAAGCCGCTAATGTCGCGTCGAAGCTGTACGACGCCTTTATCGGCACCGATGCCTCGCAGATCGAGATCAACCCGCTTGCCGTCACCGACGACAACAAGCTGCTGGTGCTCGACGCCAAGGTCGGTTTCGACACCAATGCGCTGTTCCGCCACAAGGACCTGATGGAGCTGCGCGACGAGACCGAGGAGGATCCTTCGGAGCTCGAAGCGTCCAAGTACGACCTCGCGTACATCAAGCTCGACGGTGACATCGGCTGCATGGTCAACGGCGCCGGCCTCGCCATGGCGACGATGGACATCATCAAACTGAACGGCATGTTCCCGGCCAACTTCCTCGATGTCGGCGGCGGCGCCAACAAGGAGAAGGTGACGGCGGCGTTCAAGATCATCCTCGCCGATCCGGCGGTGAAGGGCATCCTGGTCAACATCTTCGGCGGCATCATGAAGTGCGACATCATCGCCGAGGGCATCGTCGCCGCGGCGAAGGAAGTGAACCTCTCGGTGCCGCTGGTCGTTCGGCTCGAAGGCACCAATGTCGAGGAGGGCAAGAAGATCCTTTCGACGTCCGGTCTCGCGATCGTCCCCGCCAATGATCTGGGCGATGCCGCCCGCAAGATCGTCGCCGAGGTGAAAGCGGCCGCCTGAACCTTTTCCCTCCCCGGGAAGCGTTCGGTCACAGGAGTGGATTGCAATGAAGGTGCTGGTCCCGGTCAAGCGCGTGCTTGACTATAACGTAAAGCCCCGGGTGAAGGCCGACGGGACGGGGGTCGACCTCGCCAACGTCAAGATGAGCATGAACCCGTTCGACGAGATCGCGGTCGAAGAGGCGATTCGGCTGAAAGACAAGGGCGTCACGGAGATCGTGGTCGTCTCGATCGGCGAGCAAAAGGCCCAGGAAACGCTGCGTACCGCGCTCGCCATGGGCGCCGACCGCGCGATCCTGGTCGTCTCGGAAGAGAAGGTCGAGCCGCTCGGCGTGGCCAAGCTGCTTGCCAGGATCGTCGAGGAAGAAAAGCCGGATCTGGTGATCCTCGGCAAGCAGGCGATCGACGACGACAACAACCAGACCGGCCAGATGCTCGCCGGCCTGCTCGGCGTTGGCCAGGCGACCTTTGCCTCGAAGGTCGAGCTGACCAGCGACTCGGTCACCGTGACGCGCGAAGTCGATGGCGGCTCGGAGACCGAGACGCTGAAGCTTCCCGCGATCATCACTACCGATCTTCGCCTCAACGAGCCGCGTTATGCCTCGCTGCCCAACATCATGAAGGCCAAGTCCAAGCCGCTCGCGCAGAAGACGCCCGCCGATTACGGCGTCGACATCTCCCCGCGCCTGACCACGCTGAAGGTCGTCGAGCCCGCCAAGCGTTCGGCCGGCGTCAAGGTCGCCGATGTCGATGAACTGGTGGCCAAATTGAAGGCGATGGGAGTGGCGAAATGAAGACGCTCGTCTGGGTCGAACATGACGGCAAGGCCGTCAAGGACGCCACGCTCGCCGTGGTCACCGCCGCGTCGAAGCTCGGTGACGTCCATCTGCTCGTCGCGGGCCAGGGCGTCGATAGCGTCGCTGCCGAAGCCGCGAAGATCGCCGGCGTGGGCAAGGTCCATCTCGCTGACGACGCTGCCTATGTGCATGCGCTCGCCGAGAATGTCGCGCCGCTCGTCGTCGCACTGATGGGCGATCACGACGCCGTGCTGTTCCCGGCCACCTCGAACGGCAAGAACATCGCCCCGCGCGTCGCTGCGCTGCTCGACGTGATGCAGATCAGCGACATCCTGTCGGTCGAGGGGCCGGACACGTTCACGCGTCCGATCTATGCCGGCAACGCCATCGCCACGGTGCAGACGAAGGACGCCAAGCTGGTCATCACCGTGCGCGGCACGGCGTTCGACAAGGCGGCGACCGAGGGTGGTTCGGGCACGGTCGAGGCCGTCGCCTCGACCGGCGACACGGGCCTGTCGACCTTTGCCGGCGCCGAGATCGCCAAGTCCGAGCGTCCCGAACTGACCAGCGCGAAGATCATCGTGTCGGGCGGCCGCGCGCTGCAGAACTCGGAGAATTTCCACTCGATCATCGAGCCGCTCGCCGACAAGCTCGGTGCCGGCGTCGGCGCCTCGCGCGCCGCGGTGGACGCGGGCTATGTGCCCAACGACTATCAGGTCGGCCAGACCGGCAAGATCGTCGCCCCCGAAGTCTATATCGCGATCGGCATCTCCGGCGCGATCCAGCATCTGGCGGGCATGAAGGACTCCAAGACGATCATCGCGATCAACAAGGACGAGGACGCCCCGATCTTCCAGGTCGCGGACATCGGCCTGGTCGGCGATCTGTTCAAGATCGTGCCGGAGCTGACGGAGAAGCTCTGATATTATCGATGGACACGGACCGCCTGTTCGTTCTCACAGGCGGTCCGGGTTCGGGCAGGCAAGACGACGCTGATCGAGGCGCTCGCCACGGCGGGCGTCGCGACCAGCCCCGAAGTCCGCCGCGCGTCGGGCCGTACTGGCCCCGTTTTTCATTATGCTCGCGCGCGCACCGAAATCCTGACAGTCCAATCTACCAGGGCAGCGGGGAACCGTCTGTATTGACGAAGCAGCCATTGAGCGCGGGCGTCGCCACCTCTTCCACGAAGTTCACAATCTCCACCGCCGCTTCATCGGGGCTCAGAGGCGCCTGCTCGCCTCCCATATCGGTCCTGACCCAGCCGGGATTTAGAGCTGTCGCCACGAAACCCTCTGGACCCCACTCGGCCGCGAGGTTGCGGACAATCTGGTTGAGCGCGCTTTTGCTTGCCCGATACGCCAGCATTGATCCGTCGGTGTTTCCAGACAGGGAGGCGTTGCCGGTGCTCATCATGACTATCAGCTTCCCCTCGGCAGCTAGCAACTGATGCCGCAAGGATTTCGCCAAGACCATCGGCGCTACGACGTTGACAGACAAAGTCGCTACAAAATCGTCGGGATCGAACTCACGTGTGTGGAAGGCGCGTGGTCCGAAACTCGCCGCGTTGCAGATGAGGACGTCAACAGGCCGTTGGATGCTGGCGCAGGCCGTCTCCACAGCTTTGTGATCGGCCATGTCGCAATGATGGAAGGATAGGCGCTCATGTTCCTCCGTTGCCCATGGTGGGGGGGAACGCCCAATGCCCACCACAAACCATCCAGCGCGCAGAAAAGCGCGTGCGACAGCCTCCCCAATGCCTCGATTTACTCCGGACAGAACAACCGTTTTCATGCGTTTTCAGGCAACAGCTCAAGGGCTCCCGCCTCACCGCGGCTGTCGTAATAAGCGACAGCGCCTTTCGCGAAATAATGACTCACGATCGAGAGGCGTGTTTTCTCCCGGTCGATGCGCGGACTGCCACCGTGTACAAGATTCTCATGCCAGACAAGTATCTGTCCAGCTTTGGGTCGATAGGCCGCACGTTCGTAGCCGCCTTCCTCCAACAGTCGGCGTACCTCCGCGTCAAAGATTACATAAGAGGAGTAATCTTGATCCACCTTCTCCAAGCCTAGGTCGCCGGCCCGTAACCTCTGGGATTTGTGGCTACCAGGATAAACGAACAACTCGCCCGAGTCCGGCTGAACGTCTTCCAACGCGATCCAGACACCGCACATAAAGCCGGCAGGATAGGGCGTGAGATGAATCGTGTCCTGATGAGCGTTCTGCTCCGAACCATTTACATAGGTTAAAGTCTGGCAAGCACTAGGCGTGTCGCGAAAGTGCGACTTAAGAAATGCCATAACTTCCGGATAAAGCCATATCTTTCTGCCAGCTTCAAGTCGGTGTGCTTCGTGGATGCGCTGGCTGGTCCCTTTCTCGTAATGCAGGCGGCCACTTTCGATTGCTTCGTCAAGCTCGATCGTGAACTCCTCGATCAGATCCGGTGGCAGCTGTTCGGGCAGAATGCAAAAGCCCCACCTCTCTAAATGGCGGTGCGCCCTTTCCATGTCGGCGGGTGGATCGAAGCTCAAGGGAACCTCGATAGGCTCAATTTCGTCAAACCACGCCCTGGCCCTGCCCTTCTCGTAAGGGAAGATCTTGCTATCGATCACGCGCGGTTGGATCGCGCCGGTGCCGTGAGCGCGCAGATCTTCCGCAACCTGGGCACCCAGCGGAGTATTGTTGTTCACAATGAGCGGCTTTGCGGGAAATGCCGCCCTGCTGCCGTCCGCGAAATCAACCGACACTATAGCGTTCGCAGGGCCGTTCGGCAGTAGATGCGTCATCAGATTGACTTCGATGCGCAAATCGCTCGGCGAGGAAGAGACAACGCACTCTGCCGCTCCGAACGAAGCTTCGGAACCACCTACCGAAACATTGATGCGCACTGGATCGGAGCTGGCTTCCCAGACGTGGCCCACCAGCCTTATAAGTCCAAACACCCGCACTTGATCCGACCTGTTCCCTATCCCGAGACCAGACATTCCAGGCGTGCCCATCGTGGCATTCTCCATTTGAGGTGTCTTTTTGTTTGACGGGACAGTGCTACGCAATCGCCGCAGCAAACCCAACTTCACACCATTTCTACCATGTATCCGCGCTCCTAAAGCAGCAAGCCCTCCGCCAGCTAACATTTCGAAAATCGATGAATCCGTCGGTATAGGGATCGGAAAAGCCTGCTGTAGATCGACCCGATATCGATAAAGGACGCGATATGAGTTATCAATCGTTCTACGTCCGCAAGCTTGGCGTAAATCTGCTTGAGCGCTGTCGCCCGGCCCTTGCGGTCCTTCCAGGAGGCGAAGTCATCTCGCGCAGAAAGTCCGCATCCGGGCTCTTCCGCAGAAACGCTTGCAGGTCCATCGTGTCGTTGGTCATCGGGATCTCCGCTGGTTCGAGTGTCGCAATCCAACCCTAATCGAGATCATCGACGGCCGCCTGCGCCTGCCGTGAGCACGCCGTCGACGGTCTGGCGGCGCCGTATGGTTGCGGCGGTCGCGCATCGCGTCGGCACAGGCGAGCGATCGCCCAGCACCCCCGTCTCCGCGCCGGATCAGCCCGGCTTGCGGAACTTGTAGATGAACTGGTCGATGTGGCCGCGGATCTTCTCGTCGAACACCGGCAGGCTGTGGTCGTCGGCCGGATTGTTCAACACCTTGCTCTCGCCGACGAACTTGAAGCCGGCCGCGATCACCTGGAGCTTCACTGTAGTGGCGTCGATGCGATGGAGCGTCTTGGTGGTGGTCAGGCCGGCGCCGGCCGCACTGGCGTGGTCGATCACGAGATAGGTGCCGCCCGGCTTCAGCAGCCTGAACACACCGTTGTTCACTGCCGCGAGCGCGGCCTCGCCACCCGAATTGGCGACGTCGTGATAATTCTCTACCGTCATGAACAGGTCGACCGGCGTGTCGCTGCTCGGGATGTCGGTGGGGCCGACCACCGGCGTGACGTTCGCCAGGTTCTTCGCCTTCAGCGCGTCGATCGTCGCGGTTGCCCGCGCGCCCGACACTGCCGGCCACATCGGATAGACATGGCCCTTGGGGCCGACCACGCCGGTCAGGATGCGAGTCCAATATCCCCGGCCCGGCAGATAATCGATCACCGTGTCGCCCGGCCCGACGCCGGCGAAGATCAGCGTCTCGGCTGCCTTGCGCCGGGCATCGTCGACGGCCTGGTCGGTCCGTGCCGGATCGGCGAGGGCGGCGGTGACGGCCTTTCTGGTCTCGGCCGCCGGATGGTCCTTCGCGATTGCCGCCGTCGCCATCAGCGCCACGATCGCGGCGCCCGTCAATGCTACCCTCATGCCCGTCTCCCTAGATTTGGATCTTCTACACGTCCAGATTCACCACGCTCAGCGCATTGTCCTGAATGAACTCCCTGCGGGGCTCAACGACATCGCCCATCAGCCGGGTGAAGATCTCGTCGGCCACATCGGCCTGTTCGATCTCGACGCGGAGCATCGACCGGTTCTGCGGATCGAGCGTGGTTTCCCACAGCTGCTCGGCATTCATCTCGCCCAGGCCCTTGTAGCGCGAGATCGCCAGGCCCTTGCGGCCGGCGAGCAGGATCGCGTCAAGCAACTGGCTCGGCCGCGCAACCATCGTCTCACCCTTGCCGAGCGCGGCGGGGGCGTCATCCTCTTCCTCGGCCGCATCCACTTCGGCCTGCGCCGCCGCAGCGGCCTTGGTCGAGACGAGCTTGGCGGTCTGTACGAACGCATCGCCCTGTTCGGTGGCAAGCGCGTGCAGCTTGCGCGCTTCGGCCGAACCGAGGAACGCTGCCTCGATGATGTGATGATCGGTGACGCCGCGCCAGATACGCTTGAACTGGATGCTGCCTTCCTCAGTGACCGAGGCCGACCAGCGCGCGTCCGCATCCGCTGCGTCGAGCCCGCGCACCACCGTTTCGAGCAGCTCGCCACGCGCCTGATTGGACAGGGTCGGATCGAGCACGCCGCTCATCGCCAGCGCCTCGACCATGGTCGGGTCGTAGCGGCGCGGGACATAGCGCATCAGCGTGCGCATCCGCCGGGCATGATCGACCAGCGACCGCAGATCGGCCCCGCTGCGCGCACCGCCCGCGCCTTCGAGCACGCTCGACGCAACGCCGTTCTCGACCAGATATTCGTCGAGCGCGTTGTCGTCCTTCAGATAGACTTCGGATCGACCGCGCGTCGCCTTGTACAGTGGCGGCTGGGCGATGAAGAGGTGCCCATTGGTGATGATCTCGGGCATCTGCCGGTAGAAGAAGGTCAGCAACAGGGTGCGGATATGCGCACCGTCCACGTCGGCGTCGGTCATGATGACGATCTTGTGGTAGCGCAGCTTCTCGACGTTGAAGTCGTCGCGGCCGATGCCGGTGCCCATCGCCTGGATCAGCGTGCCGATCTCGCGGCTCGACAGCATCCGATCGAAGCGCGCGCGTTCGACGTTCAGGATCTTGCCGCGCAACGGCAGGATCGCCTGGAAATGCCGGTCGCGGCCCTGCTTCGCCGATCCGCCGGCCGAGTCGCCCTCGACCAGGAATAGCTCGGACTTGGCCGGATCGCGCTCCTGGCAATCGGCGAGCTTGCCGGGCAGCGAGGCGATGTCCATCACGCCCTTGCGCCGGGTCAGCTCGCGCGCCTTCTTGGCGGCCTCGCGGGCAGCGGCGGCGTCGATGATCTTGGCGACGATCGACCGGCCATGCCCGGGATTTTCCTCAAGCCACTCGGCCAGCTTGTCCGCCATCAGGCTTTCCAGCGGCTGGCGCACTTCGGACGAGACCAGCTTGTCCTTGGTCTGCGAACTGAACTTGGGATCGGGCAGTTTGACCGAAACGATCGCGGTCAGGCCCTCGCGCATGTCGTCGCCGGTCAGCGTGACCTTCTCCTTCTTCAGGAGCCCGGACTTCTCGGCATAATTGTTGAGCGTGCGTGTCATCGCGGCGCGGAACGCGGCGAGGTGCGTGCCGCCATCGCGCTGCGGGATGTTGTTGGTGAAGCAGAGGACATTCTCGTAATAGCTGTCGTTCCACTCCAGCGCGACGTCGATCGTCACATCGTCGCGGGTGCCCGAGATCGCCACCGGGTCCGGCATCAGCGGAACCTTGTTGCGGTCGAGATATTTCACGAACGCCGCGATACCGCCCTCGTAGAACAGCTCGATCGTCTTCAGCTCTTCGTGCCGCGCGTCGTTCAGGAACAGGCGCACGCCCGAATTGAGGAAGGCGAGCTCGCGGTAGCGATGTTCGAGCTTCTCGAAATCGAACTCGACGATCTTGAAGGTGGCGGGGCTGGGCAGGAAGGTCACCCGCGTGCCCTTGCGACCCGGCGCCGGGCCAACGATCTTGAGCGGCGCCACCGCGTCGCCGAACGCAAAGCGCATATAATGCTCGGTCTCGTCGCGCCAGATCGTCAGGTCGAGCCATTCGCTGAGTGCATTGACCACCGAGACGCCCACGCCGTGCAGGCCGCCGGATACCTTATAGGCATTGTCGTCCGAGGTGTTCTCGAACTTGCCGCCGGCATGGAGCTGAGTCATGATGACCTCGGCCGCCGACACGCCCTCTTCGGAGTGGATGCCGGTTGGGATGCCGCGGCCATTGTCGGTCACCGAGACTGAGCCGTCGGGGTTGAGCGTGATGTCGATGCGGTCGCAATGCCCGGCCAGCGCCTCGTCGATCGCGTTGTCGGAAACCTCGAACACCATGTGGTGGAGGCCCGAACCATCGTCGGTATCGCCGATATACATGCCGGGACGTTTGCGGACCGCGTCGAGGCCCTTCAGCACCTTGATTGAATCAGCGCCGTAATCGTTCGTGTTGGGATCTTCTGCCATGCCAAGCATATAGGGATTGAGGCACGGAAACGGAAGCAAAATGCCATTGCTGGACGGCCGCCCGCGCCCGGCGGACGACCGTCCCGAAACATCCGGTTTTCAGCAGCTTAATCGGCGCGGGCGAAGCGGTCCGCACGCTGGCCGAGCAAGGTCACTTCGACCCGGCGATTCTGCCGCATGCCGGCTGCCGTGGCATTGGTGGCGACGGGATCCGCCTCGCCATGCCCGACCACCGCGAACCGCGCCCGCGTCACGCCCAGCTCGTCAAAGGCGGTGCGCACGCTGGCCGCGCGACGCTCCGACAGGTCCTGATTGTGCGCATCGGTGCCGCGGCTGTCGGTATAGCCGTCGATCGCGACGCGCACACCCGGTTCGGCGCGCAGATAGGAAGCGAGCGGCCGCAGCTTCTCGATCGCGCCGGGGCGCAGCACCGCGCTGTCGGTCTTGAACAGCACGTCTTCCTGCAGCCGAAGCGTGGCGCCGCGCGACGTCTGGCGGAAGCCATAGCCGCGCATCGCGCCGCGATCCCATCCGCCGCCACGTTCCTCGACCACGACGGTGCGGTCGCGCGAGCTCCAGTCGAACCGGTCGCGGCGAGCGCCGGCGACCTGAGCGAAAGCGCGATTGGCGGCGTTGGCCTCGCGCGGGCTGACCCGTCCGTCATGGTTGAAGTCGAAATTGCGCATCACGAAGGCGCGGCCGCGATTGGTCGCGCGCAATTCGCGGTATAGGATCGGCACGCCGGCGCCGACCAGGCCGTAGTCGCGGTCGCCCGGGCGTCCGCCACCCCAGTCCCAGCGATCCTGGGCAAGGGCGGGGCTGGAGCCCGCGGTAAGCGCGGTCGCGGCGATGGCTATGGCTATGGCTATCATTGGGTTCTTCACTGTTCTTCTCCATGGCCCCCGCCATGAAGAGGTTTCTGCCACCCGTCGCTTGAACGCGGTGTGAGCCGACCCGACAGGCGAGGTTCAGCGTGCGCCCTGGCCGATCGTCATGCGGAACGCGTCGGGCCCGACCTCGTCGAACAGGGCGGATTCAGTGCCCGTCATCCATATCTGGCCCTTGCCCGCGAGCCGCTCGAACAGCGCGGCGCGGCGGAACGGATCGAGGTGCGCGGCGACTTCGTCGAGCAGCAGGATCGGCGCCTGGCCGGTGCGTTCGGCCACGAGATCGGCATGAGCGAGCACCACGCCGAGCAGCAGTGCCTTTTGCTCGCCGGTCGAACACAGGGCGGCCGCCTGGCCCTTGCCGAGATGCGTGACGGCAAGGTCGGTGCGATGCGGCCCGACCAGCGTGCGCCCGGCGGCAGTGTCGCGGCGGCGACCCTGAGCGAGATCGCTGGCGAGCGTATCGCCCGCGCCGGTCCAGCCTTCCAGCGCGAGGCCGGCGCGGGCGAACGGGCTCTCCGGCTGCTCCGCCAGCCTTGCGGCCAGCGCGGCGACCGCATCGCGGCGTGCCGAATCGATCGCCGCGCCATGCTCGGCCATCTGCGCTTCGAGCGCGTTCAGCCATTCCGGGTCGGCCGGGCGCCCGCCGTCATTCGCTTCGGTAAGCAGCCGGTTGCGCGCGCGCATCGCTGCTTCGTAGCGGTTGGAATGGACCGCGTGGCCCGGGTTCAGCGCAAGGGTCAGCCGGTCGAGGAAGCGCCGCCGTTCGCTCGCGGGCTCGACGAACAGCCGGTCCATCGCCGGGGTCAGCCACAGGATGGTCAGCCATTCGGCCAGCGCCGTCGCGGCAACTGGCGCGCCCTGGATTCGGACGATGCGGCGCTCGGGTGCGGAGGGCTGGGCGCCGGTGGCGATACTGACCTCCCCTCCCGCTTGCGGGAGGGGTCGGGGGAGGGCCTGTCCAGTTAAGACGGCGTCTGTTGACATGCCCTCCCCTAGCCCCTCCCGCAAGCGGGAGGGGGACGGAGAAACCGATAGAAGCGTTGCCGCTACGCCAAACCCGCCGCTACCCCCCTGCCGCGCCATCTCGCCCAGCGCCGCGCGCCGCAGCCCACGGCCCGGTGCGAGCAGCGACACGGCTTCCAGGATATTGGTCTTGCCCGCGCCATTCTCGCCGGTCAGCACGACGAAGCCCCGCCCGGGCTCGATCGCGGTGTCGGCGTGATTGCGGAAATCGGTGAGGACCAGGCGCGACAGCATTGCCAGCGCCTTAGCCCAGTTCGTAGCCAGCTAGCGAGTGCCGCGGATCAGGCGGCGAGTTGCTCAGCGGCGGCCTTTTCCTTGCGCGCGCTGAGATAGGACGCCATTTCCGCGCCCAGCTCGCGCTGCGCATGCAGATAGGCGGTCGGCGTCACGATGCCGAGCCGCGCGCGTGCCGCATCGAGCGGTTCGTGCATCAGCTTCAGATAATCCTCGCCCGAGATCCACTTGGCCTTGCGGCCGTTGCGATAGCCCTCGATCACGGCCTTGGCGAACAGCGTGCCGCCGGTAACGCGCAGGCTCTTCAGCGCGGCCGCCCCGCCGATGAACGCCCAGCCAAGCCCGCCGACCTGGGCATAGCTGAACGCGACCAGCGCCGCCTCGCCCATGCTTTCGTCGGCCTTGTAGCCGGTCAGCACATGCCAGATGTCGTGGGTGTCGCGCGTCCGCCGCCCGAACCAGGCATAGGGGTGGCGCATGTCCTCCTCGCGATTGATCTTGCTGATATCGGCAAGCCCGTCGGCGGAATAACCGGTCGTCTCGAGGAAGGTACGATAGGCCGCGCCGACCGTGCCCGGCGCGAACGACGCGACAAAGGCCTTGTCGACGAAACGCTCGGCCAGCTCGACTCGCTCATAGGCCATGCGCCCGCCTTTTTCGGTGGCGATGAAACGCCCGTAATTGTTCGCGGTGCTGCCGACATTCAGGGCGCGCATGATGCGGAACACCTGAGTCGTGTCATCGCCATTGGCCAGCAACTTGCGGATCGCGTCGAACGCCGTCCGCCAGTCGCGACGTCCGGTGGTACCGGGAAAGGGAGGAAGCTTAGCCATCGACTCGATCCTTACTGACAAGAGTGTCAATAGCTCGCCGGAGCCGACGGGTCAAGCTGCCCCCGAGTCGATGTGCACGAAGACGCAAAGGGACATTGTGAGCGGATGGGCCGCCATGAAACGACTCATCTTCATGCCGTCGCGTGATCCATTCCGAACGTATCTGACACGACGCGGCCAGTCAGGACGGATTGAGTTCCAACACCTACCCGGCCAGCGAGAATGTCACAGCATCATCGGCCCCGGAATCGGTCAGGGGCGACGAAGAAGCAGAGATTACGCTATAGCGCAGATGCCCGCGGTCACACCCGCATCGGCATCAATACGTACAGCGCGGACGACTTGTCGTTCTCGCGGATCAGGGTCGGCGCGGCGGCGTCGGCGAGGTGGACCTCGATCGTGTCGCCGTCGAGCTGGCCGAGAATGTCGAGCAGGTACCGGCTGTTGAAGCCGATCTCGAACGGCATCGCGGCGTAATCGCCCGGCACTTCCTCGGCGGCGGTGCCGTTTTCGGGGCTCGTCACCGACAAGGTGATCTTGTCGCGGTCGAGCGCCATCTTCACCGCGCGTGTCTTCTCGGTCGCGATGGTCGACACGCGGTCGACGCCTTCCTCGAAGCTGCGCGGATCGATCTTCAGGATCTTGTCGTTGCCGGTCGGGATGACGCGGCTGTAATCCGGGAAGGTGCCGTCGATCAGCTTCGACGTCAGCAGCGCCTGGCCCAGGTCGAAACGGATCTTGGTCGGCGACAGCGATACGCCGACCGATCCGTCGATCTCGTCGAGCAGCTTGCGCAGCTCGGCGACGCATTTCCGCGGGATGATCACGTCGGGCATGCCCTCGGCGCCGTCAGGGCGCGGCATGGTCACGCGGGCGAGGCGGTGGCCGTCGGTCGCGGCTGCCTTCAGCACTGGCAGCGGGTCGTCCGAGACGTGCCAGAAGATGCCGTTGAGGTAATAACGCGTCTCTTCGGTCGAGATGGCGAAGCGGGTCTTGTCGATGATCTGCTTGAGCGTTTCGGCGGGCAGCTCGAACGAGACGGGCAGCTCGCCTTCCGCGATCACCGGGAAATCGTCGCGCGGCAGGGTGCCGAGCTGGAATTTGGCGCGGCCCGCCATGATCGTCATCTTGCCGTCGGCGGCGGCAAGGCTGACCTGGCTGCCTTCGGGCAGCTTGCGCGCGATGTCGAACAAGGTGTGGGCGGAAACGGTGGTCGCGCCGGGCTGGTCGACCGCAGCGGAAACGGTCTCGTTGATCTGCAGGTCGAGGTCGGTCGCCATCAGCTTGAGGCCGCCGTCCGACGTCGCTTCGATCAGCACGTTGGACAGGATCGGGATCGTATTCCGGCGCTCCACCACTGACTGAACGTGGCTGAGGCCCTTCAACAATGTCGCGCGTTCGATCGTCGCCTTCATCTCATTCCCCCGGGCCGCCGCCCATTTCCGTCCCTCCGAGCATGCGCACCGGGGGCAATCCTACGTCTCCTTTCCTTAACGATAAAAGGGGCCGGGGCAAGCGCCCCGACCCCTTGTTTTACGCCTGTAAACAGACGGATTGAGTCGGAAAGGTCAGAAACGATAGCCGATACCGGCCAGCACCTGATTGCGGTTGGCGTCGATGTCATAGTCCTTGGCTTGGCTGTAATGCGAGTAGCGGTATTCCGCCTTCACATAGGCTCGCGGGGTGACATTATATTCGACGCCGGCGCCGAGACGGTAGCCGTCGAGGTTGGTATGATCCTCGATGCGGGCCGTGCCGACGGTATAGTCGGTGTTGATCCGGGCGTTGGTGTAACCGGCCTTGGCGTAGATCAGCGCACGGGGCGACGCGACGAAGCCGATGCGGCCGCCGGCATAAAGGTCGCGACCGGCACCGATGCGGATCCGGTCGCCCGCGGTCAGGATATCGGTGGCACGGACCTTGGTGGTCGAACCGGTGATCTCACCCTCGACGCCGAGCACGACACCGCCGACCTGCGCGTCATAACCGAGCGCGCCGCCATAGACGAAGCCGTCCTTGCCGGTCGAATCGTCGCCGCCGCCGCTGAGATTGTCGTAGCCGCCGAGCGCTTCGACACGCACGCCGGTGAAGGGGGCCTTTTCCGAATCCTGGGCGAAGGCGGGGGCTGCCAGGCCAAGACCGAGAGCGGCGGTGGCGGCGGTGAGAACAAGCTTACGCATACGATGACTCCATTGGACAGCCGGCGATGTTGAGCCGGGAAGCGTCAAATAGGGGGGCGCGACCGAGCTTGCATGAACCTCAGATAAACAAGGAAATCCGTTGCTTTTGCGCCACACGGGGTTGAAATGCGGCCGATGGATTCCAAGGCAGCGGGCAGCCCGAGACGACGGGGCAGGGACTTTATCGCGCGGCACGGCGAAACCGTGTTCAACATCGCGGGAAGATTGCAGGGCGATCACCTTCATACGCCGCTGACGCGCGCCGGATTCGCTCAGGCCGACGAAATGGGCCGGGCCTTGCGCGCCGAACTCGGCCCGAAACCCGCACTCACTCTGTGGGCCTCGTCGACCGGCCGGGCCCTGCAGACCCTTGCGGTGATTTGCGAGCATCTCGAGCTCGACTGGCATCAGGCAAGGACCGATGCGCGCCTCGTCGAGATCGGCATGGGCAGCTGGGGCGGGCGCTATTACACCGATGTGGTGGCCGAGGTCGGGCCGGTGTTCGATTCGGTGCACCAGATGCTGGCGCCCTCGCCGGACGGCGAAGTCTATCATCAGATCGTCGAGCGCGTTTCGGGCTGGCTGGCCGATACCGACGATGATGCGGGCGACCGGCTGGTGATCATGCACGGCATTTCCAGCCGGGTGATGCGTGGGGTGATGACGGGCGCGCCGGATATTCCCGCCCTCGGCGCCCCCGCCGCGCCGGGCCTGCCGCAGGGATCGGTGGTGATGATCGAAGGCGGCGTCGAGACGGTCGTCCATACCGGCACGGGCTATTCGCCGGCGTGAAACGGGCGCTGTTCCTGCTCCTGCTGGTGGCTGCGCCCGCCGCCGGGCGCGAGTCGCTCGGCATTTTCGACCATTGGGGCGCCTTTTCCGATGCCTCGCCCCGGCGCTGCTTCGCGATCGCCGAACCGATGGCGCGGGGCCACGCGGCCGGCTGGCGACCTTTTGCCAGCATCGCGACCTGGCCGGGCCGGGCCGCGCGCAACCAGCTCCATGTCCGCCTCAGCCGCGAACGCGATCCGCGCGCCCGGGTGACGCTGTCGGTCGGGGAGCGCCGCTTCGAGCTGATCGCCGGCAATGCCGATGCCTGGGCGCCGGATTCGCGCACGGACGCGGCGGTCGTGGCGGCGATCCGCTCGGGCCGGAGCATGAGTGTCGAGACCCTGGGCAAGGGCGGCCAGCCCTTTGCCGATGTCTATCCCTTGCGCGGTGCCGCGACGGCGATCGACGCCGCGACCCTGGGCTGCGCGCGCAGATAATCGATCAGCCCCTCGGCCAGATGGTCGAAGGTCGCCCTGATCCGCGCCACGCCGCGCATGTCCTCGTGCATCACCACCCAGGTATCGAGATCGAGGTCGAACGCGTCGGGCATCACCCGGGCCAGCGCGGGATCGCGTGCGGCGAGCGGGATCTGGCAGATGCCGATGCCGATCCCGGCGCGAATCGCGGCAAGCTGGGCGAGGTCGCTGTCGCTGCGGAAGATGAAGTCCTCGCGGCCGATCCGGTACCGGGCCTGTAGGGCGCGCAGCGTGGTGTTGTCATGCTCGACCCCGATGATGCCGATCGCGCGGAGCTCGTCGAACGTTCGCGGCGTGCCGTGTGCCGCGAGATAGTCGGCGCGGGCGTGCAGCCCCAGCGGCACCGCGCCGATCCGCCGTGCGACCAGCGCATTCTGGGTCGGGCGGACCATGCGGATCGCGATATCGGCCTCGCGGCGCAGCATGTCCTCGTTGCGGTTGCTCGGCGACAGTTCGAACACCAGCGCGGGATGCATGCGGCGCAGCGATGCGAGGATCGGCGGCAGCACCTCGACCGCGATGATTTCGCTGGCCGAGATGCGCACCGTGCCCCCGATCTCCTGCGCGCCCGCCGATCCGGCACGCACAAAGGCATCGGCGGCCATCGCCATCGCTTCGGCATGATCGCGCAGCGCCATCGCTGCCTCGGTCGGCTGTAAGCCGCCGGCCGAGCGGGTGAACAGCGGCACGCCGAGCGACGCCTCCAGCTCCTCGATTCGCCGCCGCACCGTCGGCTGCGCGACCGACAATGCGCGCGCCGCGGCGGAAAGGCTGCCCTCGCGCAGCACGGCGAGAAAAGCGCGCTGGCGCTCCCAATCGATGTTCATCAAAAATGTATAGGCCGACTCTATCTCCCTGACAATTTTCAATGAGGTCGAGTCGCCGCATATCACCGCCATCAACGTGATGGAGGCAGCAATGACGAACGGAAAGACGGCCCTGGTGCTCGGCGCAACGGGCGGCGTGGGCGGTGAGACGGCACGCGCGCTGATCGCGCATGGCTGGACGGTGCGTGGCCTGACCCGCACGCCGCGCTCGAGCGACGACGGCATCGAGTGGATCACCGGCGACGCGCTCGACCGCGACGCGGTGATGCGGCCGGCCAGGGGCGTCTCGGCGATCGTCCATGCGGTGAACCCGCCGGGTTATCGCGACTGGGAAAAGCTGGTGATGCCGATGCTCCACAACAGCATCGCGGCGGCCGAAAGCGCCGGCGCCCGGCTGGCGCTGCCAGGCACCATCTACAATTACGATCCGCGCTCGATACCTGTCGCACGGGAAGATTCGCCCCAGCGGCCGAACACAAAAAAGGGCGCGTGGCGCGTCGAGATGGAGCGGGCGATCGAGCAGGCGTGCGATCGCAGCATGCGCGCGGTGATCCTGCGGGCCGGCGACTTCTTCGGGCCGCGGCCGGGCAATAGCTGGCTGTCGCAGGGACTGGTAACGCCGGGCAAGCCGGTGAAACGCATAATGTATCCCGGGTCGCGCGGCGTCGGCCATGCCTGGGCCTATCTGCCCGATGTCGCGGAGACCTTTGCGCGGCTGCTCGATCGCGATGCCGATCTGCCGGCCTTTGCCCGTTATCATTTCCGCGGCGTCTGGGATGGCGACGGCACCGTCATCGTCGAGGCGATCCGCGCCGCCACGGGCAATCCCGGCATCAAGCAGGGCGGCTTTCCCTGGGCGCTGCTGCCGCTGATCGCGCCGTTCAACGCCACGATGCGCGAGATGATCGAGATGCGGCCCTATTGGCAACACCCGGTCGAACTCGACAATCAGGCGCTGGTCGAGATGCTGGGGGAGGAGCCGCACACGCCGCTGGCCGAGGCGATGACGACGACCCTTCGAGCACTGGAATGCGGGGTGGAGTAGAAAAACCCGACGAAATCGCCTATGTGCGCCCGCATGCTTGATATCCCGACGCACTCCATGCCCATCCCCGGGCACATCGACCCCGTGCCCGTCCCCCGCGCGCCGACCCTGCGCGAGGACGGCAAGGTCGACCTAATCGGCCTGCCGCGCGAGGCGATTCGTGCCGCGCTGGAAGAAGCGGGCATGGAACCGAAACAGGCCAAGCTGCGCGCCAAGCAGCTGTGGCACTGGATGTACAATCGCGGCGTGACCGAGTTCACGACGATGACCGACATCTCCAAGACTCAGCATCCCTGGTTCGCCGAACGCTTCGTGATCGGCCGGCCCGAGGTGGTCGAGGCACAGGTCTCGACCGACGGCACGCGCAAATGGCTGCTGCGCTCGCCCGACGGGCAGGACTACGAGATGGTGTTCATCCCCGATGCCGATCGGGGAACCCTCTGCGTCTCCAGTCAGGTCGGCTGCACGCTCAATTGCCGTTTCTGCCACACCGGCACGATGCGGCTGGTGCGCAACCTGACCGCGGGCGAGATCGTCGGCCAGGTCATGCTCGCGCGAGACGGCCTGGGCGAATGGCCGAGCCAGCCCGAGGGGCGCATGCTCACCAACATCGTGATGATGGGCATGGGCGAGCCATTGTATAATTTCGATGCGGTGCGCGACGCGCTGAAGCTGGTGATGGACGGCGACGGGCTTGCCCTGTCGAAGCGCCGCATCACGCTCTCCACGTCGGGCGTGGTGCCGATGATGGCGCGCGCCGGCGCGGAGATCGGCGTGAACCTCGCCGTGTCGCTCCACGCCGTGACCAAGGAAGTCCGCGACGAGATCGTGCCGATCAACCGCAAATACGGCATCGAGGAGCTGCTCCAGGCGTGCGCCGATTATCCCGGCGCCAACAATGCCCGCCGCATCACCTTCGAATATGTGATGCTCCGCGACAAGAACGACAGCGATGCCGACGCGCATGAGCTGGTCCGGCTGATCCGGCACTATCGCCTGCCCGCCAAGGTGAATTTGATCCCGTTCAACCCCTGGCCCGGCGCCCCCTATGAATGCTCGACGCCGGAGCGCATCCGCAGCTTCTCGAGCATCATCTTCGAAGCCGGCATCTCGGCCCCGGTGCGCACGCCGCGCGGCCGCGACATCGATGCCGCCTGCGGTCAGCTCAAGACCGCGTCGGAGAAGAAGAGCCGCGCCGAGCTCGATCGCCAGGCCGAGGAAAAGCTCGCGGCGCTTGGCTGACCTTTTGCGTCAATATCTTCCGTTCGTGCTGAGCTTGTCGGGCCGAAGGCGGCCGGAGGCCAACCACTGCTCTTCCTTTGCCGGCCGCGGAAAAGAAGAGCAGCCCTTCGACAAGCTCAGGGCGAACGGAGGGTGATGGTGCCTGCGCTAACCTCTCTGGCCCTCGCCGCCGGTGCCGGGCTGCTCGCCGGCGCGATGAACGCGCTGGCCGGCGGGGGCACCTTCGCCACCATGCCGACCCTGATCGCCCTCGGCCTGCCCTCCCCCGTCGCCAATGCGACGAGCAACGTCGCGCTTCAGCCCGGGCTCGGCGCCAGCGCCTGGGCCTATCGCAAAGGCCTGGGACCGCTCGCCGGTTTCTCCATGCCGGTGCTTGCCGCGATCACCTTTGCCGGAGGCCTTGCCGGCAGCCTGTTGCTCGTCGCGACGCCGGCGCGGCTGTTCGACATGGTCGTGCCCTGGCTGTTGCTGCTCGCCACGATCGTGCTCGCCTTTGGCCAGCGGGCCGCGGTGGCGCTGCACCGCCGGGTGACGATCGGCCCGAAGACGCTGGTCGTCGCCCAGATCCTGCTCGGTATCTATGGCGGCTATTTCGGCGGCGGCGTCGGGCTGATGATGACGGCGGCGTTCGGGCTGCTCGCGCATCAGGAACCGCACAAGATGGCCGGCGCGCGCACCCTGATGGTGGCGACCGCCAATGCGGCGGCGGCGCTGATCTTCATCATCGCCGGCATGGTGCGCTGGATCTACTGCATCCCGATGCTGATCGGCGCGATCATCGGGGGCTATCTCGGCGCGCGGCTGGGGCAGATCCTGCCGCCGCTGGTCATCAGGATCTGGACCCTGCTGATCACCGCGGTGACGACGGCGGTGTTCTTCTGGCGCGCCTACGCCTGAGCGGCGGGCGCGGCGGCGAAGAACATCAGATGGACCAGCCGGCCATTGTCCGGCCGGTCGCCGAACGCGGCGCCCGAATTATGGAACATCCACGGGCTGAACAGGATCAGCCGGTTGAAGCGCATCGGCACGGTCATGGCCTTTTCCCAGCGCGACGGCTTCAGCGTGTCCTGGTTGACCACTTCCTCGATCAGCCGGTTGATGTCGGTATAGCCCGCGGCGAACAGACCGGCCTCGGTCTGGGGCACGCGTTCGAGCCCGGTCGGGCGGTGGCTGAAGAAATCGGTGCCGCCGCGGCAATGCTCGGGCAGCGAGAGATAGAGGATGCCCGAATAGAAGCACGGATCGATATGGACGCCGCTCGCGCCCTTGTCGCCTTTCAGGGTCAGGCGGCAATGCTGGTGCGTCGTCCCGGCAGCGGGTTGTAACCGAACGCCCGTCCGCGACGAAACAGCATCGTCGAGGCCGGCGATCGGCAGCGGCCGGGTGGAGAGAAGCCCCGGATAATTGCCCTTCTTGAAGGCCGGATCATAATCGAGCGCCAGCGCCTGGGCGCGAAAGCTCAGGGGATCGCGCAGGAAATCATCGATGACCATCAGCGACGGCAGCATGGCCATGGCATGGCAGATTTGCCCACCTCGGGGAACGCCGGTTTTTCCCTGCTATCGAGCGATAACAGCGAAAGAACAGGGAAATATTTTATTTTCTTGTTTTTCGGGCACGAAAACCGTCATTTTTCACGATATTATCCTGCTAAAACAACGGGATATGCTACACTTCCCTGATGTGCGGAACAGCGAAATCCGATGCGGGAACAGGGAAAATTCCGGAACAGCGTTAAGCCCTGAACGCGTTTGACGATGAGAAACAGCAGCGCGGGCCGAAGATCTCGCGCGGTGCCCCCGTTGCACAAAGAGTGACGCGATTGAATCGACCCGGGCCCGATTGCGGCTCTACAACGGGCCCGAAATAAGGATATGCAACCGCCATGGATGATGCGCCCTTATCCCCCGAGACCGAGGCCGCGCGGCCAACAGGGGTGATCTACCGCCATGGGCTGGCGACGCGGCTGTGGCACTGGGTCAACGCCGTCACGATCTTCATCCTGCTCGGCAGCGGGCTGATGATCTTCAACGCGCATCCGCATCTCTATTGGGGTCTCTACGGCGCGAATTACGATCATGCCTGGCTGACCCTGCCGCAATGGCCCGGCTGGCTGACCATCCCGGCGAACTACAATCTCGCCATCGCCCGGCGCTGGCATTTGCTGTTCGCGCTGCTGTTCGGCTTCGGCCTGTTGTTCTTCATGGTGGCGAGCCTGATCAACCGGCATTTCCAGCGCGACCTGCGCGTCCGGGCCACCGAGTTGACGCCGCGCAGCCTGCTCCATGACCTGCGCGAGCATGTCGCGCTGCGCTTCCACGATCCGGAAAATCCGGGCGCGTTCAACATCTTCCAGAAGCTGTCCTATGTGCTGGTGATCTTCGTGCTGATCCCGCTGATGATCCTGACCGGCCTGACCATGTCGCCGGGCATGAACGCGGCCTGGCCCTGGCTGCTCGACCTGTTCGGCGGGCGGCAATCGGCGCGGTCGATCCATTTCATCGTCGCGGCCGCGCTGACCGGGTTCATCATCGTCCATCTCGCGCTCGTGATCATCGCCGGGGCCTGGAACGAAGTGCGATCGATGATCACCGGTCGCTGGACCATCCCGGAGGATGAGGCATGAGCCGCATCATCACCCGCCGCGCCCTGATCACCAGCGCGGCCGTCGGCGGCGCCGGCCTGCTGACGGGTTGCGACAAGGTCGCGAACGACCCGGGATTTCGCAAGATCCTGTTCGCGGGCGAGAAGATGAACCTGGGGCTGCAGCGCGCGCTGATGAATCGCGACGCGCTCGCCCCTGAATTCCGCCCCGACCAGATGTCGCCGCGCTTCCGCACCAATGGGACGCGCAACCCCAATACGCCCGATTATACCGCGATGCTGGCGGAGCGTTTCGCGCAGTGGCGGCTCCAGGTCGGCGGGCTGGTCGCGCGCCCGCTCAGCCTGTCGCTGGCGCAGATCCGCGCGATTCCGGCCCGAACCCAGATCACCCGGCACGATTGTGTCGAAGGGTGGAGCGCGATCGGCAAATGGCATGGGCCGATGCTCGGCACGATCCTGAAGGCAGCGGGGCTCAGGTCCGATGCGCGCTATATCGTGTTCACCTGCGCCGACCTGTTCAGGGGCAAGAATTATTACGAATCGATCGACGTGATCGATGCCTTCCATCCCCAGACCATCCTCGCCTGGGCGATGAACGATGCGGTGCTCGATGTCGGGCACGGCGCGCCGATTCGCCTGAGGGTGGAGCGCCAGCTTGGCTACAAGCACGCCAAATATGTCATGCGCATCGATGCGGTCGCTTCGCTGGCCGGAATCGGCAAGGGCAAGGGCGGCTATTGGGAGGACAATGTCGATTACGATTGGTATGCTGGCATCTGATTGTTAGGAGCCCATTTTATATGGCTCTGATCGATCGATTCCTCGCCGCTCGCGTCAAGCGCGGACAGCTTACCGTCCATCACGCCAACGGCACCGTCAGGGTGTTCGGCAAGCCGGATCCCGATCCGGATTTCCCGAACGTGACGATCCGCTTCACCGACAATGGCGCGGCCAATTTCATCACGCGTCATCCCAGCCTGGGGGCGGGGGAGGCCTATATGCAGGGCCGGATGGCGGTGGATGGCGAAGACATCATGGGCCTGGTCAAGCTGATGACCGCCAATGACCTGTGGGAACATGGCCTTGGCGGCCTCCATCCCAGCCGCGCCCGCCGAGCGGTCGGCGCGGTCACCCACCGCATCAGCCGAATCAACATGGCGCGCCGCTCGAAGAAGAATGTCGCGCACCATTATGATCTCAGCGACCGGCTGTACGATCTCTTCCTTGACGCCGACCGCCAGTACAGCTGCGCCTATTTCACGGATCCGGCCAATAGCCTTGAACAGGCCCAGGCGGACAAAAAGGCGCATATCGCTGCCAAGCTCGCGCTGAAGCCGGGCATGACGGTGCTCGATATCGGCTGCGGCTGGGGCGGCATGGCGCTCTACCTGCACGAGAAGACCGGCGCCAGCGTGCTCGGCGTCACCCTGTCGGAGGAGCAACTCAAGGTTGCCCGGCGCCGTGCCGAGGAAGCCGGCGTCGCCGACAAGGTGACGTTCGAGCTGATCGATTATCGGCACGTGACGGGCAAGTTCGACCGCATCGTCTCGGTCGGCATGTTCGAACATGTCGGCCCGGCGCACTACCGGACCTTCTTCAGGCAGTGCCGCAACCTGCTGACCGATGACGGCGTGATGCTGCTCCACACGATCGGCCGCGCAGGTGGGCCGGGCGTGACCGACGACTGGACCGCGAAATATATCTTCCCGGGCGGCTACAACCCGGCCTTGTCGGAGATCGTGCGGGCGCATGAGGGGCTGCGGTTCTTCCTCACCGACGTCGAGGTGCTGCGGCTGCATTATTCCTACACGATCGACCACTGGTACGAACGCACCGTCGCGGCGCGCGACGCCATCGTCGCGCTGTATGACGAGCCCTTCTATCGCATGTGGCAATTCTACCTGGCCGGTGCTTCCTGTGCGTTCCGCTATGGCGGCATGGTCAATTACCAGCTGCAATATGCCAAGAATCGCCACGCCTTGCCGATTACGCGCGACTATATGATCGAGGGCGAGCAGGCGATGCGGACCTAGAGCAAACTTAGCTGGCTGGCGTCACATCTTCCCGTTCGCCCTGAGCTTGTCGAGCCGAAGGCGAGCGAAGCTCAACGGCTGTTCTTTCTTCCGAGCAAGCGAAGAGCAGGGCTTCGACAAGCTCAGCCCGAACGGGGGTGGTGGATCAATCCAGCTCGAAAACGCGCTGGAGGTTTCGGTTCGCTTACCGCTTTTCCAGCCTGGCCTTCAGATCGGCCAGCCCGGCAAGCGCGCCGAGCGGCTTTGCCTCTTCCTCGCTGATCACGCCGGCTTCCTTCAGTACCGCCGCCGCGTTCGGCCCGCGCGGAAAGGGGTCGAGCGCGAGCGCCATGGTCTCCGCCGCCGCTTCGCCCAAATCGATCGCGGCGCCATCGAAGCTCATCGTGTCGAGCGCATCCTCGCTGAGCTCGACCTCGTCGCTTTCAGGCTCGTTCCCGGCGACGAAGCGAAGCGCGACGGGTTCGTCGACCGAGACGGGAATCGCATCGTCGGTGACGACACAGGCCTGAACCACCGCGGCCACCACTTTTCCGTGCGCGACCACTCCGGCCGCATCGCGGCGGAGACGGAAAATGCCGTCAAGCCGCTCGATTGCCTTCAGCCCGAAACGCGCCGCCAGCGCCGCCCGCTCCTCGGCATTGGCGGACACTTCGATCTCGCGTTCGCCCTCGCCGATCGTGTCGATCCGCTCGAGCCGGGAGAATTCGGGTACGGTCATGGCAGTTCGCCGGCGAGCAGAACGCCGGTCGGCGTCGCCGTCAGCGACTCGCGCAGCGCAAGCAGCGATTCGCGCGCATGAACCAGCGCCGTCGTTTCGGGCGCCGCGCCGCGATACAGGTTGCGGACCAGCGCGGCGTCCAGATCGGCCACGGTCGCTGCGTCGCGATAGGCACCGAGCCGGCCGCCGAGCATGCTCATCATCTTGCCGATATGCTTGCCGACGACGATGTCACCGATGCCGATCTCGCGCAGTTGCCCGTCCATGTCGTCGACGAAGCGCTCCGTCAGCTTCGCGCTGGGGCCGGCGGCGACAGGATCGCCCTCGAGCCGCAGCAGCACGAAGGAAAGGATGGTCGCGACCATGTCGAACCGGCCGTCGATCGAGTCGGGGACCCCGCCCTCTTCGTACCAATGGGGCAGGCGCGCGCGCGTGATGACCGCATTATAGAGCGGCAGCGCCTCGTCATCCCGGCTACCGAACAGCTTCGCGATCCATTGCACGTCTCAAGGTCTCCCGCGCGTGCCCTTGTTTGGCCGCGTTCATCCGCATATTGAGGCTGGCGGCGCATGATGCAATGCACTCGCGTTGCCGCGCCGGCGTGCCTGGAGAGTATGATGAGTGTGATTTCCGCCCGCTTGATGATGGGCGCCGCCCTGGGCCTCGCGACGATCGCCGCCGGTGGCTGCACGCCGCTGCGCATGCACCAGGGCTATGTGGTCGACGCCGACCTGGTCAATTCGGTGCAGCCGGGCGTCGACAATCGCCAGTCGGTGCTCCAGGTGCTGGGCAAGCCGAGCTTCGCCAGCCAGTTCAACCAGGGCGAATGGTATTATGTCTCCCGCGACACGCGCAATTTCGCGTACAACAACCCCAAGGTGACCAGCCAGACGACCCTGCGCGTCAGCTTCGACGCCAAGGGCAATGTGACCGCCGTGACCCGGACCGGCGCCGAGCAGATCGCAAAGATCAGCCCGTCGGGCGAAAAGACGCCGACGCTCGGCCGCAAGCGCAGCATCTTCGACGAGCTGTTCGGCAATATCGGCACCGTCGGCGCCGCCGGCATGGGCCCGGCGGGTGGCGACAATGGCGGCCGCGACACGCCGTAGACAGCCATTCCGGGCGGAACCCAACGCGCCTTCATCCTTTCTATCGCCTGACTGGGTGGTTCGCACCCCGTTCAGCGCGACTCGACCAGAAGGGTCGCGCGGCGGCACCCCTTTTCGGGTGTTTCCGGGAGAGAATGGAGAATATCATGCGTAAATTCATCATGCTGACGCTGATGGCGGCGACGGTGTTGCCGACGACCGCAATGGCGCAGTCGAACCGCGAAGTGCGCCAGGACCGGCGCGACCTTCGCCAGGAACAGCGCGAGCTGAACGATGCCCATCGTCGTGGCGACCGCGGCGACATTCGCGACCAGCGCCGCGACGTGCGCGAGGCCCGGCAGGAGCTGCGCGAGGACGTTCGCGACCGCAACCGCCGCTGGGGCCGCAACGACTGGAACAGCTATCGCAACCAGAATCGCGCGCTTTATTCGCGCGGCAACTGGCGCGCGCCGTTCGGGTACAACGCGTTCCGCCCGGGCGTGCGCATCCGGTCCAGCTATTACGGCCCGCGCTATTTCATCAACGATCCGTGGCGCTATCGCCTCGCGCCGGTCGGCTACAACCAGCGCTGGGTGCGGCACTATAACGACGTGCTGCTGGTCGACACCCGCCGCGGCATCGTGATCGACGTGATCCGCAACTTTTACTGGTAAGATCCTCGTCACGCCCCGGGCGGCATCGCCGCCCGGATATGGCCGCGTCCGCCCTCGGGTGGGCGCGGCCTTTTATCTGATGGTGAAGAGTGTCTGGTCCACCACCCGGCCGCTGGCATCGATCAGGCGCAGCCGGTGCTGGCCGGGCGCGGCGAGGATCTGGGGCTGCGAATCGGCCGCGCCGAGATCGCGCCGGTCGAGCAGCAGGCGGTGCGCGGTGACGTCGCCCGAGACGCCGACCGCAAGGCGCTGGCGGTCGGGCGGAATGTCGGGGTCGATCGCATAGACGCTGCCCGCGACCGGATTGACGATGCGCGGGCGGCGCGCGGCCTGGGGCGCGGCGACGATCTCGCTCTGCGCGGTGCCGGCCAGGAAATATTCGAGGCGCGGCTGTTCGACATGGTTGGCGAAGCGGATCGCGCGCTGCTCGATGCCGGCGGGGCGCGGCGGCGCGACCATCTTGCGATCGGCGTTCAGCGCCAGCATCAGATCGCGCCACACCGGCGCGGCGCCGCTGGTGCCCGAGACGGCGCGCATCGGATCGCCCTCCAGATTCCCGACCCAGACCGCGACGGTGTATTTGTCCGAAAAGCCGATGCACCAATTGTCGCGCATCGCCTTGGACGTACCTGTCTTCACCGCCGCCCAGAAAGGCAGGCGCAGCGCCGAATCGAGGCCGAAGGTCGCGGCGCGGGCATTGGGATCGGCCATCATGTCGGCGACGATCCAGGCGGCCTGGGGTGTGGTGACCTTGCGCGGCGCCTCCTGCGGTGCATCGGCGGTGAGGCGCAGCGGCGACCAGCGGCCGCCATTGGCGAGGCTGCGATAGGCATCGGCCTGTTCGAGCAGGGTGACCTCGGCTGAGCCGAGCGCGAGCGAGAAGCCGTAATATTGGCCATCCTCGGTCATGCCGCGATAGCCCGAATCCCACAGCCGGTCGCGGAACGGATCGACCCCGACGAGCAGCAGGGTGCGTACCGCGGGCACGTTGAGCGAGCCGGCCAGCGCCGAACGCGCCGAGACCTGGCCCTTGAAGCCGCGGTCGTAATTCTGGGGCACGTACAGGCCCGAGGCAGTGTCGAGCTGGACCGGCGAATCGTCGAGGATCGAGGCGGGGGTGAGATAGCCCTTCTCAATCGCCTGGGCGTAGAGAAAGGGTTTCAGGGTCGAGCCGGCCTGGCGATAGGCATTGGCGCCATCGACCGACGGCGCGGTCGAGGCCCCACCGATGCCGCCGACATAGGCGAGCACGTCGCCGCTGGCATTGTCGAGCACCACCACCGCGCCGTCGCGGGCGCGGGCGCCGCCAAGGCCCTGGAGCTGACGCTTCAGCGCGGTGATGGCAAATAACTGGATGCGCCGGTCGAGTGTCGTCCTGATGCGCAGGCCGGGTTTCCTGAGCAGGCGATCGGCGAGATGCGGGGCGAGGCCGGGGTCGAGCGCGAGGCTGCGCGTCGGGCCGAGCATCGAGGCGGCCTCGCCGGCGAAGCGGGCGCAATCCTTTTCGTGCGACAGGGCGCAGGCGCGGCGCCCGACCCGGGTCGAATCGGCCTGGGGGTCGGGGAGAAGCGCAGCCAGTAGCAGCGCATCGTCTCGGGCGAGCGCGTCGGGCGTCTTGCCGAACAGGCCGAGCGCCGCCGCGCCGATGCCCTGCGCCTCGCCGCGGAAACCGGCGAGGTTGAGATATGCTTCGAGGATCTGGTCCTTGGTCCAGCTGCCTTCCAGCGCCCAGGCGGCGCGCATCTGGCGGATCTTGTCCCACCAGCGCCGCGAACCCGGCGCGGCGAGACCGGGCGCGAGATAGCCGGCGAGCTGCATGGTGATGGTGCTGGCGCCGCGGGCGTGCTCCCCCTGCGCCTTGTCGCGCGCGACACCCGCCAGCGCGAGCAGATCGACGCCGCCATGGCCGAAGAAGCGCCGATCCTCGGCGGCGATCAGCGTCTCGCGGGTGACGGCCGACACCTTGTCGAGCGGCGTCCAGCCGAGCCGGCGCGCCGCGAAATCGACCCGCGCGCTGTCGATGAGGTTGCCTTCGCGGTCATAGAGCCACGCTTCGGACGGATGCCAGGCCGCGCGGACCTGGACATAGCCGGGGAGGGGTGGGGGCAGGGTGGCGTAATCGAGTGTCGCATAGATCAGGGCGACCAGGCCGATGCCGGCGAAGGTCATGCCTGTACTTGTGCGCAAGGCAGCCCACCACCGCTCCAGCTGAAGCTGTCCGAACGCGCTCGCCTTCTCGACCCGATCGAAAAGAAAAGAACAGCCCTTCGACAGGCTCAGGGCGAACGGTATTGGGCGTCGTGGCTCTTCCATTCGGTCACCGCTGCGCCACCGTCATCGGCGCATTGGGCAGCTGGGCGCGGATCGCGGGCGAGTACATCGCCTCGACCCGCGACGGCGGCAGGTTGAACCGGCCCGCGCCGTTGAGGCGGACCAGATAGCTGACCGTCAGCTTGCCCTTGGGCAGCCAGGAGAAGAAGGCGCGCCACGAATCATTGCCGCGCTCGACATAAGCGAGCTGGGCGCCGACCTCGACATTCCACAGCTTGCCTTCCCCGTCCTGCGCGACGAAATCGAAGCCGCCGCCATTGCTGCCCTGGTCGGCAAGGATCTTCGACTGGCCGCCGAGATCGCCGATGATCGTGCCGCCCGCGGGAATCGGATCGTCGATCACCACCCAGTTGCGCTCGGCGGTCGCCTCGACCGTGATCGTCACCTTCACGACGTCGCCGCGGGTCAGCACGCCCTTGGTCCGCGCCTGCACCACATCGACCTTGCGCGACAGGCGGTAGCCCGCGTTGAGCGGCTTGGTCAGCGGCACCGCGGCCGAGACCGACACGCTCGCCCAGGGCCCGGCCCCGCCCGATTGCGAGAGGCGGAGCGGGGTCTGCGTTGCGGGGAGCGGGAAGCTCGCCTGGCGCAGGTCGACCGTGAGCGGCCACGCCCTGGAGACGGTGCGGCTGCCCAACATGAGCGAGGTCGTGCCGGCGATCGCCTCGGCCGGGTAAAGCGTCGCGAACTTGCGTGCGGCGACGGTGCCCCAGGCATTGGCGGTGGTCGTGTCCCAATGGCCGCGGATCTGGCGCAGCGACACGCCGACCATCATCTTCGGCGCATCGTCCTGCCAGCCGGGCCGGCCGAGCGTGGCGAGCAGCGCCTTGATCGAGGCCTCGTCGCTCGACGACATCAGCCACCAGGCCGAGCTCGACGCATCGGTCAGATCGAGCCTTGTGCCCTCATAGGCGATGCGCGAGCGGATCACGCCTTCCGCAGCCGCCTTCAGCGCGGTGCCGTTGGCGAGGCCGGGGATCTTGTCGAGCGCCATCAGATAATCCGCGACGCTGGCGGTCGGCATCTCTTTCGGCGTGATGCTGATCTGGCCGAGCATCGCCGGCGTCGCCGCGCCGGCCCGGGCCAGCGCGGTGAAGGCAGCGACCTTTTCCAGGCGGACATCGCCATAGGTCTCGTGCCGCAGCCGGCCGTCGAGCACTGCCTTCAGCCCCTCGATCATGCGCGTGCGCGATGCCTCGGGGATGGGCAGGCCGGCATCCGCCGTCAGCGACAGGACATAGGCGGTGAGGATCTCCGATCCTTCCAGCGAGTCCGACGGCCAGAAGCGCAGCAGCCCGTCCGGCGCCTGATAGGTCGGGATCGCGCCGGCCAGCGCGGTCCAGCCCGCCGAATCGCCCAAAGCGACGATGCGCGACAGGCGCTGTTCGAAACAATCATAGGGATAGGCCGACATGAAGGCGCGCACCCCCGCGAGCGGCGGGGCGAGCGTGTCGTCCAGCTTGATGTCGACCAAACCGCGACCCGGCAGCGCGCCGGCGGGCGGGGCGATGGGGATCATCGTATCAGTCCCGACCCGGGCGAGCGTCGCCGCCCAGACTTCGACCGGCACCGCGGGTACGACGTCCTGGTTGACGGTGAGCTGGTCGGCCGCCTTGCCATTCTCCGCCCTGGCGCTGACGTGCCAGCGGAGATTGGCGACATTGCCCGGCGCGGTGAGGTTCCAGGCAACGGGTGTCGCGCCGCCCGCCGGGATGATGACGGTCAGCGGTTTGCCCTGCGCGACGCGTGGGGTGACGTCGATCGTGGCGGTGACCTTCATCGGCTTGTCCGAGCCGTTCCGCAGCGTGAAGCCCGCCGCGAAATAATCGCCGGTGCGCACCAAAGGCGGCAGGCCGGCGAAGATCGACAGGTCCTGCGCGGTCCTGACGCTCGCCATGCCGGTGCCGAAGAGTTGCGCGCCGTCGGTCGCGATCGCGACCAGCTTGAACGAGGACAGCGCGTCGCTCATCACCACCGGAATCCGGGCATGGCCGTTGGCATCGAGCGCGACGCGGCCCTTCCACAGCAGCACCGGCTGGAAATTCTCGCGGTTGAGACCCGACATGTCGTTGCCGCCGCCGCCGCCCGCCTCGACCGCCTTGCGGCCGTAATGGCGCTTGCCGACGACCTGCATCTGCGCCGTCGACGTGAGCACCGAGAGCGAGCGTTCGCCCATCATCGCGGTCAGCACGTCCCAGCTTTCATTGGGCGCGAGCTGGAGGATCGCCTCGTCGACCGCGGCGAAGGCGACATCGGCGGTGGCCGCCGGCTTGCCGTCCGGCGTCTTCACCTGAAGATCGACCTGCGCGGTATCGCGCGCGGCATATTTCTCCTTGTCGGCCTTGACCGCGACCTGGAGCTGATGCGCTTCCCAGCCGACCTTCACCTTGGCCATGCCGAGGCGGTAGGCGGGCTTGGCGAGATCGACCAGGGCAGTCGGCTCGGGCGCGGCGGGCGGGCCGCTGGCGAGGCCGAGGCTCTGTGCGATGCCGTGGACCCAGCTCCAGAAGCCGCCCTCGACGCGCCCGCGCACCGCCATGACAGAGACGAACACGTCGGGCGCATAGCTACCCGGCATCTTCACTTCGACCACCGGGTCAGTGCCCGACAAGGTCGTCACATAGGAGGACAGCACGCCCTCCCGCTCGACCGTAACGAGCGCCGTCGCCTCGCGGAACGGCATGCGCACCTGGAAGCGCGCGGTCTCGCCGGCCTTGTAGCTGGTCTGTTCGGGCACGACGTCCATGCGGTCGCCATTGTCGCCGCCGAACCACCAGTCATCGTCGCCGGCAAGCCATACCGAACGGGTGGCGCGCGCCACATTGCCGTTGGCGTCGGTCGTCGTCGCGACGGCATAGACCTCGCCCGAGACGCCGGGATCGGCCTTGCACTGGGCCAGCCCCTGCGCGTCGGTCGTCGCGGTGCAGGTGCCCGCGAGCTTCTCGGTCTTCATCTGGTTGTCATAGGCGTAGAAGCCGCCGATCAGCCGGCGCCGCGCGGTCAGGATCTTGCGGCTGTAGAGCGCGACCGAGATCTTCTGGTTGGCGATCGGCTTGCCCGAGGTGTCGAGCGCGACGAAGCGCAGGCGCAGATCGTCCTGCTTCATCAGCCAGCCATCGGTCTTGACGCCGATCTGCACGGCCGAGGGGAAGATCGGGATGCGGCGCGACGCGGTCAGCACTTCGCCGTTCGCGTCCTGATAATCCATCTCGACCAGCATGTCGGTCGCGCCGTCGAGAGTCTGCGGCACTTCGATCACCGATTTGGCCGTGCCGTCGCCGCCGAGCGTCGCGGGCAAGGTCTGGGTCGGCGGGAGCGGCGTCTGCTCCTCCTCGCCGTCGCCGTCGAGCGGCTTGGTCCCCTCCTGCACGGCGTTGCCGCCGAAGCTATAGCCCTCATAGCCCTCGGGCGTGGAGCTTCGCCCGAAATAGCCGACGCGCAGGTCGACCGGCAGGTTGGAGGCCCCACCCCCCGAGAGATAACCGACGAACAGGTCGAGCGGCAGCGTCCTGGGCCTGACCGCGGCGTCCTTCGGCCCGGTCACCGTCGCGCGCATGGTCGGCAATTTGTAGACGTCGACCTTGAACGACTGCGACGTGTAGATCGTCTTGTCGCCGACGATCACCTGCAGGTCGTAATCGCCCATTGGTGCGCCCTGCGGCGCGGTCCAGCTCGATTCGCCGATGCCGTTGGCGTCGATCTTGAGCGGCAGGTCGAACTGCGTGTCCGATCCGCGATGCGATAGACGCAGCGTCCCGTCGAGCGCGGGCGCCATGCCGAAACCCGCGCCGATCGAGGTGCGCAGGATATGCTTCATGTTGATCGTCTCGCCCTGGCGGACCAGCGCGCGATCGAACACGGTGTGGAGGATGTCGCCCTTGGCCTGATACCCGTAAGGCAGGTCGAAATCATAGGGCCGGATGCCCTCGCCCCAGGCGGTGAGGGTGAAGCTGAAATCATCGCCTTCGCGCGCCGACACCATCAGCGGATGCGAACTGCCATTCTCGCAGCTGCCATAGGTTTCCGGCTCGGGCAGGCCCTGCGGCACGAACACGCCGCCGCTCGCATCGGTGGTACCGCGCGCGAATAGTTCGCCGGTACAGCTGTCGGTGATGCGCACCGCGGCGCCCGCGACCGGCTTGCCAGTGTCGAGATGCGTCACCCAGGCAAGGCTGCGTTCGCGGCCCCATTTGAAATGCACCGCCATGTTGGTGACGAGCGCCGCGGAGGCGACATAGCGCGGCGCCTTGCGGCCGAGCAGGGCCTGGCCGAGCACCGGGCTGGCCAGTTCGACGACGTAGAAGCCGGGCTTGCCGAGCGGAATGCCGACGACCTCGAAATCCTTGCCCTTGCCGGGCAGGCCGACCTGGAGCGGCGCCCCGCCGGCATCGGCGAGAATCGATTTCGAGCCGGTATCGTTGATCGTGATCGATTCCTTGCCCCGCTTCTCCTGATGGCTCTCGTAATCGTCGGCATCCGCGACGGTGCGCAGCCATTCGGCGACCTTGCCGTCGGAGCCGTCGACGCGCAGCGACGTGCCGGCGATCGCGGTGCTGAGCCCCCGGAGCGAGGGCTCCACATTGCGGACCGTGACGGGCAGCACGCCCTGTTCCTTCGCCTCGAGAATGCCGAAGGGCGCAGCGAACTTCACCAGCGGCGGCGCCTCGTCGAAACGGACCTCGAGCGGGAAGCGCTCGGCATTGGCCAATATCCGGCCGCTCTCGTCCTTGACCCCGGCGGGCAGCGTCAGCTTCGCGACGGTCGCCGGCGGCAGCGGCGCCGAGAAAGTGATGTCGCTGATCGTCGCCTTCTTCTTTTCGTCCTTGTCGAACACCGGCGCGATCGCCTTGCCATCGGCTGTGGTGATGCGGATCTGCTCGGCGAGGCTCATCGCGATCGGCGCGGTGAAGCGGACATGCGCTGCCTCCACCGGGCTGCACCCGGCCTGGGCATTGACGCGCGAGCATTCGAAGCGCGCGGTGAAGGGTTTGCGCACGGTGTAGTCGAAGCGCTGCTCGGTGCCGGCGAGCTTGCCGCCCGCGCCGGCGATCTTCGCGCCCCAGACCAGCGCCATGTCGCGCCCCGGCGGCAGCGGACGGCGGCACTTCAGCGCGGTGACGCTCGCATAGGCCCTTTGCCTGTCGGCGGCGTTGGCCGGCACCGCCGCGGGCAGGCCGGCGCTTTCCAGGAAGCTGCGGACATTCCAATTGTCCGTGCCCATCTCGCCGAGCAGCTTGCCGGGCAGGTCTGCCGCGAGCACGTCGACCGGAATCTTCTCGCCGATGCCGTCGACCGCGCAATAGGCATTGGCGCCGACCGAGGAGACGGTGGCGGGCATATTGGCGGCGATCAGGAACACCTGATCCTCCTCGATCTCCCCGCCATATTGTCCGGGCAGCACGGCGCGCGCGACCGGACCGCCGGCATCGACCTTGAATTCCTGCTGGCCGGTCACGGCATAGCCGGAGACGCTTTTCAGCCCGCTCTTCACCGCGAAACTGCAGGTCGTGCCGCCGGGCAGGCCGCTGCTGAAGTCATAGACATAGGTTTGCGGATCGACCCAGCGCCCCTCGCCCTCCACGGCGCAGGTGACGCCGAACGGCGACGGCGCGCGCGGATCGCCGAGCGGGACCATCGGCTGGCTGAAGCGCGCGGTGAAGGACCGGATCGCGCCGCCATCGCCGACGCCGGGCGTCGCCATCACGACCTGGGGGCTGTTGTCGCCAAGCGCGGTGACGGGCGCGAGCGCCAGTCCGAGGAGTGCCAGACGCAGTGCGAGCTTCATCGAACTCTCCCGAAAGCCGCCCGCACGCTAAGGCCCGATCCCGCTTCAAGTCCAGCCGGAACTAGCGGTCTTCTGACGGCAATATCCGGACAATTCTGCCGCCGATTGCCGGTGACGCCGCTCGATTCGCCGCGACGGCCGATATTCTCCGCGTCGCGCTTTCCGCGGCGCCCCGAACAGGATATCCGCCTTGGGCAATGGACATCTATCTGCCCATCGCCAACCTCTCGGTGAACGCGCTCGTCATCGTCCTGCTCGGCGGGGGCGTCGGGCTGCTGTCGGGCATGTTCGGGGTCGGCGGCGGATTCCTGACGACGCCGCTGCTGATCGTCTATGGCATCCCGCCCACGGTCGCCGCCGCCTCGGCCGCGAGCCAGGTGACGGGCGCCAGCGTGTCGGGCGTGTTCGCGCATTTCCGGCGCGGCGGGGTCGACACCAAGATGGGCGGCGTGCTGGTCGCGGGCGGCCTGGTCGGGTCGCTGTTCGGCGGCTGGCTGTTCAAGCTGCTCCAGGCGAGCGGCCAGATCGATACGGTGATCGCCATCGTCTATGTGCTGATGCTCGGCTCGATCGGCGGGCTGATGGCGCAGGAGAGCTGGACCGCGATTCGCGCCAGCCGCACGGGGGCGCCGCCGCGCCCGCGCAAACGCCGGCACCATCCGCTGGTCGCGGCGCTGCCGCTCAGGACGCGCTTCTACCGGTCCGGTCTTTATATTTCGCCGCTTGCCCCGCTGCTGCTCGGCTTCTTCGTCGGCATCCTGACCATATTGCTGGGTATCGGCGGCGGTTTCATCCTGGTGCCCGCGATGCTGTATCTGCTCGGCATGACCACGCAGGTCGTGGTCGGTACCTCGCTGTTCCAGACCCTGTTCGTCACCGCGATGGCGACGATGGTCCATGCCACCACGACCAAGGCCGTCGATATCGTGCTGGCCGCGCTGCTGCTGCTCGGATCGGTTGCCGGGGCGCAGGTCGGCGCGCGCTTCGCGACCAAGGTGAAGCCGGAATATCTCCGCCTCGCGCTCGCGATCATCGTGCTGCTCGTCGCCTTCCGCATCGGCCTCGGCCTGGGCTGGCGGCCGGACGAGATCTATTCGGTCGAGCTGTCGTGAAGCGGTTGCTCCTCCTGCTGCTCGTGCCGCTGCTGATGGGCCAATCCAAGCCAGTGCTGGTACCCGACGTCTCGCAGCGCGACATCGAGATCGCCTATAGCTTCACCGGTGCCGAACTGCTGCTGTTCGGGGCGATCCTCTATCCCGGCGGGCGGCTGCCGGACGACGACAAGCCGACCGACATCGTCGTGGTGGTGAAGGGGCCGGTCCAGTCGATCCTGGTGCGCGAGAAGGAGAAGGTGGCCGGCATCTGGGTCAATGCGGCCCGGCTGCGCTATCGCTCCGCGCCGAGCTTCTACGCCATTGCTTCGTCGCGGCCGGTTGCCCAACTGGTCGATCAGCGGACTCAGGCGATCTACGAGCTTGGCCTGAACAGCCTGCAGCTTTCCCCGGCAAGCAGCGCGCCGGCCGACGAGCAGGACCGGTTCGCGCGCGGCCTGGTCGACCTGAAGCGCCGGTCCGGCCTGTATTTCGAGGCGCCGGGCGCGGTCGAGATCACCGACGGGGTGCTGTACCGCGCCCGCGTGACCATCCCGGCACGCGTGCCGGTCGGGCGCTTCACCGCGGAAACCTTCCTGATCCGCGACGGCCGCGTATTGGCGGCGGCGACCCGCGACATCGACATCCGCAAATCGGGGTTCGAGCGCTTCGTCGCCCGCTCCGCCGATCGCTGGTCCTTCACCTACGGCTTGACGGCCGTGGCCCTGTCGATCCTGTTCGGCTGGACCGCCGGATGGGTTGCCCGGCGCTTCTAGGAGCGCGGCGGCACGCCGCCGGCACACTCAATATTTACCAGTCTTCGGCATAGCTCGGGTGAACGACACCGGGGGAAACCGAGGAATGACCGAGATACTGGGCAGCCATGCTTTCGAGAATGCCGCGCCCGCCGGTACCGGTGTCGCGCTGCCCGAAGCAGCGGGTGACGCCATCGGGTTCGTGTTCGAGATATCCGGATCGAGCAGCCAGGTGATGCTGGATGCGCGCGCGCTCGAGCTGGCCGCGCGGCATAGCGACCCCGTTGCGGCCAGTGCCGGCCAGGTCGGCAGCCAGATCAAGATGCGGGTCGGCACCGCCTGGCTGATCGCCAATATTCGCTCGCTGAAGCTGGCCGATGGCGCGGGCGACCGCATCGCCGCCCAGGTCGATTTCCTGGGCGAGGGCGATGAGGAAAGGCTGACCGGCAAGCTGTACAAGTTCCGTCGCGGCGTGACGCGCTATCCCACCCCGGGCTGCCGCATCTTTCCGGTGACCACCGCCGACCTGAAACAGATCTACGCCGCGGACGACCGCGCCAATATCGAGATCGGCACGGTCTATCCGACCAGCGACATCCGCGCCGCGCTGTATGTCGATGCGATGCTGGGCAAGCATTTCGCGCTGCTGGGATCGACCGGTACGGGCAAATCGACCAGCGCCGCGCTGATCCTCCACCGGATCTGCGACCTCGCGCCGCAGGGCCATATCGTGATGGTCGACCCGCACGGCGAATATAGCGCGGCGTTCAAGGACAATGGCGCGCTGTTCGACGTGTCCAACCTGCAGATGCCCTATTGGCTGATGAATTTCGAGGAGCATTGCGAGGTGTTCGTCACCTCGAGCGGCTCCGAGCATCAGATCGACGCGGACATCCTCGCCAAATGCCTGTTGATGGCCCGCGCCAAGGGCCGGCTGGGCCAGGAAATCACCAAGCTGACGGTCGACGCGCCGGTACCGTATCTGCTGAGCGACCTGACCAATCTGATCCAGCTCGAAATGGGCAAGATGGACCGTGCCGGCGACACCGCGCCCTATCTGCGGCTGAAGACCAAGATCGACGAGATCAAGGCCGATCCGCGCTACAGCTTCATGTTCTCCGGCATGCTCGTCGCCGATACCATGGCAGGCTTCATCGAACGCATCTTCCGCCTGCCCGGCGGGGGCAAACCGATCTCGATCATCGACGTGTCGGGCGTACCGTCGGAGATCACGTCCGTCGTGGTCGCGGTGCTGAGCCGCATGGTGTTCGACTATGCGATCTGGTCACGCGGCGAGGCGCAACGCCCGATCCTGCTCGTGTGCGAGGAAGCGCATCGCTACATCCCGAACGAGCGCAACGCCGACAGCTCCTCGGTCGGCCGCATCCTGAGCCGGATCGCCAAGGAAGGCCGCAAATATGGCGTGTCGCTGGGCCTGATCACCCAGCGTCCGTCGGACCTGGCCGAGGGCGTGCTGTCGCAGCTCGGCACGATCATCTCGATGCGCCTGAACAATGATCGCGACCAGGCCTTCGTCCGGGCCGCGATGCCGGAGGGCGCGCGCGGTTTTCTCGATTCGATCCCGGCACTGCGCAACCGCGAATGCATCATCTGCGGCGAGGGCGTCGCCATCCCGATCCGGGTGTCGTTCGACGGCCTCGAGGAGAGCAAGCGCCCGGCCTCCGAGGACCCGCTCTTCTCCGAGCTCTGGCGCGAAGTCGGCAACGAAGACCTGATCATCGGTCGTACCTTGAAGCGCTGGCGCTCACAGGGGCGCTGACATTCTCCCCCTCCCTTTAAGGGAGGGAAATCAGCGGGCGCCGGGCTTCACTGCCATCAGGCTGGCATAGCGCGCCTTGAACGCGCGCAGCGCATCGCCCGAGAGCTGCGCGATACTGGTGAAGGACATGGAGCGTGGATTGACCGCGATGCCGTTCTTCCAGACTTCCCAATGGAGGTGCGGGCCGGTCGAGAGGCCGGTCGAGCCGATATAGCCGATCACCTGCCCCGCGGCGACGCGGGTGCCGGAGCGGACCGCGATCCGGCTCATATGGCCATATCCGGTGCCGATGCCGCCACCATGCGCCAGCTTCACGAAATTGCCGTACCCCGCATTGCGCCCGGCAAAGGCGACGATACCGGCCATTGCCGCATGGATCGGCGCGCCATAGGGGGCGCCGATATCAAGCCCCTTGTGCATGCGGGTGAAGCCGAGCAGCGGATGGCGGCGCAGGCCGAAGGTCGAGGTGACATGGCCCGCGACGGGCATGCCCATGGTGCCGCGCCGCTCATACTGGCCCGACGCCTCATACCATTGGCCGTCATTCCATTTGATCAGCCGCGTCTTCTTGCGGGCCTGGTCGAGCCCGGCGAACATCAGGCCACCGATCTGGACTTCGCCGGTCGCCGCGCGGGCCTGTTCGACGATGATGTCGAACGTGTCGCCGGCGCCGACGTCGCGGCCGACCGAGAGGCGCGTCGCCATCGCCTTGATATAGGCCTCGACGATCTTGGCGGGCACGCCGGCGGCGCGCGCCGAACGATAGAGGCTGCGCCCGGCCAGCCCCTGGAAACGGGCCGGGGTGTGATCGATCACGATCGGGTGGCGCGTCAGGACAAGCGCGCCGTTCACGCGCGACACGCTGAGATTGAGATCGAAGCGCGCGCGGAAGGACAGGAGCTCGAGCGGGCGGGCGACGGTGCGGTTCGGGCGGCGCCCGAGCGTCATGTCGATCGGCGTGCCGGGCTTGAGCTCGGCGGTGCCGACCGCGCCCGAGACGAGCTGCGCGGTGGTCGACGCTTCGCCTTCGGACACGCCGGCGCGCCGCAGCACGCGCGTGAAACTGTCGCCGGTGCCGAACAGGGTCGTGACGTCGATGATCGGGCGTTCGGGCGTTTCGGACAGCGGCGCGACCAGATCGTTCGCCGCCATGTGCCGCCCGGTATCGGCGCCCCAGGCGAGCGGCGCGATCGATTGGGCGCGCGCTTCGTCCCAGTCGGCGCCGTCGAGCGCGGGCGGCGCGATACCCGGAATCGTCCTGTCGAAGCCGGGCGCGAACATCCAGGTGGCGGCGCAGAGCGCGGCACAGGTCGCGGCGCCGCGCCACCAGTCGAGCGAGCCGATCCGCGATCCGAGATCGGGCGTCCAGTCGATCCGGCCGATCGCGTCGCGCAGGCGGTCGATCGTCCGTGGTTCCGCCACGGGGACGATTGCCCGGCCGAACGACAGGGTTGCGGTGCCCCCCGTCAGATCCGAGCCATGATCACTGCGCAAGAACAAAGGCTGTCCGCCCCCAAGGTCGCGACGCCGACTGAAATGATTGAACCCCCCGGCGCGAGGCCGCATGACTGTGGCGGCATTGTCCTAAAGTCAAATTAAGGAACGCTTCCAGGCAGGGCGGGCGCGGCGAAACGTGGCGGCCCTGCGACGATTCGCCATGGCGTCGCGCATGCCGAATCCATCAAGCATTCGATATGGTTAGCGCAGTTTTCGATTGTCGCAGGTTGCGCCGGCGCGATCGGCACGCGATGTTGGTTTCACGATGAGGCGTGACACCGACATTCCGGTCACCGCGGTGCTGGGCCCGACCAATACCGGCAAGACCCATTTGGCGGTCGAGCGGCTGTGCGGCCATTCGAGCGGCATGATCGGCTTTCCGCTGCGGCTGCTCGCCCGCGAGGTCTATGACCGGGTGGTCAAGATCAAGGGCGCCAACCAGGTCGCGCTGATCACCGGCGAGGAGAAGATCGTCCCGAAGGACGCGCGCTGGTTCCTCTGCACCGTCGAGAGCATGCCGGTCGACCGGGACCTGGCCTTTGTCGGGATCGACGAGGCGCAACTGGGCGCCGACCCCGAGCGCGGGCATGTCTTCACGGACCGTATCCTTCGCGCGCGCGGCCGCGAGGAGACGATGATCCTTGGTTCCGAGGCGTTGCGGCCGATGCTCAAGGCGCTGGTGCCGGGGATCGAGATCCTCAACCGGCCGCGTTTCTCGACCTTGAGTTATGCCGGCGCGCGCAAGATCTCGCGCCTGCCCAAGCGCTCCGCGATCGTCGCCTTCTCGGCCGAGGAAGTCTACGCCGTCGCCGAGATGCTGCGCCGGCTGCGCGGCGGTGCCGCCGTGGTGATGGGCGCGCTTTCCCCGCGCACGCGCAATGCCCAGGTCGCGATGTTCCAGGCGGGCGAGGTCGATTATCTCGTCGCGACCGACGCGATCGGCATGGGGCTGAACATGGACGTGTCGCATGTCGCCTTTGCCAGCCTCGACAAGTTCGACGGGCATCGCCAGCGCCGGCTGACCGTGGCCGAGATGGCGCAGATCGCCGGGCGCGCCGGCCGGCACCAGCGCGACGGGACCTTCGGCGCGCTGGTCGAGGAAGGGCCGGGCGCGTTCACGCCCGAAGAAGTGCTGGCGATCGAGGAGCACCGCTTCCCGCGGCTCGACTTCCTCTACTGGCGCGACGGCGCCCCCGACATGGCAAGCGTGGATGCGCTGATCGCCAGCCTGGAAGCGCGTCCGGCCGAGCGCGTGCTGCGCGCGGCGCCGCAGGCGACCGACCTCGCGGTGCTCAAACGCCTGGCCGAAGAGGCGTGGGTGCGCGACCGGGTGCGCTCGCCGGCGATGGTCAAAAGGCTCTGGGCGGCGGCGGGCCTGCCCGATTTCCGCAAGCTTGGCGTCGATCCGCATGCCCGTTTCGCCGGGCGCGTGTTCGGGCATCTCAGCGAAGGCAGCGGCCATATCCCGCACATCTGGTTCGCCGAGGAGATCGCCCGGCTCGACAATGTCGCGGGCGACGTCGAAACGCTGGCCGGGCGGATCGCGGCGGCGCGGAGCTGGGCCTATATCGCCAACCGGCCCGACTGGCTGGCCGACCCGGCGCACTGGGCGGCGCGCGCGGCGGCGGTCGAGGAGCGGCTGTCGGACGCGCTGCATCTCAGCCTGACTCAGCGTTTCGTGGACAAGCGCACGACGATGCTGCTGCGCCAGATCGGTGCTGACAAGGGGGCCCTGCCGGTGACGATCGGGCCCGAGGGCGAAGTGATGGTCGAGGAGCATGCGATCGGGCGGCTCGACGGCTTCCGCTTCACCGTCGCCGCCGACGCGCGGCATGGCGACAAAAGGCTGTTGCTGGCGGCGGCCGAACGCCGGCTGGGCGATGAGCGGGCGCGGCGAGGGGAGAAGCTGGCGGCAGCCGAGGATGCGGCGCTGGCGATCGACGACAGCGCGCGACCGGTGATCCTGTGGGAGGGGCTGCATGTCGCCGAACTGAGCCCCGGCCCTTCGCTGGCACGGCCGCGTCTCAAGCTGGATCGCGCGCTCGACTGTCTTGAACGGGGCTTGCAGGCGCGGGTACGGGCACGGCTGGAGGCGTGGCTGGCCGGCCAGATCGCGCGGCGCCTGCCGGGGCTGGTCGCGCTCGACGACACGCAGCGCGATCCGGCCGCCGCGCCGCCGCTCCGCGCGGTCGCGGCGGCGCTGGTCGGGGCTGGCGGGATCGTCGCGCGCGGCGGGATCGATGCCGCGGTCGACGCGCTCGACGCGGGCGCCCGCAAAAGGCTGCGCACGATCGGGGTGACGATCGGCGCGCTGGACCTGTTCGATCCGCGATTGCTGAAGCCCGGGCCGGCGCGGTGGCGGCGCATGTTGATCGCGGCGCAGGCCGGAGGCGCGCCGGATTCGGCGCCGCCCGAGGGTGCCAGCGTGCTGGCGCGTGGCGCACAGGGCGCGACGCTCGCCCATGGCTATCGCCCGCTCGGCAACCAGGCAGTGCGGGTCGATCTGGCCGAGCGGATCGCGCGGGCAGCGCATGACGCGCGCGCGGGGCGCAAGCCGTTCGCGCCTGACCCGGCGCTCGCCACCTCGATCGGCGTGACGCCCGAGACGCTGGCGCGACTGATGGCGGCGCTCGGTTTCCGCACCGCGCCGGCGCAGGAAGGCGCGCCGCGCTGGGTGTGGCGCGGGCTGACCAGGGCAAAGGTGGCGCCGCCGCCGCGCGACAATGCCTTCGCCGCGCTCGCGGGCCTTCGGTCCACGCATGGCTAGCGGCGCGGCGGAAGGCGCGACGATGCGGCTCGACCGGTTCCTTTGGTTCGTGCGCCTCGCCAAGACCCGCAGCGCCGCCCAGAAGATCGCCGGCGAAGGCCGTTTGCGGCTCGACGGCCGGGCAATCGACCGCGCTCATGCCAGTGTGCGCGTCGGCAGCGTGATCGCTTTTGTCCAGGGCGCGCGGGTGCGCGCGATCAGGGTCGAGGCACTGCCGTCACGGCGTGGGCCAGCGCCCGAGGCGCAGGCCTGCTATACCGACCTGGTCATTGAGAACGTCTCGCATCAGGCGTCCGAAGATTGACGAGGGCGGCGACCGGGCATAGCAGACGGGTCGTTTCGTCGGACCCTTGGCGTTCCGAACTGGGGAGTATGCAATGACCTACGTCGTCACCGATGCCTGCATCAAGTGCAAGTACATGGACTGCGTCGAGGTCTGTCCGGTCGATTGCTTCTACGAAGGCGAGAACATGCTGGTGATCAATCCCAGCGAGTGCATCGATTGCGGCGTGTGCGAGCCCGAATGCCCGGCCGAGGCGATCCTGCCCGACACCGAGAGCGGTCTCGAGAAATGGCTGGAGCTGAACAACACTTTCTCGTCGCAATGGCCCAACGTCACGCGCAAGAATGATCAGACCCCGGCGGATGCCGACGAACACAAGGGCGAAGACGGCAAGTACGACAAATACTTCTCGCCGGAGCCCGGCTCGGGCGACTGATTGCCGGCATTTTTAGTCGTTTCCGTACGATTTTTCGCGGGGGTTGCCCGCAATGGGCGTGCTGCGTCTGGTAATTTTATTACGACTCTGCTACATGAGGTAGGACGGAGGCGCGGATTCGCGTCATCCGGCTGGAGACGTTTAAATCAACACCCCCTTATCGCGCGCACGCAGCCCCGCTGCCGCCGCGCACCCTCAGGGGAACCAGTCCACGGAAAGGCTCAACGGAATGGCTGCCAAGGCGCTGTCCTTCGACGTCGGCGATTATGTCGTTTACCCCAAGCACGGCGTTGGCCGTGTCATCGAGCTGCAACGGCAGGAAATCGCCGGCATGCAACTCGAACTCTATGTCCTTCGCTTCGAAAAGGAGCGCATGACGCTCCGCGTACCGACCAACAAGGCTGAAAGCGTCGGCATGCGCAAGCTGTCGTCGGACAAGACGCTTCGCGAAGCGCTCGATACCCTGACCGGCAAGCCGCGCGTCAAGCGGACCATGTGGTCGCGCCGTGCCCAGGAATATGAAGCGAAGATCAATTCGGGCGACCTGGTGTCGATCGCCGAAGTGGTCCGCGACCTGTTCCGCGCGGACGACCAGCCCGAGCAGAGCTATTCGGAGCGCCAGATCTTCGAAGCGGCGACCAGCCGCCTCGCGCGCGAACTCGCCGCGATGGAGCAGGTCGACGAGCCGACCGCGCAGGAAAAGATCCTGGAGATCCTCCGCAAGGCGGCGGCGATCCACAACAAGGACAAGACCCCCGCCTGATCGCGGGAGTCCGAACTCCACACGGAAGGGGCGGCCGGCAACGGCCGCCCCTTTTCATTTGCATGGCCTGCCACGGTGTGTTATTAAACCAATACACACAAGGAGAATTCCATGCGCTTCGTTGCCCTGATCCTGGCCCTGCCGCTGGCGGCAGTCCCGCTCACGGCCTGCTCTTTCTCGTCGAGCGGCGAAGAGTCGAAACCCGGGATCGCCGGGTCGGGCAGCGGCGCCACGCGCAGCTATTCGGTGGCCGATTTCACCGGCGTCGAGCTGCGCGGCTCGGACGATGTCGATGTCCGTGTCGGCACCGGCTTCTCGGTGCGCGCGGAAGGGCCCTCGGAGCAGCTCGACAAGCTCAAGATCGAGAAGGTCGGCGATACGCTGCGGGTCGGGCGGATCGACGGCAACAATTTCAGCTGGGGCAGCGGCGACCACAAGGGCGTGAAGATCTTCGTCACGATGCCGCGTATCGCCGAGGCAAGCATCACCGGTTCCGGCGACATGGCGGTCGACCGGGTCGAGGGCCAGCGCTTCGACGGGTCGAGCGCGGGATCGGGCACGCTCGATGTCGCCGCGATCAATGTCGAGACCGGCAAATTCTCGATCGCTGGATCGGGCGACATCAGCCTGAAGGGCAGCGCCAAGAAGCTGACCATCGACATCGCCGGATCGGGCGGCGTCGATGCGCCCGGCCTGACCGCCCAGGGCGCCGAAGTGTCGATCGCCGGCTCGGGCAACGTGCGCGCCGCGGTGAAGGGTGGTGCCACGGTGTCGATGATGGGATCGGGCGATGTCGATCTCGGCCCGGACGCCAAATGCGCAACCTCGAAGATGGGGTCGGGCGAGGTGAAGTGCGGCGGCTGAACCGCGGATCGCCGCTCTTGCCTGAAAGCGCGATTGGGGCGATGCCGGACGAATGATCCGGTTCCTGCTCGCGCCCCTGCTGCTGTCCCTGCCGGTTACCGCCGGTGCCGCCGAACGGACCTATGCGGTCGGCAGCTTCGACCGGATCCGTATCGACGGACCGTTCCAGGTCCAGCTCCTGACCGGCAAGTCGCCCGGCGCGCGGGCCTCGGGTGACGCGCGCGCGATCGAGGGGCTCGATATCAGGGTCGAGGGGACCACGCTGATCGTCCGCGCCGGCATCAATGGCTGGGGCGAGCAACCCGTCGCCGGCAGCAAGGGCGCGCCGGCGATCACCGTGTCGACCCTGGCGATCCGCAGCGGGATCGTAGTGGGCGGCGGGCGGCTGAGCGTCACCGGCCTGGTCCGGGGCCAGCGCATCGATCTGTCGGTGACCGGCAGCGGCGCGATCGACGCCGGCGCGATCGAGGCCGATCAGTTCAACGCGACGATGCTCGGATCGGGCAGCATGAAGCTGGGCGGGCGCGCCGCGAGGGTTCAGCTGACCGCCAACGGATCGGGCGGGATCGACGCGACGGCGCTGAACGCTGGAGACCTGGTCCTGCTGCTCGACGGCCCGGGCGAGATGCGGGCGACCGCGCGCTTTACCGCGAAGGTGACCACGACCGGCCTCGGTGCCGCCACCGTCTATGGCAAGCCAGCCTGCACCGTGAAGGCAGTCGCCGGCGGGCCTGTAAGCTGCGGCAAGCTGCCGGCGCCTTAAATCAGCCCCAGCCCGGCGAGCTTGCCCATCAGCGCCGCCGGCATCTGATCGCCCACCACCATGTCGCCGTCGAGATCGGCCGGCGCGTCTGCGTCTTCGAGATAGCGCCAGCCCTGATGGGCGCGCTTGGGCCGGGCCTGAGTCAGGATCAGTTTCGAGTCGATATGGATGGCGACGCGTCCTCCCTCCGCCTCGCCGAAACGAAGGATCGGCGAGCGCGCGATGAGCTGGTGCTTGACGATCCAGAACAGCGAGCCCTGTCCCGCAATCTCCTCGTGCCGCTTGGGCAGATAGCGTGTGGTGAGGAATACCGGCCCGGCCTCGGCGCGCAGCAGCAACCGTTCGGCGAGATGGTCGACGCCAGTAGCGGCAAACGCGACCTTGGTAAGATGCAGCGGCATTTCAGCGATTTGGGTAGTCGTGGGTCAGCCGCCAAGACCCCATAGGGTGGCAAGGCCGAGGAACGAGAAGAATCCCATCACGTCCGTCATCATCGTCACGAACACCGCCGAGGATACCGCCGGATCGACCCCGGCGCGCTCCAGCCCGACCGGGACCAGTACGCCCGACAGCCCGGCGATCAGGTTGTTGATCACCATCGCCATGGCGATGACGATGGCGAGATCGCTATTGCCGAAGATGACATAGGTGCCGAGCCCGATCAGCACGCCGAGCATCGAGCCATTGGCGGCGGCGATGGTGAATTCGCGCATGATCATGCGCCGCGTGTTGGAACTGGTGAGCTGGTTGGTGGCGAGCGCGCGCACGACCACCGCCAGCGTCTGGGTGCCGGCATTGCCGCCCATGCCCGAGACGATCGGCATCAGCACGGCGAGCAGGGCGAATCGTCCGATCTCGCCCTGGAACAGCCCGACCACCGAGGCCGCGAGCATCGCCGTGCCGAGATTGACGATCAGCCAGGTGATTCGCGTGCGTACGGTCAGCTGGATCGGCTCGTTGATGTCGCCATCGCCCGCGCCAGACAGGCGCAGCACGTCTTCGCCGGCTTCCTGCTGAATGATGTGGACCACGTCATCCACCGTGATCATGCCGACCAGCCGGCCACTGGCATCGACCACGGCGGCCGAGATCAGCGCATATTTCTGGAACCGCAGCGCGACTTCTTCCTGGTCCATGTCGACCGGGATCAGCGTCTGCTCGCGCTTCATCACGTCGCCGATCGAGACGGTGCGCGGCGTGCGGAGAATCCAGGAGAGCTGGCAGGTGCCGACCGGCTTGTGCGCCGGGTCGACCACGAAGATCTCCCAGAAATCGGTCGTCAGCTCCTCATGGCCGCGCAGATAGTCGATCGCGTCGCCCACGCTCCAATGCTCGGGCACCGCGATCAGCTCGCGCTGCATCAGGCGGCCGGCGGATTCCTCGGGATAGGAGAGCGCTTCCTCGATCGCGGCGCGGTCATCCGGGTCGAGCGCGCGAAGCACGGCGCGCTGGTCGTCCTCCTCCATGTCCTCGATGATCGCGACGGCGTCGTCGGTATCGAGCTCGGAGGCGATGTCGGCGACCTGGTGCGGCTCGAGCGCGTCGATCAGGTCCTCGCGGACATAATCATTCATCTCGGCGAACACGTCGGCGTCGAGCAGGTCGGTGATCGCCTTGGCGAGATCGGCGCGCTCTTCGTGCGGCGTCAGCTCGAACAGATCGGCGATGTCGGCGGGATGCAGCGGCTCGACCAGTGCGCGCGCCGCCTCGGGATCGCCCGCATCGACCGCGTCGAGCACGGCCCTGACGAATTCCGGCTTCAGCCGGTCATCCTCGTCGAGCTGGCCGGTCTCGGTGTCCGACTCGGGCTGGGTCAGTTCGGTCTCGCTCATCCTGACCTCCCAAAGCCGTCGCGATGCCCGCCTCTACCCTCGCCGGGCGGCAAAGCCAAATCAACAAGACAGCGTCGGCGGGCCGCGCCTCGAATTCACGCCGCCATTGCGGATATCGAAGACCGCCCCTAGGTGCGGGGACCCATTTCTTCAGGAGCCCGACATGGCCGATTCCCCCGAAACCCTGACGCTGACGCTGGACGGCGGCGACGTGACGATCAAGCTGCGCCCCGATTTGGCGCCCCAGCATGTCGCGCGCATCGTCGAGCTGGCCAATGACGGCTTTTACGACGGCGTCGTCTTCCACCGTGTGATCCCGGGCTTCATGGCCCAGGGCGGCGACCCCACCGGCACCGGCATGTCCGGATCCGACAAGCCCAACCTGCCGGCCGAGTTCTCGCGCGAGCCCCATGTCCGCGGCGTGTGCTCGATGGCGCGCTCGCAGAGCCCGAACAGTGCCAACAGCCAGTTCTTCATCTGCTTCGACGACGCGCGCTTCCTCGACGGCCAATATACCGTGTGGGGCGAAGTGACGTCGGGCATGGAGCATGTCGATGCGCTGCCCAAGGGCGAGCCGCCGCGCGAGCCGGGCAAGATCGTCACGGCACGCGCCGCGTAATCTTCTAAAGCCCCTCCCCTCCCGGGAGGGGCTTTTCTCACACGCCCGGATCGCCGATCGTTTCGATCAGCCAGTCGTGGAACAGGCGCACCGGGCGCTGCGCGAGGGCGCGGGGCCGGCAGGCGAACCAGTAGCTGTACGGGCTCTCCACCTCGATATCGAACAGCTTGACCAGCCGGTCGTCATGCGCGTCCTCGAAATGGCTTTCGTGCATGAAAGCGATGCCGAGTCCCTGCGCTGCCGCTTCGAGCATCAGCGCGCCCGAATCGAAATGGTCGATCGCCAGCGGTTCGAGATCGTCAAGCCCCGCGGCGCGGCGCCAGGCGGTGAAGGTGTCGGGCATGTCGCGGTGGACCAGCGCGGTGAGCCCGGCCAGCTGTTTCGGCCGGGTGATGGGATCGGCCCGCTCGACCAGGTCGCGCGCGCCGATGACATAGACCGAATTGCGATCCAGCCGCTTGCCGTAAAGTGCCGGGTCGATCTCCCGCGCCAGGGCGATCACCGCGTCGAGCCCGTCGCCCAGCCTGGCAAGGCCATGCGCCGCCGTATCGATGTCGAGATGGAGCTCGGGATGCTTGGCGCGCAATTCGGCGAGCCGGGGGAACAGCCGCTGCGACGCGAACAGCGGCAGGATGCCGAGCCGCAGGCGTAGCACGTCGGTGCCGCTGGTCATCACCTCGACCGCGTCGGACAGGCTGTCGAGCGCCGGCGCGATTTGCGCCAGCAGGCGTTCGCCATCGGCATTGAGCACGACAGCCTGATGCCGGCGATCGAACAAGGGTTTGCCGATGAAGCGCTCGAGCGCCTGGATCCGGCGGCTGAGCGCGGGCGGGGACAGAGCGAGTTCCTGCGATGCGGCCTTGATCGAGCCGAGGCGCGCGACCTGCACGAACGCCTCGATCGCGGTCAGCGGCGGCAATCTGCGCATGATAAAAACGCTCCCTTTACGGCCGCATTGTGCGCCGCGTCATATACCCTGCGTTCCAAATCTACCATCGTCCCTCGTGTAATTGCCAGCCCCGATTGCACCAAACGCAATTGCACCGACTCTTTTCGCACTTGCAGCATAAACCGCTGCGCCGCATATAGAGCAGGCCTTTCAGGCATCCTCTCCTAAAACTTTCAAGGCCGGCCCTTTGGGGTCGGCCCTTTTTTTGTCTGCTTCCAGTGGCTTATCCGAAGCAGGCAATGCTCCCCTCGTATCTGCGGAACAACGATCCTATCTCGCGCGCTCAGCGTCGAGTTTCTCGAGGGGATACCATATGGCCGATGGCGAAGCGCCGGTTCGGAAATTGCAGGTTGCCAATGCCAGGCCCGAAGACAGCGGTCGCGGCCTGGCGCATATGCCGCGCGCGCTGATGGCGGCGCTGGGCATCGGCGAAGGCGATGTGATCGAGATCGTCGGCAAGTCGACCACGCCGGCGCGCGCCGTCGCGCCCTATGCCGAGGACGAAGGGCTCGAGATCATCCGCATCGACGGCCTGCAGCGCGCCAATGCCGGTGCCGGCTCGGGTGATTTCGTCGAGGTGCGCAAGGTCGAGTCCAAGCCGGCGACGCGCGTGGTGTTCGCGCCGGCGCAGCAGAATCTGCGGCTCGAGGGATCGTCCAACGCGCTGAAACGGACGTTTTTCGGTCGCCCGCTGACTCAGGGCGATGTCGTCGCGACCGCCGGGCAGCAGCGCGTCGACAATATGCCGCCGGGCGTGCAGCAATTCCTTCGCGCGCCCGCCTATGCGCTGCAGGAGATTCGTCTCGCGGTGATCGGCACGACGCCCAAGGGTGTCGTCCATGTCGACGAGAATACCGAGATCGAGCTGCGGCCCGAATATGAGGAGCCCAAAGAGGCGCGCCGCGCCGACGTCACCTATGACGATATCGGCGGCATGGGCCCGACGATCGACCAGCTGCGCGAGATGGTCGAGCTGCCCTTGCGCTATCCCGAGCTGTTCCAGCGCCTGGGCGTCGATCCGCCCAAGGGCGTGCTGCTGCATGGGCCGCCCGGTACCGGCAAGACCCGCCTCGCGCGGGCCGTCGCCAATGAAAGCGCCGCCGAATTCTTCCTGATCAACGGCCCCGAGATCATGGGGTCGGCGTACGGCGAATCCGAGGGCAAGCTGCGCCAGGTGTTCGAGGAAGCGGCGAAGAACGCGCCCTCGATCGTGTTCATCGACGAGATCGATTCGATCGCGCCGAAACGCGGCCAGGTGTCGGGCGAAGCGGAAAAGCGCCTCGTCGCGCAGCTGCTGACCCTGATGGACGGGCTGGAGGCGCGCGCCAATGTCGTCGTCATCGCCGCGACCAATCGCCCCGAGGCGATCGACGAAGCGCTCCGGCGCCCCGGTCGGTTCGACCGCGAGATCGTGGTGGGCGTGCCGGACGAGCGCGGACGGCGCGAGATTCTCGGCATCCACACCCGCGGCATGCCGCTGGGCGACAAGGTCGACCTCAACGAGCTGGCGCGGACCACCTATGGGTTCGTCGGTGCCGATCTCGCCGCGCTCGCCCGCGAAGCGGCGATCGAAGCGGTGCGCAAGATCATGCCGCGCCTCAACCTCGCCGAGGGCACCATCCCGCCCGAAGTGCTCGACACGCTCGCCGTGACGCGCGAGGATTTCCTCGATGCGCTGAAGCGCGTCCAGCCGAGCGCGATGCGCGAAGTGATGGTCGAGGCGCCGCGCGTCCGCTGGGAGGATGTCGGCGGGCTCGACAAGGCGCAGGCGCGCCTGAAGGAAGGCGTCGAGCTGCCGCTCAAGGACCCGGACGCCTTCCGCCGACTCGGCATCCGACCAGCCAAGGGTTTCCTGCTCTATGGCCCGCCGGGGACCGGCAAGACCCTGCTGGCCAAGGCCGTCGCGCGCGAGGCGGAGGCGAATTTCATCGCCACCAAATCGTCCGACCTGCTGAGCAAATGGTATGGCGAATCCGAGCAGCAGATCGCCCGGCTGTTCGCCCGCGCCCGGCAGGTGGCGCCCTGCGTGATCTTCATCGACGAGCTCGATTCGCTGGTTCCCGCACGGGGCGGTGGCCTGGGCGAGCCACAGGTGACCGAGCGCGTGGTCAACACGATCCTGTCCGAGATGGACGGACTGGAGGAGCTTCAGTCCGTCGTGGTGATCGGCGCGACCAACCGGCCGAACCTGATCGACCCGGCGCTGCTGCGCCCGGGCCGGTTCGACGAGCTGGTCTATGTCGGCGTGCCGGACAAGGCCGGTCGCCGCCGTATCCTGGCGATCCAGACCGGCAAGATGCCGCTCGCGCCGGACGTCGATCTCGACGAGATGGCCAGCCGCACCGAGCGCTTCACCGGCGCCGACCTGGAGGACCTGGTGCGCCGCGCGGGTCTGATCGCGCTGCGCCAGTCCTTGTCGGCCGCCGAAGTGACGATGGCGCATTTCGAGGAAGCGCTGCAGGATTCGCGCGCCTCGGTGACGCCGGACATGGAGCGCGAATATGAGCAGATGGCGGCGCGGCTGAAGCAGGAAGCCTCAGCCATCCAGCCGATCGGCTTCATCACCCCCGGACAGCTTCGTCCGCATGGGCCGAAGGGCAGCGACTGACGGTTCGCGCAGCGCGAACCAGCAATAGCCGAGCAGAAGGACGAGCGCGGCACCCGCTGTCAGATAAGGCAGCGCGTGCCGCGCCTCGTACAGCCCGACTCCGATCGATGGCCCGAGCACGAAGGACGCGCCGTTGATCGAGGTGACCTTGCCGGCGACTGAGCCCTGCGCCGCATGCCCGACGGCAAGCGATGCGCCGGCGGTGAAGCCGGGGCGGGTGAAGCCGAAACCGATCGAGGCCAGCGCATAGGCCGTGGCGATGCCGTAGAGCGACGTCGCGAGACCGGTCAGCGCGCAGCCGGCAGCGCCGATGACCAGGCCGACCAGCATCAATTGCCGCGGCTTCATGTCGAGCAGCGGGATGATGCCCCATTGGACCAGCAATGCTGCCCCCGCGCCCATCATCAGTACGATGCCGGTCGGCTGGAGCGCGTCGGTCGGCGCGAGCTGGAGCCGGTCGATGACGAGGAAGCCGATCGCCTGGCTGGTCATCGCCTGGGCATGGCCCATCACCAGCCCGGCGATCATCCACGCACGGACGCGCGGGTCGAAATAGCCGACGCGCTCGCTGTGCGGCTCGATCGCGGCGGTGATGCTGGCGCCGCTGCTCTGCCCGCCGATCGAGGGATAGGCGTTGGCGGCGCCGTGCGTGCCGGGCTGCGGCGTCCGGTCATTGGGCAGCCGCTTGACCACCGCGATATAGATGAAGGCGGCGAACAGCGCGAAGAGGAAGGCCGGGCCCGACAGCCCGATCTCGACCGCGCCGATGCTGCCGAGGATGAGGAACGGGGCGATCGCCGGCCCCAGGATCGTGCCCAGCCCGAACGCCGACCCGAGCAGAGTCAGCGCGCGCGTGCGCTCCTCGCGGCTGGTGCGCCCGGCGACCAGCGCCTGGACCGCCGGGGGCGCCGCGGCGCCGAAGGTCCCGTAGATCAGCCGGCCGCCGATGAAGCAGATAAAGGCGGCGGTGCCGCTGATCCAGCCATTGATTCCGGCGGCGAGGAACAGGCCGCACAACAGCAGCGAGACGCAGAAACCCCCGATGCCGAGCAGGATCATCGCCCGCCGGCCATGCCGGTCGGAGCGATTGGCCCAATAAGGCGCGGCGATCACCCAGAGCAGGGCCGACACCGAAAAGGCGGCGGCGACCGCGCTGTCGGGCACTTTCAGCGAGCGGCCGAGCGCGGGCAGGATCGATTGCAGCGCGGTGTTGCCCGCCGCGATGGTGAGCATCACCAGGAACAGGAGCGCGAAATCGCGATTGACCCCGGGTGCCTTCACCCTTTGATCCAGCCATAGGAGCGCTGTGCCGCGCAGACGATGACGTCGTAGCTTTCATACCAGCGCTCGCGCCCGCCGTCGCGGATCGCCTTGTGCTCGGGATGGTCGCGCCAGGCGAGCGCGCTGGCCTCGTCGGCCCAGAAGCTGAGCGTGATGCCAAACCCGTCGGGCCCGCGCGTGCTTTCGATTCCGCGATAACCGGGCTGGGTCCTTGCCAGCGACTCCATCGCCTCGGCGGCGGCGGCATAGCCGGCATCGTCGACGGCGGTGCGCCGCGAGAGGAAGATCACCACGATCTGGCCGGTCCGGTCGTCGCGCATGCGCCTCGCTTAGGCGCTTCGCGGCGGCGCGCAACCCTGAACGGGACGCCCATGGCCTTTGCGGCGGACCCTAAGACTTGAATGTTCGTTACACTATTGCGACAGATGCTCGTGACTCATCAAAACAAGGATCGCCAGTGACCGTTTCCACCACTGCAGCGCGGCGCCAGCGCCGGGCCGCCGCCGGAGTGTCCTCACCCTGGGCCATGTTCCTGAAAGGGTTCATGAAACATCCGGTCATGGTCGGATCGATCGTTCCCTCCTCGGGCAAGCTGATCCGCAAGATGCTGGGTCCGGTGGACTGGCAGAACACGAAGCTGTTCGTCGAATATGGGCCGGGTGTCGGCACTTTCTGCCCGCATATCCTGGAGCGGCTCGCGTCGGACGCGACCTATATCGCGATCGACACCAACCCCGACTTCATCCGCTATCTGCGCCACGAGATCACCGATCCGCGGTTCCTCGCGGTCGGCGGGTCTGCGGCAGACGTGCGCCAGATCGTCGAGGACCATGGCTTCGACCATGCCGATTATGTCCTGTCGGGCCTGCCCTTCTCGACCCTGCCCGCCGGCGTCGGCGACGCGATCGGCCAGGCGACGGCCGATGTGCTGCGCCCGGGCGGCGCCTTTCTGGTCTATCAATTCTCGCCCAAGTGCCGCGATTTCATCGAACCCTATCTTCCGAAAATCGACCACGACATGGAGTGGTGGAACGTACCGCCCGCCCAGCTTTACTGGGCGTGGAAGGAATAGGGGTCAGGGCCTTTTCGCGAGCCGCTTGCGCGGCCCGAAATTGAGCCCCTTCGTCACATTATAGTCGAGCACGGTCATCACGAAGAAGGCGGCTGCCTGTTTCAGACGCACCCACCAGGTGGTGCGTGCCTTGTACAGGGCGGCGGTGATCCGCTCGGACTGGTCGACCTCGCCGTCGACATAGGCGCGCACATGCGCGGCAAAGGCCTTGTCGTCGATCCGCAGCATCATCTCCAGGTTCAGGAACAGGCTGCGGATGTCGTAATTGGCCGAGCCGATATAGACCACGTCGTCGATGACGAAGAGCTTGGTATGCAGCTTGGTCGGCTGATATTCGTAGATCTCGACCCGTTTCCGGAGCAGCCCGGCATAAGTGAAGCGCGACGCCCAGATCGCCGCGCCATGATCGTTCTTCGACGGTAGCACAATGCGCACCCTGCCGCGCATGCCCGCCCGGTCGAGCCGTTTCAGCATGCCGGCGCTGGGCGCGAAATAGCCGGCGATGATGTCGATCGCCTGGGCACCTTCCAGGTCCCGCTTCACCGCGCGCGCCCAGGGGGACAGGCGCCGTGTCGGGCCGCCGAACAGCCAGCGCGTCCCGCCCTCGGGCTCGCTCCAGGTGCCGAGCGCGCGACGCAGCGAGCGGAGCGGCGCCCGAGGTTGCTTCGACCAGCGCGACAGCGCGTCGAAATAGCCGGCGATATGCCGGGCCGCGGGGCCGACCACCAGCAGCCCCAGGTCGCGCCACGCCTGTTCGGCGGGCGTGCCGAAATAACTGTCCTCGACGTTGAAGCCGCCGATGATCGCGCGGGCCTCGTCGGCCAGCGCCAGCTTCTGGTGGTTGCGCAGCAGATAGCGTCGGCCCCAGCGCGGCACGAAGCGGCAGACATCGACTCCGGCATCGCGCAGCGGCTCGAAGAAATGATGCTGCTCGGCATGTTCGCTGCCCAGGCCATCGACCACGAGCGACACCGTCACCCCGCGGGCCGCCGCGTCGAGCATGGCCTGGCGCACCCGGGTGCCCGCCGCGTCGTCGACATAGATGTAATAGATGATGCGCAGGGTGCGCTCGGCGCCCGCGATCAGGTCGATCAACGCATCGAGCCGGCGCGGCCCGGTATCGAGCATGGTCAGCTGGTTGCCGTCGACGGTGAAGCTCGGCTGGACGGCGGGTTCGGTCATCCCGCTGATGTGGCCGCGCGGAGCGACGGGGGCAAGCCGGATTCCTTGACTCCTGGCAGGTTGCGCCCTAGATCGCCGGTCTTCATTCTATCGTTGTTTGCGAAGGAAGCCGTTCATGGCGCGCGTCACTGTCGAGGATTGCGTCGACAAGATTCCCAACCGGTTCGATCTGGTGCTGTTCGCGGCGCAGCGTGCCCGGCAGATTTCCGGCGGTGCCGACCTGACGATCGACCGCGATCGCGACAAGAACCCGGTCGTCGCGCTGCGCGAGATCGCCGAGGAGACGGTGCGCCCGAATCACCTGGAAGAGGCAGTCGTTTCCGGCCTGCAGCGCGTCCAGGTCGATGACGAGGACACGCCCGACGAGATCGGCTCGCTCGCCGCTTCGGCCGAGGCGCTGCGCCTCACCGCCGCCGCGCCGCCGCGCAACCAGAATCTGGGCGGCGACTACGAGGGCTGAGCCCTTCGAGTCCGACGAATACCAAAAAGCCCGCGGAGCGATCCGCGGGCTTTTTGTTTTCATTGGCGACGTCGGCCAGCCACGCCAACCGTCACCCAGGACTTTTCTGGGGCCATCGCGCCGCACCGGTGCCAGCGCGAGAGGAGGAATGGATGCCGGAACAAGTCCGGCATGACGGCTATTCCTCGGATACCGTTTCCCGCCGCCCCTTGAACCCTTGCGCCACGACATACCATTCGGACGAGCCCTTGCGGCTCGCGGGCGGCTTGGCGTGCTTCACCGTCTTGAAATTGCGCTTCAGCTCCGCGACCAGCGAGGCGTCGGCGCCGCCGGCGAACACCTTGCCGACGAACACCCCGCCCGGCTCGAGCACATCGACCGCAAAGGCCAGCGCCGCCTCGACCAGCGCCATGGTGCGGAGCGCGTCGGTCTGCGGATGGCCGACCGTATTGGCCGCCATGTCCGACAGCACCAGGTCTGGGGCGCCGCCCAGCGCCTCGGTGAGCTTGTCCGGCGCGGCATCGTCCATGAAGTCCATCTGGAAGATCGTGACGTCGTCGATCGGGTCGACCGGCAGCAGGTCGATGCCGACGATCGCCGTCTTGGGCGAGCGCCGCCGCACCACCTGGCTCCAGCCGCCGGGCGCGATGCCGAGATCGACCACCCGCCTCACCCCGCGCAGGAAACCGAATCGCTCGTCCAGCTCGATCAGCTTGTAGGCGGCGCGGCTGCGATAGCCCTCGGCCTTGGCGCGCTTCACATAGGGATCGTTGAGCTGGCGATCGAGCCAGCGCGTCGATTGCGGCGTCCGCCGCCGCGCCGTCTTGACCCGGACCCGAAGCCCGCCACCATCCTTGCTCATAAGGCTTTCCCACCGATCAGCCGGCGCAATATGCCTTCGCGGATACCGCGATCGGCGACGCCGAGCCGTTCGGCCGGCCAGAGATCCAGAATCGTCTCGAGGATCGCACAGCCGGCCACGACCAGATCAGCCCGCTCATTGCCGATACAGGGCATGGTGGCGCGTTGGGCAAGGCTCATCCGCGACAGGTCGCTGCTGATCCTGCGCATCGAGGCGGCCGGCACGATCAGCCCGTCGACCGCCGAGCGGTCATAATGCGACAGGCCGAGATGGACGCTGGCCAGGGTGGTGACCGTGCCGCTGGTGCCGAGCAACCGCGGCCGCTCCATCCCGGTCGGCAGGCGGGCGGCGAAACCGGCGAAGCTGTCGGCGACGAGTCCGCGCATCCGCGCATAGGCTGCGGCCAGGCCGTCAGGGCCGGTCCCGCCGCCCGCGCTCTCGGTGAGCGAGACGACGCCCCAGGGCGCGCTGTGCCAGTCGAGCACCACCGGGACCTTGGGCCGCGTGTCGACCAGCACCAGCTCGGTCGATCCGCCGCCGATGTCGAACACCAGTGCGGGGTCCTCGCCGGGCTCGATCAGCGCATGGCAGCCGAGCACGGCAAGCCGGGCTTCCTCCTCGGCGGAAATGACGTCGAGATGAATGCCGGTTTCGGCATAGGCGCGGGCGATGAAATCGGGGCCGTTGCTCGCCCGCCGGCACGCCTCGGTCGCAACGGAGCGCGACAGGGCGACGTTGCGGCGCTTCAGCTTGTCGGCACAGACCTTCAGCGCGGCGAGGGTGCGGTCGATCGCGGCGTCGCTCAGGCGACCCGTCGCCGCGACACCTTCGCCCAGCCGGACGATTCGCGAAAAGGCGTCGACCACGGCGAATCCATCGCCCTGAGGCCGTGCGATCAGCAGCCGGCAATTATTGGTGCCGAGGTCGAGCGCGGCGAAGTGACGCGCCTCCGGCCAACGCGCGCGTCCCGCCCCGGGATTCTTTCCGGGAGTTGGCGCCGAACGGGCAGGTCTGTCCTGCCGGTACGGCATCTTGGGCGATTGATCCCCCATGCCGTGTGTACTCGCTTTTATGTTCTGCCGTCGCGTCGGCCCCGGGGGGCCGCCGTTCGGTGCTTGGGGAAAGCGTAGCGCAGGCAATGCCATGCGGCAAGCAGCACACCTGCGGTCGGTTGACAGCCCCGGCGCGGCCCCCTAGATCGCGGGCCGCGTTGCCCCGTCGTCTAATGGTAAGACTACGGACTCTGACTCCGTCTATTGAGGTTCGAATCCTCACGGGGCATCCATTTCCCCACCTTGAGCATGTGGGGAGCCATCAGCTCTCAGCATGTTAGTCGCCGGACCGCCAACGAACGGCGCCACCGGATCGCACTTGGCTGCGTTGGTCGGAAATCCTTGCCGGCAGCCGAGGCACGTCCGTGTCGAGCCGGTCACCGACCCATATTTGATCAGTTGTCGTCATCTCCCAGCGGTGTGGCCCTGAGGACACAGTCTGACGAAGACCGTGCTCGTGGCGGGATCATATTGCAGTTCAGACGGTTAACGCCTCGCCTTAACACGAGGACAGTAAACATGCGTACCATATTGTTTATCGCGGCCGCGTCGGCCGCGTTGATTTCCGGCGGCGCTTCCGCTCAGGACAATCCCACATCCTTTCGCGGCATTCGCATCGAGGGAAATATTGGCGGGGACCGCTTCCAGTCCCAGGGCGTCCATAACGACAAGCTCGGTTATGGCGGCACGGTCGGCTTCGACGGTGTGATCGGTGACAGGATCGTGATCGGCCCGGAGGGCAGCTACTGGCGCGCCAATGACTGGACGGAGAACTGCACCTCCGCAAGCAACGGATCAACCTGCCACAAATCCTTCGAGGAATGGGGTGCCGCGGTTCGGGCGGGCGTTCTTGTAACACCGCGCGCGCTGGTATTCGCCAAGGGCGGCTATGTCAGCAATGAACAGCGCAAGCGCTTCACCGCGGGGCCGGGTGGCGGCTCCTTTTATGACCATTTCCGGACTGACGGCTATCAGGTCGGCGGGGGCGTGGAGTACACGGTCACTGAAGGCCGGGTGCCCGCCTATGTGAACGTGCAATATGTCTATTCGCAATATAACGATCATACGTCGCGCCAGCGCCTGATGGCAGGCGTGGGTATCCGCTTCAAATAGGCCTCACGACCAGCGGGAGGCACGTCCTCCCGCTGGTTCGTCCCAATGGGTCAACGCAACTCGGACTATAGTTCGCGGCGCGGCCCGCCGCTGCGCGGCTCTGACGGGACGCGACCCGCCATGCGCGCCGACGCTTCTTCCATGCGGATGCGCGAACGCTCCAGATGGACCCGCATCGCCGTCTCGGCCGCCGCCGGATCGCGCGCGAGCAGCGCGTGGATGATCTCGGCATGCTCCTGCGCTGCTTCCTGGGGCGCATTGGTGTTGAACAGGAAGCGGAAGATGTGGAGGTGCATGTGCAGCCTCTCGATCGTCTCGGCGATCAGATGGTTGCCGCTGCCGGTCGCGACCAGGCTGTGCAGCATCGCATCCGCCTCGGCGAAGCGGGCATAAGCGACGCCGGTTTCCGCCTGGATCCGGTCCATCTCCTCTTCCATCGCCGACAGCTGGCGCAGCATGTCGTCGTTCATCGATTCGGCGGCGCGCGCGGCGGCATAGGGTTCGATCAGCTGGCGCAGCACATAAAGGTCGCTGACCTCGGCGGGCGTCATCTGCGCGCTCGCATGATAGCCGACATTGGGGACCTTGATGACGAGCTTCTCGGCCTCGAGCCGGCTCAGCGCCTCGCGGATCGGGGTCTGCGAGATGCCGAGCTTGCGCGCGACGGCGTCGATCCCGATGCGTGTGCCCGGCGCGATCTCCATCGACACCAGCATCGACAGGAGATGCTCGTGCGCCCAGGCGACCAGGGTCGGCACCGGGGCTGGCCGCGGCGAGCGATAGCCGGCGGGGAAGGCAAGGGGGGAGTCGGTGGTGTCCATCTAGGTCTCGAACTGCAACGGCGCCGTGGCGTCTATGCAACACCTATAGGATATCGGATCACCGCGGGAAAGGACGATCGCGGTGCATAGGGTAACAATGGGCCTATCGCCCCGTCCCCGCAGGCCAGCCCAGGCGTCATCAGCGCCCGCGCTACCAGCCTATTTCCAGTATTTGCCGGCGAACTGGATGAAATAGGGCCAGTTGGGGTTGGGGGTGTGGCCTTCGGTGTGCTGGCGGTATCCGATATCGCCCGTGCCGAGATAGGTGAGGATCGGCGGGAACGTTGCGGTCTGCAGCCCCTTCCTGCCAAGCAGCGTCCAGACCGGGCTGGCCGCCGCCGAGGCCATGAACATGCCACGCGCATCGACCCAGCCATCACCGGGCACCGCGGAGAGTGGCGTCATGATCAACGCGCCGCCGCCGATAAACAGCGGCCGGGGCGCGACCATCGCGATAAGCTCGTGGCTGTCGACCGACATCTCGCTGGCATTGTGGCCGATGGCCGCGAATTTGAGGAAATTGCCCGCGAACCAGTGAAATTCACTGACCGCCGCCAGATTGGGAATGCCCTCGCCGAAATTGCGGCGATAGAGCGCGGCACCGCCCGCGCCGGAGGAGGAAATGAAGCCGGTGGCGAAGCGCTGGTCGTACGCGAGCGCGACGAGCGCTGCCTTGCCGCCACGCGAATGACCGAAGATCGCGACCTTCTTCGCATCCACCTGCCTGTCGGTCGCGAGATAATCGAGCCCCCGGCTCGCGCCCCAGGCCCAGGCGCGCAGCACGCCCCAATCCTCCAGGCTGCGCGGCTGCCCCTTGTTGACCAGGCCGATAATGCCTTGCGTCAGGCCCGCCGCATTGTCGGCCTGCACGCTATTGGTGTCGAGCGTCGCGAAACCCCAATTCTTCGCCAGCAATTGCTCGCGGTAATCGGGTCCCGGCGGCAGCGCCGGCGCGCCCGGTGGCCGCGGGCGCGGATTGACCGAGCCGAACGACATCACGACCGGCACGCGCTTGCCCCGGGCGGATGCCGGCGTCGACAGGTTCATCAGGATATCGACGGTGATGCCGGGCGCCGCCGCGTTGTCGACATGGCCGACCAGCTTCCGGGTGACGACAGCGGTCGCGCCGATCGTCTCCTCCACGGTTTCGGCGACACGCCAGGTCACCATCGGCACATTGGCCGGCACCCGGCCATAGACCTCGCGGTCGAACAGCTCGGCAATCTCGGCACGGTGGGCGGGCCATTGTGATGCCCTGGTCAGCTTGACCCCGGCATTGCTGGTCAGGGGATCGGGGAGGTTGGGAAAGGGATTGGCCCGGGTCTCATCGAAATTGGCGAAATCGGGCTTGCTCGGATCGCGCGCCGAGACGGTCGGGGTCAGCGCGGTTATTCCCAGCAGGTGCATCTCGCGGGTCCGTTCCGTCGCGGATTCGGCCGTGATGCGATCGCGCTCCGGATCGGCCGGCGGGGCCGCCGGCGCGGGTGGCGTCTGCGCGGCGCGGATCGATGGGGCCGCCAGCGCGGTGGAGATCAGCAGGAGCGCTGCAACGGAAAGCCTTCCCTTCACGATCTTCTCCTGGGCCAGTGATAAAAAGGCGGGGCGGCGCCGAAGCGACGCCCCGCCAGGTGTCCCGCGCTCGGGAGCGACGGGAGGGGTAGGGTGAGCGCCGGGTGGCTCAGCGCTTGTACAGCGGCGGTGAGCCGGCAACCTTCGTCCGGAGACGGTAGATGCTGGTCGAGCCGGTGAAATAGAGATCCTTGCCGTCGGCCCCGCCCCAGGCGAGGTTGGCGGCGACTTCGGGCAGCTTGATCTGGCCGAGCAGCTTGCCCTGCGGCGAGATGATTCGAATGCCGCCCGGGCCAGTGCTCCAGACATTGCCGGCGGCATCGGTCTTCAGCCCGTCCGGGCCGCCCCGGCCCATGCTGCGATCATAGGTGAACAGCACGCGCGGGTTGGACAGCGCGCCGTCATTGCCCACGTCATAGGCGCGGGTGAACATCTCCGGCCCATAGCTGTTGACGTAGAAGGTCTTGCCGTCGTTCGAGAAAGCGAGGCCGTTGGGCAGCTTCAGGTCGGTGACCATCGGGGTCAGCTTGCCGTTGGCATAACGATAGACCGCGGCGAAGGGCTGCTCGAGCGGCGGCGACGGCTCCATGTTCATCGGGCCGAAGGGCGGATCGGTGAACCACAGCGCGCCGTCCTTGGCAAAGACCAGATCGTTCGGGCTGTTGATCTTCTTGCCGTCATAGGTGCTGAGAAACGGCTTGATCGCAAGCTTGGCGTCAAGCCGCGACAGGTTGCGGCCGCCCTGCTGGGCATAGACGATCGTGCCGTCCTTGTCGGTGGCCATCGCGTTCGGCCCGAGCGTCTTGCCCGGCTTCGGGTTGGGATAACCGCCGGCATGATCGACCAGCAGCTCGACCTTGCCGTCGGGCGTGACCGCGCGGATTTCCTCGCCGCCGACATCGGAGAACCACAGCCGCCCTTCACGCCACATCGGGCCTTCGACGAACTTGAAGCCGGTCGCGACCTTTTCGATCTGCGCATCGGGCGCAATCAGGGCGTCGAGCGCGGGGTCGGCCCGCACCACCTCGGACTCGGGTGCGGCGGGCGGCGTCTGCGCGGACGCGCTGATCGCCGCGATCCCGGCACTCATGACAAGGGCGTATTTCAGCACGGACTTCATCGCTTTATCCCCTCCAGGGTTATTCTCGTTCGGCCGGGAAAACCCGGCCGCAAGTCTCACTTCGCGGGCTTGGCCGGTTCGGGGCCGAAATTCGTCGCGAGATAACCGATCACCATGGTCATATCGTCGGGCGTCAGATCGGCGCCGCGATCGACCATCAGCTGCACCGTCGCTGCCCAGTCATCGGCGCTGCGGCGCTGGTTGAACACGCTCGCGGTCGAATGGCAGGTGCTGCAGCGTTCGTTGATCACGACCAGCGCCGGGCCGGGCGGCGGCGCCGGGGCGGTGCTCGCCGCCGCCGGCGCCGGCGGCGCGCTCTGCGCCTCCAGTCCACGAGTCGCCACGACCGCAAAGGCCAGGCCCATCACACTCAACGCTATCTTGCGTACAGACATCTCGACCCGATACTCCAGTTACAAACTTACTTCGGCAGCGCGAACGCCAGCACGGCATCGCTCGATACCGGCGAGCCGTTGAACCCGCCGGTATCGACCGCCGCGACATATTGGCGGCCGCTCTTGCCGGCATAGCTGATCGCCGAGCCATAGATCGCCGCGGGCAAGGTCGCGGTCCACAGCACCTTGCCGGTGCGGGTATCGAAGGCGCGCATCTTGTTCTCATCGGTGCCGCCGAAAAAGGCGAGGCCGGACGCGGTGACGATCGGCGCGCCCGAGCTTAGCCGGCCCGTATCGCGCATGCCTTCCGGCAGCGTATCGGTCGTGCCGAGCGGCACGCGCCACGCGATCTTGCCGCTGTTGACGTTGACCGCGACCATCTCGCCCCAGGGCGGCGGGCCGCACGGCGTGCGCGTCTCGCGATCCCAGAAATAGACATAGCCGCGCGCCAGCCCCCAGGAACCGTCCGCCTGCTTGGCGAGCTGTTGCGGGCTGGCCAGCGAGTTGACATTGGTGATGTAGAGTCCCTGTTTGGGATCGAACGCACCCCCTCCATAGTCGATGCCGCCCAGGCTGCCCGGGAAGAAGGCGACGGCCGAATCCGCCCGGAACGGCTGGAACATCTTGCTTCCAACGATCTTGTAATCGTCGACCACTTTCTGGCAGCGCTGCTTCACATCGGGCGTCATCGCCGCCATTTCCGACATGTCGAACGACAGGCGGGTCAGTGGCGGCGGCGTCGATGGCATCGGCTGAGTCGGTGACGGGACTTCGCCCGGGATGTCGGTGTCGGTCGGAACCGGCACTTCCTTCACGTCGTAGATCGGCTTGCCGGTGACGCGGTCGAGGATGAACATGATCGCCATCTTGCTCATCACGGCGATCGCCGGGATGGTCCGGCCGTTCTTCTTCACGTCCATCAAGGTCGCGGCGGGCAGGTCGACGTCCCAGATGTCATGATGCACGACCTGGAAATGCCAGAGATATTTGCCGTTATTGGCATCCACCGCGACGATCGAGTTGCCGTAGAGATTGTCGCCCTTGCGGTCCCCGCCCCAGCGATCGAAGCTGGGCGCGGCGATCGGCAGATAGGCAATGCCGCGCTTTTCATCGACGACGATCTGCGTCCAGACATTGTTGCCCGACCGGTTCTTCCAGCTATCGCCTTCCCAGCTGCCGAAGTTCTTCTCGCCGGGCTGCGGCACCGTGTGGAAGGTCCAGACCAGCTTTCCGGACCGCGCGTCCCAGGCACGCACATCGCCGCGCGCACCGAGCGACGGGGTTTCCTGTACGCGCGACCCAGTGATGATCAGATCACCATAGATTGCCGGCGGACCCGACATGCCGAATTGCGTATTCGGGTTTCCGTTGGTGATCTCCGGCGTCTTCATGTTGACCACGCCGTTCTCGCCGAAGCCGGGCACCGGCACGCCGGTGGCGGCGTCGAGCGCGATCAGCCGGCCCGAGCGGGTGCCGAACACGATCTCCGGCCTGGCCTTGCCCGAGCCGGGCCAATATTGGACGCCGCGCGTCGAGGCCTGGTCGCGTTCGGGCATCTGGTAGGCCCAGAGTTCCTTGCCGGTATCGGCATCGAGCGCGACGACCTTGCCGTAGGGCGAAGGGAAGTACATCACGCCGTTCATCACGATCGGCGTCGCCTGCGACGAGGAGAAGCGCGGTCGTGGCGGTGGCGGCGTGTTGGCCGGTGCCTCGGGGTTTACCGGGAAGGCAGGCACGACGAAATTCGACGGCTTCATGTTGTAGGTCCAGGCGACCTGAAGCTTGTCGACATTCTGCGGCGTTATCTGGGTCAGCGGCGAATAGCGCGACGCCCCCTGGTCATTGCCGTAGCTGGGCCAATCCTTGCCGGCGGGCGCGGCGTTGAGCGTGGTGGCGGCGGCGGCGATCGTCGCGGCGCCCGCGAGCAGCAGCGCGACCCTCAACGGGCGGTCCTCGGACGAGCGGCCTGCGCGGCCATGTACGACGCCTTGGACGCGAGGTCCTTCGCTACACCGATCACCATCATGTCGAGGGGAGCCGCTCCTGTTGATCGAATCGACCGGGACTGGCCCAGGTCGACGGGGATGACATCCCCGGTGTGAATAGCCGCTGTCTCGGATCCCACGGTTGCTTCGCCGTCGCCCGAGATGACCAGATAGACCTCGCTCATTTCCGCCATGGTCCGGGCACCGACCGAGGCGCCCGTCGGGATGCGGAGATGATCGACATAGGACCAGGGAGTCGAGAACACGCTCGGCTCGAACGCGCGGCGATACTGCACCGTGCCGGTGCCGCCATCCATGCCCGCGACCGCGCGCAGCTGGGCCGGATCGAAGCGCGCCGAGATGAACTGCGGGATCGGGTCGAGCGCCACGCCGGTGCGCGGATCGTTCAGGTTGAACGCGTCGTAAGTCTTGGTCAGCCCAACATTGATATTGACCCATTGCACAGGCTTGTCAGTGGGATTGTAGATGCCGTGCGCCTGACCCATCCGGTCGGGCACCGCGGCCGGGCCCTTGATGAGTGAGGTATGGCCGTTGATCGTGAACTGCGCCTCGCCGTCCAGGATGACGAACATTTCCTCGCACCCATTGTGGAAATGCTCGCCGATGCCGCTTTTCGGCGCGATCACGCCGCGATGGACGAAGATCAGATTGGTGCTGAGCGCATCGGCACCGAAGATCTGGCCGAACTCCATGGATCCGGCGCCGGCATGAACGCCTTCGCTGTGACGGAACTTGGTCGGATCAGTGTGCCCGATGCGCTGCGCCAGCGGTTTGGCGGATGGGGCCGGAGCAGCGGACTGCCCATGGGCGGCAGCGACAATGAGCATCGGCGCGACGATCGCGCACGCCAGATAGTGCTTCCTCAATCCAGATCTCCCCTCGGCGTCTCCGCCGGCTCCTTGCGGGGCCGGCTCAGACGTTGTTCTTTGTTTCGACGGATGCTAGCAGGGTGCAATATCATATACAATATGATCCTGAGCCATTTGGCGACAGGGCGCGGATTAGCGAGGGGATAGACCATGATGACGGAAGCGAGGCGCTCGCAAGTGCGGGTCTTATTGATTTTCCTGCTTTTTATGCTGAGCGCAGTCGCGTTCCTCGACCGGACCAACATCTCGGTCGCGGGCGTGCAGATGCGTCAGGAATATGGAATCGATCAGATTCACCTGGGCTGGGTCTTCAGTGCCTTCCTCATCGGCTATGCCGCCTTCCAGGTTCCGGCCGGTTGGCTCGCGGTCAGGATCGGGCCGCGCAAAGCCCTTACTTATGGCGTCATCTGGTGGGGCCTCTTCTCCGCCGCGACCGCTTTGGTCTCTCCCGCCTTCGGCAGCACCGTATTGCAGCTGATCATCGTCCGTTTCCTGCTCGGGGCGGGTGAAGCGGTGATCTATCCGGCGGGCAACCAGCTCCTGTCGCGCTGGATCCCGATCCAGGAGCGCGGCAAGGCCAATGGCCTGATCTTTGCCGGCGTCGGCGCGGGTTCCGGCCTGACCCCGCCGCTGATCACCGCGCTCATCGTGTTCGGCGGCTGGCGCCTGTCCTTCTATGCCTGCGCGCTGATCGGCATCATCGTCGGCGCCATCTGGTATGTCCTCGCGCGCGACAAACCGGAAGATCATCCGGCCGTCTCCGCATCCGAGCTCGCCCATATCCGGGCGGGCCTGCCCGCCCTGTCGACCGCTCCAACGCCTGCCACGCCGTGGGGCACGATCCTGACCGATCGTAACGTCTGGGGCCTGTTCATCAGCTATTTCTGCTTCGGCTATGTCGCCTGGCTCTTCTTCAGCTGGTTCTTCATCTACCTGGCCGAGGTGCGCCATGTCGATCTGAAGACGAGCGCGCTGTACAGTTCGATGCCGTTCATCGCGATGACCATCTGCTGCCTGAGCGGTGGCGTCGCGAACGACCGGATCGCCAAGAAATACGGCCTGTTCTGGGGTCGCAGCGGCCTGGCGGTGGTCGCTTTCATCCTGACCGCCGGTTTCCTGGCTGCGGGATCGCAGGTGACCAGCACTGGCCTGGCCGTGGTGATCCTGGCGGGCGGGGCGGGTGCGCTCTATCTGTCGCAAAGCTCGTTCTGGTCGGTCACCGCCGATATCGCGGGCCCCTATACCGGGGTCGTCTCGGGCTTCATGAACATGGGCTGCCAGATCGGCGGCGCGATCACGGCATCGCTGACCCCGTGGATCGCGGCGGAATATGGCTGGATCGCGGCGTTCGGCACGGCCGCCGCGCTGGCGGTGGTCGGGGCAGTCGCCTGGTGTTTCGTGCGGCCCGACCGACTGATCGTTGCCGAGCGGCCGGCCGCGCCCCATCTCGAGGCGGTTGCCGCCTGACTTTTCGCCGACGGGCAATCATCGACTATAGTGCCGTCGGCGGGCGGCGAGAATGAAGGAAGACATTGAATGACGACGCTGCCGCTTTCCGGCATCCGGGTGCTCGATATCACCCAGGTCATGGCAGGCCCGTTCTGCTGCATGCTGCTGGGCGACATGGGCGCCGACGTGATCAAGATCGAGCCGCCCAAAACGGGCGATTCAACGCGTCATTCAATGGGTTTCCGCCTGAAGGGGGAGGACAGCCCCGGCTTCCTCGCGCTCAACCGCAACAAGCGCAGCATCACGCTCGACCTGAAGAACGAGGCGGATCGCGACGTGCTCTATGCCCTGGTCAAGACGGCCGATGTGGTGGTCGAGAATGCCCGGCCGGGCGTCGCCGCCCGGCTCGGCATGGGCTATGACACGCTCAGCGCGATCAACCCGCGGCTGATCTATGCCAGCATCTCGGGCTTCGGCCAGACCGGCCCCTGGGCGCAGCGCCCCGGGTTCGACCTGATCGCGCAGGCGATGTCGGGCGTGCTCAGCTCGAACGGCTTTCCCGGCATGGAGCCGGCCAAGAACTCGATCGCCGTCGCCGATCTCGGCGCGGGGCTGTTCTCGGTCTATGCGATCCTGAGCGCGGTGATCGGCCGCGAAAAATCGGGCGTCGGCCAATATATCGACGCCTCGCTGCTCGAGGCCGCGATGGGCCTGTCGATCTGGGAAACGACCGAGCTGTGGGGCACCGGCAAGTCGCCGACCCCGATCGGCTCCGCCAACCGCATGTCGGGCCCCTATCAGGCAGTACTGGCCAAGGACGGCTGGTTTGTCATCGGCGCGGCCAATCAGGGCCTGTGGCTGACCTTCCTCAAGATCCTCGGCCGCGAGGAATTGCAGGACGTGCCGGAATATTCCACCAACGCCGCGCGCGTCGCCAACCGGATCGAGCTGATCTCGGAACTGGCCCCGACCTTTCTGACGCGCACCAGCCAGGAATGGATCGACGCGCTGCTCGGCGCCGGCGTGCCCGCCGCGCCGATCCTCGATTACGAGCAGGCCATGGCGAGCGAGCAGGCCGTTGCGCGCAACATGGTGATGGATGTGGCGCACCCGGTCGAGGGGACGTTCAAATCGCTCGGCTTCCCGGTGAAGATGATGGGCACGCCGCAGGAAGTCCGCCTGCCGCCGCCACTGATCAACGAGCATGGCGCGGAGATCCGCCGCGAGCTGCGCGAACGCGGCCTGCTGCCGGCGGCGCCCCGGGCGGAGGCGGCGGAATGAGCGGCCAGACCATCCTCGAGCGGGACGGCGCGATCGCGCGCGTCCGGTTCGACAACGTCCCCGCGCACAACGCGCTGACTCACCAGATGTGGGTCGACCTGCACGATATCTGCGTGCAGCTGGCCAATGACCCGACGGTGCGGGTCGTCACCTTCCGCGGCACTGGCGGCAAGGCGTTCATCTCGGGCACCGACATCTCCGGCTTCGCGCATTTCGACAAGGGCCAGGACGGCGTCGATTACGAGAACGAGATCGACATCTTCATGCGCTCGATCGACAAGATCCCCGCCACGACGATCGCGATCGTCGAGGGCTGGGCCGTCGGCGGCGGCATCAACATCTCCTCCGCCTGCGACTTCCGGATCGCGACGCCCAATGCGAAGTTCGGCTCGCCGATCGGCCGCACCATCGGCAATTGCCTGTCGAGCAGTAGCTATGCACGCGTCGGCGGCGCCGTGGGCATCCAGATCGCCAAGCGCATGGTCCTGCTCGGCGAGATGATCACTGCTCAGGAACTGCTAAACAGCGGCTTCCTCTACAAGATGGTGGAACCCGAGGAGCTCGACGCCGCGGTCGAGGCGCTTGTCCAGCGCGCGGCGGAAAACGCGCCGCTGACCACGCGGACGACCAAGGAAGCGATCCGCCGGATGACCTTCGACAACCTTCCCGACATCCAGGACCTGATCGCCAACGTCTATGGCAGCAACGACTTCCGCCGCGGCGTGCACGACTTCCTGGCGAAGACCAAAAAGACCCCGATCTGGACGGGCGATTGAGCGTTACGGCGGTTCAGACCGCGCCTTAAACCCACTCATTACCGTCACCCCGGACTTGTTCCGGGGTCCATCGTCCCGCGAACGCAACGGCTGCGGTGTCTGCGGATCGATGGATGCCGGAACAAGTCCGGGGTGACGTTTGGGCCTAAGCGTTACCTACCAACAAAAACGGCCGCCTCCTTCCGGAAGCGGCCGTCTTGCGATCCGCCAAGCCGTTACCAGCTGACGGCGATATATTTCGCTTCGGTATATTCATGCAGGCCGTGGTGCGAGCCCTCGCGGCCCAGGCCGCTCTGCTTGACGCCGCCGAACGGCGCCGCCGCGTCCGACACCAGGCCGCGGTTGAGCGCGACCATGCCGGCCTCGATCCGCTCCGAAATGGCGAGGCCCTTTTTCAGGTCGCCGGTGAAGACATAGGCGGCCAGGCCGAACTCGGTGGCATTGGCCAGGCGGATGGCGTCCTCGACATCGTCGAACACGGTGATCGGCGCGACCGGCCCGAACACCTCGGTCGTCAGGATCTCGGAGTCCGGATGGATGTCGGCGATGACCGTCGGCGGGTAGAAGAAGCCGTCGCCATGCGGGGTCTCGCCGCCGATCAGGACGCGCGCGCCCTTGGCCTTGGCGTCCTCGACCAGCATCTCGATCTTGTCGATCGCTTCCTGGTTGATCATCGCGCCGCATTCGGTCGCCGATTCATAGCCCGGCCCGACCTTCAGCGCGCCCATCTTCTCGACGAGCTTGGTCGTGAACGCCTCATAGATGCCGCGCTGGACATAGAAGCGGTTGGCCGCGGTGCAGGCCTCGCCGGCGTTGCGCATCTTGGCGACCATCGCGCCTTCGATCGCCGCGTCGAGATCGGCATCGTCGAGCACCAGGAACGGGGCATTGCCGCCCAGCTCCATTGAGGCGCTGAGCACCTGGTCGGCGCATTCGCGCAGCAGGATGCGGCCGACCTCGGTCGATCCGGTGAAGCTGAGCTTGCGTACGCGCGGATCGTGCAGCATCGCGCGGCACACGCCCGGCGCGTCGCTGGTGTTGATGACGTTGACGACGCCCGCCGGAACGCCGGCCTCGAGCATGATCTGCGCGACGGCAAGCGCGGTCAGCGGCGTCTCCGCCGCCGGCTTCAGGATGACGGTGCAGCCCGCCGCCAGCGCCGGCGCGATCTTGCGCGTCGCCATCGCCGCCGGGAAATTCCACGGCGTGATCAGCAGCGAGATACCGATCGGCTGATACTGGACCAGGATGCGGTTGTTGCCGGCCGGCGAGATCGCCAGCTCGCCGTTGATGCGCACGGCTTCCTCGGCATACCAGCGGAAGAACTCGGCGGCATAGCCGACCTCGCCGCGCGCGTCGGGCAGCGACTTGCCGTTCTCCAGGCTGATCAGCTGGGCGAGCCATTCGGCGTTCGCCATCATCTTTTCCCAGCACGCCATCAGGATCGTGGCGCGCGCACGGGGCGCGGTGGCGGCCCAGGCGGCGGCGGCCGCCTCGGCGGCGTCGACACAGGCGATGCCGTCCTCGACCGTGCCGTCGGCGATGGCGGTCAGCACGCCGCCGGTCGACGGATTGACCACCTCGATGCGGGCGCGGGCACGGCCCTCGACCCAGGAAGCGCCGATCAGCAGATCGGTCGGGATGTCGAACGGCGCTTCATGCTCGCCGGCTGCGGGGGCTGCGTAACTGTTGAGGGATTCCATCATTCTGCCTTTTGGAGGTTCAGATTCACGCGATCCATGAGCATCGAGCGGTCGCCCGCATAAGCGGCGCCGGTGATGCTGCGCATCGCGTCGAGATCCAGGGGACGGGGGTTGTTCTTGACGAGGCGTTGCGCCTTCAGGCCATTCTCCGCCACATATTCCTGCATGTCTTCGGCCAGGCCGAGCTGCTTGAGCGAGGTGGGGATGCCGACCGAAGCGAACAAGTCGGCGATCCCGTCGATGAAGAGCTGCGACAGCACGTCCTCATCATCGTCCGGCGAGCCCAGCCCGACGACACGGGCGAGCTCGGCAAAGGCCGGAACGGCGGCCGGACGGTTGAACTGCATGACATAGGGCAGGAGCGCCGCGACGCCGTCGCCATGCGCGGTGTGAGTCAGGTTTCCGACCGGATATTGCAGCGCATGCGCCGCCGCCGTGCCCGCCACGCCGAAGGCGCAGCCGGCGGCGAGCGAGCCGAGCATCAGCTGCTCGCGCGCGACCATGTTGCCGCCATCGTCATATCCCGCCTTGAGGCTGTCCCACACGCATTTCACCGCAAGCTTGGCGAAATGATCGGACAGCGCGTTCTTGCCGACAAAGACATGTTCCTGAGTCAGCATCGCATCGATCGGCCGGGAGAGCGCGGTATAGGCCTCGACCGCGTGAGTCATCGCGTCGGAGCCGGAACAGGCGGTCAGCCCCCTGGGGCAGGTGACGGTGAGCTCCGGGTCGCAGATCGCGGCCATCGGGATCAGATAGGGGCTGGCGATGCCGACCTTTGCGCCGAGTGCGTCGTCGGACACCACGGCGACGGGCGTCACCTCGGAGCCGGTGCCCGAGGTCGTCGGCACGGCGACCAGCGGCAGGACCGGGCCGGGCACCTTGAACTCACCATAATAGTCACTGATCGCGCCGCCATGCGCGAGCAGCACGGTGACCACCTTGGCCAGATCCATGCAGCTGCCGCCGCCGATGCCGAGCACCACATCGGCGGTGAAGCCGCGAACCTGCTCGACGCATTCGAGGATGGATTCGACCGGCAGATCGGGCTGAGTCTGGTCATAGACATGAGTCTCGACCCCGGCCTCCGCGAGGTCGGCGAGCATCGTCTCGAACATCGGATCGGCACCGAGACGCGCATCGGTGCAGATCAGCGCGCGTGTGCCGAGCTGGGCGGTCACCTTGCCGATGGCGCGGCGCTGACCGACGCCGAACAGGACCGAGCGGGGGAGACGCATGGCGCCGAAAATATTCATTTTATGCCTGCCGAACGAGAGAGTGAAAGGATACGCATCAGGTTATTTCTTCGCGCTGTTCTGCTTGAGATAGGCGATCACATCCGCCTGATCCTGCGGCTTGGGGAGGCCGATAAAGATCATCTTGGTGCCCGGGACCGCCTGGCGGGGCCCGGCGAGGAAGCGGGCGAGGTTCTGGTCGTTCCAGACCAGCCCCGACGCCTTCATCGCCGGTGAATAGTTGAAGCCGGCGACCATGGCCGCCTTGCGCCCGGCAACGCCGCGCAGATTGGGGCCGAGGCCGCTCGCGCCCGTCGGATCGACGCTGTGGCACGACGCGCATTTCTTGAAGATCACGGCACCGTTCACGGCATCTCCCGGCGGCGCGGCCGAGATCGCGGCCGCCGCGCCCGCCATCATGACAAACGTTGTCAGACCCACAAGATACTTCATTCCGAACCTCCAGCGGACAGGGTTGCAGCCCCTGTACCGAAATATTTGTCCTTGCCGTCGCCGCGTCCCCGGATGCCCATATGCCCGTCACTCATGCGCGGGTTCGGGGATGAGCGGGCGCGACGCGTCGATCGTGAACATCAGCAGGGCCGCCGCCACGCACAGGCCGGCCAGCACGCCGAACGCGGCGCCCCAGCCGCTCGCCGAGACGATATAGCCGGTCAGCGTCGCTGCGACAAAAGCGCCGAGATTGCCGATCGTGTTCATCACCGCCGACACCGATCCGGCGAACTCGCCGCCGATATCGAGCGTCACGGCCCAGGACACGCCGACGGTCAGTTCGAGGCCGAACAGCGCGAGGCAGAAACAGGCGATGCTGATAATGTGATTGTCCGACGCGGTGGCGAGCGGGATCATGACGGCGGCGATCGCGAAGCCGACCACCGACACCCAGCGCCGCGCGAACAACAGGCCGCGCCCGCGCTTCACCAGATGGTCCGAGAACCAGCCCCCGGCAAGATCGCCGACCACGCCCGCCATCAGCGGCAGGCTGGCGAACAGGCCCATCAGCGCGATGTCGTAACCGCGCGCGTCATGCAGATATTTGGGGAACCACGTCAGGAAGATGTTGATGCAATAAGCGTAGCAGAAATACATCGCCGACAGCAGCCAGAGCTGGGGCCGGGCAAGCAGCCTGGCCCAGGGCACGCTTGCCTTGGTCCGGCCTTCGCCGAGCGCTTCCTCGATCATCACGCGCTCGGCGTCGTTCACGGACGCATGCTCGCGCGGGCTGTCGCGGTAGAACCAGAACCAGAAGAGCGCCCAGGCGACGCCGACCGCCGCGAAGGCGAGGAAGGGCATGCGCCAGCCGAAATCGACGATCAGCAGCGCGACGAACACCGGTGTCACTGCGCCACCGAGCCGCGCGCCGGCATGAGTCAGGCCCTGCGCCCAGCCGCGCTCGGCCGGGAGCATCCAGCGCGAGAGCGAGCGGGTGGCGATGGGGAAAGCGCCAGCCTCGCCCATGCCGAACAGGAAACGCGTGACGATCATCGAGCCGGACGACCAGGTCAGCGCGGTGGCGGCGGTGAAGGTCGACCACCAGAGCACCACGCCGGTCAGCGCGCGGCGCGGGCCGAACTTGTCGCCGAGCCAGCCGCCCGGAATCTGGAACAGGGCATAGGAGATGGAGAAGGCGCCGAAGATCCAGCCCATCGTCACGTCGTGGAAGCCGAATTCCTTCTGGATCGACGGCGCCGCGGTCGAAATGACCACGCGGTCCATATAGGTGATCAGATAGGCAAGCACCGTCAGCCACAGCACCTTGTGCCGGACGAGCGTGGGCCGCGCGGCCCGCACGCCTGGGGCGGTATCGCTCATTTAGGGCCGCCGGCGCAGGCGTCGGCGGCACGACCGGTGCAGGTCTGCCAGATCGTCGGGACCTGCTCGCCGGCGAGATAAACGCTGTCGATCGCCCGAGTGTTGCGGATATCGGCGGTCGGATCCTTGTCGAGCACCAGCAGGTCGGCCGCCTTGGCCGGCGCGATGGTGCCGACATTGGTCGCGCCCATGAACTTCGCGTTGCTCCCGGTCGCGGCGGTCAGCGCCTGGAGCGGCGTGATGCCCGACTTGACCATCAGCTCGAGCTCCCAATGCGCGAAATAGCCGGGGAACCGTGCCGAAGGGCCGCTGTCGGTGCCCATGCCGTAGGGGATGCCCGCCTTCGCCTCGCGCCCGAAATTCTCCATCGCGTATTTCAGGACCGCCGGATATTTCGGGAAGGTCGGCGAGGAGGACAGGCGCGTGCGCCGCTCGGGGTTCTTGAGATCGGCGATCACCTGTGGGGTCACGCCGCGCGAAAAGAAGGGATCGTCGACAAAGGGCAGCAGGTCATAGGTGAAGCTGGCTTCGCGGCTGAGCGTCGCCGCGATCTGCCACACACCCTTCGCCTTCATCGCCGACAGCAACGGCGCATCGACCGCGCGGTCGCGGACCGAATGCGCAAAGCCGTTGACGCCCTCGCGAGTCAGCTCCCTGGCATTGTCGTAATAGAAGACATGGGCGACGGCTTTCTTGCCGTCCTTGTGCGCCTCGGCGATCACCGCCGTGCTGATATCGGCCGGCATACGCTCGGCGATCGTGCCGAATTCGTCATCGACCCATAGCTTGATGAAATCGGCGCCCTTGGCTGCCTCGCGATCGACCATCGCGACGGCCTCGGCAGGCGTCGCGACCTGCGCCGGAAGCCCGACGACGCCGCCATAGCTGCCCTTGAACACCACGCCGCGCCCGGCGGTCCATACCCGCGCCCGGCCCGCCGGATCAGCGCGGATATCGCGGACGATGTCGTGGATCTCGTCCTTGTCGGTGCCGAGCACCTGGACCGAGGTGACGCCGTACGCCGCATAGAGCTTCAACTGCCGCTCGACGCTTTCGCGGGTGTAATATTTCAGGTCCTGGGTGATGCCGTCGACCAGCCCGAGATGGACATGGCTGTCGATGATGCCGGGCATGACGAACTTGCCGGTCAGGTCCCTGACCTTGACGCCCTTGGGCGCCCTGAGCTTCGCCGCCGGGCCGACCCAGCTGATCTTGCCGTTGGTGATGATCATCGCGGCATTCCTGACCGGCGCGCGGCCGGTGCCGTCGATCAGCGTGAAATGCGAGAGCGCCACGGTCTTTGCCATGGCCGGCGCCGCGGTCAGCGCCCCCGCCATCAGCGCCGCACCAGTCATCCAGCCACAAACACGCATACGACGCGCTCCATTGTTGTTCCGGACGTTTGCCGTCCTTCTTTCTGTTGCCTTCGGCATCAACGGGCCGAAGCTCGCGACAGGCCGTGATCCGGCATGATGGGAATGGCCGCCATGCGGCCGCCGCCAGGCTTCGGCCCGTTCGGGGCCAGCGCGGGCGCGAAATGCAAAGAGATGGAAACCCGTCGAACGGGAGGTCGTACGGCCGCGCGGTCGGCGCCGGGGAGTATCCCCTTGCGTATCCGTTCCCGCTTGCTGCTCGTCATGACCGTCTTGTTCCGCTTGGTAGAGAAAAGGTCCCGCCCGCCCCCGAAGGGACGGGCGGGAGAGGAGGATCAGAACTTGGTACGCAGGCCCACGGCGATCAGGCGACCGAGCGGGTTCGACACGAAGCCGTTATACCCCCAGGCGCCGCCAAGGATGCCGTTGGTGTTGCCGTTGTAGAAAGGTGGTTCCTTGTCGAACAGGTTCTTCACGTCGACATAGGCCTGCCAGCCGTTGAACATGCCTTCGTTCCGGACCGTGTACTGGACGTGTAGGTCGAAATTATTGTCCGCCTTCACCTTGTCGCCACCGCCCGTCGGGTTGCCGACCGAGTTGGTCGTGATCGGCACCACCGAGGTGCTGATCCAGTTCCGGTAGGAGCCCGTGTGGTTCCAGAACAGGTCGGCCGAGAAGCCGCCCAGTTCCCAACCGAGCTGGGCACGGTGCTTGTACTGAACCGACGGGAAGGTCGTGTTGTAGCCCGAGGTGTTCAGGATGCTGAACGACGTACCGCCACCGAAGTTCTGCGTGAACTTCGTGAAGTAGGTGCCGCTCATGCCGACCGTGAAGGTGCCGAGGTCGCCGATCGGGGCACGATAGGCAGCCTGGAAGTCGATGCCTTCGACGGTCAGGTTCAAGGCGTTACGCGAGCTCTGATCCAGGAAGAAATAGATCTTGTCCGGGATCGCACCAGAGATGGTCGAACCGTTCGCGATATTGGCGAAGGTATCGATCTGCGACTGGCTGCAGCTTCCGTCCGCATTCGCGCCCGGCGTGCCCGGGCAGATGGTCAGCAGGTTGCGCAGGCCCGCCGAGTTCACGATCGCGGTCGGGCTCGGCGAGCTGACGCCGCCGATGAACTGGTTGTGGAACCAGGTCACCGCCGCGGTGAAGCCGGGCAGAAAACGCGGCGCCAGATCGAGGCCGAACGAATAGCTCGTCCCCTTCTGCGGCACCATGTTCGAGAAGCCGCCGCCAAGCTGGCGACGCATGCCCGGGTTGGCCGCGAGGCCGATCGTGCAGGTCGCTGCGGAAGCCGTGCAGGGGGTGCTGGTGTTGGTCACCACCGCGCCCGGCACCTGAACCACGGTGGGGTAATTGGCCACGGGAACGACCAGCTGGCCCTGGTTGCCGACGCTGCCCGAGGCATAGAGATAGCCCTGGCTGGGATCGCCGATCACCGCCAGCGGCGGCGCCACGAAGGCCGTCGCATAGTTGCCGCGGAGCTTGACGCCTTCGAACAATTCCCAGTTCGCCGCAAACTTCGGGTTCGTGGTGTCGCCGACGTCGCTATAGCTATCGTAACGGCCCGAGATATCCAGGTCGACCTTGCGGAAGAACGGAATCTCCATGTCCGGCGAGATCACCGGAATGACGATTTCGCCATAGGCCGAATTGACCGTGCGCTCGTACATATATTGCCGGAAGGTCGCCCCTGTCACCGACGGGCCGGTGCCGTTGGCGCCGTTGATCTTCTGGGTTTCGTCGGCCCAGTAATGCTCGCCGCCGAACGCGATCTTCACTTCGCCCGCGGGCAGATTGAAGATGCCGCCCTGGAAATCGAGCTTCATCTGGTTGAACGTGTTGAAGTTGGTGTTCTGGCTGTCCGCGCCATAGAGCGAGCGGAGCACCGCCGCCGAGGTGCGGTTGGCCGTGCCCGTCCGCCACACGTCGAGCGCGTTCGCCGTGGTGAGCGGCAGGTTGAGCGCGATGACATTCTGGCCGGCCACATCGGTGGTCGTCGTGCTGCCGCTGAGCTGCCCGGTGCCGTTCAGGGCGAGCAGGGCGCAGGAGCTGCAGAAGCCGTCGATCGTGTTGAGTGCCGAACGGTTGCGGCCGAACGCGTCGCTGAACTTGACGCTCCAGCTGTCGCTCAGATCATATTCCGCGACGAAGGTGGCGTAGATCGAATCCGCTTCGGATTCGCCATAGCCGTAATTGCCGTCGTCCCGCAGCGCCAGCCAGCTCAACGATTCCTGGTTCGCGGTCGGCGAGCCCGCCGGCGCGACGAAGAAGGGGTTGACCTGCGGGAAGGCCGTTACGGTGCCGTTGGGCGCGGTATAGGAAGCAATGCCACGGCCGGGGCCATAGGCAGTCGCGTTGGTGATGGTGCCCGGGCCGTTCGGCGACGTCGTCTTCTGGATGTTGTAGTTCAGCATCGCGGTGATGCGGAACTTGTCGCCGAATTCGTTATACACCTTCATCATGGTGTTGGCGCGCCACTGGCCAGAGACCAGAACGCCATAGACCGAGTTGTTGCACGGCGCGTTGACGGCGGTGTTGGCCACGGTCGTCGTCGCGCTGGGCGACAGATAGACGCCGGACACGGCACCGCCATCCGATCGGTTGGTCACCTGGATCGTCGCCGGGCTGCAGGCATAGCTGTTGGTGTTGGTGCCGCCGACCGGGCGGAAATCGCCCAGGCTCGCAAAGGGGCGATCGCGGTTATAGAGCGTGCTGCCCTTGCTGTACGATCCGGCGATATAGACGCCGCCGGTATCCCATTTGGTGCCCCAGATGCCGTTGATGTCGTAATTGTGGTAATTATCGGCAAAGCCGTACCGGGCATTCACCTCGAGGCCGTCATAGGTCCGGCGGGTGATGAAGTTGACCACCCCCGCGACGGCGTCCGAACCATAGACCGAGGACGCGCCGTCGGCGAGCACCTCGACGCGCTCGACCGCGCTCACCGGAATGATGTTGGGATCGGTCTGGGCGAACTGCGTGCCGCCGCCCGGCAGGCGCAGGCCGTCCATGATGACCAGCGTGGTGTTGGACGACGAGCCGGCGAGGCTGTGGATCTGTGGCGAATAATAGGAATAGGCATTCTCACCCTGGGACAGCGAGCCCGAGGTGGTGATGGCGGGCACGGTGTTGACCAGCTGCGACACGTTGATCGGCGCGGTCTTCTCGATCGTCGCCTGGCCGACGGACACGAGGTTCGACCCGATCGGGGCGACGCCCTTGATGCTGGTGCCGGTGACGACGATGTCCTTGCCGAGATCGGCGGCCGAGCCGTCCGACAGGGTTTCCTGCGGCAGCGTGGTATCTTCGGCCGGAGCCGGCACGGTTTGTGTGGTTGACGGCGTGCTCTGCGCGAAAGCCATGCCCGGCGCGAAAATCATCGCCGTCGTCAGTGCAATCACGGAACCGCTTAGTTTGATCTTGGACGAGCGCATCCCCGTTCCCCCTTTCAGACTGGTTATCCTCTCAATTCCCGATCCGATCTTATTTGTGATTTGATATGATATAGGATCGGGAATTACCGGCATTCCTACGGTTGGTTCCCGCGGCCGTCAAGCGAGTCGATGGGATGCCGGGCCCGGCCCGGGTCAGTGATTCGGGGGCTGATGCAAAAATGGCACGGATTCGGCCCTATTCGTTCCGAAGGCCTTGAAGTGCCGCAACAAGGGCTGGGTCCCGCGCGAGCGTGGCGGCGGGCGGCGGCTTTCCGTCGAATGTCGCGATCGTTGGGCGGGCGCTTCGCGGTCAGCGCGCCTCGGCGAGCAGCTTGCGCGCGCTGGCGGTGGTCCAGTCCATGCCGCCGGTCATGCGCCACACCTCATGGCCGGTCGAATCATAGAGGATGCTGGTCGGCAGCTCGGCGTTCAGCGCGACGCTGAGGCCCACCTTGGGATCGAGATAGGGCTGGAGCTGCTTCAGTCCGGCCTTGGCGAAGAAGGGTGCGACCTTTTCCGCGCCGCCGATATCCTGGCTGACCGCCACCACCTTCATGGTCTTCGCCAGCGCGTCGAGCGTCGGCATTTCCGCCACGCACGGCGCGCACCAGGTCGCCCAGAGATTGAGCAGCACCGGCTTGCCCGCAAAGGCCGCCATCGTCACTGGCTTGCCCGCCGGATCCTGGAAAGCCGCGACGGGAGCCGCCTCGCCCTTGTGGCTGCGGTCGAGCGTGCCGATCGTCTCGGCCGCCGCCGCAGGTGCCGGTACGGCGGGCGAGGGCTTTGCTTGCTCCGGCGCGGAGACTTGCCTATCGCAGCCGCCGATCAGCAGCGCCGTGGCCAGGAGAGAGACGATCGTCGAGCGGAAGGACATGTCGGACCTATCCAATGCCATGTGGGGCGGCCGCTTCGCCGAGGGGCCGGCAGCGGTGATGCGCGAGATAAATGCCTCGATCCCGTTCGACAAGCGCTTGTGGAAACAGGATGTCGCCGGCTCCAGGGCTCATGCCGCCATGCTCGGTGCGCAGGGCATCGTTTCGGCCGAAGACGTTGCGGCGATCGTCGCCGGACTCGACCAGGTCGCGACCGATTATGAGACGAATGGCGTGGCCGAGGATATGGTCCTCGAAGACATCCATATGCAGACCGAGGCGCGGCTGGCCGAGGCGATCGGCCCGGCGGCCGGGCGGCTGCACACCGCCCGATCGCGCAACGATCAGGTCGCGACGGATTTCCGGCTCTGGGTCCGCGACGCGATCGACTCGGTCGATGCAGGCCTCGCGCATTTCCAGCAGGCGCTGCTGACCCGTGCCGAGGAACATGCCGACAGCGTGATGCCCGGCTTCACCCATCTGCAGAGCGCCCAGCCGGTGACGCTCGGCCATCATCTGATGGCCTATCACGAGATGGTCGCGCGCGACCGCGGCCGCTTCGCCGATGCGCGCGCTCGGATGAACCGGTCCCCGCTCGGCTCGGCGGCGCTCGCCGGTACCGGCTTCCCGATCGACCGGGAGATGACGGCGGCGGCGCTCGGTTTCGACGGGCCGATGCGCAACTCGCTCGACGGCGTGTCCGACCGCGACTTCGCGATCGAATATCTGACCGCGGCGGCTCAGTGCGCGCTGCACCTGTCGCGCCTGGCCGAGGAGTTCATCCTCTGGGCATCGCAGCCCTTCGGCTTCGTCTCGCTGTCGGACCAATGGTCGACCGGATCGTCGATCATGCCGCAGAAGCGCAACCCCGATGCGGCCGAGCTGGTGCGCGGCCATTCGGGGCGGATCATCGGCTGCCTGACCGCGCTGATGATCACGATGAAGGGCCTGCCGCTCGCTTATTCGAAGGACATGCAGGACGATAAGCCGCCCGTGTTCGAGGCGCACGACCTGCTCGGCCTGTCCATCGCCGCGATGACCGGCATGGTGGAAAGCGCGACCTTCCGCACCGGGCGGATGCGCGGCCTGGCCGAGGCCGGCTTCTCCACCGCGACGGACCTGGCCGACTGGCTGGTGCGCGAAGCGGGCGTGCCGTTCCGCGAGGCGCATCACATCACCGGCCGCGCGGTGAAGCGGGCGGAAGAGCTGGGCATCGCGCTCGACGCGATTCCGCTGCCCGACCTGCAGGCAATCGATGCGCGGATCGACCAACGCGTCTATGACGTGCTCGGTGTCGATGCGTCGGTGGCCAGCCGGACCAGTTTCGGCGGTACCGCGCCGGCGCGGGTAAGGGCCGCGATCGCGGCGGCGAGGAAGGAAAGCGGATCATGAAACGCGCCATGCTATTGGGGGCGACCCTGGCCGCGATCACCCTGTCCGGCTGCGGCGTGCGGCAGGATCTGAAGCCGCAGAAAGGCGAGGCACTGCCGGTGGCTCCCTATGGTGCCGCGAAAGCGCCGACCCCCCAGGAATTGCTCAAACCGAGCAACCAGGCACGCCCCGCCCGCAGCGACGAGCTCCTCCGCAATTCCGAGGACCGCCGCAGCGACGATTACGACCTCCCACCGAATTGAGCAGATGGACCATTTTAGTCTTGTCGACGGCGCGATGCACGCCGAGGGCGTTCCGTTGGAGCGCATCGCCGATGCGGTCGGCACCCCCGTCTATGTCTATTCGCGCGCCACGCTGACGCGGCATGCACGCGTGTTCCGCGAGGGACTCGCTGGTGTCGAGCGCGCCCATTTCGCTTATGCGATCAAGGCCAATCCCAATCTCGCGGTGCTCAAGGTGCTGGCGGATGAAGGCTACGGCGCCGATGTCGTGTCGGGCGGCGAGCTCGCCCGCGCCCTGGCCGCCGGCATGAAGGCCGAAGACGTGGTGTTTTCCGGGGTCGGCAAGACCCGGGTGGAATTGCTGCGCGCGCTGGATGCCGGTCTCGGCCAGTTCAACCTCGAGCTCGAGGAAGAGGGCGAGGCGCTGTCCGGGCTCGCCGCCGGGATGGGCATCCGCGCCAATGCGACGCTTCGCGTCAACCCCAATGTCGATGCCGGCACGCATGCCAAGATCTCGACGGGCAAGAGCGAGAACAAGTTCGGCGTGCCGATCGATCAGGCGCCAGCGATCTTCGGCCGGCTCGCCGCGCTGCCCGGCCTGGCGATGCGCGGCGTCGCCATCCATATCGGCAGCCAGCTGTTCGATCTCGCGCCGCTCGAGGCGGCGTACACCCGTGTCGGCGAACTGGTCGCGCAGCTGCGCGCGGCCGGCCATCCGATCGAGCGGGTCGATCTCGGCGGCGGCCTGGGCGTGCCGTACAAGGCCGGCGACAATCCGCCGAGCCCGGCCGACTATGGCGCGATGGTGGCGCGGGTGACCAAGGGCTGGAACGTCATGCTGATGTTCGAGCCGGGGCGCGTCATCGCGGGCAATGCCGGCATATTGCTGACCAGGGTGATCTGGGTGAAGCCCGGCGTGACCAACCCCTATGTGATCGTCGATGCGGCGATGAACGATCTCGCCCGTCCCGCCCTGTACGATGCGTGGCACGACTTCGCGGCGGTCCGCCCGACCGGCGAGCGGATGATCGCCAATATCGCGGGGCCCGTCTGCGAGAGCGGCGATACCTTCGCGATGGGGCGCGAGATCGACGCCGTGAAATCGGGCGACCTCGCGATCTTCCGTACCGCCGGCGCTTATGGCGCGACCATGGCCAGCACCTATAACAGCCGGGCGCTGGTGCCCGAGGTGATGGTCGATGGCGACAGATTCGCGGTGGTCGCCGACCGGATCGATCCCGAGACGATCATCGCCGCCGAACGGTTGCCGGAGTGGCTGACCGCGTGACCCTGCACAGCCTGCCGCTGTTCGTGCGGCTGGCGGGCCGGCAGGTCATCCTGCTGGGGGAGGGCGAAGCGGCCGATGCCAAGCGGCGTCTGCTCGGGCGCGCCGGCGCGGTGATCGGCGGCGAGGACGCCGACGCGGCGCTGGCGATCGTGGCGATCGCCGACGAGGCACTCGCCGCGGCAGCAGTGGCGCGGTTGAGGGCGCGGGGTATCCTGATCAACGCGGTCGACCGGCCCGACTGGTGCGATTTCACCCTGCCGGCGATCATCGACCGGGATCCGGTGCTGATCGCGATCGGCACCGGCGGCGCATCGGCCGGGCTCGCCGCAGCGCTGCGCCAGCGGATCGAGACGATCCTGCCCGCAAGTCTGGGCGGCCTGGCGACCGCGCTCCACCATGCGCGCGCCGCGCTCCGGCGGAAACTGCCGGCGATCGACGACCGCAGGCGCGCGCTCGGCGCGGCGCTTGCGCCGGGCGGCGCGCTCGATCCGCTGGCCGCCACGGCGGACATGGTGCCGGAATGGCTGGCTGGAGGCGGTTTGGCGCCCGGTGATCGCCTGGTGTCGATCCGCCTGCGCTCGACCGACCCCGACGATCTCACCATCGGCGAGGCGCGCCTGCTTGGCCTGGCCGATCGCATCTACCATCGCGCCGACATTCCGGCGGCGATTCTCGATCGGGCACGGGCCGATGCGGTCCGGACCCTTTGCACCACATCGCCGGTTGAGCCCGGTCCGGGACTCGTGATCTATATGGAGCTGGCATGAGCGGATTTGCGTATCGCGTGCGGAGCGGAAAGGCCGAGCGGATCGAGATCAAACAGGCCCTGGCCAGTGAGGCCGACCTGATCTGGGTCCATCTGACCACCAACAACGAGCATGCCCAGACATGGCTGGTCGAGGAAGCCAAGGCGCCCGACTATATCGTCGACGCGCTGACCGCGACCGAGACGCGTCCGCGCTGCGATGCGCTGGGCAATGGCGCCTTTCTCAACCTGCGCGGCCGATCGAGCGAGGAGACGCTGTCGTCGGAACCGCTCGCCTCGGTGCGGATCTGGGCGACGAAGGGCCGCGTGATCTCGGTGACGCGGCGCGCCCTGATCGCGGTCGACGATGTGGTGGAGACGATCGAGAGCGGCCAGATCCGCGACCCGGGCGACCTGATCGCCGAATTCGCGTCCGCGATCACCCGCAATCTCGACCCCGAAGTCGCCGATCTGGGCGATACGCTGGACGATTGCGAAGCCGATCTCGACGCCGACAAGGTGTTCGAGCTGCGCCGCCACGTCACCAAGGTGCGCGTCGCCGCGATCGGCTATCGCCGCTTCCTCGCGCCGCAGCGCGCAGCGATCGAAAAGCTGGCGGCGCTGCCGTGCGACTGGCTGCAGGATGACGACCGGCTGCACCTCAACGCCGCGGCCGACCGTGCCGCCCGCATGGCGGAAGAGCTCGAGAGCATTCGCGAGCGCGCCGCGCTGATGCACGAGGCGCTGACCGATCTTCGCGCCGAGCAGATCGACAGCCGGGCGCTGATCATCTCGATCGCGGCGATGATCTTCCTGCCGCTGACCTTCATCACCGGCCTGTACGGAATGAACGTCAAGGGGCTGCCCTATGCCGAGGAGCCCTGGGCCTTCGATGCGATCATGGCGGGGTGCACCATCGTCTCGGTCGCCATCGTCATCTATTTCATGCGCCGGCACTGGTTCGGGCGCGGGTGACCGCGACGGTTGGAAAGCGCCGCCGCCACGCCTAGTTAGGGCGGGTGAGCAAGTCCGCCGTTACCGCCCGAATCGCCAACGGCGTCTCCTCGATCCGGGCTGAGGACTGGAATGCGTGTTCCGGCACGGCCAATCCCTTCGTCACCCACGACTTCCTCTCGATCCTCGAGGAATCCGACAGCGCGGTCGCCGAGACCGGCTGGCAACCCATCCCGATCGTCATCGACGGCGCCGACGGAAAGCCTGCTGCGATCGCCCCGGCGTACGGCAAGAGCCATAGCCAGGGCGAATATGTCTTCGACCATGGCTGGGCCGATGCCTGGGAACGGGCCGGCGGGCGCTATTACCCCAAACTCCAGGTCGCCGTGCCCTTCACCCCGGCGCCGGGTCCGCGCCTGCTGTTGCGCGACCAGGGGCTGGCGCCCGCCCTCATCGCCTCGATCGAGGCAGTGACGGATCAGCACGATCTTTCCTCCGCGCACGCGACCTTCGTCGCGTCCGACCAGCTGCCCTTGTTCGAGGCGGCCGGTTGGCTGATTCGGGCGGGCACCCAGTTCCACTGGCACAATCAGGGGTTTGCCGGGTTCGACGATTTCCTCGGCGAACTGGCCAGCCGCAAGCGCAAGGCGATCCGCAAGGAGCGCAGCAATGCGGTCGACGGCCTGACCATCCGGCACGTCACCGGCGCCGACATCACCGAGGCCGACTGGGACGCCTTCTGGATCTTCTACCAGGACACCGGCTCGCGCAAATGGGGCCGGCCCTATCTGACCCGCGCCTTCTTCTCCCTGCTCGGCCAGCGCATGGCCGACAGGGTGCTGCTGATCCTGGCCGAGCGGAACGGCAGCCCGATCGCCGGCGCGCTCAACCTGATCGGCGCCGACACGTTGTATGGCCGCTATTGGGGCTGCACCGAGGAAGTGCCCTTCCTCCATTTCGAGCTCTGCTATTACCAGGCGATCGACGCGGCCATCGCGCTCGGGCTGAAGACGGTGGAGGCCGGCGCGCAGGGCGAGCACAAGCTGGCGCGCGGCTATGTGCCCGAGCCGACCTGGTCGGCCCATTACATCCCCGATCCCGGTTTCAGGAAGGCGGTCGCGCACTTCCTTGAGCAGGAGCGGCAGGCAGTGGCGTCGGACCGGGAGTGGCTGGGGGAGGCGACGCCGTTCCGCCGAGGGCCCTGAGCCGCTCGAGCGCTTGCCGCCGCGCGCGGATCTCCAGCGCGCGTACTTCCTCCGGGAACAGCGGCACCGGCTCCAGCATCGCCTGGTGGTCGACGCGGAACAGCGCGCTGTTGCCGTCGCGCCAGATCTCGACCAGACCGGCATTGTATTTCGCATCATAGGGCGGCGGCTGGATCAGCCAGACATAGTCGAAGGCATCGCGCGGAAAGCGCGCCAGCGACAGCGAGATGGTCCGCCACCATTCGCCCCGGCAATATTTCTCCGTGACGATCTGCGACGCGTCATGCGCGAAGTTGCGCGCCGGCGCATAGCGCGTGGTCAACAGCTGCGCGCCCGCCATCGACCATTGGTCATTGGTATAGGCGAGCTTCCGCACCAGCCCCATCGCCGGCAGATGCTCCAGCCGGGTCATGAACCAGGACGGCCGGCATTCGGTGCCGACGAAGCTGATCACCTTGGCGCCTACCGGGATATGGTCCAGCGCCTTGAGCTCGCGGTCATAGGTCCGGTCGAACATCCAGAAGCTCGCCGTCGTCGCGCCGATGCGGACGAGAAAGAAGCCGAGACCGAGCAATGCGACCAGTGCCGCATGCCGGATCGGCACGCCCGGCCGCGGCCGCAACGCGATGACCGCGATACCGATCATGAACGGCGCGAGCCGCATATCGGCATAGGCGGACCCGAAGACGATGCGCGGCAGCAGGATGAACACCGCCAGCAGGAACAGTGCCGACAGGCCCAGATTGCGCGAATATTCGATCGTCGGATCGCGGAAACCCTTGAACAGGATCAGGTAGAGGATCGCGGCCGAAGCGATGTCGAACAGCTGCCAGCGATCCTTCAGGACCATGGTCAGCCACATGATCTTGGCGCGCCAGTTGAACCAGTCGCCGGTCTCGCCACCGACATGATGGCCGCTGCGCCACATCACCATCAACACCATCGGCAATGCGAGGGGCAAACAGCTGAGGCCCGCCCGGATCCAGGCGTTGAGCCAGCGATGGCCCTTGTCGTGCTGCCGCACCATCTCCGCCGAAAAGGCGAGCACGCCGAGCACGCCCCAGCCGAAGGTGTGGCAGACCCAGAGCGCGCAGGACAGCGGTACGAAGATCGCCGCGCGAAGCCCGAACCTGCCTTGCCGGGCCAGCCGCAGCCACAGGGCGAACATGTTGAGCGCCAGCGCCATCGCCAGCGCGAAGTTCACGAAGCCGAAATGGAAGGGATAGCTGTAGGCGATCGGCAGCGCGAACAAAGCGGTCGCCGGGATACGCCCGTGCACCTCGCGGGCGATCCACAGGAAACCGGTCACCGTCAGCGCCGGGATGGTGATGACGATCAGCTTCACCGCCAGCTCCAGCCCGACCAGCTTGGCGAGCGGGATGATCAATATGTCGATCCCGAGATTGCCGATCAGCTGCCAGCTGAAATTATACCATTCACCCAGCCAGGGCGCCTGGTGCATGTCGAGCTGGACCCGGTAGCGCCCGAGATGCCCGGGCAGGTCGACCAGGGGCGGAATATCGGGCTTGAGCAGCGGAATGATCGCGACGAACGCCGCCAGTGCCACGAACCAGCGCGTCTGCCACCAATGTAGCTTGTCGACATCCCCCTGCATGGGTGGGCCTTACCGCGATGCGGGCTGCGTAAACAAGCCGCGTTCGACGCGGTACAGCGCAAGCCCGGCAGGGGGGACCGCGACGGGATGGAGCCAGGCCGGGTGCCGCCCTGCGCGCAGCTGATTGACCAGCTGCACGCCCCCGCTCGCGTCGTCGCCCAGCTCGGCGAAGCTGTCGGGGCAGAGCGCGACATAGTCGATCCGCCATTCCTGGCCGATGACGGCGGCATCCTCGGGCGTGCCGAGAAAGAAGCGATAGACCGCGAGATTGCCGGCATTGTTGCGGTGATAGGGTGCCCCGACCACCTCCAGCGGGGTCGCGGCCAGCGCATAGGCGCCCAGATCGAGCGGTGCGAGCAGCCGGCCCCGCGGCAGCCGGGCAAGCGCAGCCAATGCCTCGGGCGCGGTGCAGCTTCCCGCCGGACGATCGCCGGCACGCATCGGCTGGTGCGGGGTCAGCGCATCGGCCGCCAGCGGATAGAGCATGCCGGCCGAAGCGAGCCAGGCCCCGGCGAGCCAGGCTGCTCCCCGCCGCCGCGCGGCGGCGATGACGGCGGCAAGCGCCGGAGCGGCGAGGATCGCGCCGGCATAGGCGCCGCGAAGCTGGAAGCAGGTCAGGCCCAGGGCGGCGAACTGGATGACGAGCAACGCCGCCCAGCGGGTATCGCGCGTCGCGTACAGCCGCCACAAGCCGGCGGCGATGCCGGCGATCATCACGCCGGCATAGCCGATCGCGACGCCGGTCGGGGCATCGAACAGGGGCTGCGCCTCGCCGACCTTGCCCAGCCATAGCCGCGCCAGCAGCGGATCGACCATGGCATAGGGCCGCAGGCATTGCGGCGTCAGCGCAATCACGCTGCCGCCGATCGAGCCCACGACCAGCAGGGCGAGCAGCGCGCGCGTCGCCGGCCTGGTGATGTCGCGTGCCGCCAGCGCCATCAGCATCGGCGCGAAGGCGGCGATGATGGCACCGCGCCAGGCGGTGGCGGTAAAGCCGTCACAGCCGGGATAGCCCCATTGGCTTGTCTTGAAGACGATCGTCGCGCCAAGCAGTCCGGCCCCGAGCGCGATGCCGAAGCCCATCATCCGGTCGTCGGCGGCATGGCGGGCGAACAGCCATTCGATGGCCATGACGAGGCCGGCGGCGGCAAGCAGGGGCGCCGTCTCCATGCCGATCACCAGGCTGGCCGCCGCGGCCAGCCCGGCGGTGAGGCCGTGCCCAAGCGTGGGCGGGCTGATCAGCGTCCGCATGACGAGCAGCAACAGCACGATCTGCGCGCCGTGATGATCGATTCGCCCGGGCAGGAAGATCGTCGTGACGGGAAAGGCGATCGCGGCGACCACGACGGCGGTGCGCGCCACGTCAGGACCGTCGATCGCGCGCGCGATGCGGCCGACGAGGAACAGCGCCGCGGCGAACAACAGCGTTGGCCAGGCGACGACCGCGACGATTTCGGCCTGGTGCGCGCCGATCCACGGCGTCAGCGCCGCGATGATCGCGCCGGGCGCCAGATCGGGCAGGCGCGACCAGTGCATCGCGAGGCCCGGCGCCGCGCCCAGGCGGTGCTGCGAAAGATCGTTGAAGGACTGCCCCGCCAGCCAGTCGCGAATCTGCTGCAGGCGCACGGCATCGTCGGTGTCGGGCAGGCGAAGCGCCGACAGCTGGTGCCAGTCGCGAAAGGCCCAGACCGTCGCGAGCAGGCAGGCGAGCAGAATCGCCACGAGCGCATCGCCATAGACCTGCCGTCGTTCGGTGCCCGTCCCCATGAGACGGGCCTAGCGCGGTCAGGTTAAGGCGGAGTTAGGGGCGATGACGCTGGGCCGATCGTCGCCCGGCGCCCGGATCACTCCCGGTCGCGGCGCCCGAGCAGGCGCAGGCGCAGCGCGTTGAGCTTGATGAAGCCCGCCGCGTCGCGCTGGTCATAGGCGCCCTGATCGTCCTCGAAGGTCACGACCTTCTCCGAATAGAGCGAATTGGGCGACTTGCGGCCGACTACATAGACCCCGCCCTTGTAGAGCTTGAGCCGGACGGTGCCCGCCACCTTCTCCTGGCTATGATCGATCGCCGCCTGGAGCATCTCGCGCTCGGGCGAGAACCAGAAGCCGTTATAGATCAGCTCGGCATAACGCGGTGCCAACTCGTCCTTCAGATGCGCCGCGCCGCGATCGAGCGTGAGCTGCTCGATGCCGCGATGCGCGAGATAATAGATGGTGCCGCCCGGCGTCTCGTACATGCCGCGCGACTTCATGCCGACGAAGCGATTCTCGACCAGGTCGAGCCGGCCGATGCCGTGCTTGCGCCCGAGATCGTTGAGCTTCGCCAGCAAGGTGGCGGGCGACATCGCCTCGCCGTTCACCGCGACGCCGTCGCCGCGCTCGAAATCGATCGTGATGAATTCCGGCTGGTCGGGCGCATCCTCGGGATTGACGGTGCGCGAATAGACGTAATCCGGCACTTCCTCCCACGGATCCTCGAGCACTTTGCCCTCGGACGAAGTGTGCAGGATGTTCGCGTCGGTCGAGAAGGGCGCTTCGCCGCGCTTGTCCTTCGATACCTGGATCTGGTGCTGCTCGGCGAATTCGATCAGCCGGGTGCGGCTGGTCAAATCCCATTCGCGCCACGGCGCGATCACCTTGATGTCGGGCGCGAGCGCATAATAGCCGAGCTCGAAACGGACCTGGTCGTTGCCCTTGCCGGTCGCGCCATGGCTGACCGCGTCGGCGCCGACCAGCTTCGCGATCTCGATCTGGCGCTTGGCGATCAGCGGCCGGGCGATCGAGGTGCCGAGAAGGTAGAGGCCTTCGTATAGCGCATTGGCGCGCATCATCGGGAAGACGTAGTTGCCGACGAATTCCTCGCGCAGGTCGTCGATAAAGATATGCTCGGGCTTCACGCCGGCAGCTTCGGCCTTGCGGCGCGCAGGCTCGAGCTCCTCGCCCTGGCCGAGATCGGCGGTGAAGGTCACCACCTCGCACTGATAGGTCTGCTGGAGCCATTTCAGGATCACGCTGGTGTCCAGCCCGCCCGAATAGGCGAGGACGACGCGGTTGATCTTGTCGGTCATAAAGGCGGCTCCAAAGGTGCTGGGAAATCGGCCCGCGCTCTAAGGAGGGAATGCCGTCTCCGCAACTCGCGCGTCGTACCGAGCCATCGGTTTTCGCGACGGTCACACAGGAGTCACGATCTGGTCGCTGGCGAGTCGCCGATCGACGGTAAACGCAGCACAGGTCGATGGCGTTGTTCGCGACTCGGCCCGACCGACAGACCTGGAAAAGCGGCGTGCTTCGCTCTTTTTCAGAAAAGACTCGGTCGATTGACATCGCCTTCCCGCGCCAAGGCAGGGAATTGTCGAGGCGGAATAGGTGTTTGGCGGCGCCAAGGCGGGCACATTGGTCAAGTGGACCTCTAGCGAGGAGCCTTGTCATGATGTCTATCGAGAATAAGATCGGCGGGAAGGATAAGGCGGGCTACACGGAGCCGCTGATCACCGAGATTCCCGATTTTCGCAGCGAAATGAGACGCATCGAAGAGAATGTGCACCATCGCGACGCAGTGCGGAGCCGCCTAGCAACTCGCCTTTTTCTGCTCATAGCGACCTTGACCGTCGCGATCCTGATAGGTGTGGTCACCGGAAGGCTGGAAATCGAGACCGCAAAGGATCTCGGCCTGGTAGTGCTCGCACCGGTCGTCGCCATTTTTGCGAGTGTCATCGGCTTCTTCTTCGCATCCGAAAACGCCGCGCGCTAACGGAGAATCAACTCGCGCTGATCACCCGTCTGGCGATTTTCAAGGACAATCATCTCGCCGTTGCATTGCTGCTGCAGCAGATATTTCTCGGTCGCTACGGCACGACGAATAACGTCGGTCAGCGGAATTCCGCCATATTGCCTGGAAATCCACTGCAAGTCCGATGTCGCCTCAGCACCCAAGAGAAGCGTGACCTGCCTACCCTCAGGACGGGAACTGCTCATCGCGATATTCCTAGCTGAGGGTCCGATTGGACCGGAACATTCAAATAAACTGTGCCCGGAATCCCGTCAATGCGAAGCAGAGACAAAAACGCCGGAAATGGCGGGTGCGCCGCTTTTGGTAGCACCCTTTCCGTAGCGTCAGTCTTCCGTTCGGAGGCTCTCAAGCAGACCGGGCAGATGCCACCCGAGTGCCCCGGCGCGGTAGAGATAGCCCCCCAGGAACGCCCACCAGATGCCAGTCTCGCCCAACGGCCGGAACAGCAGGTCGGTAGCAATATACAGACAGGTCGCCAGGATCGCCGCGTTGCGCAGCGCCTTGCCGCGGGTGGCGCCGATGAAGATGCCGTCGAGCAGCCAGGCAGGCACGCCGATCGCGGGCACGATCGCGGCGAACGGCAACAGCGCCATCGCCTGCGCCCGCACCGCCGCATTGGTCGCGAAAAACCCGATCAGCGCCGGGCCCGCCGCGAAGAAGACCAGCGCGAAGCCGATTCCCGCCAGCAACGAGAATTCGCCGGTCAGCCGGATTGCCCGGACCATCGCCGGTCGAGACCGTGCGCCGATCGCCTGCCCGACGCGCGACTCGGCGGTGAAGGCGAAGCCATCGAGCACGAAGGCGGCGACGCTGACGAACTGCAACAGCACATAATTAGCCGCGAGCGCGGTTTCGCCCAGCCGCGCGCCGGCATTGGTGAACCACAGGAACAGCGACAGCAAAGCAATGGTGCGGATCATGATGTCGGCATTGACCGCGAACAGACGCCTGAGCGCCCCGCCGCCGAACAGCGCCGGCGAGAGCATGCGCCGCCAGTCGATGCCGCGCCCGGCGATGACCAGCCCGACCGCCAGCGAGATCCATTCGGCGCTGGCCGTGCCGAGCCCGACACCGCGCGCACCCAGATGGAAATGCCACACGAACAACAGGTCGAGCGCGATATTCACGAGGTTCATCACGATCTGCAGCACCAGCGCGGCGCGCGTCCGGCCCAGGCCGAACAGCCAGCCGTTGATCGCGAACACCGCCAGGCTCGCCGGCGCCCCCAGGAAACGCGCGCTGACATAGCCATGCGCCGCCGCGTCGAGCGCCCCGCCGCCCGCCATCGTCTCCAGCGCAAGCGGGATCAGCACGATCTGGAGCGCGAACAGCGCGACACCCAGCAGGAACCCCGCCGCCACCCCGCGCAGCAGCATGGCCTCGACCTCCGGCGCGTCCCCCGCGCCTTCGGCCTGCGCGGTCATCCCGGTCATGCCCATGCGCAGGAAGCCGAAGGTCCAGAAGATCAGGTTGATCACGACCGTGCCGAGCGCGACCCCGGCGAGCGCGGCGGCATCGCCGGTCCGCCCGATCACCGCGGTATCGACCAGCCCGACCAGCGGCACGGTCGTCTGGCCGAGCATGATCGGCCAGGCCTGGGCGAAGATCGCGCGACGGGTCAGCATTGTGGCCATGCGCGCTCCGGATAGGCAGAGGCGAACCGCCGCGCTAGCTTTCTGTCCACGCGACTCGGATGGGATGACGCGATGGCCGGGAACAAGACCGCCGAGAACAAGACTCAGGCGACCGACGCGAACGTCGACGCCTTTCTGGCAAAGGTCGAACCCGAACAGCGCCGGGCCGACGGACGCGTCCTGCTCGACATGATGGCGCGCCTCACCGGCGAACCGGCGATATTATGGGGACCGTCGATCATCGGCTTCGGCAGCGTGCATTACCGTTACGAGAGCGGGCGCGAAGGCCATATCTGCCGGATCGGCTTCTCGCCGCGCAAGGCGCAGCTCGTGCTCTATCTCGCCGCCGGCCTGCCCGGCCGCGATGCGCTGCTGGCCAAGCTCGGCAAGCATTCGCTCGGCAAGGGCTGCCTCTACATCAGGACGCTGGCCGATGTGGACGGGGCGGTGCTGGAGGAGCTGATCGCCCGGTCCTGGGCCTTCAAATCGGCGGCCTAAGAGGGCCCTCCCTTCGCCTCCGGACTTGTGTGGCGAAGATAATGACCCTTCGGCTCAATCCAGGTCCGGCCCGAGCGCCGGATCCAGGTCGCGCGGCCGCACGAACAGCGCCAGCGACGCACCGCCGGCTGCGATATCCCGCCACGACTCCACCTCGAAACATAATTGCGCGGTGCTCGCGGTCGGGAACTTCGTCTCGACATCGTCGCGCAGCGGCTGCTCGTCCGAATCGGGCACCAGCAGCAGCACCAGGTCCTCCAATCCCGGATTATGGCCGATCAGCAGCGCATCGTCGGCGCCTTCGGGCAGCTCATGCACCACGTCGAGCAAGGTTGTCGCGGAGGCGAGATAGATGCGCCGGTCCCAGGCGGGGGCCAGTGCCGCGCCGTAACCGGTCGCGACCTGCTCGATCGTTTCCATCACCCGCACGGCGGGGGAGGCGACGACCTGGTCGAAACGCAGCCCCAGGGTCCGCCAGTTGCGCCCGACCAATTGGGCGGCACGCTTGCCCTTACCGTTGAGCGGCCGATCGAAATCGCGCAGCACCGGATCGTCCCAGCCCGATTTGGCATGGCGAAGGAGCGTCAGCGTCTTCATCCCGGCAAGCGTCTCCGTCAGGCTTCCTCGCGCGCCTCATGCCCTAGCTGCGTGAAGGAAGGAAGACGGCCCGCACGCACCACCGCTTCATCGAGGGTGACGCGAGACACCGATACGCCGGGCGGAAAGGCGGTCAGCAGCCGCGACGGCATCGCCGCGGAGAGCAGGACGAACATGCCATGATCGTCGGCGCGCCGGATCAGCCGGCCGAACGCCTGGGCCAGCCGGGCGCGCACGATCCGGTCGTCATAGGCGCTGCCGCCCCCCGCCAGCCGCCGCGCCGCATGCAGCACGGTGGGTTTGGGCCAGGGCACGCCCTCCATCACCACAAGCCGCAGCGACCGGCCCGGCACGTCGACACCGTCGCGCAGCGCATCGGTGCCGAGCAGTGAGGCGGAGGCATCGTCGCGAAAGATATCGACCAGGGTACCCGTATCGATCGGGTCGACATGCTGGGCGTAGAGCGGCAGCCCGTCACGGGCGAGCCGGTCGGCGATGCGTGCATGCACCCCGCGCAGCCGGCGAATCGCAGTGAACAACCCCAGCATGCCGCCGCCCGACGCGACGCCGAGGCGCGCATAGGCATTGGCCAATGCCCCCATGTCGCCGCGCTTCACGTCGGTGACAATTAGCACTTCGGCCTGGGACGCATAGTCGAACGGGCTGACTGCCTCGAACCGGCTCGCCCCGCGGATCAGATGCTGCGCCCCGGTGCGCGCCTCGGCCACCTCCCAGTCGCCGCCGCCGCGTAACGTGGCCGATGTGACCAGCGCGCCATGCGCCTGTTTCAGCACCGTCTCGGCAAAGGGCTTGCTCGGGTCGAGCCAGTGGCGGTGCAGCCCGATATCATATTCGCGCCCCTCGATCCGGTCGACCGCCAGCCAGTCGACATAATCGGGTGTCGCCGGCCCGCCGATCCGCGCGAGCAGTGACAGCCAGGCGGCCACTGTCTCGGCCCGCCAGCCGATCGAAGCGATCGCGCCTTCGATCCGTGCCCGGGCTGGCCCGTCCATCCAGTCGGGCGCTTCCGCCAGCACGGCTTCGAGCCGCCGGCCCAGCGTGACGAGTGGCCGCACCAGCGCATCGAGCGCATGCGCGGCGGGTGCTGCGGCTTCGATCAGCGCCGGATCGGGCTCGGCAAGTTCGGTCTCCAGCCCGTATCCCGCATCGCCCCCCGCCTCGGCACGGGCATAAGCGAGGCCGCGCACCGCCGCGAGCAAGGTCTCGATCGGCCCGAACGGCGCGCCTTCGCTCAACCGCTGCAGCCAACCGTCCGCGGCGAGCGCGCCCGCGGCCTTGATCGCCTCGGCGATGGCGATGCCGCCACCTTCATCATAGCTCGCTACGTCGGAGAGGCGCGCTGCCAGCCCGCGCCGCCGCCCGCGTCCACCCGATTCGGGGCCGAGGATCCAGCGCCGTAGCTCGATCGTCTCCTGCCCGGTCAGCGCGGTCGAAAACATCGAATCCGCGGCGTCGAAGATGTGGTGGCCCTCGTCGAACACATAGCGGGTCGGCCTGGTCGCCAGCTCGCGGCCGCGCGCGGCGTTGACCATCACCAGCGCATGGTTGGCGATGACGATATCGGCCTCGGCGCTCGCCCGGGCGGCGCGCTCGATGAAGCATTTCCGGTAATGCGGGCAGCCGGCATAGACGCATTCGCCGCGCCGGTCAGTCAGCGCGGTCGATCCGTTGCGCCGGAACAAGGTGGGCAGCCAGCCGGGCAAATCGCCCCCGACCATGTCGCCATCGGCACTATACGCCGCCCAGCGCGCGACCAGTTGCGCCAGGATCGCCGCGCGCCCGGCGAAGCCGCCCTGCAGCGCATCCTCCAGGTTGAGCAGGCAGAGATAATTCTCCCGCCCCTTGCGCGTGACGACCTTGGCCTTGCGGATTTCGGCATCGGGGAACAGCCGCGCGCTCTCATGCCCCAATTGGCGTTGCAGCGCCTTGGTGAAGGTCGACACCCATACCGCGCCGCCCGCCTTTTCCGACCAGAGCGAGGCGGGGGCGAGATAGCCGAGCGTCTTGCCGATCCCCGTGCCTGCTTCCGCAAGCACCATGTTCGGCGCGTCGCGCACCATGCGCGGGCCGAACGCCTCCATCGCCGCCTGGGCGAAGGCGCGCTGGCCGGGGCGCTGCTCGGCGCCATTGCCGGTCAGATGCGCCAGCCGGGCCTGAGTCTCCTCCGGATCGAGCGTGATCGTGCGCGGCGCCGGGCGCGGCGCGACTTCGGACCATTCGGGCAGCTTCGAGAATAGCCAGCGCTCGGCGGTTGCGGGTTTCGCCAGCCGGTCGGCAACGACCGGCGCCCAGGTCCAGCGCAGCCGGAACAGCGATTGTGCCGCCGTCCAGGCCCCTTCGCGCTCGGGCCAGTCGCCCTTGGGCATGTCGAGTAATGTCTCGGCGGCACGGCGCAGGAAAGCGGCGACCTCTGCGTCGGTCGCGGGCGCCTCAAGCCCGGTCTCCCGCGCCAGCCCGCGCGGCGTCGGCACCATGAAGCGCGCCGGGCAGAGGAACGCGAACAGCTCGAGCACATCGAGCCCCGACAGATCGGCATAGCCCAGCCGCTGCGCGATCAGCGGCGCATTGAGCACGATCACTGGCGTGTCGGCCGCGATCCGGATCGCCTCGCCCCGCCCGATCGGCCGCGTGCCCTCGGCATCGGCGATCCAGATGCCGCTATGGCTGGCATACAGCGCGGGATGGGGGAGGGAGACCACGCCATCCCATCGCGCGAATGGAACGAAATGGCAACGGCGACCCGTCGCATTGGGTGGGCGCCCAACCCCCTTGCCTTCCCCGGCGGAGGCCGGGGTCCAGTTGGGAAGGCCGTAGTTCGACGCGCAACGCCCATCGTTGACGTCCTCCAACTGGACCCCGGCCTTCGCCGGGGAAGCGCTGGCGTCAGATGTTACAGGATTCCATTCGTCTCGATTGAGAGGTTGGGCAGTGTCGCGCTCTGCAGTGGCTGGCCCACCGCGACGGACCGGCTGTTCCGGAATCCGCTTTCCACGGGTTGCCAGAGCTGATGAATCTGCGCCGCGGGCAGATCGACGACCCAATATTCCGGGATTCCATGTGCGGCATAGACCATCGCCTTGGTGCCGAGATCGTAGCTGATCGTGCTGTCGGACACCTCGATCAGCAGCGCGACCGACTCGAGCGGAACATAGCCATCGCCTTGCGGGGCGCTGGTGAGCACGACATCGGGCTCGGGCGCGCCATAGGGCGGTAGCGCCACCGTCGTTTCGCTCTGCGCCGAATAGGGAGAGCCCAGCGCCTCCAGCGCGCGGCGCAGGCGATAGGTCAGTTCGTTCTTCGCAAAGGAATGCCGTCGGTACTGCGCGTTCGTCTCGACGATCACCCCCTCGATCAACTCGGTCTTCGCAAGATGGGAAAAGCTGCCGGCGCGCAGCAACAGCTCATAGTCCTCGATCCGGAGTTTGACCGGCTGCGGCACATTGAGGGGAGCGATCAACGTCACGCGGTGAGTATAGCATTTGCGGCAGCGGCCCCAAATCGGCAAAGAGCCCGCATGACTGCACCCGAACTCCGCCCCGCCGACCTCAGGTCTGCTGCCCTCGAGTCCAAAGCCTGGCCCTATGAAGAGGCGCGCAAGTTGCTCAAGCGCTATCCGGATGGCAAACAGGGTGCGCCGATCCTGTTCGAGACCGGCTACGGCCCCTCGGGCCTGCCGCATATCGGCACGTTCAACGAAGTGCTGCGCACGACGATGGTGCGCAACGCCTTTCACGCGCTCAGCGATACGCCCACCCGCCTCGTTGCCTTTTCGGACGACATGGACGGGCTTCGGAAAGTGCCGGACAATGTCCCGAACAAGGCGATGCTGACCGAATATCTCGGCAAGCCGCTGACCAGGGTGCCCGATCCGTTCGAGAAGTTCGAAAGCTTCGCGCACCACAACAACGCGATGCTGCGCGATTTCCTCGATCGTTACGGCTTCGACTACGAATTCCTGTCCTCGACCGTGGAATATGCCTCGGGCCGGTTCGATCCGACCCTGAAGCTGATCCTGCAGCGCTACCAGGCGATCATGGACGTGATGCTGCCGACGCTCCGCGCCGAGCGCGCCGCGACCTATTCGCCGATCCTGCCGATCAGCCCGAAATCGGGCATAGTGCTGCAGGTGCCGGTCGAAGTGGTCGATGCCGAGGCCGGCATTATCGCCTTCATCGATGAGGGCGACCGGATCGAGCAGTCGGCGCTGGGTGGCATGGCCAAGCTGCAATGGAAGGTCGACTGGGCGATGCGCTGGACCGCGCTTCAGGTCGATTACGAGATGTCGGGCAAGGATCTGATCGACAGCGTCACTCAGGCCTCGAAGATTACCCGCGTGCTCGGCGCCCGGCCGCCCGAGGGCCTCACCTATGAGATGTTCCTCGACGAAAAGGGCGAGAAGATCTCGAAGTCCAAGGGCAACGGCCTCAGCCTCGACGACTGGCTGACCTATGGCCCGGAGGAGAGTCTCGCCTTCTATATCTACCGCGAGCCGCGCAAGGCCAAGTCGCTGCACATGGGCGTCATTCCGCGCGCGGTGGACGAATATTGGCAGTTCCGCGGCAATTATGCCGGGCAGGAACTGAAGGAGAAGCTCGGCAATCCGGTCCATCATATCCATGACGGCAAGATGCCGACCGGCGAACTGCCGGTGACTTTCGGCCTGCTGCTCAACCTGGTCGGGGTGATGGGTGACGCGACCAAGGAGCAGGTGTGGAGCTATCTCTCCAATTACGTGCCCGATGCCACGCCCGAGGCCTATCCCGAGCTCGACCGGCTGATCGGCCACGCGCTCGCTTATGGCCGCGATTTCGTTGCCCCGACGCTTCAGCGCCGCGCGCCCGAGGGGGTGGAAGTGGCGGCGCTGCAGCAGCTCGACGCCGATCTCGCCGCGCTGCCGCCCGAGGCGAGCGCCGAGGAGATCCAGAATCTGGTCTATGAGATCGGCAAGACCGGCGGTTTCGAGAATCTGCGCGACTGGTTCAAGGCGCTGTACGAAACCCTGCTCGGCTCGAGCCAGGGCCCGCGCATGGGCAGCTTCATCGCGCTTTACGGCATCGAGAACAGCCGCAAGCTGATCGCCGAAGCACTGGCGCGCTGACGACAGGCTCATGCTGATCCGGCCGGCCCGGGCGGAGGACGCCGCGGCGATCTGGTCGATCATCGGCCCGGTCATCCGTGCTGGCGAAACCTATGCGCTGGACCGCCTCATGCCAGAGGCCGACGCGCTCGCTTATTGGCTGGCTACCGACAAGGAGACGTTCGTGGCCGAGGAGGGCGGCCGGGTGCTCGGCACCTATTATCTCCGGGCGAACCAGGCCGGCGGCGGCGGGCATGTCGCCAATTGCGGCTATATGACTCACGCCGATGCGCAGGGCCGCGGGCTCGCGCGGTCCATGGCTGAGCATTCCCTCACTCACGCACGGTCGCGCGGCTTTCGCGCGATGCAGTTCAACTTCGTGGTGAGCAGCAACATACGGGCGGTGCGGCTCTGGCTGTCGCTTGGCTTCGACATCGTCGGAACGCTGCCATTGGCCTTCGAGCATCCGACAGACGGGTTCGTCGACGCCTTCGTGATGTTCCGGCAGCTTTGACGCCATCTCTCCCTCTCCGCTTGTGGGAAGGGTGAGGGGGAGTGAGGCTCGGAACACGAGCCAGTGCCCTCTCACCCTTCTCTCTCCCACAGGGCGAGAGGGAGATTGCCGCCGCTTCCGCTTGCGAGCGGGACCCAGAAACCGCCATAACCTTCCCCGAAAGGAATGCGCAGATGGCCGGAAAGCGACGATCCCCCGCCTCGGTCCTGCGCGATTTCCTCGCCGATGAGGCAGCGGGCGGCATCCTGCTGATCGCGGCGGCGGCGCTGGCGATGATCGCCGCCAACTCGCCGCTTGCTCATGACTATTTTCACCTGCTGCATGTCGAGACGGGGCCCGTGCTCGCGCCGGCGATCGGGCCGATGACGGTCCATCTCTGGATCAACGATGCATTGATGGCGCTGTTCTTCCTGCTCGTCGGGCTCGAGATCAAGCGCGAGCTGGTCGACGGCCAGCTCGCCAGCGCGGAGCGACGCCGCCTCCCGATCATCGCTGCTGCGGCGGGCATGACCTGCCCGGCGATCCTCTATCTCGCCATCACCGGCGGCGCGGCCGATCTGCGCGCCGGCTGGGCTATCCCCGCCGCGACCGACATCGCCTTCGCGATCGGGGTGCTGGCGCTGCTCGGACCGCGCGTGCCCGCTTCGCTCAAGCTGTTCCTGACCACTGTCGCGATCGTCGACGATATGGGCGCGGTCGCGATCATCGCGGTCTTCTACAGCCACGGCCTGGCGCTGCTGGCGCTGGCCGGCGCGGCGATCGTCGCGGGCGGCATGGCCGGGATGAACCGTTTCGGCGTGGTGCGGCTCTGGCCTTATCTGATCGGTTTCGCCTTGCTATGGCTGCTCGTGCTGATGTCAGGCGTGCACGCGACCATCGCGGGCGTGGTCGCGGCGATGACGATCCCGATCCGCCGCTCGCCCGGCGCGCCCGATCATCACGATTCCCCGCTCCACCGGCTCGAGCATGCCCTCAATCCCTGGGTCGCCTACGGGGTGGTGCCGCTGTTCGGCTTCGCCAATGCCGGTGTGTCGCTGGCCGGGCTCGGCCCGTCGATCCTGGTCAAGCCGCTCGTGCTGGGCATCGCGCTGGCGCTGTTCTTCGGCAAGCAGATCGGCATCTTCGGCAGCATCTGGCTCGCGGTTCGCATGGGGCTGGCCAAGCCGCTCGGCGGAGCGAGCTGGGCGCAGGTCTACGGCGTCGCGCTGCTCGCCGGGATCGGCTTCACCATGAGCCTGTTCATCGGCGGCCTCGCCTTTCCCGGCAATGCCGCGATCATGGATGAAGTGAAGATCGGCGTGCTGGCGGGCTCGATCCTGTCGGCGGTGGGGGGATTCCTGCTCCTGCGCTTCGCGCCGCCTGCAAGGGGAAAATAATGCGCCGTTTCTTCGATTCTCGCCAGCTCGCTCATGCGCCGCTCAAGGAGCTGCACAATGGCGGCTTCACCGATTACGCCGAACGGCCCATCCGCGCCGAAGCGATCGCGGAGACGCTCGGCGCGCTGGAGGCGCCGGTCGATCACGGCGATGCCGCGATCCGTGCGGTGCACGATGCGGGCTATCTCGATTTTCTCAAAGAGGGGCCGGCGCGCTGGGCCGCGGCGGGGCGGCCGGGCGACGTGATCGGTTATATCTGGCCGATCGTCGCCCGGCGGGCGCTCAAGCTCGACCGGATCGACGCGCTTGCCGGCCGCTACAGCCTCGACGCTTCCACGCCGCTGACGGCGGAAACCTGGGACGCGGCCTATTGGAGCGTTCAGTCGATCCTCTCCGCGCTCGACGCCGTGCGCGGCGGGGACCGCGCCGCCTTTGCCTTGTGCCGGCCGCCCGGCCATCATGCCGGCGCCGATTATCTCGGCGGCTATTGCTACCTCAACACTGCCGCCATCGCCGCCCAGGCCGCGCGCGATGCGGGGGCGGACCGGGTGGCGATCCTCGATATCGACTATCACCACGGCAACGGCACGCAGGACATTTTCTGGACGCGCGGCGACGTCTTCTACGCCTCGATCCATGCCGATCCCGCGACTGACTATCCCTTTTTCTGGGGCCATGCCGACGAGATCGGGGAAGGAGAGGGAGAGGGCACGACGCTCAACCTGCCGCTGCCGCAAGGCTCGGGACTCGAGACCTTCCGGGCGGCGCAAAGCGCGGCGCTCGATGCCATCGCGCGCTTCGCGCCGGACCTGCTGATCGTCAGCTTCGGCGCCGATACCTGGGAGGGCGATCCGATCTCCTTCTTCCGGCTGGCGACCGCGGATTATGCCCTGCTCGGCCGGGATATCGCCGCGCGCGGCTGGCCGACCGTGATCGCGATGGAGGGCGGCTATGCCGTCGATGCGCTCGGCGGCAACGTCGCCAGCCTGCTTTCCGGCTTTTCCGCCTGATCAGCCCTGCTGCGCTTCCGCGTCGGGGACCGTGATCACTGACAGGAACAGCCCGAGCTGGCGGATTGCCTGGGCGAAGTTTTCGTAATTGACCGGCTTGGTGATGTAGACGTTCGCGCCGAGATCATAGCAGCGGTCGGTCTCGGCCTTGTCGTCGGTGGTGGTGAGCACGACGACGGGGGTGCGCCGCAGCGCCGGCGCGCCCTTGATCTGTGCCAGGACGTCGGTGCCGTTCATGTCCGGCAGGTTGAGATCCAGCAGGATCAGCGCCCGGCCACCCAGTGACGGGCCGTTCTCATGGTGGAGCAGATAGTCGAGCGCGCTTGCGCCGTCCGTGAAATGGACGATGTCGTTGAGAATGCCGGCACGACGGATATTCTTCTCGATCAGCCGGGCATGTCCTTCGTCGTCTTCGATCATCACGATGCTGACGGAGTGATGATCTTTCATCTATTGCCCCTGTGTTTCGGCGAGCGCCGCGGGAAGCGACAGTCGAAAGGTCGCGCCCGTGCCCGGCTCCGATCGTACATCGATAACGCCGCCGAGGCGGTAGGCCAAGGTACGCACATGTGCCAGGCCGATGCCCTCGCCCGGTTGGTCTTGATTTCCGGATCGGCGGAACAGATCGAAGACCCTGTTATGGTCGGAGGGTGCGATGCCGCGGCCATTGTCGCTGACCTCGAGCGTCACGCGCGCGCCATGCCGCGCGCCGCGCACCTCGATCAGGCCGGGCTGGCCGGGGCGAAGATATTTCACGGCATTTTCGATCAGGTTCGCGAAGATCTGCTCGAGCGCCAGCCGATCGCTGACGATGTCGGGCAGCGTGCCATCGATCACCAGCCGGGCCCTCTGATCATCGAGCAGATGCTGCAGGCTCGCAGCGACCGAGGCGATCAGGACATTCATGTCGATCCGTTCGGGGGCGATCACGCGGCGCCCCTCGCGCGATAGTTTGAGGATGGCGTTGATCAGCCGCTCCATCTTCTCGCTCGAGGTGCGGATGAAGCGGATCGCCTCGGGCAGGTCCAGCCGCGCGGCGACGCGGGCCTCTTCGGTGACGACGGCCGGTGCATCCGTCTCGGCGCGATCGATCATCGCGACGATCGCGGCGGCGGCGGCATCCAGTTCGGCGGTGAAGCCCATGATGTTGACCAGAGGCGCGCGCAGATCGTGGCTGACGATATAGGCGAAACGCTGGATCTCCTCGTTCGCGCGAGTCAGGTCGGCGGTGCGCTCGGCGACCAGCTCCTCGAGCGATTCGGCGAAGTCGCGCAACGTATCGCGCGAGGTGGCGAGATCGCGGGTATAGCGCAGCACCGTCAGCAGCGATGCCATGGCAACGAACAACAGCAGCGCGCCCGCGATGCCGATCGTCACATAAAAGGTCCGCACGCTCGCCTGTTGATCGGCATCGCGGTCCGCGAGCAGCCGTTGTTCCTCGCTCTCCATCGCCTTGCCGAGATCGCGGATGCTGCGCATCCGGCGCGCGGTGGTCTCGTCGGTGAAGGCGCGGATCGCTTCCTCGACCCGTCCGGTCTCGACCAGGGCGTTGGTGACGTCGCGGCGTCGCTCGATCGCGGCGACCAGTCTGCGCAAACGCGAGAGATTGGCGTTTTCCCGCGGGTTGTCGGCGGTCAGCGCATCGATCCGGCGCAGTGCATCGGGAATCTGCGCGGCGATCGTCTTGTAGCTCGCCAGATATTCCGCCTGGTTCGCGATGATATAGCCGCGCCGCACCGATTCCGCCTGCTCGACCAGAATGTTGGCGCGAGCGATCGCCAGCTGGACCTCATAAGTGTGGTTGACCGCGCGGATATGCTCCTGGTTGCGGCCGGTCGACCAGATGGCGGCAATGCCGGCGGCGCTCAGGCTGGCGAAGCCGATCACCATGCACCCGATCAGGAACCGGCCCATCGACTGGTTCGCCCACCCCAAGCGGCGGGCAATCCCTTCTAGCATCGGCTTTTCCACCATGGATGTTTTCTAGAGTCGACGATCCCGGAACACCAGAACCAGCGGCACCACATTAATCAAGGTCATTTCGGTTCTAGAACAAGGCGCCCTGCAGCGTCGTCCGCCCGACCGCGCCGCCACCGCGGCGCCGCGCCAGTTCCGTCTCCGCAGTGAACCGCACGTCGATGTCGCGGTCGCCGAGAAAGCGCGCGAGCGATTCATCCTCGATCTCGCGCCAGTCCTTGCCGCGATCGGGGCCCTGGCGCACGCGGGGCAGCAGGCCGGGCTGGTTGGACCATTCGATCAGCTGCGGCAGCCCGACCTCGTTGAGCATGTCGCGCAAATGGAAGGCGGTGACATAGGCGTCGGGAAAGGCGCGGTGCGCGGGCAGGCCGCGCTCATGCTCGATCCCCTCGGGCTTGCGCCAGTAACGCAGCACCTGGTTGGAGAAGCTCGGGCAATCGGGCCAGAGCCTCATCGCGCATTTCCAGGTGCACACCCAATCCGCGTTTCGTGTCAACGCGGGCGTGCAGAATTCAAGCTCAGCGGTGGAGCGGTGCGCGGCCAGCGCCAGACGGCGCGGCCAGGGATCGAGCACGGCACGCGCCACGTCGTGCCAGTAGGGCGCATCGGCGACCTGCTCGTCGAGGATATGGTGGATCGCCTGCGTGATCGGCGGGATTTGCCGGCCCGGATTGACCAGCCGGCTACCGCCCTCGCCGTGCAATTCCCAGCGCCCATCGGCACCGAGCGCGACATCCTGCCATCCGATCTCGCACACGCCGTGCGCCGGCGGGGCCGGACCGGTGGTCTCGAGATCGACGACACGGATAAGCTGGGGCGGCGGGGGAGGCATCGCCCTTACGTGGCGGTTTGGGCCGCGGAATGCGAGTCCCTAAAGCCCCTCCCCGTGAGGGGAGGGGCCCGGAAAAGGCTCAATGTCCCGCCTGTTCCCCGCGCACGATCCCGCTCGCGGCAAGCTGCGCGTCGATCATCGCCATCAGCCGGTCGAGCCCGGCCTGGTCCTTCGCCTCGGCCCGCGCGACCAGCACGTCCTGGGTGTTGGAGGCACGCAACAGCCACCAGCCGTCCGGCGTGTTGACCCGCGCGCCGTCAGTGCGATTGACCTCGGCGCCCTCGGCCTCGAGCCGGTCGAGCACTTCGTCGACCACCGCGAACTTGCGGCTCTCATCGACCTGGAACCGCATTTCGGGCGTGTTGACCATCGCCGGCATCGCGCCGCGGATCTCGGTCATCGACTTGCCGATCATGTGCACGGCGCGGATCAGCCGGACTGCGGCATATTGCGCATCGTCGAACCCGTAATAGTCATGCGCGAAGAAGATATGCCCGCTCATCTCGCCGGCCAGCGGGGAGTCGGTCTCCTTCATCTTCATCTTGATCAGGCTGTGGCCGGTCTTCCACATCAACGGTTCGCCGCCGAGTTCCGCGATCCGGTCGTAGAGCGCCTGGCTCGCCTTCACATCGGCGATGATCGTCGATCCGGGCAATTCCTTCAGCACCGGCTCGGCAAGGATCGACAGGAGCTGGTCGCCCCAGATCACCCGGCCCTCGCCGTCGATCGCGCCGATCCGGTCGCCATCGCCATCGAAGGCGAGCCCGAAATCGAGCTGCTTCTCGGCAACGAGACGCTTCAGGTCGGCGAGGTTCTTTTCCTCGGTGGGATCCGGATGGTGGTTGGGGAAATTGCCGTCCACCTCGGTGAACAGCAGATGATGCTCGCCCGGCAGCAGCTTGGTCAGCTTCTCGATCACCGGCCCGGCCGCGCCGTTGCCCGCGTCCCAGCCGATCCGGTAGGCGCCGCCGGCATAGCCCGCCATCAGGCGCCCGACATAATCGTCTTCGATGTCGAAGTCGGAAACGGTACCTTCGCCCTCTTCCCAATCGCCCTCTTCGGCCAGCTTGCCCAGATCCTGGATGTCGGCGCCGAAAAACGGCGCATGCTGCAGCACCATCTTGAAGCCGTTGTAATTGCCCGGATTATGGCTGCCGGTGATCTGGACACCGCCATCAACCTCCAGGATCGCCTCGGCATAATAGAGCATCGGGGTCGGCCCCATGCCGACGCGCACGACATCGACGCCGCTCGCCGTCAGGCCGGCGATCAGCGCTGCCTCGAGTTCGGGCGAGGAGATGCGGCCGTCATAGCCGACCGCGACGCGGGTGCCGCCGGCGCGCCGCACCCGCGTGGCGAAACCGCGGCCGATCGCATCGGCATCGGCCGGGCCGAGCGTTTTTCCGACAATGCCGCGAATGTCATATTCGCGCAGGGACGTGGGGTCGAAGCGGTGCGTCATCGGTCCTCCTGTTCATCATGTCCTGCGCCCAATAGCGAAGCGCCGGAAAAGGTCATTGCAAGAAAAGGGTTCAGCCGCGCTTTTTGAGCAGCACGTCGCGCGCCGCATTGATCCGCCGCGCCAGCTCGACCGATCCCCCGCGATCGGGGTGGACGGCGGCGACCAGCCGGCGATGGGCGGCGCGGATCGCGTCGGCGTCGGCGGTGCGGTCGACGCCAAGGATGGCGCGCGCCTCCTTCTCGTCGACCGTCGGCGCCGGCTGAGTCTTGCGCAACAACAGCCAAAGGCCGAACAGCACCGCGCCGATAAAGAGGATCTTCGCCATCAGGCGAACAACGGCATCGCGGGCTCGGGCAGGCCGAGCGCCGCCATCATCTCGCGCAGCTCCTGCCGCGCGGCGACATGGGCCAGGCCCATTTCGCCGAATTCCCGCGCGTCGAGCATGGTCAGGCCCTTGGGGAACAGCTCACGGTAGATCACGCGCTCGCCCAGTCCGGGGATGATGCGGAAACCGACCCGCTTGGCCAGCTGGTCGAGCGCCTCGGACACGCGGCGCATGTTGCGCGCCTCGATATGCTGGAGGCGGTTGCGCAGCACGACCCAGTCGATCGTCGATCCGTCGGCCTTCGCCCTTGCCTTGCGCGCGTCCCAGATGAGTTCGGCATAGAAGCTCGGGCGCGTGACCTTGTAGGTGACCGGGTCGACCTGGCCGATCAGGTCGAAATCGACGAAGCTGTCGTTCATCGGCGTGACCAGCGTGTCGGCCTTCTGCGCCGCCATCCGCGCGAACCGGTCGTCGCGGCCGGGCGTGTCGATCACCAGGAAGTCGGTGCCGCTGGAAAGCGCATCCAGCGTCTCGGTGAAGCGCGCCAGGCTTTCCCCGTCATGCGTCGCGTGGCGGGGGACGTTCAGCTCGCGCCCGGTGCGCTTGGCGGTCGCCTCGCGGTTGTCGAGATAGCGGCCCATGGTCCGCTGCCGATGGTCGAGATCGAATGCCGAAACCCGCGCGCCGCGGGCCTCCAGCGCGATCGCGACATGGACGGCGGTCGTCGATTTGCCGGTCCCGCCCTTCTCGTTGGCGAACACGATGATATGTGGCTTCTGTGCAACCGTCGACAAGTCGCTCGTGTCCCTGATGAATGGCCGTATTGATCGGTCGCGCCACCCCCCATAGAAGGCCCGGCCCGTCACCCCGTCCTTATCGAAGGCCCTTCACGCGTGCAAACCATCCGTCACCTCGATCTGCTCCGTGCCGAGATTGCGGCGTTCCGCGGCGAAGGGGCGGTGATCGCGCTGGTCCCGACCATGGGCGCGCTGCATGCCGGCCACATGTCGCTGATCGAAGCGGCCAGGCGGCCCGGCACGCGCGTCGTCGCCTCGATCTTCGTCAATCCGAAGCAGTTCGGGCCCAATGAGGACCTGTCGCGCTACCCCCGCAAGGAGACCGCCGACACGCGCATGTTGAAGGAGGCCGGCTGCGACCTGCTGTGGATGCCCCCGGTCGAGGCGATGTACCCGGAAGGCTTCGCCACCAACGTCTCGGTCGCCGGCGTCAGCGAAGGGCTCGATGGCGCGGCCCGGCCCGGTCATTTCGATGGGGTCGCGACGGTCGTGGCGAAGCTGTTCAATCAGGTCCGGCCCGACATCGCCTGGTTCGGCGAGAAGGATTATCAGCAGCTCGCGGTGATTCGCCGCATGGTCGCCGATCTGGATTTCGGGATCGACATCATGGGCGTGCCCACCCAGCGCGAGGATGACGGCCTCGCGCTCTCGTCGCGCAACGTCTATCTCGACGACGAGCAGCGCAGCCGCGCGGTGGCGTTGCCGCGCGCGCTCGGCGTCGCGGCGAAGGGCATCGACAAGGGCGACGACGTCGCGGCCGTGCTGGCCACCGCGCGCGACTCGCTGAGCGCCGCCGGGTTCGAGGTCGATTATGTCACGCTGGTCGATGCCGAGACGCTGAGGGAAGCGCCCGGTCCGGATCGCCCGCGCCGCCTGCTGGCCGCGGCGAGGATGGGCACGACGCGTCTGATCGACAATATCGCGGTGTGATCGACGTTCGGCCGGAAACGGCATAGCATCGCCTCCGCAACGATGACGGAGGGGACGATGCAACTCACGATCACCGCGCTCACCGCGGCCGCGCTCGCGCTGCTGCTGGTCTTTCTGTCGGTCACGACGATCCGCATGCGCATGAAGCACAGCGCCTCTTATGGCGATGCCGGCCAGCACGACCTGAATTGCGCCATCCGCGCGCATGGCAATCTCACTGAATATGCGCCGGTGGGGATACTTCTGATCGGCCTGCTCGAGATCGGCGGGGCCAATGCCACCGCGCTGTCGATCGCCGCCGCCGCCTTTGTCGGCGCGCGCCTGCTCAACGCCATCGGCCTGTTCAACCCGCCCGGGCCGCCCAGGCCGGCGCGCTCGATCGGCATCGTCGTCACCTTGCTGATCCTGCTCGGCCTGGCGATCTGGCTCGCCTTGCGGGTGCTGGTGCCCGACATGGGCTGACCCAGATCCAACGTCACCCCGGACTTGTTCCGGGGTCCATCGGCCCGCAACCGCACCATCGGTTGCGTTCGTGGCACGATGGATGCCGGAACGAGTCCGGCATGACGATTATTTGGCGGCAACCTTCTTGGCGGGCGTCTTCTTCGCCGCTGCTTTGGGCGCCGCCTTCTTGGCGGGGGCCTTTTTCGCCGCCGGCTTCTTCTTGCCCTTCTTGGCCGGCGCCGCGGCAGCGCGCGCGTCGATCAGCTGGGCCGCTTCCTCGAGCGTCAGCTGGTCCTGCGGGATCGACTTGGGCAGGGTCGCGTTGGTTTCGCCGTCCGTGACATAGGGGCCGAACCGCCCTTCCATCAGCTTGATCTCGGCGTCGGAGCGCGGATGCTTGCCCAGGATCTTCAATGGCTCGCGGCTGCCGCGCTGCGGGCGTCCGCCGCCGGCGGCTGCCTCGGCCAGCTTGACCACGGCGGCGTTCATGCCGGTTTCGAACACGTCGGCGGTCGAGGTCAGCCGGGCATATTTGCCGTCATGCGCCAGATAGGGGCCATAACGCCCGATCGACGCCGTAATCGGGTTGCCGCTTTCCGGGTGCGTGCCCACGGTGCGCGGCAGGCTGAGCAGCTTCAGCGCCCATTCCAGCCCGAAATCCTCGGCCGGCACGTCCTTGGGGATCGAGGCGCGCTTGGCGTCCTTGCCCTCGCCCAGCTGGACATAGGGGCCGAAGCGCCCGCTGCGCCTGGTCACCTCGGTGCCGGTCTCCGGATCCTGGCCCATCACCTCGGGCCCGGTATCGCCGGTATCGCCCTCGCTGCCGGGCTGGCCGAAGCGGCGGGTATATTTGCAGTCGGGATAGTTGGAGCAGGCGACGAACGCGCCGAACTTGCCGCCGCGCAGCGCCAGATGGCCCTGGCCGCAATTGGGGCAGAGCCGCGGGTCGCCGCCATCCGCCTTGGCCGGAAAGAGATAGGGTTCGAGGAACTTGTCGAGCGCCGCGGTCACTTCGGACGGCTTCTGCTCCATCACCTCGGTGGTGCGCGGCTTGAAATCCTTCCAGAAGGATTCGAGTACGGCCTGCCACTGCGCCCGGCCGCCCGAGACTTCGTCGAGCTCGTCCTCGAGCCCGGCGGTGAAATCATAGCCGACATATTTCTCGAAGAAGCGCTCGAGGAACGCCGTCACCAGCCGCCCGCTCTCCTCGGCGAAGAAGCGGTTCTTCTCGACGCGCACATAAGCGCGGTCCTTCAGCGTCTTGATGATCGAGGCATAGGTCGAGGGGCGCCCGATGCCGAGCTCCTCCAGCCTTTTGACCAGCGACGCTTCGGAGAAGCGCGGCGGCGGCTGCGTGAAATGCTGCTCGGCATTGACCGCCTTCTTGGCCGGCGCATCGCCTTCGCGCAGGCGCGGCAGGCGGCGGCTGTCCTCGTCGGCGCTGTCGTCGGTGCCTTCCTCGTACAGCGCCAGATAGCCGGGGAAGAGCACGACCTGGCCGGTCGCGCGCAGGCCGGTCTGACCGCTGCCATCGGTCAGCTCGACCGTGGTGCGCTCCATCCTCGCCGACGCCATCTGGCTGGCGAGCGCGCGCTTGAAGATCAGGTCGTAGAGCCGGGCATGGTCGCCGCCGCCCAGCTTGTCCTTGCCGAAATCGGTCGGGCGGATCGCCTCATGCGCTTCCTGCGCATTCTTGGCCTTGGTCTGGTACAGGCGCGGCTTGTCCGGGACATAGCCGGCGTCATAGCGGTCGGCGATCGCCTTGCGCGCCGCCGAGATGGCCGATCCGTCCATCTGCACACCGTCGGTCCGCATATAGGTGATCGCGCCGTCCTCATAGAGGCCCTGGGCGATGCGCATCGTGTGGTCGGCCGAGAAGCCGAGCTTGCGCGCGGCTTCCTGCTGCAGCGTCGAGGTGGTGAAGGGCGGCGGCGGGTTGCGCGTGGCCGGCTTGACCTCGACCGTCTGGACGCTGAAGCGGCCTTCCTCGACCGCGGCCTTGGCGCGCAGCGCCGTGCCTTCCTCGCCGATCGACAACCGGTCGAGCTTCTTGCCCTCGAAGGTGACGAGCCGCGCCGTGAAGGGCGTGCCGTCCTGCTCCATATCGGCCGTCACCGACCAATATTCCTGGGCGCGGAACGCCTCGATCTCGCGCTCGCGGTCGACGATGATGCGCAGCGCGACCGACTGGACGCGTCCAGCCGACTTCGCACCGGGCAGCTTGCGCCACAGCACCGGGGACAGAGTGAAGCCGACCAGATAGTCGAGCGCGCGGCGGGCGCGATAAGCGTCGATCAGGTCGGTATCCAGCTCGCGCGGATGCTTCATCGCCTCGGTCACCGTCGCCTTGGTGATGGCGTTGAAGGTGACGCGCTCGACTTCCCTGGGCAGCGCCTTGCGGCCGCGCAGCACTTCCTGGACATGCCAGCTGATCGCTTCGCCCTCGCGGTCAGGATCAGTCGCGAGGATCAGCCGATCGGCCTTCTTGGCCTCGTCGGTGATCGCCTTGAGCTGCTTCGCCTTGTCGGCGTAATTTTCCCATTCCATCTCGAACCCATGGTCCGGATCGACCGATCCGTCCTTGGCCGGCAGGTCGCGGACATGGCCGTAGCTCGCGAGAACGCGATAGTCGGAGCCCAGATATTTCTCGATGGTCTTCGCCTTGGCCGGCGATTCGACGATGACAAGCTGCATGGGTTTTTGATGCGTCCTTACGTGTACGCGCGAGGATGGAGAGGTGTTCGGGGCGGCGTCAAGCGGGTGGAGCCATCCGGTGCGGACTCCGATGCGGACAGGGAATATCGGTCATGCGAAGATTTCGACAAGGGGGTCTTGGCCGGGCCGCAGTAGCGAATAGACCGCAATGCCGACCAGCCACGACACGGCGAACGCGCCCTGAGCGACGACATTTGCGATCGAGCTTGACGTGACTGGCCAGAGAGTTTCGAGGGAGACCGACAGCCCTGCCCCCAGGGCAAGCGCTGGCACGAGGATCGTCATATACACGCCTAGAATGCTCCAGAAGCTTTTTCCGGTCATGGTCCAACTTTCGCTCAGCGCGTCAGTTGCACCCTTACGCTCCGCCAGGAGAACGCAGTTCGCGACGGACCAGCGCACCCCGAGGTACACGCCCGGCAAGATCAGCAAGAGAAAGCCCAGCAGGAGGCCAAGGCCGGACAGGAAGCCGAGCACGAAGAACGAGCCGAACTGGCCACGTCCGGGCGATCTCAGGCCTCGTCGTTCAAGCGCCCCAACCGTAAGCAGATATTGGCCAACGATGCTGGCGACGCTCGATGCCGCGAACGACCTTTGAGACAAATATTGGTCAAGCAGGGTATCGATGGCGGAAAGTACGACGACGCAGGTAGCAAGAGGGACGGCGTTTTCGCGAATGACCATGCCCAGGCGTTCGAAGATCTGGCCCGCGGTGATCTGAACGTCCGACATATAGGTCAATTCGCTCATATCAGGCTCACCCGCCCGCCCGCATGGCGCTCCAGCCGACCGGCCAGCTCCAGCTCGAGCAGCACGGTCTGCACGATCGCCGGCACCAGGCCCGATTGCCGGATGATTTCGTCGATCGCCACCGGCACCGGGCCGAGCAGCCCCGCCACTGCGCGCCGGTCGCCATCGCTGGCATCGTCGAGCGGCAGCCCGTCGAAACGCGCACCGGGCGCGCGCACCATGCGCGGGTCGATCGGCCGGATCAGCTCCAGGATATCGGCGGCCGACTGGATCAGCGTCGCACCGTCGCGGATCAGCCCGTTGCAGCCCTGCGCGCGCGGGTCGAGCGGCGATCCGGGCACCGCCATCACCTCCCGGCCCATCTCTCCGGCCAGCCGCGCGGTGATCAGCGATCCCGATTTCGGGGCTGCCTCGACCACCACCGTGCCCTGCGCCAGCCCGGCGATGATGCGGTTGCGATAGGGGAAGTGGCGCGCGCGGGGCTCGGTGCCGGGCGGCTGCTCGGCGATCAACAGCCCGCGCGCGGCGATCGCTTCCTGCAGCGCAGCGTTCTCGGGCGGATAAGCGATATCGATGCCGCCGGCGATCACGGCGATGGTGCCACTGTCGATCGACCCGACATGCGCGGCGGTGTCGACGCCGCGCGCGAGCCCCGACACGATTGTGACGTCCTCGCGCCCCAGCTCGACCGCGAGCTGCCGCGCGAACCGGCACGCGGCGGCGGACGCATTGCGCGCGCCCACCATCGCGACGGTCGGGCGCCGCGCCAGGCCGATATCGCCGCGCACCATCATCGCGGGCGGCGCGTCGTCCAGCTCGGCCAGCAGCGCCGGATAATCGGCGTCGTCGACGAACACGTGGCGCGCGCCGAGCTTCGCCGCCATCGCCAGCTCGCGTTCGGCCATCGCCACGGGGGCAATGACGGGTCCCTTGCCCCCGCCCCGCGCCGCGAGCTCGGGCAGCGCGTCGATGGCGGCGGCCGCGTCGCCGAAGCGCTCGACCAGCTGGCGATAGGTGACGGGCCCGATCTGCGGCGTGCGGATCAGGCGCAGGCGCGCGACCGCGGCCGCCGGGTCGTTCGGCGGATCGTCACGCACTCCGGGCGCCGACCTTCGGCTCGGTGCCGTTCAGCAGCCGCTCGATATTTTCGCGATGCTTCCACAGCACGAGCAGCGCCAGCGCGAGCAGCGGCAGCACGATGTCGAACTCGGAAAAGAAGGCGGCGCTGAGCGGCGCGCTGAACGCCGCCGTCATGCCCGCCACCGAGGAGAAGCGCAGCAGCGCGAGCAGGCCGAGCCAGACGACCGCGAACACCAGCCCGCAGGGCCAGTGCAGCGCGAGCACGATGCCCATCATCGTCGCCACGCCCTTGCCGCCGCGGAATTTGAGCCAGACCGGATAGACATGGCCGAGAAATGCCGCCGCCGCAGCGAGCACGCCATTGCCGGGCCACAGCGCCTCGACGATCGCGACCGCCGCGAAACCCTTGGCCGCGTCGAGCAGCAGGGTCGCTGCCGCCAGGCCCTTGCGGCCGGTGCGCAGCACATTGGTTGCGCCGATATTGCCCGATCCGATCTTGCGCAGGTCGCCGGCGCCAAAGGCCCGGGTGAGAATCAGCCCGAACGGAATCGATCCGAGCAGATAGCCGAGCACCAATGCGCCAGCCGGCGCCATCCAGACAATTTCGGTCGGCAAAACGGATCAGCCCCCATGTACATGGCACCATAGCCCAGTCCGGGTAGGCCGCCAACAATCTCTGTTAGGTCGTTCCGGCGGGTCGCGGTTCAAGTGCCGGCGACATTGTCAAACCCCGCGTCCGCGCTACATCGCGAGTGTGACGGACACGCGACCCATCCTGTTTTTCGATTCCGGGGTGGGCGGGCTTTCGGTGCTCGGGCCAACCCGCGCCCTGCTGCCCCGGGCGCCCTTCGTCTATGTCGCCGATTCGGCCGGCTTTCCCTATGGCACCAAGAGCGAGGCGGAGATCGCCGCGCGCGTGCCGGCGCTGCTGGGGCGGCTGGCCGAGCGCTATCGTCCGCGGCTGATCGTCATCGCCTGCAACACTGCCTCGACCATCGCGCTCGCGGCGGTGCGCGCGGCGCTCGACCTGCCGATCGTCGGCACCGTGCCCGCGATCAAGCCTGCCGCGGCCTTGAGCAGGACCCGCGCGATCGGCGTGCTCGGCACTGACGCGACGGTGCGCCAGCCCTATGTCGATGATCTCGCCGCGCGTTTCGCCGGCGATTGTCTCGTGCTGCGCCATGGTTCGGCCGAACTGGTCCAGCTCGCCGAGGCGAAGCTGCGCGGAGAGGATACGCCGCCCGGCCGCTATCGCGCGATCCTCGCCGGCCTGTTCGATCAGCCGGGGGGCGACCGCATCGACGTGATCGTCAATGCCTGCACGCATTTCCCGCTGGTGGTCGAGGAGCTCGCCGCCGCCGCCCCGCACAAGGTCGATTTCGTCGACGGGTCGGAAGGCATTGCGCGCCGAGTCGCTTTTCTTACCCAGGGCCAGTCATGGCCGGACAGCCCGGGTGACGGAGTCGCGGTGTTCACGGGCCATGCCGATCACGGCCCGCTTGCCCCCGCGCTCGCGCGGTACGGCCTCAGCCGGATCGAGTCGCTCTAGGCGCCTCGGCCGGCATCTCCACCGACTCGGCGGCCAGCACGGCATAACGACTCGCCAGCTCGGCATGGACTCGCCGTGCCGAACGATCCCCGCTCCGCCCGGCAAGCTCGCGTTCCTGCGCTGCCCGGCGCGCGAAATAGTCCTGTTTTCCGTCACTTGAAATGGTATCGGCCATGATCAAAGCTCCATGCGTCAAAGCGGGAGCGCATCGCGTCTCTCGGTCGCGGGCATGCTTCGAGCAGAAGCCCGGCGATGCCGCCTTATAGCACGCAACGCGCCGGCGGCGCATGATCGAGGACAAGAATCTCGCCGGCGATGGGACGATATCCGGATATATCCCTAGAGTAAAACGCTGGAAATCCTTGGCGCCGCGCGCTAGGGCGGCCCGCATGGAAGCGGACGGAACGGCGCTGCGGGGAGTGGACTACTCGCGCATCTTCACCCAGGCGATCGATCGCCTGCATGTCGAAGGGCGCTACCGCGTCTTCATCGATATCCTGCGCAACAAGGGCGCGTTTCCGAACGCGCGCTGCTTTGCCGGGCATAACGGCCCGAAGCCGATCACGGTGTGGTGCTCGAACGACTATCTCGCCATGGGCCAGCATCCGGCGGTGATCGCCGCGATGGAAGAGGCGCTGCACGATGTCGGCGCCGGCTCGGGCGGCACGCGCAACATCGGCGGCAACACCCATTACCATGTCGATCTGGAGGGCGAGCTCGCCGATCTTCACGGCAAGCAGGGCGCGCTGCTGTTCACCTCGGGCTATGTCTCGAACGAGGCGACGCTTGCCACCCTCGCCAAGATCTTGCCGGGCTGCATCATCTTCTCGGACGAGATGAACCATGCCTCGATGATCGCGGGCATCCGTAATTCGGGCTGCGAGAAGCATGTCTTCCGTCACAATGATCTCGATCATCTCGAGGAGCTGCTCGCCGCGGTCGACCCGGCCGCGCCGAAACTGATCGCGTTCGAGAGCGTCTATTCGATGGAGGGCGATATCGCCCCGATCGCCGCGATCTGCGATCTCGCCGACAAGTACAGCGCGCTGACCTATCTCGACGAAGTCCATGCGGTCGGCATGTACGGCGCGCGGGGCGGCGGCATCTCGGAACGCGACGGCGTCGCTGACCGGCTGACCATCATCGAAGGCACGTTGGGCAAGGCGTTCGGGGTCATGGGCGGTTACATCACCGCCGATCAGACGATCATCGACGTGATCCGCTCCTATGCGCCGGGCTTCATCTTCACGACCAGCCTGTCGCCCGTGCTGGTCGCCGGTGCGCTGGCCAGCGTGCGGCATCTCAAGGCCTCGGGTGTCGAGCGCGAGGGCCAGCAGGCCGCGGCGACCTTGCTCAAGACGATGATGGCCGAGGCCGGGCTGCCGGTGATGAACTCGACCACGCATATCGTGCCGCTGATGGTCGGCGATCCGGTCAAGGCCAAGAAGATCAGCGACATCCTGCTCGCCGAATATGGCGTGTACGTCCAGCCGATCAATTATCCGACGGTGCCGCGCGGCACCGAGCGGCTGCGCTTCACCCCGGGCCCCGCTCATGACGAGGCGATGATGCGCGAGCTGACCGGGGCGCTGGTCGAAATCTGGAGCCGGCTCGACCTGCGCATGGCCGCCTGAGGCCTGCACCGCCCGGCAGGAGCTGCGTCGATTCAACATTGGTGAAGCCGCGCTATCGTGGCGCGCGATCGGAATGGCGCGCCATTCCGGACGCGCTCTTTCTTTTTGTCATTGAAACGGTCATCGAAAGACGGGGCCCTGTTCGGCCATCCGGGCTTCCCTGTTATCGCAGCGATTTTCCCTGTTCCGCCATTAACAGGGTAATCGCCCAATAAGCCTTTGCTTAACCGATCGAATTTTGCAGCGGATTTCCAACATAACAGGGAAATTCGCGCCAAAAAAATAATTGGCCCATTATCAGGGTGGAACAGGGTCGGCGCGGCACGCGCGGGAGAGGCCTTCAGCCAATCCCACCCATGCCGCGACGTCCGTCAGGCCCTCACGTCACCCCGTGCATCCACTTCTTCAGCGGCCAGGACAGCAGAAGGAGCAGCAGCCCGAGGCCGATCGCGATATAGGAGATCGTCGTGAACACGCCGGTATAGGTCTCCAGGCTGACCTTCAGATTGGTCACCTGCCCGCCGACCGTCTCGACGCTCGCCACCTGCGCCACCGCGCCCGCGACATATTGCGCGACCGAGATCGAGAGGAACCACACGCCCATCATCATGCCGACGATGCGCGCGATCGACAATTTGGTGATCATCGACAGGCCGACCGGCGAGATGCAGAGCTCGGCGATCGAATGGATCAGATAGAGCCCAGCGAGCCAGGCCATGCCGACCTTGAAGTCGGTCCCGACGAATTGCGTGCCCCAGACCAGGAACAGAAAGCCCGCGCCGACCCCCATCAGCGCGATGGCGAACTTGATCGGGATCGACGGCTCCAGCCCGCGCCGCGCCAGCGCATTCCACAACACGCTGAAGATCGGCGCGAAGATGACGATGAACAGCGCGTTGAAGATCTGGGTCTGTCCGGCCGGCATGACATAGACCGGTTCGCTGCCGAAGCCGTGCGTGCGCGCGACATGCATGCCGATCAGGCCGGCCACCGCGACCACGGTGAAGCCGATCGCCATGATGCGCCGCGTCTCCGGCAGCTCGCCCGAGGCGAAGAACCAGAAGGCCAGCCAGGAGACGCCGCCGATCACCGCGGCGAAGAACAGATAATAGCTGATCGGGGTCGCCTGGAACATCGCGAACAGCGGCGCGGTCCAGCCGATTTCGAGCACGGTGTTGCGCGCCGCGAACAGGGTCAGCGAGGATCCGGCCTGCTCGAACAGGGTCCAGAACACCACGTTGAAGATGATCAGCACCATCGCCGCCATCATCATCTGGAACTCGGCCTTGCTGCCCTTGAGATAGGACCAGACCAGGATGGCGGGCACGCCGATCAGGAAGGTGCCGAACAGCGCCTTGCCCATGATCGGCAGGTTGAGCACATAGCCGATCACGCCCGACCCTTCCGGCGGCGCGACATAGTTCATCAGGTTCCAGAACAGGAAGATGACGAGCGGCACGGTGACGATCGCGCCGCCATAGATCCACCAGTCGCGGTCCTTCGGCGCATCGGATGGGCGTTCGCCATAGCCGGTCAGCCGGCCGCCATCGAACTGGAACAGCAGCCAGGAACAGGTCATGCCGATCGCGGCGAGGCCGAAGCCGGCCCACCAGCCCACGCCCTCGGCGAGGATCGGGCAGAAGAATTGCGAGATCAGCGAGCCAAGATTGATGCCCATATAGAACATCGTGAACCCGGCATCGCGCCGCCGGTCGCCGCCCGCATAGAGCTCGCCGACCATGGTCGAGATGTTGGGCTTGAAGAAGCCGTTGCCGACGGTGACGAGCGACAGGCCGAGCAGCATGATGAACACGAAGAAGGGTGAGCGCTGGCCGTCCGACTTGAAGCCTTCCGGTGCGATCTTGCGGATTTCCTGACCATCGTTGCCGAGCAGCGAGACGCTCTTGTCGTCATTGCCGCGAATCTGCAGTCGCTGGCCCTTGTCGATCAGGAACTGCCTGCCGGCATCGCCCTTGCCTTCGACCACCACCTCATAGCGCTGGCCGTCGATCGTCGCGAAGGGCGTGGCCCCGCTGCCGCCGAAACAGAGCGTGAAATAGCCGGCCGCCATCATGATCGCACCGAACTTCACGGTGCGTTTGGAACCGAGATACTGGTCGGCGATCAGGCCGCCGACCAGCGGCGTCAGATAGACCAGGGCGGTGAACCCGCCATAGATGCCGGTCGAGGTCTGGTCGTTGAACAGGAAATGGTTGGCGAGATAGAGCGTCAGGATCGCCCGCATGCCGTAATAGCCGAAGCGTTCCCACATCTCGGTGGTGAACAGCCGCTTGAGCTGTGGCGGATGGCCGAACCAGACGGCGTCGCTGACCGGGTTTACATGGGTGATATCCGGTTCTCGCGGGCTGTCCGCGGTCGGGGTGTCCACCATTTTTGTTCGCTCCCTCAATAACTTCCCGCCGTCGATTGCAGCGGTGCTGATGGCGTGAACCTAGCGGCATCCGCCGGGGTGTAAATATACCCGGCAAGCCCCTAGATGGCGGCCATGTTCAACGACACCAGCAGCCCGCTCGCGCTCCTCGCCACCCGCCGCTCGGGCAAGCCCCGCGATCTCGTCGCGCCCGGGCCCGACCAGGCCCAGCTCGACCATATCCTGGAGATCGCGGCGCGCACGCCCGATCACGGCAAGCTCGCGCCGTGGCGCTTCGTGGTGGTGCCGTCCGATCGGCGCGATGCGCTGAGCGACCTCATCGTCACTGCCTATCGCGCCGAGCGCCCCCAGGCCTCGCGGCTCGAGATCGAGGCGATGGATCAGTTCGCGCGCCAGGCGCCGGGCCTCGTGGTGGTGCTGTCGTCGCCCAGACCCGAAAGCCATATTCCCTTGTGGGAGCAGGAGCTGTCGGCCGGGGCTGCCTGCATGAACCTGCTCCACGCCGTGCATGCCAGCGGATTCGCCGGCGGATGGCTCACCGGATGGGCCGCCTACAGCGATACGGTGCGCGACGCCTTCGGGGCGGCACCCGAAAAAATCGCGGGATTTGTGTTCATTGGAACGCTGTCCAGGCCGCTCGACGAACGGCCGCGTCCGGAATCGGACAAAATCGTCCGATATTGGACATAGCATTGGACTCAGGGGGTAATTGGTGTATTATTGCACCATGACAGCCCTGAACAGCGACGACAGTCCCGTTTACATCAAGCTGCGCGGCACGATTTCAGCCGCAATCCTGCGCGGCGACTATCGCGCGGGCGACCAGCTTCCCTCGGTCCGCGCGCTCGCGGCCGAGCACGGCGCCAATCCGCTGACGGTGGCCAAGGCCTATCAGAGCTTCCAGGACGACGGCTATGTCGAGGTCCGTCGCGGCGTCGGCATGTTCGTGCTGCCGGGCGCCGCCGAACGACTCCGCCTCGCCGAGCGCGATCATTTCATCCGCGAAAGCTGGCCGCGCATCCGGGCGCACATCACCCTGCTCGGTCTGAATACCGATGAATTGCTGGAGCGCGAAGAGGCGTAAGCCCCTTGTGTTCCCGCGAAGGCGGGAACCCAGTCTGGGCTCCCGCCTTCGCGGGAGCACATCGGATGTCAGGCCGCGAACGCTTCCGCCGGCACCGAATACAGCAGTTCCGCTTTGGCCATGGCAGCCGCCCTGAGGCCGATCGCCTCGGGCACGATCTGCTCGACATAGAAGCGCGCGCTGGCTGCCTTCATCGCCAGAAAGGCCGGATCGCCGCTCGCCTCCGCCGCCGCGCGGCCCTGCCGCTCCATCAGCCAGCCGCACACCGCGGTCGAGAGCATGGTGAGGAACGGATAGCTCGCCGCCAGCCGGTCATCGGCGTCGCGGCTCATCAGGTCGCGGCCGATCGCGTCGCACGCTTCGACCAGCGCGATCAGCCCTTCATCCTTCGCTTCGGCGCGCATGTCGGCGATCAGCCGCGCGAACACGCCACCATTGTCCAGCCCGAGCTTGCGCCCGACCAGATCGGCTGCCTGGATGCCGTTGGTGCCTTCATAGATCGGCGTGATCCGCGCATCGCGGAAGAACTGGGCGGCGCCGGTCTCCTCGATATAGCCCATGCCGCCATGCACCTGGATACCGATCGAGCTGACCTCACAGCCGATATCGGTGCCATGCGCCTTGGCGAGCGGGGTCAGCAGGTCGAGCCGCTCCTGCGCGCCGACCTCGCCGATCGCGGCGCGGTCGACATGGCTCGCGGCATAATAGACCAGCGCGCGCGCCGCCTGGGTCTGCGCCTTCATCCGCAGCAGCATGCGGCGGACATCGGGATGCTCGATGATCGCGACGCTCTCCTTGCTGGCCGAGCCGGCGCGCGGCGACTGGATGCGCTCGCGGGCATAGGCCACCGCTGCCTGAGTCGCGCGCTCGGCGACCTGCGCGCCCTGCAGGCCCACGTTCAGCCGCGCATTGTTCATCATCGTGAACATCGCGCGGATGCCGCCAAACTCGCCGCCGATCAGCTCGCCGACACAATCGTCATGGTCGCCGAAGCTCAGCACGCAGGTGGGCGAGGCATGCAGCCCCATCTTGTGCTCGATCGAGACGACGCGGACGTCGTTCAATTCGCCCGGATTGCCCTCGGCATCGAGCCGGTATTTGGGCACGAGGAACAGCGAGATGCCCTTGGTCCCGGCCGGCGCATCGGGGGTGCGGGCGAGAACGAGATGGACGATGTTGGGCGCCATGTCATGGTCGCCGAACGAGATGAAGATCTTGGTGCCCTTGATGCTCCAGGTCCCGTCGCCGCGCGGCCTGGCCTGGGTGCGCAGCGCGCCGACGTCGGATCCGGCCTGGGGTTCGGTCAGGTTCATCGTGCCGGTCCAGGCGCCGGTCGCGAGATGCGGCAGATAGAGCGCCTGCTGCTCGGGCGATCCGTGATGGATCAGCGCCTCGATGGCGCCGACCGTCAGGGTGGGGGCGAGCGCGAGGCCCATATTCGCCGCGCCGAGCGTATCGAGCACCGCCGTCTGGATCGCGAAGGGCAGGCCCTGGCCGCCAAAGGTCTCGGGCACGCCGATCGTGCCCCAGCCGCCCTCGACATAGTCGCGATACGCCTTGCCGAAGCCTTCGGGCATGACGACGCCGTCGGGCGTCCATGTCGCGCCGACCGTGTCGCCCTCGCGCAGTAGCGGCGCCCATTCGCCGGCCGCGAAATCGCCGATCCCCTCCAGCACCGCCTCGACGACATCCTCGGTCGCGGCGGCGAAGCGTTCGGAATCGGCGAGCGCGCCGATGCCGACGACATGGTCGAGCACGAAGCGCTGGTCGGCGGTGGGGGCGGTGAAACTCATGATATTTTTCTTCCTGCGGTCGCCCGCGCTATAGCCGCGCCTGATGACCGTGCAAAACCCGCCCATAGTCACGCGTACCTTACCCTACGGCGAGGCCGCGATCGCCGAGGCGGCCGCGGTCGTCGCGGCGGGCCAGCCGGTCGCGATCCCGACCGAGACGGTCTATGGCCTCGCCGCCGACGCGACCGATTCGCGCGCAGTCGCTGGCATCTATGCCGCCAAGGGCCGGCCGAGTTTCAACCCGCTGATCGTCCATGTGCTCGACCGCGCGGCGGCGGAGACGATCGCGCGTTTCGATGACGCTGCGAGCGCGCTGGCCGATGCCTTCTGGCCCGGGCCGCTGACCCTGGTGCTGCCGCTCCGCCCGGATGCGGGGATCGCGGCGCTGGTGACGGCCGGGCTCGATACCATCGCGATCCGCGTCCCGGCGCACCGCGCGATGCGGGCGCTGTTGCAGGCGACGGACAAGCCGCTCGCCGCGCCCTCCGCCAATGCCAGCGGCGCGATCAGCCCCACGCGAGCGGAGCATGTGCTGGCAAGCCTGGGCGGGCGGATACCGCTGATCGTCGATGATGGGGCGACCGAAGCGGGGCTGGAATCGACGATCGTGATGACGGGCAACGGCGTACAGGTGCTGCGCCCCGGCCCGATCACGGCAGAAGCGATCCATGATCTCTTCCCCGGCGAAGGCCGGGGCCCAGTTACGATGACCTCCGATGCTGGGCCCCGGCCTTCGCCGGGGAAGCAAATAGTAACGGCGCCCGGCCAACTCGATAGCCACTACGCCCCCTCCAAACCCCTCCGCATCAACGCCAGCTCACCCGCCCCGGACGAATGGTCGATCGGATTCGGTTCCATCTCCGGCGACGACACCTTGTCCGCGACGGGCGACCTGACCGAAGCCGCCGCCGCCCTGTTTTCCGCCCTGCACCGCGCCGACGCCTCGGCGAAACCGCGCATCGCGGTCGCGCCCGTCCCCCAGACCGGGCTCGGCGCCGCGATCAATGACCGGCTGCGCCGCGCCGCGCACCGCGACTGACGTCTTTACGGCACCGTAACGGCCGCTACCCTCCTCCTCGGGTACGACTCGCACAGGAGTGGAAGACCATGGTGACGAACACGCAGCGGGGGCTCGCGGAGTTCCTCGGTACCTTCTGGCTCGTCTTCGGCGGCTGCGGCAGCGCGGTACTGGCGGCGGGCTTTCCGGACGTCGGCATCGGCTTTGTCGGCGTCTCGCTCGCCTTCGGCCTGACCGTGCTGACCATGGCCTATTCGATCGGCCATATCTCAGGCTGCCACCTCAACCCGGCAGTCACGCTCGGCCTGTGGGCCGGCGGGCGCTTCTCGGGCAAGGACATCCCGCTCTATGTGATCGCCCAGGTGCTCGGCGCGACCGTCGCGGCCTATGTCCTGTACTTTATCGCCAGCGGGGCGCCGGGCTTCACCCTGCCGGCCAACGGCCTCGCGGTGAACGGGCTCGAATCGCTCTCGCCCGGCCATTATTCGCTGGTCGCGGGGCTCGCCATCGAGGTCGTGCTGACCTTCTTCTTCCTGCTGGTGATCATGGGCTCGACCGACACCCGCGCGCCCGCCGGCTTCGCGCCGATCGCGATCGGCCTCGCACTCACCCTGATCCACCTGATCAGCATCCCGGTCACCAACACCTCGGTGAACCCGGCGCGCAGCACCGGCCCGGCGTTGGTGGTCGGCGGGCTGGCGCTGCAACAACTCTGGTGGTTCTGGCTCGCGCCGATCGTCGGCGGCGTGCTCGGCGGCCTGGCGTACAAGACGCTCGGCGCGGATGCATCGAAGAAGCCACCGATCGAAGGCGAAGCGCTCTGATCCAGCGGCCCCCTCGCCGTCAGGCGAGGGGGCTGCGAAGTCAGAGGCTGAACTTCAGCGTCGCGCGGATGTCGCGGCCGGCGAGCGGCGCGAAATCCTTGAGGAAGCTCGCCGATCGCCGCGCATCGACATCGAAGATGTTGTTGGCGCTGATCGTCAGCATGGTCTTGTTGCCGGGGCCGAACGGCTTGATCCCGACCGAGGCGTTGACCATCGTATAGCCGTCGGTCGGCGTCTCGAACGCGGCGATCCGGTTCTGGTCGAACGCATGCTCGAGCTCGAGGCGGCCGTTGAGCGTCTCGCCCTGCGCCTCGATCCCGCCGAGCACGCGCGCCGGCGGGATGCGCGGCAGCGGGCCCTGGTCGACGATCGAGGCATGGACATAGTCGCCCAGCGCATCGACGTTGATCTTGTAGCCGCCGATCTGGGCGAGCAGCACCGATGCCTCGGCTTCGACGCCATAATAGGTCGCGTCGGTCTGCACTGACTGGAAACAGGGGAAGTCGACGGTGCGTCCGCTCGGTGCGGCAGCCGCTTCGCACACCGCCTGCGCGACCTGGATCTCGGCGATATAGTTGCTGAAGCGGTTATAATAGGCCGACGCATCGAAGCTGAAGCCATTGCCATGCGCGTGCAGCGTGCCTTCGATCCCCCAGCTCTTCTCCAGCTTGAAGTCGGGATTGCCCAGCTCATAGGCCTGGGTGCCGGCATGGGCGCCATTGGCGAACAGCTCCTCGGCGGACGGCGCACGCTCGGTCCGCGACAGGTTCAGGCCGAACCGCACCGCATCGCTGATCCCGTAGGACGCGCCGAGCGAGCCCGACAGCGCCTCATAATGCCGCTGCCCGGCAAAGAAGCGATCGTCGCCCAGCGGCGTGCGCGCCGCGACGTCGGTCAGCTCGTAGCGCAGGCCCGCCTCGGCCTTGAACTTGCCCAGGTCGAGCTGCTGCAAGGTGAACAGGCCAGTCTGGTTGGTCTCGTTCTTGGGCAGGAAGGCCTCGTCGCCGACCACGTTGAACACGCGGTTGAAATATTGCACGCCCGACGCGCCCAGCCAGGCGCCCTTCTTGGCCTGGACCAGCTCGAGCCGCGCCTCGGTGCCGTTATTGTAGAAGGCGGTGCCGACCGATCCGTCCGGCGCCAGCTCGAAGTGGCGATAGGTCGCATGGCCCGCGCGGATGCGGATCTTGTCGAGGAAGCCCCCGCCGGTATCGACTTCGCCGCGCAGGTCGAACCGGTTCTGCACGATGTCGAGACGCGGCGCTTCCTGGCCCTGGTCGGGCAGGGTCGCATAGCGGATCGGCACGCCGTACAGGCTGTCATAATGGCTGTAGGAGATGCCGAGATTGCCGGTGTCGGTGATGATCGAGGCGCCGACGCCCGCGGTCCAGGTCTCCGCCGCCGAATTGGGCAGCGTGCCGCGGATCGCGGCGTTGGCGGCATAGTCGATCGGGTCCTCGCCGGGCACGGGCGCCGCCGGCGGCAGCTGGCTGGTGGCGATCGCTTCCTGCCGGCGCTGCGCGGTCAGCGCATAGCCGCCGATATGGAGGTCGTCGCTCTTCGAATAGGATCCGTCGGCATGCAGCACGAGATGCTCGCCGACCGCCACGTCGCCGGCCAGGCCGCCCGACCGCTCGTTCGCGGCCGAGCCATAGGTGGCGATCCCGTCGAGCCGATAGCCCTTGGCCGGGATCGCGCGGGGAATGCGCGTGTCGATCACATTGACCACGCCGCCAACCGCCGACGAGCCGAACAGCAAGGCGGAAGGACCGCGCAGCACCTCGATGCGCTCGGCCAGCAGCGGATCGATGATCACCGCATGGTCGACCGAGGTGTTGGAGACGTCGATCGATCCGATGCCGTCGGTCAGCACCCGGACCCGCTCGCCCTGGAAGCCGCGCAGGATCGGGCGCGACGCGCTCGGGCCGAACGAGGTGGCGGACACGCCCGGCTGCTTCGCCAGCGTCTCGCCGATGGTCGGCTTCAGGTCGCGGGTCAGCTCCTCGCCGCTCACCACCGAGGTGCCCGACAGCACGTCGGTCTCGCTTTGCCGGAACGGTGCGGTGACGATCACGTCATGCCCCTGATCGGCCGGCGCGATGTTGTCGGTGGTCGGCGCCGAAGGCGCGTCCTGCGCATAGGCCGGCCCGGCGAACATCAGGGCGGTACCGGCGAGCAGGGCGATCTTCAGCGTCATGGCATACTCCAACTGGGCGTTGTGCAGCGCAGTATATACGATGTTATAAAGTATCAAGGCGGTTCGTCGTCGCGACCGCACGCTTCGCCGATGAGATGCGTGTTACAGCGTCGCGACCCGCATGTTACGGCGCGTAGACGACCGACGAGCCGGCGCGCTTGAGTCGCAACCAGGCGCCGAGTGCCCACCACGCCAGCGCCCAGAGCGTTCCGAAGCTCCACCCGGCGATCACGTCGCTCGGCCAATGGACGCCGAGATAGACCCGGCTGAACCCGATCGCGATCACCAGCAGGCCGGCGACAATCAGGATATAGCGACGTGCGCGTTGCTCCTCGACGATCTGGACGATCAGCAGGGCAATGGTGAGATAGATGATCGCGCTGTTCGCCGCATGGCCGCTGGGGAAGCTTGCGGAGCTCACCTCGACGAGATGATCGGTCAGCGCCGGGCGGGCGCGGCCGATCAGCGCCTTGGCGATGGCGACCGCGATCGATCCGCTGATCGTCCCGCCCAGCACCAGCCAGAAGGTCAGCCACTGGCGCTGGACCGCCAGGAACCCGGCGACGATCGTCACCAGGATCACGAGCGCGGTCTCACCGCCCAGCGCGGTTACGTCGATCATTGCCTGTTTCAGCCAGAACGGGCCGATCGGCGTGCCGTGCATCGTGCCGCCGCGCATCGCGAGCAGGATGCGGCTGTCGAAACCGAACTGCCAGCCGCGATCGATCAGGGTGCCGACCAGGCCCAGGATCAGCACCGAAGCGGCAACCGCGCCGGCGCCAAGCCTCAGCCATGGGGGATGCCGGATATCGTCGGGGATGCGCCCGCCCGTATCGGCGCCCTCGGCGTGGAGAGGATCGTCGGAAAGGGGGGCGTCTGGCGTCACCCGCCTATCACTGGCCGGGTTCGGTCAGCCGATCAACCTGCGCGCGCACGACCGCGCCCGCTTTCTTCACGGAAAGCCCCTGTTCCATGCGCAGCCTTTGCCATGTCTCGAAGCTCAGCATCAGGTCGATCGCCTCGAAGGTCAGTGCATCGGACGCGATCTCCTCGGGCAGGATCGACTTCAGCTTGGCGCGCATGAAGGCCAGGGCACGGGCATGCTCCGTCTGGATCGCCGCGGATTCGTGCCGGTGCGCATCGCCGGCGCGCTTGAACGGCATCAGCTTCTCATAGGTGGTCAGCCGCCGGTCGGTCGTCTCGCTCAGCTGCCCGCGCCAGTCAGTCGCGGTATAAGGGACCAGCCACATCTCGTACTGGCGGGCAAGCCGGGCGGTGATCGCGGCATAGAGGCTCTCCATGTCCTTGAAGTGCCGGAACACGCTGCGCAGCCCGACGGACGCACGGCCGGCGACCTGTTCGGCGCTCGGCGTGATCTGTCCCTCGGCGACAAGGGCCAGCATCGCCTCGACGATCTTGTCGCGGCTCGATTCCGACCGTCTCCTGCGCCCGTCGGCCGAGCGCCCCTTTTGCTGATCCATCAATTCGCCCAATAGATATAAGTCTCGCCCGGTTTGGGTCTGGTGCCCAATGGCCGGTCGATCGCGATCGGCGATCGGATCAGCGATGGCCAGGCCGGCTTGACGCTGCTCCTATCATGATCCGCGAGCAATGCCTTTAATCGCGCGACGAGGGCGGGTTGCTGCGCGGCAAGGTCATGCTGCTCGGTCGGGTCGTTCCGCAGATCGAACAGCAAGGCCTTGCGCGGCAGGTCGAGCATCTGCAGCTTCCAGTCACCGTCCCGCACCGTCCGATAGGCACCGTCGCGCCAGAACAGGATCGGGTGCGGGTTCCCCGCCTGCTTGCCCTCGACGAACGGCAGCAGGTCAACACCGTCCACCGCGCGGTCGCCCGGCATGGCGATTCCGGCGGCCTTGCCGGCCGTCGCGAAGATGTCGAAATGGCTGACCGGTCCGTCGATGCGCGTGCCCGGCCTGATCTGCGCCGGCCAGCGCATGAAGAACGGCACTTTCACGCCGCCTTCGAAAAAGGTCGCTTTCCAGCCGCGATAAGGCCGGTTGATGTCGGGCAGGCCGATATAATGCGCGCCGCCATTGTCGCTGGTAAAGATGACGAGCGTGTTTCGGTCGAGCCCCTGCGCCTTGAGTTCGGCCGTCACTCGCCCGACGCCGCGGTCGAGCGCGCGGATCATCGCGGCATAGACCCGGGTGCGATGGTCGGCGATCTGCGGCAGCGCGTCGTAATCCGCCTTCAGCGCCTGGAGCGGCGTGTGCGGGGCGTTATAGGCGAGGTAGAGGAAAAAGGGCCGGTTGCGATTGGCCTTGATCGTGTCGACGGCCTGGTCGGTCAGATAATCGGTCATGTAGCGGTTCGGCCGGAACGGTACGCTGCCGTTATACTGGACGCTGAACGGCAGGTTCGCCCATAGATATTTGTCGATCGGGTCGAAATCCTGTTTCGAATTGACGACGTTCGGGTCGTTCTCCGGCAGGAACATCTGCGCGCCGATGATGAAGCCCAGGCTCTCGTCGAACCCCTGGTCCTCGGGCCGCATGCCCCTGGCGCCGCCGAGATGCCATTTGCCGAGATGCAGCGTGTGATAGCCCTTGCCGCGCATCAGCTCGGCGATGGTCAGCTCCGATCCCGGCACGCCCTTGTCGTCGGCCGGCGGATCGGTCCGCGCCGCCTCCTCGTCGAAGATCGTGCGCTTGTCCCAGCTGGTCGGGAAGCCGGCGATGGTGCGCGCGAAGCGCGTGTCGGTCGGCGTGAACTCGAAGCCGAACCGCGTCGGATAGCGCCCGGTCATCAGCGCCGCGCGCGACGGCGCGCAGGTCGCGTTGCCGGCATAGCCGTCGGCGAAACTGACGCCGTCGCGGCCCAGCGCATCGATATGGGGGGTCTTGAGCAACCCGCCCGCCACGCCGCCGCCATTGAAGCTGATATCATTATAGCCGAGGTCGTCGGCGACGATCAGGATCACATTGGGCGGGCGCTTGTCGGCCGGCAGCTGCGCCACGTCCGGCCCGCTCTGCCAGGCGACCGGGTGGTTGGGATAGACATGCGGCGCCATCCATCCCGCCAGATGCAGCAGAACATAGTCCCTGGCGAGATAGCCGCCGACCAGCAGCAGCGCGACCGTTCCGAGCAGGATTTTCAGCCATGTCTTCACGGGGTCGGCCCTCAGTGCGGGGTGGACAGGATGTGGCGCCCCGCGAGCAGGATCGCGATCATCGCCGCTTCGGCGACCACCGGCTCATGCGCGGTCGGCGACGCCCCGTCGATGGCGATGCCGATACAGCGCCCGATCAGCGCGAGGGCGAGCAGCAGCAGCGGCGTGCTCAGAGGCTCGGCCCGACCGTGCCATGCGCCGTACAGCGCGAAGGCGCCGCCGGTCATGAAAAAGGCCGTGAAATCGGCGCGCATCGTCGCCAGTCCCTGGATGCTGGCAGGCAACAGGAAGAAATTGGCGCCGAGCCGCGCGGGGTCGATCAGAAAGCCAAGCCCGATTGCCAGGTTGAACAGCCCGACCAACGCGATCGCGGCGCGAATTGCCTTTCGTATGACGGCCTCCCCTTTGATTCGCGGCATCGTATCAGCCGCGCGGGTCTTTGCAACATTTCGGCATTGATAATGCCATTATCCGGGCGCATCCTAGGGCAAGGGGGAAGATGTCGATGCGCAGGCCCTGGAAATCAGTGTTCGCGAGTCTCGCCCTGCTCGCGACGTTCACACTCGCTTCCGGCACATCGGCGGCGGAGCGGAAGCGGCCCAATATCGTCGTCCTGCTCGCCGACGATTGGGGCTTCAGCGATGTCGGTAGTTTCGGCAGCGAGATCCGCACCCCCAATATCGATGCGCTGGCCGCCGCAGGGGTGCGCTTCTCCAACTTCCATGTCGCCGGCACCTGCTCGCCGACGCGCGCGATGCTCCAGACCGGGGTCAGCAATCACCGCGCCGGCCTGGGCAATATGCCCGAGACGATCCCGCCCGACCATGTCGGCAAGCCGGGCTACGACACCGTGCTCAACGACCGGGTGGTGACGCTGGCCAGCCTGTTCCGCGACGGCGGCTACCGCACCTATCTCACCGGCAAATGGCATCTCGGCCGCACCCCGGACAAGCTGCCCACCGCGCGCGGCTATGATCACGCCTTCTCGCTGGCCGACGCGGGTGCCGACAATTTCGAACAGCGCCCGATCGAGGGCCTCTACGAGACCGCCGACTGGACCGAGGACGGCAAGCCCGCGACCCTGCCCGGGGATTATTATTCCTCGCGCTTCGTGGTCGACCGGATGATCGACTATATCGATCGCGGGCGATCCGGCGGAAAACCCTTTTTCGCCTCGGTGAACTTCCTCGCCAACCATATCCCGGTCCAGGCACCCGACGCCTATATCGTGCGCTATCGCACGGCCTATCGGAGCGGCTGGACCGCACTGCGCACCGCGCGGCGCGACCGCGCGGCGGCGCTCGGCATCATTCCCGCCGGCGCGCCGATGGTCGCCATGTCCACGACCCGCGACTGGAACGCCCTCCCGCTTGGGGAACGTGCCGCGCAGGCCCGCGCCATGGCGGCCTATGGCGGCATGGCCGAGGCGGCGGATGTCGAGATCGGCCGGCTGGTCGCGCATCTCAAGGCAACCGGCGACTATGCGAATACCGTCTTCATCTTCCTGTCGGATAACGGCGCCGAGCCGACCGATCCGATGGCGACCTGGCTCAGCGCGCTCAACAGCCGGGTGCATTATGATCTCGCACCGGACTCGCAGGGCCGGCGCGGCTCCTTTACCGCGATCGGCCCCGGCTGGGCCAGCGCCGCCGTCGCTCCCTTGCGCGGCTATAAATTCTCCGCGACCGAGGGTGGCCTGCGCGTGCCGCTGATCATCGCCTGGCCGGGCAATCCGGCGATGAGGGCGGGCATGATCGCCGGCCGCTTCGCCTATGTGACGGACATCGCCCCGACCCTTCTCGCGCTCGCCCGGGTCCCCGGCCATGGCGGCACGTATCGCGGCAAGCCGGTCGAGCCGATGACCGGCGCGAATCTCTGGCCGGTGCTGAGCGGGGCGACCGACAGCGTGCATCCCGCCGACCAGGCGATCGGCTATGAACTTTCGGGCAACGCCGCGGTGTTCCGCGGCGACTATAAGCTGGTCAAGAATCTGCCGCCGACCGGCACCGGCGAATGGCACCTTTACGATATCGCCCGCGATCCCGGCGAGACGCGCGATCTGGCGGGCACGATGCCGACCTTGTTCAAGGCGCTCCAGGCCGATTACGCCGCCTTCGCCCGGCGCGATCAGGTGCTGCCGATGCCCGCCGGCTATACCGCCGCGGCGCAGATCAACCGCAACGGCTTCAACCGGAGCGTGCGGCCGAAGCTGCTTCGGTTGCTGGCGGGGCTTTTGGCGTTGGGAGCGCTCGTGACGGGCGTGCTGTGGTGGCGGAGGAGGCGGGCGTGATCCTCCCCGTGCCGGATCGGGAGGATTCAGCGCTTCGCCAGCCCGCTTTGCGCCATCCGCCATTTGAGCTGGTCGAACCGGTCCTGCCCGAAGAACGGTTCGCCCTCGAACACCATCAGCGGCACGCCGTAATGCCCCCCGGCGCGCTGCGCTTCCTGATTGGCCTCGACCACCGCCGCATAATGGTCCGGATCCGCCGCGACCGCCGCATCCATCTCCGCCAGGTCGAGCCCGGCGCGTTCCGCCGCCCGGGCGAGATGATCGCCGAGATGCCAGTCGGTCACCGCCCCGCCCCAGATCAGCCGGCTCACCTCGTCCAGAAACGCCAGCCCCCGGCCGCGCTCCGCCGCCGCCACGCCGAGATGCGTCAGCCGGTGGATATAAGGCTGCTCCTTCGGATAGGTCCGCGTCGCCATGTCCATCGTCACCGGGTCGGGCGACGCCCAGCGGAACGGCAGCCCGACGAAGTCGGCGCTCCGCCCGATGTCGCGCAGGAAATAGCTTAGCCAGAGCGGATCGTTGTTGGCGAAGAAATCGGGTTGCCGCACCGCGATCGGATAGACCGGGCGCACGCGCGCCATGACGTCATGGTCGCGTTCGAGCTCGACCAGCCGGGGCGTCACCAGATAGGAATAGGGTGAGCGGAATGACCAGTAGAGATCGTAGCTCAGGGTCACCCGCCCAGCGCCTTGGTGCGGATGTTGAGCTGCCCGGCAAGCCCGGCGATCCGGTGCTTCTCGATCGCCTGATACTCGGGCGACGCCACCATCGCCATCATCGCCGCGCGCGAGGGGTATTCGGCCAGCGCCACCATGTCCCACAGCTCGTCCGCCTCGCCGAGCATCAGCTCGGTGACGTCCCCCGCATAGACCGACCTTGCGCCGACCGAGGCCAGGCAGGCGAGCACCGCCTTGCCATAACGGCGATAGGCCTCGCGTCCGCTCAGCTCCGGCTCGGAGCCATCGGCATAATCGGCGCGCTCCCTGAACTTCAGCAAATTGACCATCACGAACGGCCCGTCCTCGACCCCGCCGAAAAACGCCGCGGCCTGTTCGGCGCCCGGGAAGACGGTGTTGGTGACCTTCATGCGACGCCTCCAGCCGTGATATTGGCACAATACGTGTCATATCATGGCAGGCGGGTCAATGACGCGGCGGCACCGGCCGGTCGGCGACCAGACGCACCCCGATATGATCGGTACCGAGCCCGCGTTCCTGGAACTGGCGCGCGGCAGGGCGGTAGCGCGCGCAATAATTGCCCGCGCAGAGATAGGATCCGCCCTTGATGACATGCATGTCGCCCTGCGGCCCGCCGGGGTCGCTGGTCCATTCCCACACATTGCCGATCATGTCGTACAGGCCGAAGGCGTTGGGCTTGAAGCACCCCACCGGCGCGCGGCCCTTATAGCCGTCGAGCGCGAGATCGCGCTGCGGGAAGACGCCCTGATAATAATTGGCCTGGGGACGGCCCTCGCCATCCACCGGCTCGGGCAACGCCTTCTGCCCGGCGCGCGCGGCATATTCCCATTCGGCCTCGGTCGGCAGGCGCTTGCCTGCCCAGCGCGCATAGGCCTGGGCATCCTCGAACGCGATCTGCACCACCGGCTCCCGGTCGCGTCCGACGATCGATTCCGCCGGCCCCGACGGATGCCGCCACTGCGCCCCGACCGACCAGCGCCACCAGCGCGGATCGTCCTGGCTCGGCACGCTGAAAACGGCGGACCCTGGCACCAGCATCTCGGGCGGCGCGCCGGGCAATTTTGGCGGATCGCGTTCCGCCATGGTCGTGTAGCCGGTCGCCTTCACAAAGGCGGCGAACTCGGCATTGGTCAGCTCGTGCGTATCGATCCAGAAGGGTTTGACCGACACCCTGCGCGGTGGCCCCTCCTCGGGGTAGAGCGGGTCGTCGCCCATGGTGAAACTGCCGCCGGGGATGGCGACCATCGGGGCCTTCGACAGGTCGGTGCAGACGGATGCCGGCTGTTTCGATGTGCAGGCGGTGGCCAGCAACGGGAGCGCAACGGTGGAGAAGAGCAACCGTGCCCAGGTACACTTCACCTTCCCCGGCGAAGAGTTCCGGGTCGGATCGTCCCCCGGACGATCCTTGAACATACGGGGTATGTTCAACCCGGAACTGGGTCCAGTTGGGGGAGCTGTGAAATGGCCGCCCCGCCCGTTTCCTTCTGCCTCCCTACTGGGCCCCGGCCTCCGCCGGGGAAGAAGAAAAACGCGCCTCATCATCCCGCCCCAAGCTCGCACGCCTCACCGATCGCGGCATAGATCAGGTCCAGATCCCCATCGTCGATACAATAAGGCGGCATGACATAGACGGTGTTGCCGAGCGGCCGAAGCAGCAGATCCCTGCCCCGGAAAGAAGCGAGCAGGCGCGGGCCGATCGACGACAGATAATCGCCCTGTTCGTCGGCGATCTCGATCGCCGTGATCGTGCCGATCTGCCGCGCGTTGCGCACCGTCGGCAGTGCGGCGACCTTCGCCAGCCGCGCCTGCTGGCGCCGGGCCAGATCGGCGATCCGCTCCAGCACCGGCTCCTCGCGCCAGATGGCGAGATTGGCGTTGGCCGCGGCGCAGGCGATCGGGTTGGCGGTGTAGCTCGACGAATGGAAAAACATCGTCGCCCGGTCCTGCGACCAATGCGCGTCGTAGATCGCCTCGCTCGCCATGGTCACCGCCAGCGGCACCGCCCCGCCGGTCAGCCCCTTCGACAGGCACAGGATGTCGGGCACGATCCCGGCCTGTTCGCACGCCAGCAAGGTGCCGGTCCGCCCCCAACCGGTCATCACTTCATCGGCGATGAACAACACGCCGTGCCGCGCGCAGATCGCGCGCATCTCGGCCAGCACCCGGGCCGGATAGATCAGCATCCCGCCCGCCCCGAGGATCAGCGGCTCGACGATCAGCGCGGCGGGCCTGGCGTGGCAGGCGGCTTCCAGCTCGTCGAGCGTGTCCTGCTCGCGCCCCGCGGCGGGGAATGGCAGGGTGCCGACATCGAACAGCAACGGCGCATAGGCCCGGTTGAACACCCCGCGCGCGCCGACCGACATCGCGCCGATCGTATCGCCGTGATAGCTGTGCTGCATCACCAGCACGCGGTGCCGCGGCTCGCCGCGATTTGCCCAGAACCCCAGCGCCATCTTCAGCGCGACCTCGACGCTGGTCGATCCCGAATCGGAGAAGAACACCCGGCTCAGTTCGGCGGGCATCATCTCGATCAGCCCGCGCGCGAGCGTCTCGGCCGGCTCATGCGTCCAGCCGGCAAAAATGATCTGGTCGAGCCTGGCCGCCTGCTCGGCGATGGCGGCCATGATGCGCGGGTTGCGATGCCCATGCGTCGTCACCCACCAGGAGGAGATCGCATCGACGATCCGCCGCCCGTCTTCGGTGAACAGCGCCGCGCCCTCGGCATGCGTGACGAGCGGGATCGGCTCGCCCAGCCCATGCTGCGTGAAGGGATGCCAGATCGGCGATCTCTTCACCGGAAATCCGCCAGATTGAAATGCGCGGCAAAGGCGGCGGCGAGCGTGCCCGCATCGAGCGGCGCCAGATGCGGCAGCCGGCCGAGCCTTTTCACCCCGCCGATCCGCGCGATGGTTACCTCGCTATGCTCGACCGCATCGCCGGTGAACGCCACGCCCAGGATCGGCACGCCGCGCGACCGCAAGGCCTCGATCGACAACAGGCTGTGGTTGATCGTGCCGAGCGTCGTCCGCGCGACCAGCACCACCGGCAGCGCCCAGCGCGCGAACAGATCGGCAAAGACCAGCTCGCCCGTTACCGGCACCAGCACCCCGCCCGCGCCCTCGATCACCAGCGGACCGTCGAGCACCGGCGGCACCAGCCGCGCCGGATCGATCGTTACCCCGTCGATGGCCGCCGAACGGTCGGGCGAGCAGGGCGTGGTCAGCCGATAGGCCTCGGCCAGGATATGCTCCGGCGCCAGCCCGCTCAGCCGCGCGACGGTCGCGGCATCGCCGCCGTCCTCCAGCCCGGCCTGGACCGGTTTCCAATAGGACGCGCTCAGCGCCCCGGCGAGCGCGGCGGCGAACACCGTCTTGCCGACATCGGTATCGGTCCCGGTGACGACGATCCGCGCCGTCACGCGATCGCCCCCGCAATCGCATCGGCCAGCGCATCCACATCCGCCACCGTCAGGTTGAGCGTCAGCGAGATGCGCAGCCGCGAACTGCCCTGCGGCACCGTCGGTGGCCTGATGCCGCGCACGTCGAACCCGGCCGCCTGCACCGCGGCGGCGACGCGCATCGTCCGCGCATCGTCGCCCAGCACCAGCGGCAGGATCTGCGATCCGGTCGGCGCCACGCCGCAGCGGTCGAGCGCCTGTTCGGCCGCGCCGACCAGATCCCACAAGCCGGCGCGCCGTTCTGGCTCATCGGCCAGGATGCGTAGACTCTCGCGCACGGCGCTCGCCATCAGCGGGGACGGCGCCGTCGAGAAGACGAAGCCGCGCCCGCGATTGACCAGGAAATTGCGCACCACCTGCGGGCCGCAAACCAGCGCCCCTTCGCACCCCATCGCCTTGCCGCAGGTATGGAGCGTGACGACATTCTCGCGCCCATGGAGCGCCGCCGCGAGACCGCGCCCCTGCGCGCCGAACACGCCGGTGGCATGCGCTTCGTCGATCAGCAGCATCGCATCGTGCCGTTCGGCCACCGCCGCCAGCGCGTCGATCGGCGCCCGGTCGCCGTCCATGCTGTACAGGCTCTCCACCGCGATCCACGGTCGCCCGGTGCCGCCGGCGCGGCGCCATCCGGCAATGGCGGTCTCGAACGCCTCGGGGTCGTTATGCGTCGCGGCGACGGCATCGGCCCGGCTCAGCCTCATGCCCTCATGCGCGCTGGCATGGATCAGCGCATCATGCACGATCAGGTCGCCCCGCTGCGGCAGGGTCGCGAACAGCGTGGCGTTGCCGGTATAGCCGCTCGAGAAGAACAAAGCCGCCTCGCTCCCGAAAAACGCCGCCGCTTCCGCCTCCAGCGCTTCATGCTCCTCGTGATTGCCGCGCAACAGCCGCGATCCGCCCGATCCGACCGGTACCCCGCGTTCGACCGCCTGCGCCACCGCCCGCGCCAGTCGCGGCGAGGTAGCGAGCGCCAGATAGTCATTGGAGGAAACATCCACCCCGCGCCGCGGCACCAGCGTGCGCAACCGGTCCTGCGCGGCAAGCCGGGTCAGATCGTCTGCAAGGGCCTCGAGCGCCGACATGGGCGGCGCTCTAGCGGCATCGCGCGGCGATGACGATAGAGCGCGGCTTGCGCCGCGTGCCCGCCGGGCGCAGGAGCGCGGGCAATGACTCAGCCTTTCCCCGACCGCCACTTCGCCGCTTTCCTGTTCGACATGGACGGCACGATCCTCACCTCGATCGTCGCCGCCGAGCGGGTCTGGGCTGGCTGGGCACGCCGTCACGGCCTCGACGTCGAGGCCTTTCTGCCGACGATCCACGGCGTGCGCAGCGTCGAGACGGTGCGCCGTCTCGCGCTGCCCGGCGTCGATCCGGAGGCCGAGGCCGCCGAGATCACCCGGCTGGAGATCGAGGATGTCGAGGGTGTGGAAGCGATCGCCGGTGCCCATGCCTTCCTCGCCGCGCTGCCGGCGGATCGCTGGGCGATCGTCACCTCCGCCCCGCGCGCGCTGGCGACGCGGCGGCTCGAAGCGGCCGGCCTGCCCATACCGCCGGTGATGATCACCGCCGAGGATGTCGACCGCGGCAAGCCCGCGCCCGACTGTTTCCTGCTCGCCGCCGACCGCCTCGGCGTCCCCGCCGATCACTGCCTGGTGTTCGAGGATACCCCCGCCGGCATCGCCGCCGCCGAGGCCGCCGGCGCGGCGGTGATGGTGATTACCGTCACTCACGCCCATCCGCTGGAGACACCGCATCCCGGGGTGCCGGATTATGCTGCGTTGGGGGCGCGGGTTGGCCCGGAGGGATTGGAGATCATTGGTCGGTAGAGCGTTGTTCGGGTCGACGTACCTTCCCTCCGTTCGCCCTGAGCTTGTCGAAGGGCTGTTCTTTCTTCCGTGGAAGAGAAGAGCAGGGCTTCGACGAGCTCAGCCCGAACGGGGTAGAGGGAAGTCCTTGGCAAAAAGCCCGGGCGGTCGGGGGCGGACCGCCCGGGCTGGCTGGCACGGCCGGGGGTCAGGCGGCCAGCGCTTCCCTGATCGGTACAACTTCCGATTCGCGCGCACTCAAGAGTGCCCAATCGAGCGCATAATCGGCCACGTTTTCCCAGCCCGCATCAATCCCGGTCCAGTGCGAGCGCCCTTCGAAGATGCGCAGCTCGGTCTTCGACGGCGCAAGGCTCTGCTTGCGATAGATCGCCCGGGTCATGCTCGCATCGGCGATCAGGTCGAGCGATCCGCCGATCAGCAGCAAGGGCGCGCGCTCGGGATTATCCCAGCGGATCCTGCCGGCACGCAGGAAGATGCCGTCCCAATAGACCTTGCCCGGGGTCGGCACGATATAGCGGTCGTACAGCGCATCGGCCTGGTCCTTCGGCGCGGTCTGCGCGAAACGCGTCTTGAAGAATGTCCGCGACATCACCTTGGCCTTGCGCCAGCTGAACAGGTCGCCGAGCACCGGCAATGCCGACCAGATCGCCTGCGGCCCGAGCGGCACGCCCGGGGTCGGCGCCGGATCGATCGCCACCCCCACCGCGCCCAGCCCGCGATCGAGCAGATGCTGGACGATCACCCCGCCAAAGCTATGGCCGATCAGGATCGGCGCCTCGGCAAGCCCGCGGATCAGCGCGTCGTAATGATCGATGATCTGCAGCTGCCCCAGATGCTTCAGCTCCTCGCGCGGGCTGTCGCGCAGCTCGGCCGGCGAGCGGTCGTCATAGGGCCAGTCGGGCGCCAGCACGGTATAGCCTCGCGCTTCGTACCGCGCCTTGAAACCTTCCCAGGCCAGCGCATTCAGCCAGGCGCCGTGGATGAGCATGATGGTGTTCGACATGTCCGATCTCCCGCTTCGATGCGGACGGCCGCGGCAGCGTCGTCCCTGTCCGAAACATGCCGGGTAGGACGCGCGCGCGACATTCTACGCGGGTGTGCCGGGGTACGACCTTGGTATTAGGGTTGAACGCAAGTCGAGTTGCCGACGTCTCTACTAAGCCCCTCCCCTTCAGGGGAGGGGGCAGGGGTGGGGCAGCGTCGATCGGGGCTCGATGCCCCGATCGACGCTCCGGTGCCTGGTGAAACGGTTCTTTTGAGCGCGCAGACGCGCGCCCCACCCCTCAACCCCTCCCCTTCAGGGAGGGCAATCACCTATGGCGCGGCACGGTGGGGAAGGGGGCAGAGCATGAGTTCACGCGAAGGCGCGAAGACGCAAAGATGTTCGAATGCGGTCAAGCGGACCGCTTATCACGGACAGACTATCTAAACTTCGCGTCTTCGCGCCTTCGCGTGAACCCCGCTTTTCCTTCCTCCAGGCCGAAACAAACGTGATGCGCTGATAGGCGATTGCCCTGCTCTTCAGGGGAGGGGCTGTTCAGACCGGTCGGATTCGACTCTACTGTGCTGAAGGTCGTTTGATGAATATTTGAATGTCGTCATGAACGAACTTCCGGTTCGGGACACTGGAGCATGAGGTGTGGGGAGAATCCGGCGTGAATGGGTGCCTGCGCATTGCGATCCCGATCATCGTTCTGATCGCGCTCGCAATATATTGTTCCTTCCCGCACCCTATTCATGACCAGACGAAATTGATGGCAATAAAGGCCGAATCCCAACGCCTGATCGCGGCTTATCCGCTCATTCGGCCCGAGCAATCTGTTGACGTTCCGAAAGACAAATGGCCGCCCGTCATCGCTGGCCTGAAGCCTTTTTCGGTGATCGTCCGCCACGGGATGGTAGATATCACGACGAAGCCATATTTCGACGGCGGCTGGGGATATGGCTTCGCCTTGGACAAGCGGGACCTGCCCATGCTTGTAGAATGCTGGTCGGCGTTAGGCCAAGGCGTATATTGGCACGGCCCCTGCTGATCAGACATTGGTGCGTCCTGCGGGCCGGAGGGCGGGCGCATCAATGCGCATGACCGCTGATGCCTCACTTGCGCACGCTACGAGCCCATGTCCGCATACTCGATTGCGGACATGCAGCGGCGACTTGGCAGCGTAGCCAAATCCCACACGCCACGGTTGCTCTTCAATTCCCCTGGGCGGGCAGCGAGCGAGGCGCAAAGCCGACGGTGGAGAGACCTCCCCGAGCAACGCTGCCACGGCCGGCGGGAGACCTTGGCCGACGAATTTCGAGGAGGGTTCGAGCTTCCTTTCGTTCCTTCGCACTACGACGAAACCCGAACCCTCCTCAGTTACAACCAGAAATGTTCATCATAGACGATGATGAATGGAGATGTCGTCAAGACCTGATGAACGAGAGCAGGTCAGGGTTGAGAACATCTGCATATGTGGTCAGCATGCCATGGGGGTAGCCGGGATAAGTCTTCAGCGACCCGTGCTTGAGCAGGTCGACCGCGCGCGGCACGGAACTGGCGAACGGGACGACTTGATCGGCCTCGCCATGCATCACCAGCACCGGCACGGTGATCTTCTTGAGGTCTTCGGTATAATCTTCGAGCCAGGAGTCGACCGTCGCGTAATGTGCGAGAGCACCGCCGGCCATGCCTTGGCGCCACCAGTTCGCAATGACTGCCTCCGAAGGCTTGGCCCCATCCAGGTTGTAGCCGTAGAACGGATTCTCGGGGACGAAACGGTAGAACTCCGCCCTGTTGCCCAGCACGCCTGCCCGGATCGCGTCGAACCACTCCGGCGGTTGACCGGACGGGTTGTCCTCGCTCCGGTACATGTTTGGCGTCAGGGAAGCGACCAGTACCGCCTTCGCGACGCGCTCCTGGTGGCGAGCGACATAGCGGGCCACCTCACCGCCACCTGTCGAGTGCCCGATATGGATCGCGTCGCGCAGGTCGAGATGTTCAGTCAGGGCCGCGAGGTCGGCGACCCAGTGGTCCATGTCGTTGCCGGTGCCGGGCTGGTCGGACCGGCCGTGCCCGCGCCGGTCATGGGCGATCACCCGGTAGCCGTGACGAAGGAAGAAGGTCATCTGGGCGTCCCAGTCGTCGGCCGACAGCGGCCACCCGTGGCTGAAGACGATCGGCTGACCCGATCCCCAATCCTTGTAAAAGATGTTTACGCCGTCCGTTGTCGTGATCGTAGGCATTGCTCAGTCCTTCACAATGTGCCGCGGATGAGGATTCATCACTCGCTGGCGCGGCGTTCCAGCGATGATCCGGCAAAAGAACATGACCAGTCGTCTATTAATTGGTCAAAATATTTAGGCCAGCAAAGAGGGCAAAACAAAGCGCTCGAAGCTGTCAAAGGGCGCCCGGCTACGTTCGACCTTGGCCCGCATGACCGCCCCTTCGAACGTGTCGATCAGTGCGACAGCAAGCTGCTCAGGATCCTTTCCGGCCGATAATTCCCCTTTCTCCTGCGCTTCCCGCAAGCATGAGGCGAGCGCGGCGGACCACTCGCGATAGATCGCTGCGAGCTTGATTCGCACGTCCTCGCTCGTCGGCGTCACCTCCAGCGCCATGTTCCCGATCAGGCAGCCGACCGCATAACGGCGGCGCTCGTGAAACTCTGCCAGGCCCGCGAAATAGCGGGCGATACGCGCGAGCGGCGCCATGTTGCGATCGGCCAGGATCGGGCCGTAGGTGGCAACCACCGAATCCCAATACTCGGTCAGTACTTCGACCGCGAAGGCTTCCTTGCTGTCAAAGTAATTATAGAACGATCCCTTGGGCACGCCGGCTGCCGTGGTGATCTCCTGCACGCCGGTGGCGTTGAAGCCTTGGGTGCTCACAAGGTCTCCCCCCTTTTCGAGGAGGCGCGATCGCGTTTCGGGATTGGCTGGTCTGGGCATGGGTTTATATATGACCGGTCGTCTTATAATCGTCAAGCTCTTTTAAAAAGTGTGTTGTCAGTGTGTTGGCCTGTTCCTTTGCATTCAACCTAAACCGAAGCTGATCAACAGCGCCGATCCCGATGTCGAGTCTCCCGCCCCCTCCGCTGAACGGCAGGATCGCGTTCCGCCAGGCTCCGCTCGTGCGCATGACCGCTAACGCCCCTTTTCTGGCAATCGCACATGCCCCCCGAAAGCCGCCACTGCTCTGGACTAGCTGTGCCAGCCACCCATATTCCAGAGGGAAAGGGGACGACGATGGTCAGCACATCCAACGACGGCATCATGTCCGAGTATCTCGTCAAATACGCTCTGGTGAAATCAGGCGAGCGCGAACGTCCGACGGAGCTGCTTGAAACGCTCTACATGTCCGAGCGCTTTCAAGCGGGAGACGATCTGAAGTCCGTTCGCGAACACTATGATCACGCCGTATGGAATGGTGTTCCGGCATCGGAAATAGATCGCCGCCTGGCTGCGCTGGACGATTTCATGAAGGACCTTGCCCGCAATCGGGCCGCGATGTGGGGCCTCAACTGATTGACTGAGGCGCGGGCGGATCGTGTCGAACAGGGCATAGAGCGCTACCTTGTCCGTCGGCGGCGTCGTCCTGTCCGAAAGATACTGGGTCGTGCGCGGGGTGATATTTCGCGCGGGCGTGCCCGCATACTATCTCGGACTCAGAATCGGGACTCATCGATGCGCACGACCGCCAACGCCTCAATAGCGGACACTTCGGGAACCAGCTAAACGGGTGGAATGAGCGAGACAGGTTTCGACGCGCTGATGCTCACTGCGTGCGTCGTTTGGGGGTTCTGCGGGTGCATGAAGCGTGGAGAGCCACTTCATGTTTCGAACATCATTCCGCCAAGTGGACCGGTTCATGCGAGACAGTTCGCTGAATGGCTTCTGCTCGCCGACAACCTGAACCCAAACTTGCCTCAATATGAGCGCCACAGAGAGGCGCTGACCGCCGCTTTCATCGCTCACATGGGGAGCGAAGTTGTTGATGCGGCCCAACTTCGATGGAGTGATGCCGAAGCGGACGCTGATCAGCCGGAATTGAAGTTTCGGGGCAGGATCGCTGACGAGCAGGACGATCTTGCGAACGGCACGTAACCACCAACTTTCGGCCATTCGCGGTTTGTGACTCTATGGCTCAGCCCTTCGCGGTAACGGGACGTCGGAACAGATAGTCCGCCGGCAACGCCATCCGCCGCGAGGCCTGCACCGCCGCGCTCGACGGCAGGATCAGCCGGTCGGACAGCCGCACCGCGCCCTTGAGCAAGGTCGCCTGGCCCGGCCGAAGCCCATGTTGCGGCCCGAGGCCGACCCGATCCCGCACCCAGCCCGGCACCAGATCCACCGCGGCGCGCACCAGCATGCGCTGCAACGGCCGCAGCGGTGCGGGGAAGGCCGGCGCTGTGCGGATGATGTCGAGAAACTCGAACAGGATCGGCGAGGCTTCGAGGCGCGGACGCATCGTCTCGAACAGGGCGTGCAGCGCCGCTTCGTCCGCCGGCGGCGCCACCGCGCCATACAGCAGGGCGGAAGGCGCCGCCTCGGCGTAGAATCGATCGCGCTCCGCCTGGCTCAGTTCGTGGGCATAACGGTGATAGGCCTCGCAAAAGCCGTAACTCGCGGTCGCCTGCACCCAGGTCAGCAGCACCGGATCGTTGGCCTGATACGCCTCGCCGCCGGGCGTGGCGCCCGAAACCGCGGCGTGCCGCCGCACGACGCCGGCGATCATCGCTTCGGCCTGGCTGCGCGCGCCATAGACCGTCATCATCGCCGCAAGGCCAGTGCGCTGCAGCCGCGTGACCGGGTCGCTGCGGAACGAAGAATGCTCCCACACCCCGGTACGTACCGCAGGTTCTGCCAGTTCGAGGATGACCGCCGCGACACCGCCGATGAACAGGCTCAGCGGGTTCTTGAACACCCGCCACGAGATCGAATCCGGCGGCACCAGCGCGGCTTCTCCCGGGGGCTGCGTGAAATCCACGTCAGGCCCGGAGGGCGGCCGCATCAGCGCCGATGCCGAGGCATCGAGCCGTCGCTGGACGGAGGGCAGGGCGATGATCGGGTCGATCAGCGACGGGTGAAACATGCGTGGTCCTTCATTGGCTTTCCCGTCCTCAACGCCCCGGCGCCGCTTTGGGCCCGGATGGTCGCGCCGCTGGGATATCGATCCCGCGCAACGCGTTGTTGCATCAGTCCATTTCACCAGGAGAAGATCATGCCTCGTGGAGACAAGAGCGCCTATACCGACAAGCAGAAGCGCAAGGCCCAGCATATCGAGGAAGGCTATGAGCATCGCGGCGTGCCCAAGGAAGAGGCCGAGAGCCGCGCCTGGGCCACCGTCAACAAGGAATCGGGCGGCGGCAACAAATCCGGCTCGGGCCGGGGCAAGCCCGACACCCATGTGTCGTCGTCGCGCGGCGGCCGGGCGCACAAGTCCGGCTCGGCCGAGCAGCGCTCGGCGGCGGCGCGCAAGGGCTGGGACACGCGGCGCAGAAACGCATCGGCCTGACGGTCGCGGCGGTGGTGTCGGGCGGGGTCCGCGCGCTATGAAGGCGCGTGATCCGCACCCGAACCATCGCGGCCCTCGCTGCGCTCGCCCTTGCCTCCCCCGGCGTCGCCCGGGACAGGGACGTGCGGCCTCCCTGGCCTGACTCGCCGCTCGCACGGGCCGGCGCGCTGGCGCTGGTGCAGACGCTCAACGCCGAGCTGCTCAGCCATGACAGCGCGACCCTCACCTTGGACGGCTGGTGCGCCCGCCGCGCGCTCGCGCCGACGGGCAGCAGGATCGTCGCCGAGCGCGTTACCGGTCAGGACAAGCCGGTAACGCCGGAAGTGCGGGCGACCCTGCAGGTCGGCGCGGAAGAGTTGGTGCGCTATCGCCGCGTCCGGCTGCGCTGCGGTGACCGCGTGCTGTCCGAGGCCGACAATTGGTACGTCCCGTCGCGTCTCACGCCGGAAATGAACGCCCTGCTCGATACCAGCGACACCGCCTTCGGCCGCGCGGTGCAGGCACTGCACTTCCGCCGCCAGACCATCAGCGCGACGTTGCTATGGTCGCCCCTGCCCAATGACTGGGACGTCTCGCGCCTCGCCTTGCCGCGAGGCACCGGCGGCAGGCTGGCCATTCCGGACAAGGTGATCGAGCACCGCGCGGTGCTGCGCCTACCGGACGGCACGCCGTTCAGCCAGCTGGTCGAAACCTATACCGGCGACGTGCTCGGTGCCACGCCCCCGATGGTCGCGCACCGATGATCTCGATCCGGTCATGATGAACCCTCCTGCCCCTGCGCACGTTCAGGCGCCCGACCCCCCAACAAGGAATCTTGATGCTTCAGGCTGAATCCGTGCTCGACCATCACGACCTGATCCTGCGGCCCGATCCGTCGCGCACCGTCGTCCGGCCGTTCGAGCTGGAATATCCGGGCCGGTTCCGCGTCGAGGGCCATCCGCGCGCCCAGGCGATCGTCGACCGGATCCTGACGCTGGACGAGGCGTCGCTCGAAAGCGAGCTCCAGCTGCTCACCCATTCACTCGACGAGCGGCACCGCGATGTCGACGACATGCTGCGCCGCCGCTTCGACGAGGTCGCCAGGCTCCTGCCCGAGCAGATCGCGGTCAACGATCCGCAACGGCGCCTGATCGGCGCCTATTTCAGCGAGGAATTCTCGTTCGAGGCCGCCGCCCTGTTCAATCCCAGCGCGGTGGCGGCGCCCGATCAGTCGGGCGTGCCGGAAGGCGCGGTGCGCTTCATCCTGTCGCTGCGCGGCATCGGGGAGGGCCATGTCTCCTCGGTCACCTTCCGCACCGGCGTCTGGATGCCGGGCGGCCAGATCAGCGTCGATCCTGCCAGTCCGGCCGCCGTGCCGCCGACCATCGACGATGCGCGGGACGATTCGATCGCCGCGGTGACGCTCAATTGCGGCGGCAGCCGCACGATCTCGGAAACCGTGCTGTTCCCGATGCTGCCGAGCCAGCGCCAGGGGATCGAGGATCTGCGCCTCGTCCGCTTCACCGACGATGACGGCAGCGTCCTTTATTACGGTACCTATACCGCGTTCAGCGGCGCGGCGGCGCGGCCGGAACTGCTGTCGGGCACCGATTTCCGCAGCTTCCGCATGTGTGCGCTCACCGGCGACGCGGCGGGTGCCAAGGGCATGGCGCTGTTCCCGCGCCGGATCGACGGGCGTTACGTCATGCTCGGCCGGCAGGACAGCGAGAGCATCTGGCTGCACAGCTCCGACAATATCCTCCACTGGGACGGCGGCGGGAAAATCGTCTCGCCGCGCTACCCGTGGGAATTCGTCCAGATGGGCAATTGCGGCTCGCCGATCGAGGTCGACGAAGGCTGGCTGGTGCTCACGCACGGCGTCGGCACGGTGCGCAATTATTGCATGGGCGCCTGTCTTCTCGACAAGGCCGATCCGTCGAAGCTGCTGGCGCGCACGCCCGAGCCGATCCTGATCCCGAGCCCCGACGAGCGCGACGGCTATGTCCCGAACGTGGTCTATAGCTGCGGCGCGCTGCTCCAGGGCCGCGAGCTGATGATCCCTTATGGCGTGGCCGACAATTTCGCGGCCTTCGCGACGACCACGGTCGATCGGCTGCTCAAGTGCATGGAGTAGCGGTCGATTCAAACGGCCGGCGGCTTCGGGCAGCGTCGCGCCGCCCGGACCATCGTCAGCCGGTCCCGGCGGCTCTTTGACATGACTGGAATGTTGGACGGAATCTCGCATCCTAACAGCGGTAAATAGCGCTGTTTTGCCGCACTTTTTCCGCTGTTGTGGCCGTTCGGTTCATAACAGCGAAAACGCCGCTTTAGGGGCTGATCCTGTTCGGGAAAAAACCGGCCGAAATCCAACATAACAGCGGACGAAAAAAACGAGTCGGAAAAACGGCGAAATGTTGGAGGGTTCGGCGGGCCCTCAGCCCAGCGCCGGCAGGGTCACGACGAACCGGGCGCCGCCCGCCGCATTCTCGCCGCCGATCTCCCCGCCATGCGCTTCGACGATGGTGCGGCAGATCGGCAGGCCCATGCCCATGCCGTTCGCCTTGGTGGTGAAAAAGCTGTCGAACAGCCGGGCGGGGTCGGGCGGCAGGCCCGGGCCGCTATCCTCGACGGTCAGCGTCACCCGGCCGTCGGGCAGCGTGCCCGTCGCGAAGCGCAGCATGCGCTCCGGCACGCCTGCCTCGGCCATCGCCTGGACCGCATTGACCGCGAGGTTGACGATGACCTGCTGCAACTGAGTCCGGTCGCCCGACACTGTGGCGAGGTCGGGCTGCAGGTTCAGCTCGATGCCCACGTCCTGCGCACGCAGCTCGTGCGCCAGGAAGGTGCGGACGTCCTCGACCAGCGCGTTGAGCGACAACGCGATGCGCTCTGGTTCGCGCCGCTCCGCCATCGCCCGCACCCGCGCGATGATCGATGCCGCGCGCCGCGCATCGGCGACCATGCGGCCGGCAAGCCCGCGCACCTCCTCCAGGTCGGGTTCGTCATTGGCCAGCCAGCGCAGGCTCGCCTCGCCGCTGGTGGTGATCGCGGCGAGGGGCTGGTTCACCTCATGCGCGATCGACGCGGTCAGCTCGCCGAGCATCGAGACGCGCGCGGCATGCGCGAACTCCGCCTGGAGCCGCTGCAGTGCGCCCTCCGCCTGCTTGCGCGCGGAGATGTCGACCACCCCGATCAGCAACACGCCGCGTCGCCGGTTCTCCTGCGACAGCGATACGGTGAACAGCACGTCGATCGGCATGCCGTCGAGGCGGAGCAATTGAGTCTCGGTGACGAGGTGCGGCTCGCGCGTCATGGTCGCGACCAGCGCGTCGATATAGGCGGGCTCGCTGTCGCGCGGCCAGAAGCGCGCCGCAGGCTGGCCGACCACGCTGTTCGCGTCGGTCGCGCCGAACAGTTCCAGCGCCTTGGTGTTGACGTCGGCGACGATCGCCTGCTCCATCGTCGCGCGCACGAAGTCGCGATTGGCGTGGAGATAGGCGCCCAGATCGGTCACGCCCTGGTCGCGCAGCGGAATCAGCATTGCGCCGACGCCGGTGAAGTCGACCTCCCAGAAAGCGACCGCCATCGCCTCGAACATGTTGCGATAGCGATATTCGCTGATCCGCAGCGCATCCTCGGCGGCCTTGCGCCGGGTGATGTCGCGGGCCGTTTCGATGATCCGCACCAGCGTGCCCGCCACGTCGCGCTCCGCGCTCCAGCGGATGTCGACCACCCGTTCCTCGCCGGTGGCGGTGGTCCGCACGACCTCGCCTTCCCAGCGCCCCTCGGCCAGCAGCCGCGCCTCCACCTCCTCAACCGGCAGGTCATGGCGCGATTTCAGCAGCATGTGAAGGTTGCGGCCCAAAGCGTCGACGCGGGGCCAGCCATACAGCTCCTCCGATGCCGCGTTCCAGGAGAGCACGCGCCCGCCCGCATCGCGCGTCACGACGCTTTCATGGATCAGATCGAGGATGTCGGCCGGTGCCCCCACCAGGGCCTTGTCGGCAAAGCGCGCTCAGGAGTCCAGCGCGCGCCGGATGCACGAGACGAGATCGTCCGCCTCGAACGGCTTGCGCAGCAGGCAGAACAGCCCGGCCGCTTCGCCGCGCTCGTCGATCGACTTCTCGGTCCGCGCGGTGACCAGGATCACCGGCAGCGGCCGCACCCGCGCCCCGCCCAGCCGCGCGGCGAGGTCGAGACCGCTGATGCCGGGAAGCTGGAAATCGGTGACGAGGCAATCGGCCCGCTCGAGCGCGTCCGCCGCCAGGAACGCCTCGGCCGAAGCGAAGCCCGCGCCGTCATAGCCGAGCGACCGCATCAGCCCCACCAGCGCGGGACGCAGCGATTCGTCGTCCTCGACGATGGCGATCAGGGGTTTGCCGGGCACGCTATTCGATCCTTCCACTCGGGGAAGCTCGACACACCGCCATCCCTGCCGCCATCCCTGCCAGAGCGGGCGGGACGGCGCCATAATCCGATCGTATTACGGGTTCAGGGCGCCTTCACGCCCAGCTTTTCCGCCATGCGCACCAGGTCGGGCAGGGTGCGGGCGCCCATCTTGCGCATCGCGGCGCCGCGATGGATCTTCACCGTCACTTCGCTCAGGCCGAGCTCATAGGCGGCCTGCTTGTTCATCCGTCCGGCGGTGACCAGCGCCATCACTTCGCGCTCGCGCGGCGACAGGGTGGCGTGGAGGGTCTTCAGCCCCGCATCGTCGCTCTGTGCCGCCCGGCGCGTGCTGTCCCGCTCGATCGCGATGGCGACCGCGTCGAGCATGTCCTGGTCGCGGAACGGCTTGACCAGGAAGTCGATCGCGCCGGCCTTCATTGCGCGCACCGACATCGGGATGTCGCCATGCCCGCTCATCAGCACCGCCGGCAGGGTTATGCCCAGCTCGTCGAGCCGGTCCTGGAAATCGAGCCCGCTGATCCCGGGCAGGCGTACGTCGAGCACCAGGCAGCCCGGCGCATCGTCGCGCGGGGCATCGAGGAACGCGGCAACCGAGCCATGGCCGCGCGCCTTCAGCCCGACCGACCGGAACAGACTCTCCAGCGCACTGCGCAGCGACTCGTCGTCATCGACGATATGGATGATCGCGGTTTCCCCCATATCGGACGAATAGTGTGGCCCCATCGGAGCGGCAAGGCAGCTTTGGGGCGCTGCCGTCATACCAATGGTTGACTGGCCAGGAGCCTGCCGGTCGACGAAATGAGGGCACGCAGCGATCCACCTCACTGAAAGGCTCTCCGATGTTCACTCGCGTCAAACTCTCGGCCGCGCTCACGCTCGGCATCCTCGGTTTCGCCGCGACGGCGCAGGCGCAGTCCGCGGACTCGGCGGTCAAGCCCACCATCGTGCTGGTACACGGCGCCTTTGCCGACTCCTCAAGCTGGAATGGTGTGATCGCGAAACTCATCCATGACGGCTATCGCGTCACGGCGGCTGACAACCAGTTGCGCAGCGTTCACGGCGATGCCGCCGAGGTCTCGGCGATCCTGAACAGCATCACCGGGCCGGTGGTGCTGGTCGGCCATTCCTATGGTGGCACCGTGATCAGTGAGGCTGCCGCGGGTCACGCCAATGTGAAGGCGCTGGTCTATGTCGCGGCGTTCATGCCGGCAGCCGGCGAGACCAGCCTCGGTCTCAGCGGCAAGTTCCCGGGATCGACGCTGGGTGGCACCCTGGCGCCGCCGGTGCCGGTCGCTGACGGCAACCAGGACCTGTATATCAGCCAGGACAAGTTCCCGGCCCAGTTCGCAGCGGATGTGCCGCACGACCAGGCCGTTCTGATGGCCGCGACGCAACGTCCCGTCACCCAGGCTGCCTTGACCGAGCCGTCGAAAAACGCTGCCTGGCAGGCGATCCCGTCCTGGTCGATCTACGGCGCGGCCGATCTCAACATCCCCGCCGCGGCCCATGCCTTCATGGCCGAACGCGCCCATGTCCGGCGGGTCGTCGTGGTGCCGGGCGCTTCGCATGTCGTGATGATATCGCACCCGGCCGAAGTCGCGGCACTGATCGAGGATGCTGCCCTGGCGAAATAACGGGATCGGGCCGGACTGTCGGGCTGGCTAGTTCCCGCTCGACAGGTCGGCCCAGTCCTGATTGGTGCGACGGACCAGCCAGGCGTGGATCGCTTCCGCATCCTCGTTGCCCAGCACGTCGCCGAAGCTCGCCATGCCCTTTTCGCGCCGCTTGCCGTGCAGCACGATGTCGAGGAACTCGGCATGGGTGGCGGGGCTCATGCGGCGCAGGTCCTTGATGCCGCCACGCGCCTGTTCGGCATGGCAGGTCGCGCAATGCTGGGCATAGAGTTGCTCGCCGCGCGCGATGGTCTCGGGGCTCGCGGTCGTGTCGGCGGGTTTCACCAGCGCTGGGCCGGCGCCTGCCAGCGCCGGCAGCCTGGCGGTCCCGCCCAGCTTGAACACCAGCAGGCGCGGCGTCGAGAGCGGGAAGCCGAGCGACTTGGCGCTGGTCGAATGGGCCAGCCCGCCGCCCCAGCCGGCATTGACCGCCACATATTGCTCGCCGTCGAGCATATAGCTGATCGGCGCCGCGATCGGCACCTGCTGGACGGGTGTTTCCCACAGCTTCTTGCCGGTGTCGGCGCTGTAGGCAGCGAAGGTGCCGCCGACCGTGCCCTGGAAGACGAGGTTGCCCGCGGTCGCCAGCAGCCCGCCGCTGCCGCGCTGCGGATAGGGTACGCGCCAGCGTTCCTTCTGCGCGACCGGATCCCAGGCGGTCAGCCAAGTCTTGTTGTTCGCCGCCGCGTAATCGGCCGCCGCCTTGCGGGTCAGGTCATAACCGGTGGTCGAGATACCGAGCTGGCTCATATTGCCCGGCGACTGCTTGAACGCCGGGTTGAGCGAATAGGCCATGGACATCTCCGTGACCGGAAAATAGGCGAGGCCGGTCTGCGGGCTGTACGCCATCGGGTTCCAGTTATGCCCGCCGCCCGGGCCGGGCGTGACGATCACCGGAACCTCGCCATAATGCGCCTCCGGGTTCATGTTGGGCCGGCCAGTCGCCATGTCGATGCCGTTCGCCCAGTTCATCGCGACGAAGGGCTTGGCCGAGATCAGCTTCCCCGTCGCGCGGTCGAGCACGTAAAAGAAACCGTTCTTGGGGGCCTGCATCAGCACCTTGCGGACCTGGCCGCCGATGGTGAGGTCGGCGAGGATCATCGACTGGGTGGCGGTATAATCCCACTGTTCGCCGGGCGTGGTCTGATAGTGCCAGACATAATCGCCCGTATCGGCCTTCAGCGCGACGATCGAGGACAGGAACAGATTGTCGCCGCCGCCCGGGCTGCGATAGGCCTGCACCCAGGGGCCGCCATTGCCGACCCCGAGATAGACCAGGTCGAGATCGGGATCATAGACGATCGAATCCCACACCGTGCCGCCACCGCCGCGTTTCCACCATTCGCCGGTCCAGGTCTTCGCGGCCATGTCGAGGATCTTGTTGGGCTGTGGCTTGGACGGGTCGCCGGGCACGGTGTAGAAACGCCAGAGCTGTTTGCCTGTGTCGGCGTCATACGCCGTCACATAGCCGCGCGCCGCGCCCTCCGCCCCGGCATTGCCGATCAGGACCTTGCCGTCGAACACGCGCGGTGCGCCGGTGATGGTGTAGGGCCAGACCGGCTCGAAGGTGTTCACGCTCCACACCGGCTTGCCGGTGCGGGCATCGAGCGCGATTAGCCGCCCGTCGAGCGTGGCGAGGATGATCCTGCCATTCCACGCCGCGACGCCGCGCGTCACGATGTCGCAACAGGCGAGCTTGCCCGTGTCGCGATCGACCTTCGGGTCGAAGCGCCACAGCTCCCTGCCGGTCCTGGCGTCATAGGCGACGGTGACGTTCCACGGCTCGATATTGTAGAGCACGCCGCCGATCATCAGCGGCGACGCCTCGACGCCGCGATCGACCGGCAGGTCGGCATACCAGGCAAGTCCCAGCCCGGCGACGTTGCTGTCCCTGATCCGGTCGAGCGGGCTGAAGCGCTGCTCGTCATAGGTGCGCCCGGGTGCCATCCACTCGCCCGGCGTGCGATCAGCGGAAAGCAGGCGCGCCTGATCGACATTGGCGGGCTTGCCGCGCTGCGGGGCAGCCTGGCTCAATCCCTGGGCGGCGACCGCCGCGCAGCCGAATGCGAGCGCGATACGCCAGAAGGTCAATGCCATCCCCAATTCCCTCCTGTCGAACCGCGCACGGCCCTTTATCAGCCTGTATGATATTTGGACGAGTCCGGCCGGTCAACGAGCCGCCCGTCCGGATCGGCGAGCAGCCGCCGGTGCAGCGCCACCAGTTCGTGCCGGCTGCCGACGCCCAGTTTGCCATAAGCGCGCCGGCGATAGGTGATGATCGTGGCGAGCGAGAGCTGCCTGGCCTGGGCGATCCGCTCCTGCGTCTCGCCCAGGATCATCGCGGCGGCGACCTCGGCCTCGCGCGTGCTCAGCCCGCATTCGAGCGCGAGCAGGGTCTCGACCAGGGCCCCCTCGTTGAGCAAATGCCCCGCCGAGGCGTCGGCGCGGAGATGCTGTTTGAGCGTCGCGATCAGCAGCCCGGCATAGCGTTCCAGCCGCGTGACGTCGCTGGTCGAAAAGGGTGTGCTGGCCACGGTGCGATAGCCATTGGCGATGAAGCCGGGCTGTCCGGGCCAGAGGATCGACAGGCGCTCGATCACGCCCGCGCGGTCGTAACAGGCGGCTCGATAGTCCGGGTCGGCGATCTCGGCGGCGCGGCGGCGCACGATCACCGGCACCCGGCCCCGGCTGCGCGCCAGCCGCGTCAATTGCGCATCGGAGCGCCAATAGCCGCGCGCATAGTCACGCGAGGCCTTGAGCGGGAAATCCGGCAGCGGCGAACGCTCGCCCTCGGCAAAGATCAGTCGCACGCCTTCGCGATCGCGCCGGAATACCGAGCAGAGCTCGACCCCGGCCAGCACGCGCATCGCCGCAAGGAAACGCGCCGGGAAGGCGCCGCTGCCGATCGCCGCGACCAGATCGGCCAGCGCGTCCGCCGTCGCGCGCTCGTCCGGCTCGCCCCGCCCGCGCCACCGGGCGCCGGCTTCCGGACCGCTGGGGTGAGCAAGCGTCGCCATCATGCCTCGAGCAGCGCCTTGCGCCGGCTCCAGTCGATCACGGCGTCGGTGCAGCGCGCGAGCAAATCGGGCTGGCCGAGATAATAGTGCGTGGCACCTTCGAGCCGGAGATATTCCTTGTCGGGCGTCGCCAGCGCCGCGAAGATCGCCGGGTTGTGCGTCGACGGCACTGCTTCGTCGGCGGTGTTCTCGATCAGCAGCACCGGCGTCTTATGGATCTTCGCGGCATTGAGCGGACCCTTGGCGTTCGACTTGTCATAGCTCCACTGGCTCAGCCAGGAGCGAAGCGTGGTGTAGCGCGCCAGCCCGACCGGGCCGACATTCACCGCGAGCGGATCGCCCATATAGGTCCAGTTGGGCCGCCGGTCCGACGGATCGACCGTCGGATCGAGCCAGCGCACGTCACACATCGTGCGGTGCACGACGAAAGCGCGTTCCTGCTCGGCGGTGCCCAAGGCCTTCAGGCGGGCCAACTGGCTTTCGGCCCAGCTGGTGATCCGCCGGTTGCGCGCGCGCTGCGCCTCGCGGAAGCGCGCGACGAACTCGGGCGTATAAGGCGGCTGATGGGGGCAATCCGGCGCGTAGATGTCGAATTCGGGATCGCGGTGGTCGGGATCGAGCTCGTCGGTTACCGACGGGTCGAGCCATTCAGTCAGGGTTTCCGCGCGCGAGAGATGCGCGGCGATGAAGATCACGCCGTCGGCCGGCTGGAGGCCGGCGGAGATCAGGTCGACCGGATCGCCCGCCGGCGTGTGCGTGATGCTCGGGCTTTCGGCCTGCGCCTGGTAGAACAGCGACAGCGACCCGCCGCCCGACCAGCCGAGCAGCACGACCTTGTCATAGCCGAGCGCGGTGCGCGCATGCGCGATCCATTTGCCGAGATCGATCGCCACCTTTTCCTGGATCAGCGCGCTGTCGTTGCGCGGATAGCGGCTGGCCGCGCACAGCACGTCGAGCCCGGCATCGGCCAGCGCGATCGGCATCGGCAGGAGGTGCAGCACCGAAGTGGGGTGCATGAAGACATAGACGGTGCGCGATGTGGAGTCGGGGCTGCGCATCAGCTGCCCCTCCAGGTTCACATGCCCCGAATTTCCGGCAAAGCCATAGGTCTCGTTGAATTTCGGATTATCCGGGAAGGACAGGATCAACGGGGTGCGCGTCCACGCGGCTCGGCTTCCGCTCGATGGCACCACCGCGCTCACGCCGTCGTCACCGGGCTGTCGGCGAGCGGCACGCGCGTCGCGTCGTAACGGAACAGCCATTCATAGCGGTCGACCACCTTGTCGGCGGCCCATTGCTCGTCGACATAGATTTGCGCGCCTGCCGGGTCGGCGAGCGTCGGATTGTGGAAGCGCTCGGTATTGGCATAGGCGCCCTGCACCGCGCGCGTGGTGCGCGGGATGCGTGCCTGCTGGTACCGGTCGAGCGCTTCGTTGATGGTGTCGAATTCCTCGAACGCGCGCGCCAGGATGCAGGCGTCCTCCAGCGCCATCACCGCGCCCTGCGCCAAGAACGGCAGCGAGGGGTGGCAGGCGTCGCCCAGCAGCGCGATGCGGCCCTTGACCCATTGCTGCATCGGTGGCCGCGCGATCAGCGCCCATTTGAAGGGCTGGGGGATCGCCGCGATATAGGCGTGCACATCGGCATGCCAGCCGGGATAATCGTCATGATATTCCTGGTTGGTACCGGGCGTCGACCAGGATTCGATCGTCCAGTCCTGCCGCTCGATCACGCTGGTGAAGTTGATCAGCTCGCCGCGCCGGATGGGGTAGTGGATGACATGGCCGCCCGGCCCGACCCAGTTGGTGCCGATCGGCCGGGTCAGCCGCTCGGGCAGCAATTCGGCGGGGATGACGCCGCGCCAGGCGACGATGCCGGTGAACTTGGCCGGACCCGATCCGAACAACAACTCGCGCATCTTCGAATGCACGCCGTCCGCGCCGATGACCACGTCGAAACTGGCTGAAGGCTTGCCGTCAAAGGCGATCGTCACCCGGCCGTCATTGCGGTCGACGCTGGTGAAGCGATGGTCGAGATGGATCGATCCCGGCGCTGCCTGCTCCACCGCCTTGACCAGGATCTGGTGCAGGTCATTGCGATGGATGGTGATGTAGGGGAAGCCGTAACGCGCCTGCGATTCGACGCCCAGGTCGAAGAGCTTCCAGGTGTCGCCCGTGTTCCAGAGGCGGATTTCCTTGCCCTCGGGCTCGAAGCAGACCTGGCGAATCTCGCGTTCGAGCCCAAGCTCGAACAGCACGCGCACGCCGTTGGGACTGATCTGCAGGCCGGCCCCCACTTCCTGCAACTGGCTGGCCTGTTCGTAGATCGAAACCTCGTGGCCCTTGCGCAGCAGTGCGAGCGCCGCGGTCAATCCGCCAATGCCGCCGCCAACGATTCCGATCCCCGTGCTCTTAGTCAAAACGGATACCCCTTAGTTTTTATGCGCACTCGATATTTCTGACGAATGGCATTCGTCAATAACAGATGTGGCGAAAACCGGCCCTTTCTGTCGTCGTGCTGCTCATGGTGATGGGAAAACGGTCGTGTCGCGTTCAGAGCGCGATCGCGATCGCCTTGGTTTCGGTATAGGCGTCGATGCCCTCGCGCCCATTCTCGCGCCCCCAGCCCGATTGCTTGAAGCCCCCGAATGGTAGCGCCGGATCCAGCCCGCCGCCGTTAACGCGCACCGTGCCCGCCTTGAGCTTGCGCGCGAGCCGGTGCGCGGCGGACAGATTGTTGGTCCAGATCACCGCGCCCAGGCCATAGTCGGTCGCATTGGCGTCGGCGGCGATGCGGTCGAGATCCTCGTCGCCGAACGACATCGCGCAGAGTACCGGCCCGAAAATCTCCTCATGACGCACCGCCATGGCCGGTTCGGTGCCGGTAAGGATGGTCGGCGAGACGAAATAGCCGTCGCCGCCGACCTCGCGTCCTCCCGCGCGCAGGGTTGCGCCGGCATCGACGCCCTGGCGCACATAGCCGCGCACCCGGTCGCGCTGCGCCTGGGAGATGACGGGTCCCATCTGCGTGTCGGTGTCGAGCCCCGACCCGATCTTCATCGAGTCGGCAATCCGCGCCACGCCCTCGACCACTTCGTCGAAATGCCGCTCATGGATGAACAGTCGGGAGCCCGCGTTGCAGACCTGGCCCGCATTGGTGAAGATCGACCGTGCCGCGCCCTCCACCGCGCGGGCGGCATCGGCGTCGGGCAGCACGATCACTGGTGTCTTCCCGCCCAGTTCCAGTGTCACGCGCTTGAAGTTGCCGCCCGCGGCGCGAAGGATCAGCCTGCCGACTTCCGTCGATCCAGTGAAGGTCACCTTGTCCACCCCCGGATGCGCGGTCAGCGCCGCGCCGGCGGTCTCGCCGAAGCCGGTGAGCAGGTTGAACACACCGTCCGGGAAGCCGATCTCGGCGACCAGATGCGCCAGACGCAGTGCGGTCAGCGGCGTCTCTTCCGCCGGCTTGAGGATCACCGCGCAGCCCGCCGCGAGCGCCGGTGCGATCTTCGATGCGGCCATGGCCAGCGGCGCGTTCCACGGCACGATCTGCGCCACCACGCCGACCGGCTCGCGCACGGTATAGGCATGCCAGGTACCGGGACCGGAGAGCGAGATCGACTCGCCGTTGAGCTTGGTCGCCCAGCCGGCATTGTAGCGCAGCACCTCGATCGCGTGCGGAATGTGGAAGAAGCGCGCGTCACGCACCGGCATGCCGTTGTCGAGCGTCTCGAGCGCGGCGAACTCGTCGATATTCGCCTCCAGCGCGTCGGCGAGGCGATTGATCAGCCGCGCGCGGACCGCTGGCTTCATCTCGGTCCATTCGGGATTTTCCATCGCGCGCCGCGCGGCGGCGACCGCCGCATCGGCGTCCGCCTCGCGCGCCTCGGCGATATCGGCAAGGCGCGCGCCGGTCGCCGGGTCGTGCGTCTCGAAACGCCCGCCGTCGAGCGGTTCGACCCACTGCCCGCCAATGAACAGCTGATGCCGGCTCGCGGCAAAGGCCCGTGCCTTGTCCAGCGCAGGCACAAGCGGTCGATCCAGTATTGCGGCACCCGTCATCGTAGAAACCTCTCCCAGAGCCACCCGGATTCGTGGTCCGAGCCGGCGTCGCGACATGCATCATAACCAACGGCATTATATCTTGTCGAACGCTATTTGTCATGTCACAACGCTGTTCAACAAATTGCCGGGGGCATGGATGCCGGAAATCGGATTGGAATCGGTGGCAGTTGCGGCGAAACAGCGACGCTGAGATGCAAGAGGAATTCGACTATATCATCGTTGGCGCCGGCTCGGCCGGTTGCGTGCTCGCCAACAGGCTGAGCGAAGACGGCCGGGTGTCGGTGCTGCTGATCGAAGCGGGCGGCAAGGACGACAGCTGGCTGTTCCGCATGCCGCTCGGCTTCATGATGACCGCGGCGAATCCGAGCTATGACTGGGGCTATGCGAGCGAGCCGGACGCCAAGCTGGCGGGTCGCTCGCTGCCGGTGCCGCGCGGCCGGGTCCATGGCGGGTCGTCCTCGGTGAACGGCATGATCTACATGCGTGGCCATTCGAGCGACTATGACGGCTGGCGCCAGATGGGCGCCGCCGGCTGGAGCCATGCCGATGTGCTCCCCTATTTCCGGCGGATGGAGTCGAGCTGGCGCGGGGCGGGGCGTTATCATGGCGATAGCGGGCCTCTTGCGGTCACGCCGGTCGATGGCAGGCATTTGCTCGGCGACCCGATCCGCCGGTCAGTGGTGGCCGCCGGGCATGAGGAAAGCGCCGATCTCAGCGGCGCGCGGCAGGAAGGATTTTCGGCGTGCGAAGTGACGGTTGATCGCCGCGGCCGCCGTGCCAGCACGGCGGCCGCCTATCTGCGCCCCGCGCTCGCGCGGCCCAATCTGACGGTATTGTCGGGCGCGCAGGTGACCCGGGTGCTGATCGAGCATGGCCGAGCGGTCGGCGTCGAATATCGGCAGGGAACGGCGCCGGCGCAGGTGCGCGCGCGCAAGGAAGTGGTGCTGAGCGGCGGGGCCTATAATTCGCCCCAGCTGCTGATGCTCTCCGGCATCGGGCCGGCCGCGCAGCTGGCGCGGCACGGCATCCCGATGCTGGTCGACGCGCCGGGCGTCGGCCGCGACCTTTCGGAACATCCCCTGGTCTATATGACCTTCGCCGCACGCGAGCCGAAAAGCTTCCTGAACGCGCTGCGCTTCGATCGTGCCGCGCTGTCGGTGCTGCGCTGGGCGATGACCGGCAAGGGCGCCTTTGCCAGCCAGATCACCAGCGGCGTGCTGATGCTGCGCACCCGGCCCGAGCTCGAACGGCCCGACATCCAGCTCGTCTTCCTGCCCGTCAGGCTCGATGCGAAGCTGTGGTATCCGTTCGGCAAGCGGCAGTCGCACGTGCTCTCGGTGATGGTGATGCAGCTCCATCCCGAGAGCCGCGGCACGGTCGAACTGCGCTCGGCCGATCCGCTCGACAAGCCGCGCATCGACCTCAACCTGCTCTCGACGCCGACCGATTTCGCCGACATCCGCGGCGGCATCGCCGCGGTGCGTCGCATCTTCGCGCAACCGCCGCTCAGCGATATGGTCGAGGCCGAGATCGCGCCGGGGAGTCAGGCGGACCTCGACGATTTCATCCGCAACAATCTGAAGATCACCCAGCATCCGACGGGCACCTGCCGCATGGGCGAGGATCCGGCGGCGGTGGTCGACAGCCATCTCCGGGTGAAGGGCGTATCGGGCCTGCGCGTGGTCGACGCTTCCGTAATGCCGAGCGTGCCCGGCGCCAATATCAACGCGGCCGTGATCATGGTCGCCGAGCGCGCGTCCGATCTGATCCGCGGCATCGCGCCGCTGTCGCCCGAGGCCTGAGCCTCGGAGACTCAGCCCTGACGCCTGGTGACGACGTCGAGCAGAAGGCGGGAGGCGGTCACCGAAGCGGGCCAGGACGCGTAGAAAGCGAGGTGGAGCAGCGCCTCGCCCAGTTCCTCCTGCGTGACCCCATTGTCGAGCGCCAGGCCCAGATGTGCCTCGAGCTGCTGGTGCCGATTGGCGGTCATCAGCGCCGCCACCGTGAGCAAGGACCGGTCGCGCTTCGACAGGCCCTCGCGCTCCCAGACCTCGCCGTACAGGATTCGGTCTGTCATCTCGACGAACGCCGGCACGACGCTGGCGAGTTCGCTGCCCTTGGCGGCGCTGGGTCGCTCCACCGCGTCTATTCCTTGTCGCGCGAATAATTGCCCATGCCGGGCTTGAACGTCTTTTCGTCGAGGAACTGAGTCAGCCCCTTTTCGCGCCCGCGCTCGGGATCGACGAAATGAGTCTGGTCGCCCTTGGCGGTGAGATATTCGGCCGCCTGTTCCCAGTTCATCTCGCGGGCATATTTATAGGCCATACGCGCCTGGCGCAGCACCGTCGGGTTCTTGCCCAGCAGGTTGCGGGCCAGCTCGCGGGTGCGTTCCTTCAGTTCGGCCCCGGGCACCGCCTGGTTGACCAGACCGAGTTCGGCGGCACGGCGCCCGTCGAACTTCTCGCCGGTCATGACGTAATACAGCGCCTCGCGGTCGCCCATCAGGGTCGAGATCGCCTTGGAGACGACGCCGCCGGGGATGATACCCCAGTTGATCTCCGACAGGCCGAACACCGCGTCCTCGTCGGTGATGGCGAGATCGCAGCAGATCAGCGGCGTGAAGGCGCCGCCGAAGCACCAGCCATTGACCATCGCGATGGTCGGCTTGGCGTAGTACATCAGGGTGCGCCACTGCCAGGCGCGCGTTTCGCGATAGGCGCGGTGGCGTTCGACGTCCGACACCTTGTCGGTGGCGCGGAAGAAATCCTTCAGGTCCATGCCGGCCGAAAAGGCCTCGCCGCTGCCGGTGAGCACGATAACGCCGCAGCGATCGTCGATCTCCAGCGCGTCGAACACGGTGTTCATCTCGCGCGCCAGGCCGACGCTCATCGCGTTGCGCTTGTCGGGCCGGTTGAGATGAACCCAGGCGATTCCGTCCTCGAATTCGACCAGCACGTCCTTGCCGCCCGGGATCGGCCTCGTGTCGCTATCCTGCATCGTCATGTCCATTTCGTTCCTCAGCCTTCATGCACCGGTGACGATCAGCGCGTCGAGCGCGATCGCGCCCTCGCCTTCCGCCATCACCATCAGCGGATTAATGTCGATTTCCTCGATCTTCAGCCCGGCGCGCATCGCCGCGCCGACCTTGACCACCACATCGGCGACGGCATCGACGTCGCGCGCCGGCCGGCCGCGAAAGGCGCCGAGCATCCTGGCGCCGCGCAGGCCGCGGATGCGCTCGACCGCCCGCGCGTGCGAGATGTCGGCGGGCAGCAGCTCGGCGGCATCGAGCGCTTCGATCAGCACGCCGCCCAGCCCGACCATCACGGACGGTCCCCATTGGGGGTGATTGCGCGCGCCGACGACCAGTTCGAGCCCCGGCGCGGACATCTGTTCGACCAGCACGCCATCCAGCACGACGGTGCCGAGATTGCCCATCAGCCGATCCCAGCCGGCGCGCAGTTGGGCCTCATCGGCCAGGCCCAGGATCACCCCGCCGGCATCGCTCTTGTGGCTGAGCGCCACGGCCTGCGCCTTGAGCACGACAGGAAAGCCGATCCGCGCTGCGATGCCGATCGCGTCGTCCAGCGTGGCGGCAAGCCGGCCCTCGGGCGTCCGTACGCCGATCTGCCGGAGGAATTCCTTGCCGGCATATTCGGGCTTCACGCCGGCCTCCGCCCAGCCCGACAGGCCGGTCGCGACGGGCGTCCGGTCGCCGACCTCGGCCAGCGCCGCGGCATAGCGGCCCACCGCCGCGAAGGCGCGCATCGCGCGCTCGGGCGATCGGAACAACGGCGTCTCGCTGTCGCGCATCGCCGCGACGAAGTCGGGGTCGAGCGGTGAATCGTCGCCGGTGATCGCGACGGCGAGCGGCTTGGTCGCGGCCAGTGCCTCGGGAATGATCGCCTCGGCCTTGGCGCGTTGCTGCGACGGGCCGCCGCCCGCCATCGGCAACAGCACCCCGCCGACCGCCGGATCGGCGAGCATCGCTGCTGTCGACAGGCCGAAAATGTCCGCCTTGGCGAAGCCGGTGGTACCGACGTCGAGCGGATTGTCGATTTCCATGCCCGCCGGCAGCAGCGCGGCGAGCCGTTCGCGCGTGACGTCGGCGATATCGGCGATCGGCAGCCCGATCGCCTCGGCGAAGTCGAAGGCCATGCCGCGGATCGCGCCCGAATTGGTCACCACCCCCAGCGCACCCGGCGGCGGGGCAGGGAAGCGGTGGAGGATCGCGACAGCGTCGAACAGCTCGTCCATCGTGGCGACGGTGACCACGGCCTCATTCTCGACCGAGGTCTGCATCAGCGCATAGTCGCCGACCATCGATCCGGTATGAGATTGTGCCGCTTCCTGCCCGCGCTTGCTGCGCCCCGGATGCATCATCACGACCGGGATGCCGGCATCGCGCGCCTTGCGCACGGCGGAAAGGAACGCGGCAGGATCGCGGATCTGCTCGACATAGAGCGCGATCGCGCTGGCCTGCCGCTCGGCGACGATGAGGTCGATCAGGTCGCTGGCGCGGACGACGGCCTCGTTGCCGGTCGCCACCTGCAGGGCGACCGCAATGCCCCGTCCCTGCATGGCGGCGCGGATGCCCGACGCGGTGGCGCCGCTTTGCGCGATGACGGCCACGCTGCGGCGCTTGCCCATCGGTTGCGGATGGACCGGCTCGAAGGTCAGCGCCGCGCCGCCGGCATAATTCGCATAGCCCATGCAATTGGGCCCGAGCAGCGCCATGCCCGCCGCGTGGCAGATCGCGGCGATCTCGTCCTGTTCGCGCCGCCCGTCCTCGCTGCCCTCGGCGAAGCCGGACGCGAAGACGATCACGCCGCCGACGCCGCGTCGCGCCGCCGCTTCCACCGCCGGAAGGATCGCCGCGCGCGGCACGTTCAACACGAGCGCGTCGACGCCGTGGGGCAGGTCGTCGACCGACCGCACGCAGGGGCGTCCGTCGATCTCGTCGCGGGTCGGGCTGATCAGGTGGATCTCGCCGGCAAAGCCGAAGCGATCGCAATTGGCCAGGATCACACCGCCCATCGTCGCCGGATCGGGCGAAGCGCCCGCGATGGCGATCGAGCGGGGGCGCAGGAGCCGCGCCAGCCCCGCCGCGCCGTCGCGGGCCGGATCGACCGGCCGGTCGGCTACCGACACGCTGCCATCATCGAATGGATCCCTTTGCGGCAAACCTGTCCTCCCCGGCGCGGCCGAGAATTCGGCTCGCGGCCAATTTGGCGCTCGGCGGCGTCAGGTCCAATGCCAATTTTAGCGGCTTACGATAGGATCACGATATGAGTCTCATCCCGGTAATCCGATACTTCCACGGTATTGGGCGTCCCCCGATAAGGAATTAGACGGCGGGCGTCCGGTCGCTGTAGATATAAGCCATGGTGCGAACGACTTGCCGGCAACACGGGGAGCGAATCGCGTGAGGAGAGCCGATGTACGGGCGTGACGATCTGAGGACCAGCCTCGTTCCTTTGGCAAAGGCACCGGCACCGACCAGCTTCAAACAGGCAAGTTATGCCCGTTTCTATGCCGAGCCGCCCCGGGAACGATCCGACCTGGCCGAGACCTGGTATGCGCGCGGGCAGACGATGATCGTCGCCTATAGCGACGCAAAGGCGGGCGCGACGTTCAGCCGGGCCGACCAGCCCGACGAATATGCCATCGTCCTGCCCGACGACGATGCCGAGATCGAGATCAGCATCGACGAAGGCAGCGCGGTGGCGACGGGCCGCAGCGTCGTGTTCGTGCCCGCCGGGGCCAGCACGGTCACCGTGCTGAAGGGTGGCCGGGTGCTCCGGCTGTTCACCACCCGGTCCGCCGATCTGGTCGATCTGTGCTCGAATGCGGGCGATTATGCCGTGGCCGATCCCAACGTGCCGCCGCTCCAGGCCTGGCCGGAGCCGGCCGGCGGGCGGAAGGTCCGGGTCTATCCGGGCGATGTCGCGCCGGAACAGGGGCGGTTCGGGCGGATCTATCGCGGCCAGAACATCATGGTGAATTTCGGCGACGGGCGCGTGGGGCCGCGCGCGGCGGACAATCTGTCGCCGCATCATCATGACGATTTCGAGCAATATTCGATCGCGCTCGACGGCGAATATATCCACCATCTGCGCTGGCCCTGGATCAGCGATTCGACCAAGTGGCTGGAGGACGATCACGAACGCTGCGCCGCCCCGTCGGTCGCGGTGATCCCGCCGCCCTCGACCCATACCTCGCAGGGCATCGCGCCGGGGCTGAACCGGCTGCTCGACGCCTTTTGCCCCCCGCGCATGGATTTTTCGGCGAAGCCCGGCTGGGTCCTCAACGCGGCCGATTATCCGATGCCCCAGCACGGAGACCTCCAGTCCAAGGAAGACGCACAATGAGCGACCGGATCTCCGAGCTTCTGAAGGGCGCGATCGACCTTCATTGCCATAGCGGCCCTTCGGTGATGCCGCGCCGGCTGAACCATGTCGAGGCGATCAAGGAGGGCGAGGCGGCCGGGCTGCGCGCGATCCTGTTCAAGGACCATTATTATTCGGTCACGCCGGTCGCCGCTTTGCTCGACGAGATCATGCCGGGCAAGGTCAAGCTGCTCACCGGCGTGCCGTGCAACAACACGACCGGCGGCCTCAACCCCTATGCCGTGGAGCATGGCTTCAAGCTGGGTGCGCGGCTGGTATGGATGCCGACCTTCTCGGCCGCAAACCATATCCGCCATTCGCATCGCCGGCAGTTCCTGCCGACCAAGGAGAAGATGCTCGACCCGACCATGCTCACCGTGGTCGACGAGCGCGGCAAGCTGAAGGACGAAGTGAAGCTGATCCTCGACCAGATCGCCGACTATGACGCTGTGCTGTCCGCCGGGCATCTCCATATCAGCGAGATCTGGCCTTTGTTCGCCGAAGCCAAGGCGCGGGGCGTCACCCGCCTGCTGGTCAACCATCCGACCTTCCTGATCGACTGCAGTACCACGGACATGGCCGAACTGGCGAAGATGGGGGCCTATCTCGAACATAGCTGCTGCATGTGGGCGGGCGTCCAGGGCAGGAACTACACCAAGGACAGCCTCAAGATGTGCATCGAGGCGGGGGGCGTGCCCAATACGATCATCGGATCGGACCTCGGCCAAGTGGGCAATCCCACCCCGGTCGAGGGGCTGCGCTACGTGATCCAGATGCTGATCGACCTGGACTATGACGACGCCGCCATCCGCCTGCTGATCGGCGGCAATGCGGCGAAGCTGGTCGGGCTCGAGGATATCGAGACCGCCGACGTCGCGCCCTCGCACGAGACGGTGTCGGCCTGATGGCGCGGGACTATCATTTGCTGATCGACGGCGCGCTGGTCCCCGGCGCGTCCAGCTTCGACGTCATCAATCCCGCCACGGCGGCGCCCTTCGCGCAATGCCCCAAGGCGGATGCGACCCTGATGGAAAGCGCCGTGGCGGCGGCCAAACGGGCCTTTCCCGCCTGGGCGGCGACGCCGATCGGGGAACGCGCCGCGCTGGTCGAGGCGCTCGCCGGCGCGCTCGAGGCGCGCGTCACCGAATTCGCCGCCCTGCTCACCGCGGAACAGGGCAAGCCGCTCGACCAGGCGACCAAGGAAATCCTCGGCGGCGTATTCGTGCTGCGCGCCTTTGCCGGCATGCGGATCGAGCCGCGCGTGCTGCGCGATCAGGGCGGCAATCTCATCACCGAGCATCGCACCCCGCTGGGCGTGGTCGCCGCGATCACGCCGTGGAACTTCCCGCTGATGCTGCTGGTCAACAAGGTCGGGCCGGCGCTCGTCGCGGGCAACACCATGATATGCAAACCGGCGCCGACCACGCCGCTCACTACCTGCCTGTTCGGCGAACTCTGCCAGTCGATCCTGCCGCCCGGCGTGGTCAATATCCTCTGCGACGAGAACGAGCTCGGCCCGGCGCTGACGGCGCATCCCGATATCGCCAAGATCGCCTTCACCGGGTCGACCGCCACGGGCAAGAAAGTGCTGGCGACGGCCTCGGGCACGCTCAAGCGGGTCACGCTGGAACTGGGCGGCAATGACGCGGCGATCGTGCTCGACGATGTCGACGCGATTCAGATCGCCGGCAAGGTCTTCGAAGGCGCGATGCGCAATGCCGGGCAGATTTGCGTGGCGATCAAGCGTGCCTATGTGCCCGAGCCGCTCTACGACGAATTTTGCGGCGAACTTGCACGGCTGGCGGACGAGATGGTGATCGACGACGGCGCCAATCAGGGCGCGCAGATCGGGCCGGTGCAGAACCGACTCCAGTACGAGAAGGTCTCGGCACTGATCGAGGACAGCCGCACGCGCGGCACAGTGATCGCCGGCGGCGAGCCGCTCGATCGGCCGGGCTATTTCATCCGGCCGACGATCGTGCGCGACATCGACGACGATGCGCCGCTGGTCCGTGACGAGCAGTTCGGGCCGGTGCTGCCGGTGCTCAAATATGGCGATCTGGACTCGCTGATCGAGCGGGTGAACGGAACCGATTACGGGCTCGGTGGCACGGTGTGGGGCACCGACCTTGCCCGCGCGACCCAAGTGGCGCAGCGCGTCACGTCGGGCACGGTATGGATCAACCAGCTGATGGCGATCGATCCGCGCATTCCGTTTCGCGGGCTGAAACAGTCCGGCATGGGCACCGAGATGGGGCAGGAAGGTTTGGAGGAATATACCCAGGCGCAGGTCATCAACGCGGTGCCGCTCGCCGCGGCTTGACCCTCCTGCCGGCATGTCCGGGTGCGATGCCACGGCGGCGGAATAGCTCCGTGAAAGGGCCGTTTGAATCGACCCGAACGGTTGTCAGAATGTCATGAGGGTCACTGACATTTTGGCCGAACATTGTACAAGTTCCTGTACAGTGTTCGGCGCCGTACCCTGGTCTTCGCCGGCGAACGGGTCAGAAAAAATAGAAGCGTAGCGCGGCGTCGGACATCAGCCGCCGGTCGCGTGCGTCGGGGACGATGCGGTAGAAGGTGGCGAGCGTGTCCGCGAACGACACACGGTCCTCCGCGCCGACGAAGGGCGCGTCGCTGCCCCAGAACAGGAGCTCGGGTCCAGCCTCCGCCAATAGCCGCCGCGCATAACCTTCCAGCCGGTCGGCGGGCAGGCGGAAGCCGGCCGATATCTTCACCCGGGTGCGGCCGATCGCGACCGAGCGCAGCAGCGCGGTAAAGCCCGGGCCTTCCATCTCGCCTTCGCTGCGGAGCAGACCGAAATGATCGACCACGACCGGCACCGGATGGTCGGCCAGCGCGGGCAGCATCTGCGACAGCTGTTCGCCCCCGAGATTGAGCTCGAGGTGCATCCCCGCATCCGCCAAACGGGTGACGAAGCGGCGGAAACCATATCCCTTCACATCGGGCAGTGGCGCGCTCAGCGGAATCTGGAACCGTACCCCGCACACCCCTTGCGCCTTCAGCGCCGACAGTTCGGCCGCGCCGGTGCCGGGATCGAGCATCACGGTCGCGCGCAGCCTTTTGTGCCGGGCCAGCGCGGCGAGGCTATAGTCGTTATAGTCGCCGAACAGGCTCGCCGCCGTGATCACCCCGAACGAGATGCCGTGCGCATCGAGATCGGCGAGATAGGCGTCGACCGGATAATCATAATCGGGCCGGGTCCAGGCCGTGTCGGTGAACGGCATCGCCCGGGTGAAGACATGGGCGTGCGCGTCGATGACGGGCGGTTCGGGCGCCGGCTGTCCGGGGGACGCGCTCACCGCGCGGGGCGGCCGGCGAACAACCGGCGGCCATTGGTCTCCAGCATCTTCTCGCGTTCGGCGTCGGTCAGCAGCCAGGTCGCCGCGAGGGCCTGCTCGACCATCTCGAGATAGGTCGTCTTGGTATTGCCGAAGTCCGACCCCCACATCACCCGGTCAGCGCCATAGGTATCGACCAGCAGGCGAACGAACTCGGCCGAATCGATCCGGGTTTCGGCGAAGCGGTTGACGTTGATCTGCGTGAATTTGAAATGGATGTTCGGCACGTCGACCAGTTCGAGATGCTCGGGCCCGATCGTGCCCTTCACGCCGCCTTCCACCCCGGGCCATCCGCAATGATCGAGCGCGATCACCGTGTCGGGAGAGCGCCGTGCCAGCGCGATGATCCGCCGCAGCGCGGCGTGCGACGGCTTGCCCGGCGCGTACATCACGATCATGCGGAGGCCGAGCGACGCGGCCACTTCCCAGGTCTCGATCGCCGCGGGCGAATCGAGCCACGGATAATTGCCCGCCTCGTCGGGATAGCCGAACAGCCTGAGGCCGCTGACATTGTGGTGCGTCGCGAGCAGACGCAGCTGCTCGGGCGTGCCGGGTGCCGCGGCGTTGAGGATCAGTACCGCGGACACGCGGTCGTGATGTGCATCGGCCACGGCCAGGGTGTAGCTGTTGTCGGTCTTGTAGACGGTGTTGTACTGCACCGCCGCGCCGCCGGTGACGCCGCATTCATCCCACAGAGCCAGCACGCGCTCGGCCGTCGCCGGATCGCTTTGCAGCCGCTTGAGCATGGCCTCGCTGCCTTCGCGCGCGCCGGTCAGGTCGACCGGATAGCGGGTCGTGTCGCTGGTGAAGAAATGAGCGTGAGTATCGAACAGTTTAAAGTGCGGGCTCGGCATCAAGGGCTCCTGGCGAGAAAGTATCGGCGGACCGTGGCCTGCGCGCCATGGCGCGATTGGCGAAATGCATCGCGACAACCGGGATCACCGCGATCGCCGAGAAGACGAAATAGGTGTCCATCCGGGTGAGGCCGGCGCTCAGCAGGAACCCGCCGATGATCGGCCCGACGATCGCGCCGATCCGCCCGAACCCCACCATGAAGCCGACCCCCGCATTCTGGATGCGCGGCGGATACATCACCACCGCGACCAGGAAGAGTCCGGTATAGGCGCCGACCACGAAGAAGGTCGTGATGCCCGCCGTCGCGAGCAACGGAATCGGATCGGGCGGCTGGATGCCGAAGATCACCAGGGTGATCGCCGCCATGCCGAAGAAGATCACGGTCAGCCTGCCTTCGCCCACGCGGCGTCCGAACATGCCCATGGCGAGATGCCCCATCGCGCCGCATGCGCCGGTGATGATGCCGCTGGCCGCCGCCAGCGTCGGGGTCAGCCCGGCATTGGCGAGGATCGTCGGTTTCCAGTTGAGCAGGAAATAGCCGACGATCGCATAAGTAAGCGAGGCGACCCAGAACAGAATGGTCTGGGTACGCATCTCGGGCAGCAGCATTGTGCGCACCGCGGCACCGCGATCCTTCGTCTTCGCCGGCTTGGGCGGCATCGCGGTGAGCTCGGCGATCCGCATGCGACGATGGATCCGGTTGAGCCAGGCCAGGTCGCCCGGGGCCTGACGACGGAGCAGGAACTCGCGCGATTCGCCGAGCAGGAACAGGCTGACCAGGAAAGTCACGACGTTGAGCGCGCCGGCGAAGAAGAAGATCGGGCGCCATCCCCCGGTTTCCTGAAGCACCAGGGCGGCAATGCCGCTGCCCAGCATCATGCCCAGGGTGAAGCCGAGATGAACCAGGGCCATCGCGATGTTGCGCGCCTTCTCGCTCGCATTCTCGGCGGCGGTGGTATTGAGGCAGACGACCAGGGTGCCGAGTCCGATCCCGGTGACGAAGCGCAGGAGCAGCAGCTGCCAGATGGTCGCGCTGATGCCGGTGAGCAGCAGCATCGCCGCCAGCGTGCCGAGCGCGCCCAGCATGATCGGACGCCGCCCGATCCGGTCGGCGAAGGGGGCGACGACGAACGCACCGATCACCAGCCCGACGGCGACCGCGCTGAACATGGTGCCCAGTACCGCCGGATCGACATGCCAGTCCTTCGACAGCACCGGCGCGGCGACCGAGAGCGACACCACGTCGAACCCGTCCGCCACGTTGGTGAGACAGCACAGGATCACGATCGCCCATTGATACGGGCTCATCCGGTCGGGGGCTTCCGCCATCCTGTCCTGATCATTGGCAGCCAATGTCGCTCTCCTGTCCCGCGCATTCCGGGCTTTGCGTTCCACCATCCCATGCGCTTATATCTAATGACGTTCGTCAATAACCGATTTTTTGAGTGTCGCCTAGCGGGATCTGCGGCTTGCGCCACCCCGCAGCCCCAGCTCAATAGGCGTCGATTTCCTTCAGCGCCTCGGCGGCGAGCGCCCAGCTTTCGACGCCGCCCGCGACGCCGATATAGAGCGTGGTCTGGAGCAGCACCTCGCGGATTTCCTCTTTGGTCGCGCCGTTGACGACCGCGCATTTGACCAGGCGCTTGAGCGGGGTGTGGCGGTTGAGCGCGGCGCAGATCGCCATGGTGACGAGGCTCCGTTCACGCAGCGTCAGGCCGGGGCGAGTCCAGGTCTCGCCGAAACAGGCCGAGGTGACGTAATTTTCCAGCGGCTCGTGGAAATCGTCCGCCGCGTCGAGGCGCTCGATGCTGGCATCGCCAAACAGCTGCCGGCGCAGCTCGCGGCCGGCCTGGAATGCGGGGTCGTCGGTCTTGAGAGTCATGAGCCTGTCCTTGCGTTGAGATGGTGTCGAAATGCCGCGCCCAGCCACTGCATCTCGTCGCGCGCCGGCTGGGAGAAACGAACGGCGCGCAGGAAGCCGTGGCACATGCCCGGGGCGATCCGCTCCTCGACGGCGATGTCGGCGTCGCGCAACCGCGCCGCATAGTCGCCTCCCTCGGCCAGCAGCGCGTCGTGCTCGGCACCGAGCAGGATCGCGGGCGCCAAGCCCGAAAGATCGTCGAGATGCAGCGGCGCGGGCAAGGGTTCCCGGCTGCGCGCGTCGCAGGCGCGATAGGTCGCGATCATCGACTCGATGACCGGGCGCGCCAGGGCGGGGTCGCGTGCCGCCGCATAGGCCGGACGGTCCGGATGGAGATCGTACAGGCCATAGCAGAGCAGCTGGCAGGCCAGGGTCGGGTCGCCGCGATCGCGCGCCAGCACGGCAAGCTGCGTGGCGAGGAAGGCGCCGGCGCTGTCACCCGCGACCGCGATCCGCGCTGCGTCGATCCCGAGGGTGTCGGCCAGGCGGAAAGCCCAGCGCAGCACGGCGTGACATTGCTCGATCGTCTCGCGCGGCGTTGCCTCGGGCAGGCGGGCATAATGGACGCTGATAACCGTCGCCCCCGTCGCGTCGGCAAGGGCGCTCGCGAGGCAGTCATAGCTTTCGATGCTGCCGGTGGTGAAGCCGCCGCCATGAAAATACAGAATGGCCGGACTCAGCCCTTCGCCCGTCGGGCGATAAAGCCGGACGGGCGTCTCCATGCCGCGATCGACGACATAGCTGTTCGATACCGTCATGCCCGCAGGGCGGGGCCAAGCGATGCGGTGCGCGTCGCGATCGGCGATCAGGCGCGCCGTTTCGAGCGGCGGCGGCGGGCCGGCCGGCCGGCGTACGGCGGCGAGATACTCGGCCAGTCCTTCGGCAAGCAGGGGGCCGTCAGTCACGATCAGCCCGGGACGCGCATCGCGGGCGATGCGGAGCCGCCGACCTGCGTCACGCTGCGATCCAGGCTGCCCTTCACCTACTCTCCTGTCGTGGCCTGCGCCGGCCTCTGCTATCAACGCTTGGCTTATACCGGTTGCGGTGCCATGCTGAATGGCGTTTGTAAATAGCAACTGAAGGCGGAGGGACGAGGCGTTGTTCAACAGCATGGTGAAGCAGAAGCTGGAGGCCGGCGAGACGGTGTTCGGCAGTTTCTTCAAGGTCGATTCGCCGCAGCTCGCGGAGCTGTTCGGCCTTGCCGGTTTCGACTTCCTGATCGTCGATGCCGAGCATGGCTGCTTCACCCATGGGCAGATCGAGAATCTGATCCGCACCTGCGAACGGATGGGCATGAGCAGCGTGATTCGCACCCCCGACGCCGAGGAAGCAAACATCCTGCACGTGCTCGACAGTGGCGCGAGCGGCATCCAGGTACCCTCGCTGAAGAGCGCCGCGGAGGTCCGCGAGGTGATCCGCAAGGCCAAATACTGGCCGCTCGGCGAGCGTGGTTCGGCGCGCGCGTGCCGCGCGGCGGGCTATGGCACCGTCGCCGATTACGAGCAGCGCGCCAATCGCGAGACGCTGGTCAGCGTGCATGTCGAGAACAAGGAAATGGTCGAGGATATCGAGGCGCTGTGCGCCGTCGACGAACTCGACGTGCTGTTCATCGGACCGGGCGATCTCAGCGCGTCGCTCGGGCATCCCGGCAATGCCGGCCATCCCGACGTCGTCGCGGCGATCGACCGGGTGATCGAGGTTGCGGCGGGGCGCAAGCATATCGGGACGGTGGTCGGCAATGCGGCTCAGCTCGAATCCTATGTCGCGCGCGGCGTGCACTATATCGCCTGGCTGTCGGACCTGGGCATGTTGCGCGGGGCGCTGAACGCCGCGGCAGGCAACTTCGCCCGCTATCGTGCCTCGGGAGAGACGAAATGAAGAGACCCTCGGGCGGCCGCGGCCGCGAACTGGCCGGCGTCGCGCCACTGCTCGACGAACTTACCCAGGACATCCTGTACGACAAGGTCTGGGAGCGTAGCGAACTTTCCCCGCGCGATCGCAGCCTGATCACCGTCACCTGCCTGATCGCGCTCAACCGGGAGCAGGCGCAGGGCCATATGGAGCTCGGGCTGGAGAACGGCCTGACCGTGGAGGAACTGGGCGAGGCGATCGCCCATATCGCCTTTTATGCCGGCTGGCCGGTGGCGGTGAGCGCGGCGCGCAAGCTCAAGAACATCGTCGATGCGAAGGGGAAGGAATAGCGGGGATGGGCTATCGCCAGGCTCCCCTCTTTTTTGCTCCCCGGCGAAGGCCGGGGCCCAGTTGGGAAGGCCTCAGTGACAGCACGCGCGCTTCGTTACCGCTGTCCCCCAACTGGGCCCCGGCCTTCGCCGGGGAACATGAGGAGCTTGCGGCTTCTGCCTTATCCCCGGCCGAGGAACGGAATCTTGTTCTGGACGAGCAGCGCTTCGTAGAAATTGAGGTGATCGGGAATGTCGGCCATGTGCACGACGATGCTGGCCGCATCCTCAGGCTGCGCGACGAGATCGTCGGGCAGGCTTCGCACGCCGCCTGACAGCTCGGTCGCGACGATGCCGGGATGGAAGACCGAGACGGCGATGTTGTGCGCCCGCCCGTCGATCGCCAGCGCCCGGGTGAGCCCGTCCAGGCCCCATTTGCTCGCGGTATAGGCCGGGCTCTCCGCGCGGGGAACGCGGGCGGAGATCGACCCGACATTGATGATCCGGCCATGCCCCTGCTGCTTCATGAGGCGGAACGCCGAGCGCGCGCACAGAAAGGCCGAGGTCAGGTTGGTGTCGATGACCCGGTGCCACAGCGCGAGTTCAAGCGAGTCGACCGCCGTGCTGTCGGCGATGCCCGCATTGTTGACCAGCACATCGACCCGGCCGAACCGTTCGACCGCGCGGGCAAAGAGATGCGCGACCGCCGCTTCGTCGGTGACGTCGGTCGCCACCGCCAGCGCGTCGCAACCCATGGCCTCGATCCTGGCCACCAGCGCCTCCAGCCGTTCGGCGCGCCGCGCCGCCAGCACGACCCTGGCGCCCTTTTCGGCAAAAGCGATCGCACAGGCTTCGCCGATGCCCGAACTCGCGCCGGTGATCACCACCACCCGCTCGCGCAAGATGCTCAATGCCGTTCCTCCCGTCCCTATAAAGGATCGCGGCCGGTTACTGGCCCGCCGCCTTTTCCGCCTGATTCGATACCAGAGCGAGCGGATCATCGGCGACCACGGCGAGCCCGCCGCCGCGATCCGAGCGCACATTCTCGAACGTCCCGGCTTCCTTCTTGCGCAGGCCATAGGAGCGGACCAGTTCGATCTCGTCCTTCTCGACCGGCGCCATGCGCGGCTTCCGGGCGAGCGCCGCCTCGATATAAGGTGCCAGCTCGGCCCGCTTTGTCGCCAGCCGTTCCTCTTCGCCCTGTTTCAGCCGCGGCATCGCGGTGGTGGCGAACAGCTCGAGCGACTCGCAGATATGGTCGTGATTGGCCGGGCCGGTCTGCTGGACGAAGATGATCTGGTCGACGCCGACATCGGCATAGGCCTTGCAGTGCTGATAGACCTGTTCGGGCGTGCCGATGCCGCCATTGCCGTGATTGTCCTCGATCGAGGCCTCGGCTTTTTTGAAGTCCTCCCAGAGCGTCGAATGGCCGGGCTTCAGCTTGCCGAACGACGCGTAGAAGCCGAGCGAATAGCCGAAATATTTGAACCCCTCGGTGCCGCGGTCGATCGCGACCTGCTCGTCCTCGTTCACCGACAGGGCCGTGACGATCGCGAAGTTCGCGTTCACCGCATGGCCGATCGGCACGCATTCGTCCGACTTGATGATGTCGTAATATTCCTGGACCCATTTGCCGGCCTGTTCGGGGGCGGCGAAGCCGAACACCAGGGCGCCCATGCCGTTGCGCGCGGCATGCAGGATGGTGTCGCGGCGCGAGCAGGCGACCCAGAGCGGCGGGTGCGGCGCCTGGACCGGCTTGGGCACGATGTTGCGCGTGGGCATCGAGAAATGCTCGCCCTGGAAACCAGGATAGGGCGTCATGGTGAGCATATTGGCGCATTGCTCGGTCGCCTCGCGCCACATGCCCTTTTTCAGGTCGGGATCGACGCCGAAGCCTTCCAGCTCCATCGCGGTACCGCTTTCGCCGGTGCCCCATTCGACCCGGCCGTTGGACAGCAGGTCGAGCGTCGCGATCCGCTCGGCGACGCGGGCGGGGTGGTTGATCCTGGGCGGCATGACGCAGATGCCATGGCCGAGCCGCATCCTTTTAGTCCGCTGGCTGAGCGCGCCGAGGAACACTTCGGGTGCGGAGCTGTGCGAATATTCCTCGAGGAAATGATGCTCGACCAGCCAGGCATAGTCGTAGCCGAGCCGGTCGGCGAGCTCGAGCTCGTCGAGCGCGTTGTGGAAGATCTGGCGATCCTTTTCGGCGGTGAAGGGCGCGGGCGACTGATGCTCGTAAAACAGGCCGAATTGCATGGCGACTTCCCTCGTTCCTCTCCCGCCCCGGCTCTTGCGGCCACGAGCGTGACTGTAGATGACAGCCGGTCTTATAACAGCCTAGCTGATATAAAGGAAGAGTAGTTGTGACGCCGCCCGGGGCGCTGTCACGGGTCGACCGCAGCTTGTCGCCGTCGGGTCGATTTGCTATCGATCCGGCAAGGCACGGCTCGTGCCTCCCCCCACCAACGGGGAAGCATGCGACATGCGGGGCGCCTTGGTCTTTCGAACCATCCCGTTCGGGCATGCGCATGAGGTGGGATTGCGAACATCGCTCGAAAGAGGAGGTTCTCGATGACGTTATCCGCCCCGATCTTCCGACTGAAGCGTCAGGCCAGGTTGCTTGCGCGCATGTCCGACGTTCCGCTTCACGCAGCGCTCGACCAGCTGGCCCGAAAGGAAGGCTTCCGAAGCTGGAGCCATCTGTCCGCGTCGGTACCCGGCCAGCGACCGACCGGCAAAATGCTCGCGCAGTTCGATCCAGGCGATCTGGTGCTGCTGGGCGCGCGTCCCGGCCATGGCAAGACGCTGATGGGCCTCGAGATCGCGGTCGAGGCGGTCCGGACCGGCAGGCCAGCCTTTTTCTTCACGCTGGAAGACCATGAAGGCGTGGTGTTCGATCGCCTGCAAGGACTCGGCAACCACGATGAAAGGATCAGGGACAGGCTGATCGTCGATACGTCCGATGCGATCTGCGCCGAGCATATCATCGATCGGATCGGCAGCGGCAACAGCGGCGCCGTGGCGATCATCGACTATCTCCAGCTGCTGGATCAGCGGCGGCGCAACCCGGAACTAGCCGTCCAGGTGCAGGCATTGAAGCTGTTCGCGGCCGCGACGGGATGCATCATCGTGGCGCTGTCCCAGATCGATCGCGCTTTCGAGACGACGGGGAGAAACCTCCCGGCGCTGGCGGACATCCGCTTGCCGAATCCGTTCGACACCAGCGCCTTCACCAAGGCGTGCTTCCTGCACAATGGCGAAGCCCGTCTCGAGCAACTGGCCTGACGTCGTCAGCGGAGCGGCCCCGCGGGCGTCTCGGCATGGATTCCAGGCTCGATCGTCAGGAAAGCCGGGCCGCCCGCGCATAGCCGCCGTCGAGATAGATCAGCGGATCGACCTCGCCCGACCAGTCGACTTCACGCACCGCGCCGATCACCACGGCGTGCGTGCCATATTCGACATGCGTCTCATATTCGCAGATGAAATGGGCCTGTGCCTCGTGCAGATAGGGCGTGCCGCAGGCACCCGATCCCCAACTGCCCTCGCTGAACCGTTCCTCCCCCTTCATCGCGCCGCTACAGGCCTTCGATACGTCGAGCTGATCGGCGTGCAGGATGTTGACGCAGAAATTGGCACCGGCGGTGAGCGGCCCATACAGGCTGGCGTTCCTGTTGACGCAGACGAGCAGCGACGGCGGATCCATGCTGAGCTCGCTCACCGCGGTCGCGGTCATCGCCCAGCGTCGTTCGTCGTGCCAGCAGGTGATCACCACCACTGCCTTGCCGAGCCGGCGCAGCCCGGCGCGCAGCTGCTCCGCGATACTCGGCGCGTTTGCCAGTTCCGTCAGGTCAGTCATGTCCGCCCAGCCCTTCCCTGCCGACGATGCGCAGTCCGTATCCCTCGATGCCCGACAGGCGCGCCTCGCTCTCGGTCAGCAGCACGATATCCTTGACGCCCAGGTCGAGCAGGATCTGGGCGCCGACGCCGTAATCGCGGATGCGCTGGTCGCGCGTCGGCATGGATCCGTTGCTGCGCCGCTCGGAGATCGCGCTGGTCGAGGGATCGCGGATGAAGACGATCACGCCAGGACCGTCGCTCAGCCCGATCCGGGTCAGCGCGCGCTCGACATAATGGCGCCGTTCGGTCGGCGGGGCGAGCATGTCGGACACGAAATCGAGCCGGTGCATGCGCACCAGGGTCGGCAGTTCGGGCGCGATCCGCCCGCGCCAGAGTGCGACATGCTCGACATGATCGATCATGTTGCGGAACACGGTGAGGCGGAAATCCGTGCCGTAGATCGTTTCGAACGCTTCCTCATGGACTCGCTCGACGCAGCGTTCGGTGCGGCGGCGATAGCTGATCAGGTCGGCGATCGTGCCGATCGGCATGTCGTGCGCTTCCGAAAAGCGGATCAGGTCCGGCAGGCGCGCCATGGTGCCGTCGTCGTTGAGGATCTCGCAGATCACGCCGGCGGGCATCAGTCCGGCGAGGCGTGACACGTCGACCGCGGCCTCGGTATGGCCCGCGCGCACCAGCACGCCGCCGGGACGCGCGACGAGCGGGAAGACATGGCCGGGCGAGACGATGTCGGCGGCGCCCTTGGAAGGGTCCATCGCGACGGCGATGGTATGCGCGCGGTCCTGCGCCGAGATGCCGGTGGTTACGCCTTCGCGCGCCTCGATCGTGACGGTGAAGGCAGTGCGGTGGCCGGAGAGATTCTCGGCGACCATCGGCGGCAGGCGCAGCTCGCTCGCGCGCTCCTCGGTGATCGCGACGCAGATCAGGCCGCGGGCGTGGCGCGCCATGAAATTGATCTGGTCGGGCGTGGCGAACTGGGCGGGGATGATGACGTCGCCCTCATTCTCCCGGTCCTCGGCGTCGACCAGGATATAGGGGCGGCCGTTGCGCGCCGCCGCGATGATGTCCTCGATCGGCGAGATCGCACGGTGGATGCTCGCCGGTGTCGGCTCGAGCAGGGCGGACTCAATAGGCATCGGCGTCCTGCAATGTCTCGCGTGCGTGGCGCCAGCTGTCCGACCCGGCGGGCAGGCCGACATAGAGCGTGGTATGGAGCAGGATCTCGCGGATCTCGTCCTTGGTCACGCCATTGGCCAGCGCGCCGTTGATATGGTTGCGCAGCTGGTCGGGGCGCGACTGGCCGATCAGGATCGCGATGGTGAGCATGCTGCGGGTCTTGCGATCGAGCCCGGGGCGGCTCCACACGTCGCCGAAGCACAGGCGCGTCACCAGGTCCTGCAGCGGCTCCTGGAAATCGTCGGTATTGTCGAGGCTGCGGACCCCGGGCTCGCCGAACATCTCGAAGCGCATCGCGCGGCCGCGGTCGTAGGAATCGTCTTTTTCCATCATCTGGTCTTTCAGCTGTCGGTGGGATGCAGCAGCGGCCGTACCGCGTCGGCCGCCCGGGCAAGTTCGGCACGCGCATCGGGCGAGACGCCGACGGCGCGCAGGAACCCATGGATCATGCCGGATGCGCGCTGGAACGAGGTGGGCACCCTGGCCGCGTCGAGCCGGTCGGCGAGCTCCCGCGCTTCGCCGTACAAGGGATCGAGCGCGGCGGCGACGATATGGGTGAAGGGCAGGCCGGCCAGGTCGTCCCGGTCGACCGGCGCCGCGTGGTGGTCGAGCCCGCCGCACCGCCGGAACAGCGCGATATAGGAGCGAACGCGGTCGCCGCTGAGCAGCGGATCGCGGCTGGCGGCATAGTCGGCCCGGGCCGGGTCCATCGCGAAGGTGCCGTAGAACAGCATCAGGCAGACGGGCAGCGCACCGCCCGCATCCCGCGCCTTGGCGGCGCAGGCGAGCGCGAGCAGTGCCCCGGCGCTGTCGCCGGCCAGAGCGAGGCGCGTGGGATCGACGTTCAGCGCGTCCGCCTGGCGCGCGAGCCAGGCAAAGGCCTGGTCGCAATCGTCCTGCGCGGCGGCATAATCCGCCTCGGGCAGCCGGCGATAGCCGATGCTCGCGACCAGCGCGCCGGTCGCGTCGGCAAGCGCGGCGCAGGCAATGTCGAAGCTCTCGATGCTGCCCAGCGCGAAGCCGCCGCCATGAACATAGCAGATCGCCGGGCGCGGGCCGTCCCCGCCCGGATCGTAGAGGCGCAGCGGAATCTCGCGGCCCGGCGCCGCGATGGCGCTGTCGAAGCGCTCGACCCCGTGCGCCAGGCCCTGGGCGAAGCGGTGCGCGCTCAGGTCGCCGGCCAGCCGCATCGTCTCCAAATCGGCCGCCAGAGGCTGGGCGCGGAACAGCTCGACATAGCGCGCGATGCCCGGTCCGGGCTCGTCTGCAATCACGCGCGAATCAGCCCACGGCCTCATAACGAACCTCGAGCGGCAGCTCGGTCAGCTCGGCCAGCCGCGGCGCGACCTCGCGTGCCACCAGGGTGAGATTGTCGACCGTGTCCTGATGGTCGAGCTCGCCCGCCTGGCCCATCATCAGCAAATTGCCGAAGCCGCCGGTCTCGCCATGGAATTGCGCGAGCTGGTCATAGACGTCGTCGGGCGTGCCGACGAAGAACAGGCCGGCGTCCATATATTGTTCGATCGAGCCGTCGACCGGCAGCGGCTGCCCGTTGCGCATGCGCGGGCGCATCGCCGAGGAGCCGGCCTGCAGCATGCGGATATTGGCCTCGACCGGGTTGAAGCCCCAGGGATTGCGGAACTGCGGTTCGAGCCGCGCGGCGGTGGTGAAATAGCTCTTCATTTCCTCGGCGCGGCGGAACGCGGTCGCGCGGTCGTCAGCGCAGGCGACAAGGGCCAGATAGGCGAGCTTGTCCTGCCCCGGTTGCCGGCCATGCGCCGCGGCATAGGCTTCGCGATAGCCAGTGAAGACCGATCGCGCGACGGCGCCGGAGAGGAAGGTCGCGCAGGTATAGCCGCGCAGCCCATAATCGCGCGCGCTGGTCGCGCTCGAGGCGGTCATCCAGAGCGGCGGATGCGGCTGCTGGATCGGGCGCGGCCACATGCTGACCGTGCGGTAATGGAAATGCTCGCCTTCCCAGGAGAAGACCTCGCCCTGGTTCGACAGGGCGGCGAGGATCAGGTCGTGCGCTTCCCAGAACCGGTCCATGAAGCCGGTCGGCTGGCGGTTCGACATGAACAGCTCATAGGCCGCGCCCTTGACCAGCCCGACCTCGAGCCGCCCCCCCGAGAGCGCATCGACCATCGCGATCTCCTCCGCCACGCGCAGCGGGTTGGACCGGTTGGCGAGCGGGATGCCGAGCGCGAGCAGCCGCGCCTTGCTGGTCTGGCGCGCGAGGATCGCGAGCGTGGTCATGCAGGACGTCGACATGCAGGTGGCGGCGGCATGGTGCTCGTTCACCATGATGTTCAGCCCCAGCTCGTCGGCCAGCATATATTCGTCGAGATAGCGGTTGAGCAGCCGCCCCGCCTCGTTCGGGTCGCAATGATGCTGCGGCAGGGTGACGCGCATCGAGCCCGGTACCGGGAAGGCGGGGTGATAGGCCTGTTCAGTGAAATGCCAGATCTTCATGCTTGGTCTCCGGCCGCGCGGTCAGGCGGCGGCAAAGGCCGCGATACGGGCGGCGAGCGTGGCGGGCTGATCGGCGTGAAGCCGGTGGCCGGCGCCGGCGAATGTCTCGACCTCGGCCTGGGGCAATGCCTCGCGCCAGGCCGCGCGATAGGTGTCGCTGACGATCGCATCCTCGGCGCCCCAGGCGACCAGCGTCGGCACGCCGATCCGGTGCAGCCGGTCGACCAGCTTCGGGTTCGACATATAGGGGGTCCAGCCATAGAGGCTGGCGGCTTCGTCGTTGCGCATCAGCCGGCGGATCCGCTCCTCGGGCAGCCTGGTGAGCCTGGCCATGTCATTGCCGGCCTCGGCCGGGCCGACTTGCAGGCGGGCGCCCAGTTCCTGGCGCGAGAGCATGAAGATATCGGCGACATGCTGCTCGCGGCGATGCGCGGTGGGCAGGCCCAGCGGCGAGACCAGCACGAGCCGCGCGGCGCGATCCGGCTCCTTGGTCAGCGTCTCGGCCGCCACCCAGGCGCCGAACGAGCTGCCCACCACCACCGGCTGCGCCAGCGACAGCAAGTTCATCATGTCGAGATAGAAATAGCCAAGGTCGTCGACCCGATCGAGCCGCGCGGGCCGGGCGGAATTGCCGAAGCCGGGGTGCGAGGGGGCGTGGACGGTGAAGTCCCGCGCCAGGTCGCGCAGCAGCGGCGCGGAGCCTTCGAGGCCATCGAGCCCGTGCAGGAACAGCAGTGGCGCGCCCTTCCCGGCGGTGAACAGCTCGACCTCGGTGCCGAGCACGTCGATCGAGGACAAAGTGCCGAAATTCAGCTCGTCAAGGCACCCCGTTTCCATCGCTCTCCACTCGTCCTGTTCGTGTCACGGACAGTGTTTCCCGGGGACTGATACGTCCAATTCTTTGTTCTTGAGCGTCCGATACCCTGCAAGTATGGGTTGCCGATGGAACTGAGGCATTTGCGATATTTCCGCGCGATCGGTCGCGAGCAGCATTTCGGGCGTGCCGCGGTCACGCTCCGCGTGGCGCAGCCGGCGCTCACCCGTCAGATCCGCGACCTCGAGGCCGAACTGGGGGTCGAGCTGTTCGAACGGCTGCCCCGCGGCGTGCGCCTGTCCAGCGCCGGCCGCGTGTTCCTCGACGAGGTGGAGGAGATTCTCTCGCAGGTCGATCGCGCGGTCGACCGCGCGCGGCGGATGGGCAGCGGGCATCTCGGCACGATCCGGGTCGGGCTGAGCGAGATCATCACGGCGTACGATTTCATTTCCTACGGCCTGCTGCATTTTCGCGAGAACGAGCCGCTGGTCGCGCTCGACCTGCGCTCGATGGGGTCGATGGCCCAGATCGCCGCGCTCCGGGAAGGCACGCTCGATGTCGGCCTGGTCTATGACGCGCATATCGACGAGCGCGACGACGAGGGGTTCGACCGCGCGCCGATCGGCACGGGCAAGACGATGCTCGCGGTGCATGAGAGCCACCGGCTCGCCGGCCGGGAGTCGATCACCATGGCCGAGATCGTCGAGGAGCCAGTGCTCGGGCCGGCGCGCGCCACGGCACCCGGCTATTATGACCGGCTGATGGCGGCCTGCATCAGCAGCGGCAGCGCGCCGCGCTTCGTGCAGGAATGCACGACCAATTCGATCCTGTTCAGCCTGGTCGCGGTCGGCATGGGGGTCGGCCTGGTGACGGCGGGCGGGCCGCTCTCGCCTGGCCACAATATCCGGCTGATCCCGATTGCCGATCTCGGGCTGGAGCTTCAGGTCCTGCTGGTCTGGCGCGCGCGAGACCGCTCGGCGGCGCTGCACCGGTTCATCGACATGATGGTAAAGCATGCAGGTACCGCCGGCTGAGCGGCGACGACGGTTCGCCTCGTCCTCCCGCGAGGATGACGGCGCGCCGTTTCGATCCTGCTATCATCCGGGGGAGAGGAGCGCATCATGACTGACGCACGGCCGCTGAACGGCTTGTACCATTTCGCCTATCCCTGCCGCGACGCGGAGGAGACGCGCCATTTCTACGAGGACATTCTGGGCCTGCCGCTGGTCAATTGCATGATGTCCGAGCGCGTGCCCAGCACGGGCGAGGAACAGCCCTATGTCCATTTCTTCTTCGAGCTCGGCGACGGATCGTATATCGCCTTTTTCGACCTGGGCGGTGAGGAGAAACCCGCCCCGTCGCCCAACACCCCCGAATGGGTCCAGCATTTCGCGATCGAGACCAATTCGGTGGCGGATGTCGACGCGATGCGTCTGCGGCTCGCCGAACATGGCGTAAAAACCACGCCGCTGGTCGATCATGAATTCGTGCGCTCGATCTATTTCTTCGACCCGAACGGCCTCAGGCTCGAAATCGCGGCGCGGACCGAGGAGCCGGGCTTCCTGGCACAGGCAGCAAGCGAGGCACACGCCACGCTGGCGACTTGGAACAAGCGCAAGCACGGCTGACCTTGTCGGTCCCAGGTCTTCGATCGGCCGGCGTCCATTACCTGTCGCATGGACAGAAGGGCGCCCGGTTGGCAGGAAGATCGCCGGGAAAATGACAAAAGGTTGAGCATCGCATGGCAGACACCGAACAATCGCGCCGGCGAGTCCAGTCGATCGAAGTCGGGTTTAGAGTGCTCAGGGTCCTGCGCATGGCGGAAGGTGCACTGCCGCTGCGCGAGATCGCCGCGCGCGCGAGCATGCCGCCGAGCAAGGTGCACCTCTATCTGGTCAGCTTCGTTCGCGAGAACATGGCCTATCAGGATCCGCAGAACGGCTATTACGGGCTTGGCTCCTTTGCCATCCAGCTCGGCCTCGCCGCGATTCGGCAGCTCGACGTGGTGACGATCGCCGCCGACTCGATGACCGAGTTGCGCGACAAGACCGATTGCGCGATCTATCTCTCGCTCTGGGGCGATCGCGGGCCGTGCATCGTGGCCAAGGCCGACGGCAGGCTCCAGGGCGCCTTTTCGGTGCGCCTCGGCTATATCCTGCCGATGACGAGCACGGCGACCGGCCTCGTCTTCCGGACGCATTTGCCGCCATATGAAACCGCGCGCGCTCTGGAGGCACAGGCGGCGTACGACGCCTCGGGCAACGCCCGCCTGCCCACCGAAGAAGAGGTGGCGGAGAGCATCGAGAAGATCCGCAGCCTGGGCTATGCGTCGACGGTCGGCATGCTCAATCGCAACTTTGCCGGCATGGCCGCGCCGATCTTCGATTACAGCAACAAGATCGCCGCCACACTGACCCTGCTGGGACCAAGCGAGTTCATGAGTCGTCCGCGCCACAAGGAGTTCGTCAAGCTGCTGCTCGACGCGACTCAGGGCATATCGCAGCGGCTGGGTGCAGCGCCGGGCAAGGAATAAAGCCCTAGGTGCGGACGAAATCGGGCGCGCGGCGGCCCGCGGCGGCGGCGTCGAGCCGCAGCCTGCGGGCCTCGGCACGTTTAGCGTCATCGAGCCACGCGCGCTCATGGCCCCACAGGCTCGGGCCGTAATCGCATTCGAACGGCTCCCACCGCGCCGGATCGATCGATCGCCCGCCCCAGCCATATTCGATCATGAAGCCGGACGGCGTGCGCGCGTAGAAGGAAGTCATGAAATCATTGGTGTGGCGCCCGAGCGTCACGCCGATGCGCCCCTCTTCGAGCTGCGCCAGGTCGTAGCCCTGGCCGACATCGTCGAGCGAATCGAGTTCGACCATCAGATGATGGAAGCCGTTCACCCCGGTCTCGATCGCCGCGAAGCTGTGGTGGCGGCTGTTGAGATGGAAGAAGAACGCCTTGAACGGGCGCAGCGCATAATCGCTGAGCCGAAAGCCGAGCAGGTCGGTGTAGAAAGGCAGTATCGCATCGATCGACGTGACCGTCAGCACGACATGGCCGAGCCCGAGCGGCCCGGTGCGGAACCCGCTGATTGCGCGACCCGGCGTGAAGGGGGTGGCCGCGGCGGCGGCGCCGTGGAAGAATTCGATCCGGTTGCCCACCGGATCCTCGCCAATGATCAGTGCGGCCACGCGGCGCTGCTCCGCTTCGATCCGGGTTCCCGGGCGGACCGCGTGACCGGCATCGGAGAGCTGCGCCGCGAGCTGTGCGAGCGCAGCGGCATCGGCGACTTCCCACCCCATCGCGCTCACCCCTTCCCGCGCGCCTTTCTCGACGAACAGCCGCCCCGCGCGCCCGTCGGTGCGTAGGGCAAAACCGCTCCCATTCCGGTCAGCGACCTGCATCCCGAGCAGGCCCGTCGAGAAATCCGCCCAGGCATCGGCCTGTGCCGTCGAGACTCCGATATAGCCGAGCGACTGCAGCAGCATGGGCGTGAGCAATCCAGCAGAAACGAATGACGCTCGACATTACCGGATGCTGGGCCGCCCGCTAGCCCAAAAGAGCGACTTCAGAGGCGCTGCACGCCCGGGCGGCGATATTCCGGCGTCAATTCCTCGATGTCGCCCCCTTCGTCCGGGGCAGTGGAGGAACTGAGCGAGTCGAGCAGGATGAGGAGATGGCCGCGCAACGCGGCCTGCTGGTCGGCGCTGAGTGGTTTCAGCAGCTCGCGCTCGAGATCGCGCGTGTCCTTCTGGAGCTGCTTGAGCGCGGACGCACCGGTCTCCGTCAGGCTCAGCTCGAGCAGGCGCTTGTTGGCGTCACTGACCCGCCGGTCGATCAGGCCCTTGGTTTCGAGCAGGGCGATCTGCTTGATCATCGTCTGAGGCTTGACGTCGTACAGCCGGGCCAGCTCGGCCGAGGACATGTTGGGCCGCGTCGACAGGGTGGTCAGGATCCGGAACTGGACCGCGGTGACCCCGAGCGGGTTCAGGACCGATTCGAGTTGCACATAGGCCTTGTACTGAACCTGCTTGACCAGATGCAGGATCGAGTGCGTGCTTCGATCGGCGTTTGCGCGAGCGGCTTTCCCCATCCGCCCTTAGTGTCCGATCCTTGCCGGGCTGTCCAGCGACCCCGGGAAGCGGACTGCCATGGCCGCGCCCTGCCGCGCATTTCGACATGACAATTTTTTTATCCGAAACCGATCTGGACGGCTTCACATTACTAAGCCAAGCTGACATTCATCATCGGGCTTTCGTTTGTATATATCGAATGCCGTATGATATGATGATCGACAATCCGATGCCGATTCAATCGGCCGGACCTGGACTGCGACAGTCAGGGGAGGGAAACAGGCTATGGTGACCGAGGCGCGGGCGATCGACGTTGACAGCTTTCTCGATGGGCTGAAATTCAGCCGCTTCCATCTCATCATCCTCATTCTGTGCACGTTCCTGGCCGCGATCGACGGTTATGAGATCTATGTCGTCGGCTGGGTCCTGCCGGACCTGGCCAGGGATTTCGGCGTGCCGACCACCGCCATCACCTCGGCGATGATCGCGCAGCAGGTGGGCATGCTCGCTGGCGCCTTCCTCATCCCGCCGCTCGCCGACCGGGTCGGGCGGCCGCGGCTGCTGCTGTTCTGCTATACCGGCATGATGCTGAGCGCGCTCGCGATCCTGTTCACCACATCGCTGACACCTTTCACCATCTGCCGTTTCGTCGCCGGCTTTTGCGGCACCGCGATGATCCCGATCCTCGTCACCCTGGCGTCCGAGACGGCGCCGAAGCGGCTGCGCGCGACGATGAGCGCGATCACGGTCAGCGGCACGATGATCGGGGCGCTGCTCGGCGCGCTGATGCAGGGCTTTGTGCTCGAGCCGTTCGGCTGGCGCGGCGCCTTCTGGATCGCGGTCGCATTGCCGGCGATCATGCTGCCCTTCATCTATTTCTTCCTGCCCGAATCGCTGCGCTCGCTCGCCGCGCGCAACCCGGACGATCCGGCGATCCAGACGCTCGCGCACCGGATGCAGCCGGCGCTCGAGGCGCCGGTGACGTTGGTCGCCGCGCCCCGGCCGGAACGGCCCGCGCTCGCCATCCTGTTCACCGATATCCTCGGACCCGGCCAGCGGCTGAAGACGTTCCTGATGTGGGCGATCACCATTTCCAGCTTCGTGTTCATCACCGCCGGCGTGTGGAAGACGACGATCTTCAAGGATGTGATCGGCCTGCCCTGGCAGCAGGTGGCGCTGATCAACGGGACCAACACGGTCGCCGGGTTCATCGGCATGCTCAGCATCGGCTTTTTCATCGACCGGTTCGGCTTCAAGCTGGTGATGACCTCTACCTTTCTGCTCGCTGCTCTGGGCGCGGTGATGGTCGGCCTGCTCGCGCCCGGTTTCGGCATGTTCGTCGCGGTCGCGCTGATGGCGGTGTTCCAGCATGGCGGCCAGGCGAGCATCGCCGCGCTCGCCGCCTCGCTCTATCCGCCGAGCAGCCGCGCGACCGGTGTGGGCTGGGCCTATGGCGCGGGGCGTGTCGCGTCGATCTTCGCGCCGCTGTTCGGTACCTTCGTGCTGACCGAAGGCTTCGGCCCGATCGGTATCTTCGCCATGCTCGGCGTTCCGCTGGCCTGCGGTGGCATCTTCACCTTCTGGCTGATGAGCCTGAAGGGCGCGCCGCAACCGGTGCGCACCGGGCATGGCCATGGGTGACGAGCGGGCGTCGCCCGTACCGCCGCCGGCGGTCGACGTTCACGCCCATATCTTCACGCGCGCGATGCCGTTCGCCCCGGACGCACATTCGCGTCCCGACTATGACTATTCCGTCGAAACCTATCTCGCCGATCTCGACCGTCACGGTATCGCCAGGGGCGTGATCGCGGCGGCGAGCCTGTTCGAGGACGGCAACGCCTACACGCTCGCGGCACTCGCGGCGTATCCGAGGTTGCGCGCGACCGTCCTTCTGCCGCCGGACACGGGCCTTGCGACGCTGCGCGACCTGGTGGCGCGCGGCGTGGTGGGGGTCAGGTTGCAGTGGCGCCGGCTGGCGGATCTGCCCGATCTCGCGGTCGAGCCATGGCGCGGCTTCCTGCACCGGCTGGCCGAAAGCGGAATGCATGTCGAGCTGCTCGCCGGCGGCGCGGTCCTTCCGGCGCTGCTGCCGCGCTTCGTAGCGAGCGGCATCTCACTGGTGATCGATCATTTCGGGGTCCCCCCGCGCGAGCCGGTGGAGCGGCGCGCGGGCACTGAGGCGTTGCTCCGGGCGATCGATACCGGCCGCGCCTGGGTCAAGATCTCGGCCGGATTCCGCATGCCGTTCGAGATCGCCGCCGAGGTTGCCGCGCGCCTGCTCGACGCAGCCGGGCCCGGGCGGCTGCTCTGGGGCAGCGACGCGCCCTTCGTGAACCATGAGGCAAAGACCAGCTTTGCCGACTCGCTCGACCTGTATCGCCGCCTCGTCCCCGATGCGGCGACGCGGGCGGCGATCGACCGGACGGCGCTGGCATTGTTTTTCAATCAGGAGAGCCACGCATGAATCGCACGGAACGCGCCATGGCCACCGCCGAGCTCGAAATGGGGCTCGCCGATTTCTGGCACGACGTCGACACCAATTGGGGCCGCAGCGCCGGCGACTATTATGCGCCCGACGCGGTCTATAGTTCGGGCCGGCTTCACCTCGAAGGGCGCGAGGCGATCCAGAATTTCTACAGCTGGCGCGAGGCGCGGGGCGCGCGCGTCGCAGTCCATGCGTTCAGCAACTTCCGCGCCGATTTCGACGGGGCGGGCGGCGCCACGGCGCATTGGTACATGCTGCTGTGGGCGGCGGATGGCGAAGCGCCCCAGGAAAGCACGTCGCCCGCGCGGATCAGCCGGGCGACGGAAAGCTTTCGCTGGGACGAGACGGCGCAACGCTGGCTCTGCACCCGGCGCGAACTGGTCAACCTGTTCCGCGGTGGGGCGCAGCTCAATTTCACCTGAACGGGCCTGTCGGCCGGAGACAAAAAGGGCGCCCGTGACGGGGCGCCCTTTGTTGTTGAAGGTACGGCGGATCAGAAGCGCACGCGCGCGCCGAGCGTGAAATTGCGTCCGACCTTGTCGTAATATTGCCCGTTCACCGGTCCATTCAGAATGATGTAGGGCGTCGCCGGCGGATCCTTGTCGAGCAGGTTGTTGACCGCCCAGAACAGCTCGAACCGCTTGTTGTCGCCGACGAACACCTTCCCGAACAGGTTGAAATAAACGACCGCCGGTACGTGATTGTCGTTGATCGTGTTGGTCGGCAACGTGTTGTAGGTGTTATCCTGCGTGCCTTTGCTGATGAAGATCGTCTGCAGGGTGAGTTCCCAGGCATTGTTGCCGATCGTGTTCGACAGGTTGCCGCGGAAGCGCGGGATAGAGCCGAGGTTCGCCCAGCCATTCTCCCCCGCGCGATCGACCGGTGCCGCGCCCGTGCCCGAATCCACAAAGGCGTGGAGGATATAGGTGCCGCTGGCGGCCGTGCTGAACCGGCCGCCGTCGCCGAGGAAGCCGGCCGAGGTGGCGTAGTTGAGCGTCATGTCGATGCCCTCCTGCTCGAAGGCGCCCACATTGAGCGATCCCGCGACCAGGCCGGTCTGGATGCGATCGTTCGGCGCGGGCGTGCTGGTGTCCGGCGCATAGGAGAACAGGCCGCAGAAATATTGTTCGCCCGCGCTGCACAGGCCGGCGATGTTGGCGGTCGACAGGTTGGTGATCGCGTCCTTGATCGTGATATGGTAATAATCGACCGACAGGCCGAGGCCGCGTAGCGCGCCCTGTCCGCGATACGCGAACCCCGCGGTTAAGGTGTTCGCGAATTCAGGCCCGACATCCGGATTGCCCAGGCTGGTATTCTGCGGGATCACCGCGTTCTTGGTCACGCCATCGACCACCAGGGTGACGTTGTTGCTCACGTTGCTGCCGGGGCTGTACAGCTCGTTGATCGCCGGCGCGCGGATGTCGCGCGACCGCGCGACGCGGATGTTGAACCCCTGAACCGGCTCCCAGACTCCGCCGACCTTCCACGCATTCTGCCCGCCGACGGTGTTGTAATTGGCGTAGCGAAAGGCGCCGTTGAGGCTCAGGCTGTGCAGGAACGGCGTGTCCCGTGCCAGTGGCACGGTGGTCTCGACATAGGCTTCCTTGACGTCGAATGCGCCGCCATAAGGCACCGCGTTGCCGGCTGTCAGAAAGCCGTTCGAGGCGCCTACCGCATCTGCGGTCAGCTTTTCCGTCTCGCGGCGATACTCGCCGCCAATCGCGACCGAGACGGGGCCGGCCCAGGTCGAGAAGGGTTCGCCGACCAGGTTCGCGGCGAAGGTCAGCTGGTCGTACTTCACCTTGGCCAGGCCTTCGCCCCAGATATAGTCGCGGGCCGCCGCGGTGGAGTTGCCTTCGCCGAACAGGTTGAGCGGCTGGCATCCGGCGGCGGCCGGATTGTTCTGCAGCACGCCGCGGCACACGATGTTGCCGGTTGCCGGATCGCGCACGGCGTCGATCGCGAAGTTTAGGTTGGCCGTCACCGGGTTGTTGGTCGTCGCCGAGGCATAATTATTCACGCCGTAGGACGCGTGGGCATCCCATTTCCAGGACCCGCCGAGCTTGCCCTCGAGGCCGACCACGCCGTGCGGCGTCTCGTTGATGATGTCATAATGGTTGATGCCGATATCGTTGCCGATCCGGCTGATGTTGAAGCTCTGGGTCGCCGGCGGCAGCAGCGCGAGCACCGCGGCCGGGATATAGGGGTTGTCGCGGCGGATCGTCTGGCTCGCCAGGCGGATCGCGACGCCGTCGAGAAAGCCACGCGAGCGCGAATAGCCGCCCTCGACATAGCCCGTCACCGAATCCGAGAAATCATAATAGATGCTGCCATAGGCAGTGAAGCGCTCGACGTCGGGGACCAGCGCGGTGCCGGTGATGATCGACCCGCCTTCGCCGCCGATCATCGTCGAGCCACCGAAGATCGCGCCCTTCTGGAACGGACGGATGGAGCCGTTCGGATTGAAGGTCATGTTGGTCAGGCCGGGGATCGTGCTGATGATGACGCTGCCGGCACCGAGAGAATTGTGGACGTTATCGGCCAGAATGAACGCCGGCAGGCCGTTGGCGGCCCGCTGTCCGTTGCTGACGATCATTTGCTCCTTGCGGCCCCAATCGCGCGTATAGATGTCGCCGACGCCGTTATTGGTCGAATAATCGGCGCTGAGCACGACATTGCCCCGGTCGTCGCCAAAGCTGGTGCCCGCGATGAAGCCCACGCGCTGGGTACTATAGTCGCCCAGCTGGGAAATGCCGCCCTGGCCGGTGATCTCGATTCCGTGATATTTCTTCTTCATGATGATGTTGACGACGCCCGACACGGCGTCGGAGCCGTAAAGCGCGGAGGCGCCGCCGGTGACGACATCGACGCGCTCGATCATGAGTGTCGGGAAGAGATTGAGGTCGGTGGTGGTCGGCACGCCGAGGTTGCTGGCGGGCGCGAAGGGTACCACGCGGGACTGGTTGACCAGCACCAGGGTGCGCTGGCCGCCCAGCGCGCGCAGGTCGGCGGTCGCCTGGGCCGGACTGGACGTGTTGGTAGCGTTGGCGCCCGGCGAGCGCGTCGCCTTGAAGGCGGGGTTCTGGTTGAGCACTTCCATGACGGTGGTCACCGCCTGCTTCTGGATCACGTCGGCCCCGATGACCTGAGTCGGGGTCGGCGCCTGAAGCCCGTTCTGCGCGGTGCGCGACGCGGTGACGATGATGTCCTGCGCCGCCGTTTCCTGCGGCTCGGCGGCGGGCGCCGGCTGGGCTGGCACATCCTGTGCGAAGGCTGTGCCACCCACGAACGTAGCGCCGGTCAACGCGGTGGTAACCATCATGTGATGCAGCCACGACACTGAACGGCGATTCTTCAAACGCGCCATATCGGCTTCCCCTCTCCCTGAAGCGGGACCGGCTGTTGCCGTTTCCCGAATTCCATCTTTCGACCTTTCCGGCGGGGCCGCGCACCCGAATCCGGGTTCGGCGGCCACTTCGGCTTGTTCCGGTCCATTCCGGATTAACGAACGTTAGTTGTTTATGACAGATACAAATCCCGGCACAACCCACAAAATCCAACAAGCCACCCTGAGTCCGGCGGCAGATCGCGTGACGGCGTCATTGTTGCCGCGCCTCTTCCAGCACGCTCCCATCGACCAGCCGGGAAAGCGTTTCACGCGAGCGCGGCACACGACCATCCTGCGCGGCCAGCCATTGCTCTTCGGCGATGAGCACATCGATCAGGTCAGGCGGCAGTGCGGCGGTAAAGGCGAGCAAGGGCCATGCGCGTGCCACTTCTTCGGCCGAAAAGCCTGTGCTCGACGCGACCAGTGTTCTTGCCGGCGCGCCATCGGTGCGCATCGCGATCGCGGCGTCGAGGGTCGCGCGCACGAAACGCACGATCCTGCGCCGCATCACCGGATCGGCGAGCTTGTCAGCGGTCGTATTGAGGTTGAACAATTCGCGGTACACGCCGTCGCCGACGAATTCGATGCGGTCGGCCTCCAGCGTACGCGCCGCATTGCCGGCATGCGGCTCCCAGATGGCGACGGCGTCGACCTCGTGCCGCGCGAGCGCCGCGGCCATGTCCTTGAGCGGGGAGAGTCGCACCGGTTCGATATCGGCGAAGCCCAGCCCCGCCGTCGCCAGCATCCTCGCCAGGAAATAGCCGGCGGAGGTGGTCGCGAGTGTCGCGATCCGCTTGCCCCTGAGGTCGGCCAGACTGGCGATGCCGGCCGATCGGCGCGCGACGATGCGGTATCGTCCTTCCGTGACGGTCAGGATGATGCGGATCTCCGGATGCTCGACCGAATAGCGTAACGCCTGGGTTTCGGCATGAGTCGCGACATCGGCCGTTCCGCCGATCAGGTCCGCAATCCCGCCATTGGTGACGATCGCGCCCGGCGGATAATGGTCGCGGGCCGCGAGCAGCACCGGGGCGATTTCGACCGTCGCCGTGCTGCCACGGACTGCCAGAGGCGTCGTCAGGGGCCGGCCGGCGTCATGCGCGCATCGCGGAAGAAGCACGGCAAGCATGGCCGACAGCGGCGCAATGCGTCCTGGCCAGCGCACCATGATCCTCCCTCTCCTTATCAGCCAGGTTGATATCACTTGCTGGCCATGACAGCCAGCCTAATATAAGCATGGGTGATAAATGTGGCGCGTCGGGCTTGCCTTGAGGGAGGAGGAATCTTGCAGGAAATGGATGCGGGCTCGGGCATCGCGGACCGGAGGCGGTTGCGCGAGATTCTTGGCGTCGAGCTGGCGCGCTTCACCGATGTCGTGCCGGACATGATGGCGCACGAGCTGCTTCGCGACGATCGCGGTTTCATCGCGCGCTATCAGTTGAGCGAGGCGTTGCTGAGCCGGCTGCGCTCCGACATGCGTGGCTGGGCGACGCCCGACGTGCTGCGCACGCTCGATCCCGACCGGCCGCTCGCCAGAAACCGGATGCAGGCGATCGCCGGCGCGCTGGCCGCGCTGTCGTGCCAGGCCTTTCCGGCGTTCAGTCACTATGCCTATGTGCCGATGGGCCATGTCGCGGCGGGATTGACGGAGGCGCCGCTGATCATCGCGGTGCACGGGTCGAGCCGCAATCCGAAGGATCTGCGCGACGCCTATGCGACGTTCGCCGAACGGCTCGGCTGCTTCGTGCTGGCGCCGCTCTTCCCGCTCGATCTCACCGTGTCGGTCCCGGACGAGGAATATAAGCAGCTGATCGGGGACAAGATCCGTTACGATCAGGTGATCTGGTCGATGGTCGAGGAATTCGCCGCGGTGACCGGGACGCGCTTCTCCCGGGTGCTGCTGTTCGGCTTTTCGGGCGGCGCGCAATTCGCGCAACGGCTGCTCTATGTCGATCCCGGCCGGCTCGATGCGGTCTCGCTCGGCGCGCCGAGTTATGTGACGCTGCCCGATCCCGGCATGGGCTGGTGGACCGGCATCGGGGATGTCGAGCAGCGCTTCGGCAAGCCGGTCGATCTCGACGCCATGCGGCGCGTGCCCGTCCAGCTGTTGTGCGGCAGCGAGGACTGGCTCGATTTCGAGATCTACCGTCCGGACGAAATGGGTCTGGATGCGGATGGCTATGCGCGATACGGGCGCAACCGCCGGGACCGCCTGTTCATGCTGCGCGATGCCTATGCGCAGGCTGGAATCGCCAGCGAGATCGCGCTGGTGGAGGGCGCGGGCCACGCCTTTGGTCCCCTGCTCGAGGCGTCTAAGCCCTTTTTCGAACGAGTCCTCCAGGCTGGTTGAAGGCGGAGGACTCGTCCGAAGGGGTGGTCAGAGCGTCTCGCGCACCAGGGTCGCGCCCTCGACCATCGCGCGCATCTTCGCGAAGGCGATGTCGCGCGGGACATATTTGAAGCCGCAATCCGGGGCGACGATGATCTTGTCGACCGGTACCTCGGTCATCGCGCGACGGATTCGCTCAGCGACCTTTTCCGGCGTCTCGACCGTCGGATCGTTCAGGTCGATCACGCCGACCATGATGTGTTTGTCCCTGAGCGGCCGCAGCTCGGCCGGATCGAGGTTCGGCTGGGCCGTCTCGACCGATACCTGGTCAAGCCGCGTGCCCGCCAGTTCGCCGAGATAATCATATCCCTTGGGCCGGTCGCCATGGATAATCGCGGCATAGCCGAAGCATAGATGCAGCGCGGTAACGCCTTCGATCCCCTGCAAGGCGCGATCGATCGCCTGCGGCCCATATTGGCGCGCCTTTTCCGCGCGGGCCTGCAGATAGGGCTCGTCGATCTGCACGATGTCCGCACCTGCGGCAAAGAGATCCCGGATCTCCTCATTGACCGCCGCCGCATAATCGAGCGCCATTTCCTCCTCGCTGGCGTAGAAGTCGTTCTGCGCCTGCTGAGTCATGGTGAACGGGCCCGGCACGGTGATCTTGATCGGGCGATCGGTGTGCCGGCGCAGGAACTCGACGTCGCGCACTTGCACCGCATGCTTGCGACGGATCTTGCCCGTCACGCGCGGCACCGGATTGGGATGGCCGCTGCGGTCGAGCGCGGTGCCGGGATTGTCGAGATCGACGCCTTCCAGCGCGGTCGCAAAGCGATTGGAATAGCTCTCGCGCCGCATCTCGCCGTCAGTGATGATGTCGAGCCCGGCGCGTTCCTGCATGTGGATCGCCATGATCGTGGCGTCGTCCTGCGCCTCTTCCAGGAATTCGGGCGCTGGCCGCCAGAGTTCCAACGCGCGCACCCGGGGCGGGAATCGCCCGGCGAGCCGCGCGCGATCGATCAGCCATTCAGGCATCGCGTAGGATCCCACCAAAGTGGTGGGCAGCAACCTGGCCATCTCTCTCTCCCTCTCATCTCGGCATTATTATCAGCCCAGCGAATAATAGAGTGTCAGCCAGGCGAATAATAGCGCTGAAATGCCGCCACCGGCGCTTCAATTGCCTTTTGGGTGATGCAGGGTCGGCATCGAATACCGCGCCGGCATCAATCCCGAGTCCATAAAGAATTGGACTATTCGTCAATGTCGAACAGAATATGTCTACTACAAAAATAACCTTAAGGGGAGTGATAGTGAAGCACGAATTGCCGCGGGAAACCACGGTGCGGAGCGCGAACGCGTGGCCGGAACGCCTGTCGCGGCGCACGCGCATGGCGATCAGGCCATTCCACGCCAGCGCCCTGTTCGCCGTCATGGCGGGCGTGCCGATGCTGTTGGTGCCATTCTCGGCGCAGGCGCAGGACGCGCCCCGCACTCCCCCCGCCGCCGAAGCCGCCGCCCCGCAGGATCCGACACCCGCCGACGAGGCGGAAACCCGCGAGGTTACCGTCACCGGCACGAGGATCAGCGGTTTCACCGCGCCGACGCCGCTGACCACGCTGGGCGCGGCCGAGCTCGAATCCAAGGCGGTCAGCACCGTTGCCGATCTGCTCGACGACGTTCCCCAGCTGCGCATCAACCAGAATATCGGCAAGTCGAGCGAGCCGGTCGGCGGCTCCAATGCCGATCTGCGCGGCCTGGGCACGCAGCGCACGCTGGTGCTGATCGACGGGCGCCGCGTCGCCTTCACCGATCCGGCCGGCACGATCGACACCAACATCGTGCCCGTGGCGCTGATCAACAGCGTCGAGATCGTCACCGGGGGCGCCTCGGCCGCCTATGGGTCGGATGCCGTCGCTGGCGTGGTCAACTTCGTGCTCGACAAGAAATTGAAGGGGCTGAAGCTCGATCTTTCCTATGGCCAGACGATCTATGACGATCATCACCGCCCCACGATCAGCGGCGCCTATGGCACCAGCCTGCTCGACGACCGGCTGCAGCTGACGGTCGCGGGCGATTATCTGCACAATGACGGCCAGACGGCGCAGGGCGCGCGCCCCTGGGGCCGCAACGAAACCGCGTTGCTGACCAACCCGGCTTACACGACCACCAACGGCCAGCCGCGCCTGCTCATCGTCGACAATTCGCGCTTCACCCAGATGACCGCGGGCGGCGTGGCGACGCGCGCCAACGGCCTCGCCCTCGCCCAGCGCCTCGGCTTTGCCGCCGGCACCGGCGTCCAGTTCGACCGCAACGGCAACCCCGTCCCGTTCAATTACGGCACCAATATCGGCGGCACCTTCATGACCGGCGGCGACGGCGCGTCGGTCGAGGACGATGGCAACATCATGCCCGAGATCGAGCGCTATACCGCATATGGCGCGGTGCGGTTCGCGCTGACGGACAATATCACCCTGTTCGCCGACGGCCTCTATTCGCGGGTCAATGTCGAGTCGGATCTGACGCCGAACCCCGACAATGGCGGCCTCACCATCCGCAACGACAATGCCTTTCTGGCGAGCTCGGTGCGCACCGCCATGGGCCAGGCCGGGCTGACCAGTTTCACCATCGGCCGGATGAATTACGAGGACGGCAATTCGCTGTTCGTCAACGCGACTCAGGTCCGCCGCTTCACCTTCGGCGCCGAAGGGAAATTCGGCGAAGGCTGGAGCTGGGATGTGTCGGGTCAGATCGGGCGGAACAGCTATCAGTCGACCAGCTACAACAACCGCATCAACAGCCGCTGGACCAATGGCCTGGACAGCGTGATCAACCCCGCGACCGGCCAGCCGAGCTGCCGCGCGCTGCTCACCAACCCCAATCCGACCGATGCGCAGGACCCTTATCGCGATATTCGCGATTGCGTGCCGATCAATCCGTTCGGTGCCGGCGCGGTCAGCGAACGGGCGCTCGATTATTACCGGGGCACGTCCTGGACGCGCTCGCGCCAGGAACAGGATGTGTTCGCGGCCAATCTCTCGGGCAGCCCCTTCGCCACCTGGGCCGGTGATGTGAAAGTCGCGGTCGGCGCTGAATATCGCCGTGAAAAGACAGTGCAGACCGCTGACCCGGATTCGGCCGCGCGGCGCTGGCGCTCGGTCAACTCGCAACCCTTTACCGGCGCGTTCAACGTCAAGGAAGGCTATGCCGAGATTGTAGTGCCGCTGGCCAAGGGCGTCCGCTTCGCGGACAGCCTCGATCTCAACGGCGCGATCCGCTACACCGATTATTCGCTCAGCGGCGGGGTCACCACCTGGAAGGTCGGGCTCAACTATTCGCCGATTCCCGACATCCGCTTCCGCGGGACGGTCTCGCGCGATATCCGCGCGCCGAACAATTACGAGCTGTTCTCGCGCGGCAACCAGGTGATCAACGCGATCATCGATCCCCGCACCAACACCTCGCGCCAGACGGTGCAGATCACCAGCGGCAATCCCGCGCTGACGCCGGAACGGGCCGATACCTTCACCGGCGGCGTCATCTTCCAGCCCGGCTGGCTGCAAGGATTCAAGGCCTCGGTCGATTATTATTCGATCTCGATCAAGCAGGCGATCTCGACCGTGGCGCCGCAGAGCATCGTCGATTTCTGCCAAGCCGGACGGACCGAATTCTGCAGCGGCGTCATCCGCGACCCGAACACGCAGATCATCACTCAGGTGAACGTGATTCCGTTCAATGCCGATTCCCTCAAGACCAGGGGCGTCGACGTCGAGCTGCAATATCGCTTCGGCCTGCTGGGCGGTGAACTCGGCCTGCGCGGCCTGGCCAATTATGTGGCGGAGCTGTCGACCACGTCGAACGGCGTGACCAACGATTATGTCGGCCTGGCCGGCATTTCGCCGCCGCCCCAGGGCCTGCCGGAATGGCGCGCCAATCTCGACGCCAATTATTCGGTCGGCGGCTTCAAGTTCGGGATCGGCTATCGCTATATCGACGGGGGCAAGTTCGACACGCGTTTCAACACCACGACGCTCGACCTGACGGACAACAATGTCTCGGGCCGCAGCTATGTCGATCTCTCGGCATCGTACAAGGTCACCTCGGCCGTCGAGGTCTATGGCCGCGTCGAGAATCTGTTCAACGTCTATCCCCCCATCACGCCCAACGGCATCACCCAGCCGACGGTTGCCAACGGGACCTTTTTCGACCGGCGCGGAACCTTCATGGCGGTCGGGGCCCGCCTGAAGCTCTGACCGGCCGGCGGGAGGGGGCGCCGCCCCTTCCCGCCGTGCTCGCTGCCATCGGCCATGGCTCGATCGGCCGGCGGGCCGTTGCAACTATCGCGAGATCATCCCCTGGCGGACAGGGCCTGCACGAAAGCGCGCGCATTGGCGCCGACATCGGCGGCGCTCATGCCGGGTTTGTACAGCGCCGAGCCGAGCCCGAAGCCGGCGGCGCCGGCTGCGGTCCATGGGGCCATGGTGTCGGGCGCGATGCCGCCGACCGGCAGCAGCCGCGCCTCTTTCGGCAATACGGCGCGCATCGCCTTCACCACGGCGGGGCTGGCCGCCTCTGCCGGGAACAGTTTCAGCGCGGTCGCTCCCGCTTCGAGCGCGGCAAAGGCTTCGCTCGGCGTGGCGATGCCGGGCAGCGAGACCAATTTCGCCGCCGCGCTCGCCGCGATCACGCGAAGATTGGCGTTGGGCGAGATGATCATCGTGCCGCCCGCCGTGCTCACTGCCGCGACCTGATCCTCGCGCAGCACCGTGCCCGCGCCAATGACTGCCCGGCCGGCGAAGCGCTTCGCAAGCCGCGCGACGCTGTCGAGCGGATCGGGCGAATTCATCGGCACTTCGATCAGGGTGAAGCCCGCCTCGACCAGTGCCTCACCGATCGCCTCGACCTCGTCCGGCTTCACGCCGCGCAGGATCGCGATCAGCGGGCAGGTCGCAAAGGCAGCGTCGAAGGCGGCGATATGGCTCATGCTCTTGCTCCGATAGCGATGATTCCGGCACTGAACGCGGCCTGGCTGCCGACCAGGTGCGCGGTGCGGCCATGCGCCTCGATCGCCGCGGCATAAAGGCCGCCCAGCGCCGGGTCCGCCAGAATGTGGACGATCTCATGCCCCGGCGCCTCGAGCCGCGCCGCGACATCGCTGCCGATCAGCAGCCCGCTTGCAAAGCTCGCCGCATCCCTGTCGTCGCGTTCGCCCAGCAGCTTCGCCGCGCGGATGCCGAACAGCGAGGCGGCGAGGTCGCGCTTGCGCCCCTCTTCGACGCCGTCGCGAAAGGCCGAACCCAAGGTGACGTCTCCGCCGATCTGCGCCGCGAGCAGCCCATGCGCCCGCAGCAGCGCAAACAGCTCGCCGGTCATCGCGGTGGTGAACCCGGCGATGCGACCGGCTGCCATCTCGACCCATTTGCAATGTGTGCCGGGCTGCACCAGCAGCGCGTCGCGCGGGACAAGCCCGGCCTCGACTGCTCCGATCAGCTGCACCTCCTCGCCGCGCATCACATCGGCGGGGCCGCTGGTCGATACGCCGGGCACGATCGCGGTGCGCCCATCGATCCACAACAGGTTGGCGGCAAGCTCGGCGGTCCCGGCCGGCGCGGGAACATAAGGCGCCACCCGCCAGCCGATGTTCGACCCGACCATCCCCGCCATCAGCAGCGGCAGGTCGCCGAAAGAACCGCGAATCGATGCAGCCTCGACCTCGAAATCCTCGACCGTCGTCACGCCGTTGCCGTCGCGTTCGCTGCGCGCGACGCGGCCGCCCTCGATCAGGAAGACGCGCCGGTTGGTCGTCCCCCAATCGACGGCAAGGAATCGGTCTGCAAAGCTCACCACCAGGTCGCGTAGAGCGCGATCAGGATCAGGACAACGCCTACGCCGCCGATATTGAACGCGGTCGTCGTGCGGAAGCTCACGCCTTCCATCGTCACCCGGTTCGCATCGCCCCGGCCCTTCACCAGCAGCGAGATTGCCATGGCGAGGAACAGGCTGACCAGAAATACGAACATCATGCGGTTCATGAACGGGAAGAGATAGGCATTGAGCGCCTCGGGCAGCCAGGGCGAGGGGATGCCCATCTTGAGGACATAGGACAGCAGGACCGAGGTGATCGCCGCGACGATCGCGCCCGCCTCGGTCGCCGGCTTCCAGAACAGGCCGAGCAGGAAGATGACGGTGATGCCCGGTGTGAAGAAGCCGGAGAATTCCTGGATGAACTGGAACGCCTGGTCCGAATTGCCGAGCAGCGGTCGCGCCGCGATCAGCGCGATCACCACGGCGAGCGCGGCAACGATGCGGCCGACCAGCACGAGATGCTTTTCCTGGCCTTCCACCTGGCCGTCCTCGCCCCGCGTTCTGATGCTGCGCGCCTTCGCGTAGAGATCGAGCGTGAAGATCGTCGCGATCGAATTGATCTTGGATGCGGTCGACGCGATGATCGCCGCGACCAGCGCCGCGAAGACCAGGCCGAGCAGGCCCGAGGGCAACAGCTTCATCATCGTCGGATAGGCTTCGTCGGGCTTTACCAGGTCGGGCGCGAGCACGACGGCGGCGATGCCCGGCAGCACGATGATCGCCGGCATCAGCAACTTCAGCCAGGCCGCGAACATCACGCCCTTCTGCGCTTCGGCGATGTTCTTCGCGGCCAGCGCGCGCTGGATGATGTACTGGTTGAAGCCCCAATAGCTGAGGTTCGCGATCCACATCCCGCCGACCAGCACCGCGATGCCGGGCAGGTCCTTGTAAAAGGGATGGTCCGGGCTGAGGATCATGTCGAAATGCCCGGGCACGCGCTCGGTGAGCGTGGTGAAGCCGGCGATCACGCCGTGTCCGCCGCCGACCTGGTTCAAGGTCAGACAGGAAATCACCAGGCCGCCGAACACCAGCAAGGTGACCTGGACGATGTCGGTCAGCGCCACCGCCTTGAGGCCGCCATAGAGCTGATAGAGCAAGGCAAAGGCGCCCAGCGCGATCAGTGCCGTGTCCTGGTCGACCCCAGCGACCTTGTTCACCGCGATCGAGCCGAGCCAGATGATCGACGTCAGGTTCACGAAGACGTAGAGCGCCAGCCAGAATAGCGCCATCAGTACCGGCAGCACGCGGCCGTACCGCTGCTCCAGGAACTGCGGCATGGTGTAGATGTGGTTCTTCAGGAAGATCGGCAAGAAATATTTGCCGACGATCAGCAGGGTCAGCGCCGCCATCCACTCATAGGACGCAATCGCCAGCCCAAGCGCATAGCCCGAGCCCGACATGCCGACGATCTGTTCCGCGGAAATGTTCGCCGCGATCAGCGACGCGCCGATCGCCCACCAGGGAAGCGACTTGGAGGCGAGGAAATAATCGGACGAGTCCTTTGCATGGCCGGCCTTTTCGCGGCTCACCCATTGCGCAAGGCCGAAAATGCCGATGGCATAGGCAATGACAACGATGACATCGATCTGCGACAGGCTCGTCATGCTGCTCCCCCTCGGTGCCTGCGGGCGCGAGGCTCCAGCAGCGTTGTCGCCTGTCTATCCAGATTTTTCGGCCTGATCCAGCCGATCCACCCTCCCTATTGGCCGAGGTTCCATGGTGCGCGGGTCGCCAATCGGCCTTGGTGCGCCAGTCTTCTGATCCTCCAGCCAAGCGGGGCCCGCCGCCGAAAAAATTTTGCCGAACCGTGTCGATTTCCGACAAGCTCGTTCGTCGTCCCGATGAGACGCCAACAGGGGCCGGCTCAAGCAAGGAGACTGACGATGCGCGTGATGGTGTTTGCAATGGCCAATGAGGGGGTCGATCCGGGCCTGGAGCCCACGCCCGAAATGCTCGAGGCGTTCGCGGCGATGGACCGGTTTACCGAGGAACTGGTCCAGGCCGGCGTCATGGTGGCCGGTGCTGGGCTCAAGCCCACCGCCGAGGGTAGGCGAATCGTTTGCGAGGGCGCCGGCCGCACCGTCATCGACGGGCCGTTCGCCGAGGGACGCGAGATCGTCGCCGGCTTCTCGATCTGGGAGGTCAAGGACATGGACGAGGCCGTGGCCTGGGCGAAGCGCGCGCCCAATGTCATGCCCGGGCGAAGCGAGATGCAGATCCGGCCGTTCTACGAGGCGGCGGATCTGGCCGATTTCATCACGCCCGAGGAATTGGCGACGCCGCGCGTAGGCGAGCGCGGGAAACTCGGCGTCGCCTGATAGCGCCGGCGGGGGCCGGCGACGGAGCCGGCTTGCCTCTCCAGCGGGCCTGACCGAAAAGGCAGCGTGACCGCAGGCGAGACCCACCAGGCGATTGAAGCGACGTTTCGCATCGAACGGGCCAGGCTCATCGCGGGCCTGGCCCGCATGGTGCGCGATATCGACCGGGCCGAGGAACTGGCGCAGGACGCGCTGGTCACGGCCCTGGCCGAATGGCCCAGGAGCGGCGTCCCGGCCAATCCGGGCGCCTGGCTGATGACCGCTGCCAAACGACGCGCCATCGACCTGTTTCGGCGCGACAGGATGCGCACGCGCAAGCACGAGGAGATCGCGCGGACGCTGGACGAGACCTCGGACCATGCCGCCGAGGCGATCGACGCCGCGATGGACGATGATCTGGGCGACGAACTGCTGGGCCTGATCTTCACGGCCTGCCACCCCATGCTGTCGCCGGACGCCCGCGCGGCGCTCACCCTGCGGGTGGTCGGCGGTCTTACCACCGACGAGATCGCCCGCGCCTTCCTGTCGAGCGAGGCAGCGATCGCGCAACGAATCGTCCGCGCAAAAAAGGCGATCGCAAGGGCCGGATTGACCTTCGAGGTGCCGCGGGGCGCGGAACGGGCGGCGCGGCTGCCCTCGGTGCTCGAGGTCATCTACCTCATCTTCAATGAAGGCTATGCGGCCACGGCGGGCGACGATCTCGTCCGGCCGGGCCTGTGCCTCGAGGCGCAGCGCCTCGGTCGCATCCTGGCCGGGCTGATGCCCGGGGACGCCCCCGAAAATGCCGAAGTGCTCGGCCTCCTGGCGCTGATGGAGATCCAGGCGTCGCGCCTCGGCGCGCGCACCGGGCCGGACGGCGCGTTCGTTCCGCTCACCGAGCAGGATCGCGCGCGCTGGGACCATTTGCTGATCCACCGTGGCCTCGACGCGCTAGCCCGCGCCGAAGCGGCCGGAGGCGACGGACCCTATGTACTGCAAGCCGCGCTCGCTGCCTGCCATGCGCGCGCGCGTCGGGCCGCCGATACCGACTGGCGGCGCATCGCCGCGCTCTATGACCGGCTGCGCGTCGTAGTGCCCTCGCCCGTGGTCGATCTCAATCGCGCGATCGCCCACAGCATGGCCTTCGGGCCCGAAGCAGGCCTCAGACTGGTGGACGAGATCGCCGATGCCGACGCGCTGCGCCATTATGCGCCCCTGCCGGCGGCAAGGGGCGACTTTCTGTTTCGCGCCGGCCGGCTGGCCGAGGCGCAGTCGGAATTCCGGGCTGCCGCCACGCTTACCCGCAATGCGCGGGAACGGGCCTTTCTCCTCGCCCGGGCGGATGCCTGTGGCGGCGAGCAGTGATCCCGCTTTCCGGGCGCAAGCCCTGGTTGGTCAGGCCTCGGCATTTGCGAGGCCTCAGCGCGAGCTTGGGACGTCATCCGACACGTCATGGCCTTCCGTCTCGATCGCGGGTGCCAGACCCTGTTCATTGCCGAAGAGGTCCCACACCGCCATGAACAGGGCGGCGATGACCGGACCGATCACGAACCCATTGAATCCCATCAGTTCGAACCCGCCCAGCGTCGCAACCAGGACGACATAATCAGGCATCCGCGCGTCACGCCCGACCAGAATCGGGCGGACGACATTGTCGACGCTGCTGATGATGAAGAAACCGCACAGAAAAAGAACGCTGCCCTGCCAGATCGCGCCCGTGGCCAGCAGATAGACGGTCACGGGTACCCAGATCAGACCTGTCCCGATGGCCGGGAAGAGCGAAAACACCCCCATCGCGACGCCCCAGAGCAGTGCGCCGGGTATTCCGAGCAACCAGAAGGTGAGGCCGCCGACCGTGCCCTGCAACAGGGCGACGATCAGGCTGCCCTTGATCGTCGCGCGGATCACCATGACGAATTTCGCGACCAGGATCGCGCGTTGTTCGGCGCGCAGCGGGATGCTCCGCTCGATCCGCGCCGCCAGATCGTGCCCATCCCGCAGAAAGAAGAATGTCAGGTACAGCATCACGCCGAGAGCGAGAAAGAAGCCGAACGCCCCTTGGCCAATGTTCAGGATTTGGCCGGCAACCGACTGGAAGCTGCTTGCGAAACCCTGGCCCAATTTGGTGCGCAGACCACCGACGTCGCCCAGGCCGATGTCGGTGAGCCAGCCCCTGGCCCAGTCCGGCAAATGGCTCTGCGTCTCGACGAACAGACGTCCGAAATCGATCTCGCCATTGCGGACGCGGGCATAGAATGCGGCGGCTTCGCTCAGCAAGGCTGCGCCGAGCAGCATCGCCGGCACCACCACGACGCAGACGATGACGAGCAATGTCGCCACCGCCGCGCCGTTGCGACGACGCGGCATCGCGCTGAGCAGCCGCGTGTTGAAAGGCTCGAACAGAACGGCCGCGATCACGGCCCAGAGGATCGCGCCCGAAAAGGGCGCGGCCAGCCACAGAAAGGCGAGCGTGGCGAGCGCGACCAGCGACAGGAGGAACAGGTGCGACCGGTTCATGCTGAACGACATATCGTCGCTCACGAGCCGCTGCCAGCGCGCATCGGGATCGGCGCAATGCGCTCCGTGAGGCGCCGGACGAGGGGCTTGCAGCCTTCAAGCAGCAACAAAAGGACAACGCCAAGGCCGAGGGCCAGCACCATGTCGCTCCATGCGATCGATCCGAACTTCAGCAAGGCCTGCGCTGAAGGCAGGAACAGGATCAGGGCGGTCACGCCAGTGATGGTAAGGGCGATATAGCGCAGCGCCGCATTGTGCCGGACGAGCGCTTGCCGGAGCGACGCGCCGAACGATCGATTGACCAGGATCAGCGCGACGATCTGGGCGACCAGCGCGAAAAAGGTCAGCGCACGCAGCTCGGTCTCGGGCATGCCGGACCAGCTCTCGACCAGGAAGGCCGTCGCCAGCATCGCGAAGGCGAGACCGCCCTGGAACACGCTCCATATGATCATCGGCAGGGAGAACAGGGCTTCCGACGGATCGCGCGGGTAACGGCACATGATGTCGTCCTCCTCGCGCTCGGCTTCGAACACCAGGGCGCAGACCGGGTCGATCACCATTTCGAGCAGCGCGATGTGCACGGGTCCGAACAGGATCGGCAGGCCGAAGAACAAGGGTAGCAACGCCAGGCCGGCAATGGGCACGTGCACCGCGAAGATGAACGCCATCGCCTTGCGGATATTGTCGTAGATTCGCCGGCCAAGCCGGACCGACTGCACGATCGACCCGAAATCGTCCTCGAGCAGGACCATGGCCGCGGACTCGCGCGCGACATCGGTACCGCGCTTGCCCATGGCGATGCCGATGTGCGCCGCCTTGAGCGACGGCGCGTCGTTGACGCCGTCGCCGGTCATCGCGACGATTTCGCCATCCGCCTTGAATGCCTGGACGATGCGCAGCTTCTGCTCGGGCATGATCCGGGCGAAGACGGTGACGGTTTTCAGGCGCCCTGCAAGCGTGGCGTCGTCGAGCCTGGCCAGGTCAACGCCGGTCAGCACGTCGCCGTCGGCGATCCCCGCCTGGGTGGCGATCGACCGCGCGGTCGCCGCATAGTCGCCGGTGATCATGACGACGCGGATGCCCGCGTTGCGACACTCGGCGACCGCGCCGGGCACGCTGGCGCGGATCGGATCGGCCAGCCCGACCAGCCCGACCAGTGTATAGTCATAATCAAGCTGCGTCTTGGCCCAGGCCCGATCGCGTGGTGTGGCGGTCGCGACACCGAGCACGCGGATGCCACGCATCGCCATTGCCTCAACCGCGACGGTCATCGCCGCATGGTCTTGCACAGGCAGACGACACAGGCTGGCGATTGCCTCGGGTGCGCCCTTGGCGGAAAGGGTCAACGCATCGCCATCGTCCCAGATATTGGACATCGCCAGAAGCTCGGGGCGAAGCGCATAGGCATGCGCCAGCGCGCCGCTGGACAAAGCCGTACCCAGGACCGTGCCCTGGGCATCGTGCAGCGCGATCTCCATAGGATCGGTCGGCTCGGCCGCGCTGGCCAGCGCGGCCGTCCGGATCAGGCCATGATAGGCTGCGGGAACGCGCAGGTCCGGCCCAACCGCGAGCGTGTCGCCCGACGGCAGCCAGAGCTCGGCGACCGACATGCGATTCTCGGTAAGGGTGCCGGTCTTGTCGGTGCACAGCACGGTTGCGGAACCGAGTGTCTCGATCGCCGCAGCGCGACGGGTGAGCACGCCGACCTTGCCGATTCGCCACGCGCCCATCGCAAGGAACACTGTCAGGACAACGGGGAATTCCTCAGGTAACATCGACATGCCGATCGCGATGCCCGCCAGCACCGCGTCGATCCAGCCGCCGCGCAGCAGGCCGAACAGCAAGACCACAAGCAGCGCAACCGCGCCCCCGCCGATCCCGCACCAGGTGACGATCCGCGTGGTTTCCCGGCGCAGGCGCGGCGCTTCGGTATCGAGCGTCGCGAGCGACTGGCCGATCCGGCCGATTTCGCTGCGCGGCCCTGTCGCCAGCACGCGGGCGATGCCGGTGCCGCGCGTGACGAGCGAGCCCGAATAGACAAAGGGCTGGCCCTCGCCGCCGGGGCGGAACGTCGCGGTGGGAGCGCCCGCGTTCGCGATCGTCTTGCCGACCGGTAGCGATTCACCCGTGAGCAGCGACTCGTCGGTCTGAAGATCCGCTGCCTCGACCAGCATCGCGTCGGCCGCGATCCGGTCGCCCTGTTCGAGCACGAGCAGATCGTCGCGTACCACGTCGCGCCCGGCAATGCGCAGGCGCACGCCATCGCGGAGGACCAGCGCGCGCGGCGCCGACAGGTCGCGCAGTGCCTCGAGCACATGCTCGGTGCGGGTTTCCTGGATGACCGTGACAGCGACGGAGAAGGACGCGAAGCCAAGCAGGATCAATGCTTCGGCCAGGTCCCCAAGCAGGAGATAGGCGACCCCGCCCGCCAGCAGTAGCGCCAGCATGGGCTCGTGTAGGACCTCGATCGCGATGCGCGCGATGGACCGTTGCCCGGCACGCGGCAGCTCATTAGGTCCATCCGCTGCCAGGCGCGCGCGCGCCGTCTCGGCGGTCAGGCCGGCCGATCGGCTCCCGTCAATCATGAATCCTCCCGCTTGGGACCGCATTCAGCTTTATCGGCGCGGTGCGCAATTGAAGACATGCGGGCACGGGCAAGCTTCTCCAGCGCGCCCAGGCCCTTCTTCACTACTTGGCGATATGCCCCGCGCCCGCACAGCCGATACACCGCGCAGTCGCTGGCAGCGCGTTCAGCCGGTCGGCCTCGATGGCGTTGCCGCAACGGGTGCAGATACCATAGCTGCCCGCGTCAAGCCGCGCGATTGCCTTTCTGGTCAGTTCGATTTCTGCGAGCGCAGCGCTTTCCAGCGTGTCCAGCGCCTGGTCACCCTCCCGCTCGACTGCCTGTTCGGCAAAGTCGTCGTCGAGCGGTCGGCCCAGTTCGCCTTCGATACGCCCAACCTCCGTCACCAACTCGGCGAGTCGCCCCGTTAGGCGGGCACGAGTCTCAATCTTGTCCGGCATCAGGCCACCTTCCCATCAGTAGTCATCGCCGCAATCCCATCGACCAGGCCGAGCCGTTGCTTCTTCACCGTCCTGAAACAGGTCTCCGGTGACGAGCACCTGCGCCGAATGGCCACTAGGAGAGCCTGGTAGCTGTTGACGAACTGGCGGTGGATCAACCGCGCCTCGCCACTTTTCGCGATTTGACTCAAACGCCGATGCGCACGCGCTCGCTTGAGCAGATAGGGAATTTCAAGTGCGTCCATGAATCACCTCCGCAAGAGGACGGTGCCATCCATGCGATACGGAGTCGCTACGGGATTCTCCGGACCATGGGCGTGGCGTGATGAGCCCGATGGCCGTCGACAAATGCTCATGGCTGATGTCGCCGGGCCGATCCTTCCGCGCGGGCATGCTTATAGCGCTCAAGCACCGCGCGCATATCCGCAACGGCATGCTCACGAGCCCTTATATCCTCGATTTGCGCGAGCTCCCGTTTCAGTTTCGTGGCGAAATCGGCATAGCTGTTCTGCCAGTCCGGCCCGATCACGTCCTGAAGTTTCGGATCGGCGGTCCTGATTCGCGCGGCGGGCGTCGCGGGCTCGAGATGGTAGGCCTCCCCGATCTCCGGCACGAGGATCGAGGGCGCGATCCGTCTGCTTTGGGCGAGCTGGCGCAGCGCTTCGATCGACGAGGCTTCTCCATGGCCGAGGAAGAGGCTGCCACCAACCGGACGGCGAGCTCCCATCCAGGCGAGCAGGCCGTCCTGGTCGGCATGCGCGGAATAGGTGTCGATGTGGCGGATCTGAGCGCGCACGACGATATCCTCGCCCCAGATACGCACGCGTTCTGCCCCTTCGAGGATTACGCGGCCCAACGTCCCCTCGGCCTGGAAGCCGACAAACAATATCGTCGCTTCGCGCTTGGACAGATTGTGCTTGAGGTGATGCCGGATGCGCCCCGCCTCACACATGCCGGATGCAGCCAGGATGGTCGCTCCCGAGACACTGTTCAACCGGATCGACTCCGCAGTGGCGTCAACGAAATGGAACGCCGTGTTCCGGAAGATATTCTCGCCGTTCATGTCCTCGAGCGTATCTGCATATTTCGCGAAGACGGCCGTCGCCCTGTTGGCGAGGGGCGAATCCACGAAGATCGGCAGGGACCGGATACGTTTCGCGTCGATGAGCGCCGCCATATCGAGCAGCAGTTCCTGCGTCCGTTCAAGCGCGAACACCGGGATGATGAGGTTTCCGCCGCGCGCCAGCGCCTGCGTGATTTCGTTTTCCAGGATGGTGCGGCGCTCGAAGATCGTCACGTCATCCCTCTTGCGGTCACCATAGGTGGACTCGCAGATGACATGATCGAAGCCTGCGGGGCTTTCAGGGTCGGGATGGAAGGCCTTGTGCTCGGGTCCGATATCGCCCGAGCAGAGGATATGGGTGCCACCGACCAGCAACTCGACCGAGGCTGATCCCAATATGTGTCCGGCGTTCCACAGGCGCGCCTTGAAACCGGGAACGGGTTCGAACCACTCCTTGAGGGCGACCGCTCGGGCCTGCCTCCAGGCAGTCATCGCGTCCTGCTCAGTGTAGATTGGTTTGATATCGGGCAGGTCCGCGCGGTCCTTGCGTCGGTTGCGCCGGGCAGCGTCGCCCTCCTGGATGCGGCCCGCATCGGCAAGCATGAACTCGAGCAGCGCCGCGGTCGGCTCGGTGCACCAAATGTCGCCGGTGAAGCCTTCGGCAACCATCCGGGGCAGCAAACCGCTATGGTCGATATGCGCGTGGGTGAGGATGACCGCATCGACGTGGCGCGCGTCGAACGCGAATGCGCCGTGATTCAGTGTCTCCAGCGTACGCGAGCCCTGGAAGAGGCCGCAATCCACGAGAATGCGCTTCCCCCGATGCGTGAATTCCATGCAGGAACCCGTGACTGTGCGCGCCGCTCCGTGAAAAGCGAGAGTGATTTTCTCCGTCATGTCGGCGTGCTGCTGCTCTGGTCCATCGAACGCTGCTACGCCGGCCCACCGACGCCGAAACTTGGTAAGTCTACGTATCCCCGACTTTCACTCGGGCCAGCCCACTTGCCGACTAAGTACCCGGACTGAACGATTTTGAAATAATACAATAAAATCAAGGTGTTGGCGGAGCGGGAGGTATTTCAGTTTCTTCGATATGCCATTGAAATCAAGAGATAGTTTCGAGAGTTTTTTTCGCCTACCCCACACTTTTCCCCACATCGGATACGAGATGTGGTGGTTCTCAATGACACCCGGAGTCTGCTTCGCGCCCTAATTTCGGTCATTCCGCGCCGTCGCGAGCGCTCCCTAAAGCGGACATGCGACAGCGAACGCGCATTGAATGCTAAACCTGTAACGTCGAGGGTTAGCTGGGACGGACGTTGCCGTAGACGCAGGCCCGATGAGCGAATTTTTCGGTGGTTCCGTCGATACGATTTACCCAGAAGCACTTGGTACCATAGTCAGCAGGGCGACGCGGCGACCATCTGCGCCTCCCCATCATCGGAGCCGTCCGACAGTCCCTCCGCCACCTGTCCAGACGCCGACCTGGACTTCCTCAACTTCGCCTCTCCCATCCCCTCACCTTCGAATGCCGGACTCGAATATGTCGACGGCACCATTGATGTTCTGGAGGTCGGTTCTGCGGTCTACGCCGTCGACACGCACTATGCCTCTCCCACGCTCGACCTATCGCCGGGCGATCTAGATGAACCTGACTTCTAGTTTTACGCGTCGGCGGTCAACGCCCGACCGACTATTCCGCTATTCCTGGATGGTTCTTCGAAAGTTGCCAGAACGCCTCCGGCCTAAGAGCCGCCTAGCAGACGTTGACATAAGCTGCCTGTGAGCGACGCGCCCAATAATCCGTCATTCGGTGATGGATAGAGGATGCCCGAAAGCCGCCATTCGTTTGAGGCGACGAGGGAACGGCAAAGGAGGGGGACAAAGTAGTCCGTCAGCCATCGGATACGCACCCCAGCGCGGACGAACGCATTTTACGGTCGATCCCGTGGCCGTTATCAAACCGACGGCGTTCGCGACCTTAAAGGGTTTGCGCCTCGCGGTGCCGCAGGATGAAGACGACAACGAGCAATACGACCTGACACCGGCATTGCGCGGGCCGATCCTGATCGGCGGGAGGAAGCTCCGGTCGAACGCTGACGAGCGAGCGCTTCTGGAGCGCCACGCCAAGGCTCTGTTCGACCAGTCCGGCGACGCGCCGCTGCCGCTGGCCAAGGCGCTCGCGATCATCAACAAGAGAGCGTGATTCCGTCGTCAGCCAGACGCCATCGACAGCCAGTAGTCGCGGTGCCACGTCGTGAAGAAGAACGGGATCACGTCGCCGTTGAGTTTGTCGACTGCGCTCGCGATCCCGCCCTCTAGCCAGACCTCGCCGGCGGCGTCCCGAATCTGGTGGGGCACCCAGCGATCGCGCAACGCGTCGGTGATGTCGCCGCGGCTTAGCCGCGTCCCGATACCCTCATGATTGACCTTGGAGAGAATGAGGAGATTGCCCGCGTGACGCGCGCCGCTCGCCGAGGTCTTGTCGGGATGATGGGCCTCCATCATCCGGATTCGGTTCTCGGCATGCTCGGCATAGGAGCCGGGCGGTGCCAGTTCGGCGAGCGACTTGCGCGCCAGCTCCATCTGGCAGTGCGACGCATAATGCTCGATCTTGAGCTGCCGCCGCTGGATGTCCTCCGCAACCACTTGCGGGCGCGTGGTCGCCGGGCCCTTCTTCACGTGCTTGACCTCGCCCCCAGTGTAGAGCTCGCCCGGCTTGGGCTGATTGCGCTCGGGGTTTGGCGGCGCGCCCGGATGCGGCGTCGCTGATTCCCCGACATCCTCCTCGGGCGTCGCATCGTCGAAATCGTCCGGTCCCGGTTGCTGAACGGTCGGTTCGAAATCCTGCGCGCGCTGGTTGATGGCACCCTTGAGGACCATGCCGAGATAGCGCAGCCGCGGCTTTTTGAAGACGATGTCGGCAATCGCCTCCATCAGTGTGTCGTCGAGATCGGCGGTGCGGTCGAGCCAGATTTCATCTGGCAGCACCGCCCATTGCCGGCGCGCCCGGTAAGTCCGGCCGCGCACCTTGAACTGGACGGTCAGGTGGGATGCCACCATCACTCGGCGGATCGCGAGCAAGCGATGCTGGAATTTCGGTTCCACGCTATTCTGTTCGACATCGACCTCGGACAATTGCTTGCGGAACCGCCGTCCTGCGGTCGCGGAGGCAAGCCGGCGGACCAAGTCGAGATAGCGCGCTGGCGCTGGTTCGATCGATCCGCCGCTGGGATTGCTCGGCTCCTTGGCAATCGACGAGAGCGTGGGGACACCCCATTGTTTCAGGATGTCGCCGATCGGCTGCGCCGGAACGCGAACGCTGTCAATCGCAAGCAGCAGCCTGGGATTGGGCGTATCCCCGCGAATGGCATCGCCGAGCTCGCGAATGTCGTTGACCACGGCGGTTCGCTTGGCCTCGCTGAGCGTGAGCAAGCGGACCTCTCCAGCTTCCTCAATGGGTATGCAGGGCAGTTCGGGGGGGGCCAGCAGCCAGCTGGCGACGCCGTTCTTGTTCAAGATGTGCCGCATCACGCAGCTGAGCTGGGCGGCCACGGTCGCCGCCGGCTGCCGGCTCAACCAGTCAAAATAGGCGCGAGAGGTCTCGGCGTTCGGGAAGCTTCGAATGACGCCTGCGGCGCGATAGAGATCCTGCGCCTCGTCGCTCAGGCCGTCGCCGCCGATCGTGGTCTTCCAGCCGCCCCAGAACTCACCAATATTGCCCTTGAAGGCGAGGCTATCAGGACTGACGAGCTTACCCTCGTGCGGCAGGCAGGCCAGCTGGCTGAGTTGGGGACCGATCAACAGGTCGACAGTTGCGGTGATGACGGCCAGGCGCGGCAAACGCGCATCGTCATTCGCAGGATCGTCGCGCAAGGCTTCGAACGCCATGAACGCCGTTGGCTTGCGCGCGGGCGGCAAGACGTCGTCGAGGTCGGTATCGGGCCGGTCGAGCAAATCCTTGGGCTGGAGACAGAGGCGACGTACCTCGATCGTCTCGCGAACCAGCGTCTGGGCTGGGCGGACAATGCCCGTCTGGCTGAGCACGAGCGCCTCGTCGCGGAGCGCGCGCAGGCGTGGGGCGATCGACTTTGTCCGGGCGAGGCTCGAGAGGCGCTGCTCGAACGCGTGGAAGGCCAGCCTTCCCGCTGCATCGATGTCGGAGTCGGGCGCGAACGCAGCGACACCCGCACGATAGAAAGCGAGAATCTCGTCGTCGCTCGGCTCGGTGCGCAGAACTAGGCGCGCTTTCTTCGCCTTCATTCGCGCGCATAGCTCACGCACTTCGCGGGCTGGTCTGGCGATCGCATCATTGAGCACAGTCGCCACCTTCGGTTCGGGCTGGCAGAGCGCGTCGAAAGCGTGGAGTGAGCCGTTCACGGCGGGCCAGATCGGCAGGGCCTTGACTGCCGGCCAGTCGTCGCGGCTCAGTTCGTCGACATTGCTCGCGATCCAGCCGAACAGCCGCCGTCGCACCGCGGCTGGCTTCGCCTCGAGCCCGCCGTCGCGCAACAGATCGCGCAAAAGATAGCCGTCGAGCTTCCAGCCTTCGAGCTTGAACACCGGATGGCCACGCAGTTGCGGGTGGAGAACCGGCGGCACGTCGAGCTCGAGGAGTTCGGTCGGTATCGCCGCGCCTCGCTTCAGCGCGCTAAGCGGATGAATATGCCGTTCGCCATCGGGAAGATGCGCGGTGGCACCGCTGGCTCGGTCGGCCGGCTTGCTATCGCTCAGATAAGGGAGTGCGGCATCGAGATGCAGCCTGGCAATCGCGGGATCGCCAATGGCACGGCGCCATTCGGCATCGCTGCGCCACGGGAAATATTCCGCTTCGACCGCTTGAAGCCGGTCGATCACGTCCTTCGCGTCGAACCGCAGATGATTTGCTTTCCAGCCCTGGCATTTGCCCGATGCGAGGAGGCCCACGAGCGCGTTTGGGGTCTTGGGGTCGAGGATCGGCAGATGGTTGGGGGAGACCTTGGCGAGGGCGGGCGACCACTCGGCCTCCGACCCCTCATAGCTCGGGACGACCAGCATCGTGCCGCGCTTGTGGCGCGACACGCGACCGCTCCGGTCGACCACCGGAAAGGCCTGGGCGTTGATCAGCCGATTGGCGATGCCGAGCAGGCGATCACCACCGAGCGGTTCGAGCAACGTCAGCGCCTTGGCGCCGTGGCGCGGGACGAGGAGCTTGCCGAGCGCCAGGCTCAGCAGCTCGTCGCACGCGGTGATGATCGCATCGTTAGCCGCGCCCGATTGCGCCGCGAGCTCATGCCGCTCGGTGTCCGAGACGAACGGGCCGGAATAATAGCAACCGGTGCCCGACGCGGAGCTCGCGTCTGTTCCGGGATACCCGACCGGGTAGCGTAGCCGTCCGGCACCGGGCCGTGGCTTGCCCTTTGCATCGACGTCCCAGGCGACCTCGACGACGAGACCATCGCGCGCGAAGAGTTTCTTGCCCCCACTTCGGTACGCGCTTGCCTGGAAGAAGCGCGGTTTGCTGGCGGAGCGTTCGGGCGACACCACAAGGCATGCTTGCTCGCGCTCGCGCAGTTGACTGGCGTTGCCGTCGCCCTCGCGACACTCCCGGAAGAACGTGACCAGCCCTTCGTCGCGCTTGATCCGGCCTGCGGAAAAATTGAAGCGATGCGTGCCGAGCGCGTGATGCGACAGCGTCAGCGCATAGTCGTCAAGCACATCCGGGCGCATGATCCCGAGGAGCCGCTTGGGCAAAGTTGCGACAGCGTCCGTGAACACCGCTGCGATATGCTCGTCGCTGATCGCCGCGAACGCGATCTGCTCGCCATAAGGTACCGCGAACGGCCGGCGGCGATAGCCGACTTCGATCTGCGTGCCGGCGGGCGGGGCTGCCGGATCGGCGATAGGGGGAACGCGCACACCGGGGTAAGGCGGCGCGGCGGGACCGTCGGCAAACAGGGTCTGGAGGATCTGGCGTCCGGCCGAGCGGAGCAGGATGTCATTGCCGAGCGTGAAGCAGGCCTTCAGCCCGTGATTCTTCACGCCGAACAATCCGACCTTGGCCTTCACCGCATGGCCGGCACCCTTGATGAAGGCGAGGCGCTCCCAACCGCCCTCGTCGATCGGGTCGCCATTTCCCGCGCACACCAAGCGGTCGGGTTCGAAGCGGATTTCGGTGTGGGTTGACCGCGCATCGAGTTCGTTGACGATCAGTTCGACGAGAAGGTCGTCGCCGCGCAGCCCGTTCAGGAATTGCCAGAATTCGGGCGCTTGGTCGGTATTGAGGACGAACCGTATCGGCTCATCGCGTCCGGTTGTTGGATTACTCGCCATCGTCAACGGCCTCTACAGGTACGAGCGTCGTCTTGAGTTCGCGATGCGTGACCCGGTGGCAGTTCGCGCACAGGCATTGGAGATCGTCGAGCCTGGTTCGGTGACGTTCGTCCATCGCAGCGACATGCGTGTCGCGGTGGTGCACCTCGATACAGGCTTGGCCCGACTCGCCGTATATTTCCACCGGATCCATCTCGCAGCGTTCGCAATAGAGACGCCCATGACGCGCGCGGAACTGGTCGCGCTTGGCCGAGGCCAGCCCGACGCCACGCTCGCGCCGGAGATGAGCAATGAGCTTGAGTTTGCCTTCCGCCCAGCTGCGATCCTCGTCGCTGACCAACGCCGGATCGATGCTGTCGCTGTCGCCCTTGGCAACGATGGCGTAGCCATGCGCGCGCAGGACGCGAAAGCAGGTCGTGGTTTCGCCCCCGCTGAAATTCTCGGGCCCGACCGGGAATCCGAGCGCCTCGCTGGCGGCGACGCCGAACACGGCTTTCGGGGGCAAGCGATGCCCGTCGAACAGCAGGTCGAACTTGTTCGACGGACCAAAGCCATGATCGGTGAAACCGTCTGCGAGCCGCTCGGCGGCGCGCAGCAGATGCTCGCCGGTCACCCGCTGGAACGCCTCGCTGAGGAAGCGTTGCGCGTGACGATGGCGCGGCCAGGCGTCTTGGTTGCGCAGGAAGTCGAGCATCGCGCGCGCCTCGTCAACCGTCTCGAGGTGCGTGCGGAATTCACCGCGCTTGTTCGGGTCGGCAGCGGCAAAGCGCTGGGCTGCGGCATCGTATAGTCCGAGATGCTCGGCAAGGATTGGGCCGCGCAGATAGAAATTGATATGGCCGCGCGCGGCTTGCGCGGCAAACGGATTGCGCCGCTCGCCGCGGATTTGGAATTCCACGGCCTTGACTGCCCCCACCACGCGGCACACCAGCTCGAAATCGGCGGCGCGGGCATGCGCCAGAAGGTAGTCGAACGTACTCCGCGCCGGCGAGCCGGTCGCGATGACGGCACGGACCTCCGCAATCTCGTCGACGACCGTCACTGCGCCCCTCCCGATGGTCCTCCCCTCCTGTTCTGCTCGGGCCAAGGCCGGTCGTCAGGTGGCGAACACGTCCAATTGATCACGACGCGCGTTCGGCCCCGTGGCAAAGCATTGTGTTACAAGATTTCCCAGTCAGCCATGCTTATTTGCGCGAAAAACTTGCCAAATTAGAACCAATTCGACTGGGATCGGAGGCGAAGACCGGCGCTCGCGACAATTGAGACTTGCCGCAACGTTGCGGTGATGCTGCATAAGTCACGATCGGTGGGGCGAGGGACACGATGAGCAATTCGATCGGGAACAGCGTCGCGGCCGGCAGCGTCTTGCTCAGCCCGTCGGTGGTCGCCGCGTTCATCGGGCTGGGAGGTGTCGTCGTCGGTCTCGTCGCGCGCGACCTCTTGATGGCTGCCTATCTCACGCGCCGAAAGCGCGCCGAGGAACTGGCCGATCGCCACGAGACCGAGACCAAGGCGCATCGCGACCTGGTACGACTCTATGCCGATCCGTTGAAAGAGGCCATCACCAGTCTTCGCTATCGCCTCAACGAGATCGTCGAGAAAAAGCAGGCGCGCTACCTGCTTGCCACGCCGCACATTCCGTTTCTCGCCTATAAGCGGATCAGCACGTTGTATCGGATTGCCGCCGTGCTGGGTTGGATCCGCGCGATCCGGCGCGAACGCAGCTATCTCGATCCCGACGAGGCCAGCGCGTCGGTTGAAATGGCCGCGATCGGGAAGTTCGAGGCCGCGCTCGCCGATGGCGGGCATGTCGAGCTTCAGCGGCTCGATGAATTGACCTCCCTTTGGGGTGTGACCCTGCCTTCGGCGGCAGACAAGGCTGCCATCGCCACCAAGATCGATGGCGCTCGGGCGGATTATCTGGCGAGCAAGGCCAGTCTCGCCGCGCGCGACCTGAATGAAGAGCAGCAAGCCGAGCTTGCGATCGTCTGTGCCGACATCGTCCGCCGCGAGGCAGGCGTCGAGCTCGCGGCGGACGTGGTGACGGGTAAAGCGGCCGAGGCCGCAGCGATTTTCGGAATCAAGGAGGCCTATATCTATCGCGACTGGCAGGCGGCGATCGGCGACATGATGCTGGTCGAGGATGCAGTCGGCGCCCGCCACTTTTCGGTGATGGGTTTCGGCCGGTTCGAAGACCTCTATCTGACGACCCGTCAAGCCAAAAAGAAACGGTCGATCGAGCTGCGGTGGTTTGATCGGCTCGAAGCGATCATCCACGATCTCGACATGACGGCCACCCACGGCTTTGACGCCCGGCGTGCGCAAGTTTGCTCCTTGTACGACTGCTGCGGCGAGCTCGAGTCGGGACTGGCGACGCGCGTTGGGCCCGCCGCTGCGCCAGCGCCTCCGACCTCCGTTACCCCTCTCGCCGAGCCCGATACATTGGGTTAGTGCTGTCAACGATGCTCGGCGTCGGCGCCGAGTTACAGTTCAACGGCGAAAGCGACCTCGTTCAGGCGCTGCGCCAGTCGGCGCAGCAAAGCATCTCGCGACCAGCTGCCCAACCGCAGCCAAGGCCATTTCGACGCCACGAGCTGCCAGTCCGCTACCGGCCCATTCCTGCCGTCGAAGGCTCCCGTAGGGGTCACCAGCGTCAAGCGGAAAATGGCGGAACTGCGCCGTTTTCGATGATGTGGTGAATTTGCATCCCACATTTGGTCCCACATTTTTCTACCACTTTGGTGGCATGTTGTGGAACGTTTTGGCTACGTGAACGCAGGTTCGCTTCACAAATTGAACTCGGATCGCACGTTGGACCGCTACGCGTTCGGGTGCGTCCCTGTAGCTCAAAGTCATCGATGTTTTCGGTCCTGTTCCACCATTTTTTTTGCCACGTTCGATAAAGGGTAGTTCGTGGCTTTGTTACCCTTGCCTTGTAACTGAGGGTATCGTCGGGTAGCCAACCGCATGGCGATCCTCGACCTGCGGACTGTTAAAGACGAAGATGGCTTCGTCGTTTACTTCGGCGGCCAACCCAATGAGGTAGACACTTACACCTTCGCTAATGCTCTGGTGGCGCTCTCCGACGCTTTTCAGGAGATCAACAATCAGATCAATCCCGGCTACGCATTTGAACTTCACCTAGAAGCGGTGGCTGATGGGTCGTTTCAAGCCCGTCTACGCGAACGACCAATTTCGCTCAAAGACGCGCTGAAATGGGGCGCCAACATCGTCATCTGGCCGATCTTGGTCACGTGGTTCTACAATCACGTTCTCGACCCGCAGGATATCAAGGTCGTCATCAGCACCGACGAAGTAATAATCCAAAAAGGCCGTGATCAAATCGTCGTTCCCCGAAGCACCTATAATGCTGCTCAACGTATTCCGGCGGACGGGAAAGTCGCGGCGAGCGTTGCAAAGGCAATTCAGGCCGTAGAGGTTGATCCGAAGGTAACGTCGCTTGGGATCTACAAGGACTTCAAGCAACAGGATGACACCCCCGCCCTTCTCATTGATCGGAATCAGTTTGCAGTCGTTCGCGAACTGATTGAGCGGCCCACCGGGAACCGTCGGACGATTCCCGAAAGCGCAACTCTTGGAATCATTAAGGCGGTCTTCGCAAAAAGTGAACGTAAGTGGGACTTCGCCTGGAACGGGGTGAAAATTGGTGCGACCATTGGCGATCCGGTGTTTATTGCGGACGTGATGGCCCGACGTATCCGCATTGGCGCCGGCGATGCCATTGAAGCTCATTTGAACATTGAGCAGGTCTACGACGAGGGTTCAGGCGTCTGGTTGAATGTCTCATACCGAGTGATACGCGTTATCAATTACCTGCCGGGCTCTGGTGCGCAGCAAATTGAGATGAGCGGACTGGATCAATGATAGGCCCAGTCGACACCTTGCGGCAAACCATTATCTAAGCGGGCGGGCGAATGCAGTTTATAAACGTCGAACAGGGCAAGGCATTCTATGCTGAAATCGAGCTTGTTCAGCGCAACATGATCGTTGACGGCGTGGATACGCCTCAGCCGCCGATCACCATCGGCGGCACGTTCACCATCGACAAAGGCGACATTCGTCTGCGGCTGGTCAAATTCGACGAACACTTCCACGTCGGCGACGATGATGAGATTATCGTTCGCACCGAGGACAACTGGTTCGCGACGATGTTGGACAATGTCGTGTTCGGCGGTGGGCAGAACGGACACACCGACAAGGTCGCCTACAATCAGGCGATTATCTCAAACACCACCCTCGTCGCATGGACAGCATGGAAACCTGACTATCGCGTCCGGCGCACTCGTTTCCGTGTTCTCAATGCCGATTACCTTCTCCGGCACTATCCCACCTACAATCACCTAGCGAACACCCTTGTCGGTCGTGCCAATCCCAAGAATGTGTTCGATGCGGCGATCATCGGCGGGAAAGTGCGGCTCTCGTACAGTGCCGGTGGTACAGCCGACAGCGACTATTACCGCGATGTCTGGCCCATGCTGGAGCTTGAGTTTGATGGGCCGACTACTCTGGAGGATATGCGCCAGCAGGTAATCACATTGCTGCGCTTTCTGTCCGCCGTGTCATCCACCGATCTGCTCGCGGACGAGCAGACCTTGTCGCAGCTGACGCACGAGGAGTGGGTGCAAGCGATCAGGGACAAGCTCTACCCGGTCGAATACTCGATCTATTATTACAACGACCGTACCAAGTACGCGGAGAAAACAGAGCGTTCCGAGAGACTGCACGGCGCATTTGTACTGATGCACGACGACCAGGAACGCGATGCCTTCGTTGAGTGTCTCGTCGCATGGTTCGCCCGTGACGCCGAATGGGAGGGTGCGGCATCGGCGATGTCGGATGCCTTCAAACTTCGAGAAATCATGACGCCTAACCGGCTGCTCAATGCGACTAAATGGATCGAAGCGACCCCCGGCACCAAGCCCGAACAGGCGATTGAGAAGGGGCACGTCGCGGCTCTTTCCAACTTGATGTCTCGAGAGGCGGTCAAGCTGGGCTACAACAAGCTCAGAGGCAGGCTGAGCAATTCATTGGGGCAGATTGCCAAGGAGCAGAACGCCGATCGGTTCCTGCGTCTTGTGCGCCAGTTGCAAACCCGGTTCGGCGCGGGCGTGGTTGGCGAGGATCTCGCGGCGTGGGTCGCAGAGGCTTTCACGCTTCGCGGAAAGATCGCACACGGGCCGCTGCTCAGGCAAAGCGAGCAGGAGTATGAGCTGTTCGCAAAAGCCGTCCATGCAGCGGAATGCTTCGCCTACCTCATGCTCATCAGCGATTTGCCGATGGGCGAAGCGGGGAGGAAGCGCGTCGCCCACGCACTGATGGTTGAGTACTATCGTGCGGGGATCAAAGGGACGTTGCCCGGCGAATTCAAGAAGCCCAAATCGAAAGTCTAGTGGTGGCGGATGCCGGCGGACCTCCCGCGAACCGACCGCCCCCGGGCCGGTTTTCCACTGCGGGATCCTGATCCGAAGCATCGAGCCGGGGAGCAGCGGCTTGAGGAAATAGCGGCCCGGAACTCGGGTCTTGCCAAACGGTTTCACTTTATAGTAAACAATTTCACTAGAAAGCACGGGGGCGGCCAATGGACAGCGATTTTGACAAGAGCAGGGGGATCCATCCTGATGAAGGACCAGTACAATGACCCCGTTCGGAAAGGCAGTACGCCATCTCCGGATCGAGCACGAAATGTTGTTGGGTGGTATGGCCGACGCGTTGGGCGTCAGTTCCAGCTATCTCAGCCAGATCGAGTCCGGCAAAAAGCCCATTCCCTCGGATTTTTCGGATCGCGTCGCGCAGTTGATGAAGCTGGATGCGTCGGGGGCCGCCGATTTACGGCAACAGGCGGCAATTTCGATGTCCGAGTTCAAGATTATGATTGGAAATAGCGCCCCGGCGTCAGATCGAATTTTGGCTGGCGAGCTCGCACATGAGTTCGCGCGTCTCACGCCTGAAGCTAAAGATGGCATTGCGAAGCTTCTCCGAGGGGGTGGAAAATGAACTCCCGGGTCGTTGTCGCTCCGCTGAGCAGAGCTAGCATAGAGGCATATGCAAATGCCGTGCGTACAGCGCTCGGCATCAATCTGCAGGACAGGGTGGACATGCTTCGCCTGATTGAACTTGTTCTGCCGCGCGCTCTCGAGGGATTTCGCTACGAAATCACCCCGGATCGTGAATTGGGCGACGCCGAGGCGACGACCTCGACAACGGAACGCCTGATTAAGATTAGCCAGTCATGCTATGACGCAGCGCGTGCGGGGCACGCGCGATATCCCTTCACGCTCGCACATGAGTTCGGTCACTTGATGCTGCATACCGGAAAGCCAGCGTCGTTAGCCCGCGGGGAGGTTAAGGCTTATGTGAACCCGGAATGGCAAGCTGACAATTTTGCCGGAGCATTCTTGGCACCGGCTGAAATGTCACAAGCTTGTAGCAGCATAAGTGAGTTGATGCGCCGATCGGGACTCTCGCGTGAAGCCGCAGAAATCCGCCTTCGGGTGCTGAAGATGGAGCTTCCATTTCTTCCGGCATCCATAATGAATAAGGGGCGCTGACCAATGGCCCGCGCCCCCTAATCCTTACTCAGAACCGCGGCCCCTGAGTTGGTGCGCGATCCAAAGCTCGGCTTGGCAGCATGTGCGTTAGCACAACGAGATTCTGGACGCAAAGATCATCGGGCCGCCCATCAATGGAGGCATTTCATGCCGCCACCTCCCCGCGGAAAGCGGTGGGTGTGTCGCCCGTGGAAGACCCTGCCCGATGGAACGCGCGTTTACGCTCGCCAGTATGGCAAGCGCGCGTTCTGCTGGCTGGCCGACGACGAGTAGCACAACCACCCCCGGTCGCAGCTTCGGCTGCGACCGGATCCGCCGGACGGCGAATGAGTGCCTCACCACCAAAAATGGAGGCAATACAATGAAAATCGGACGCGATGCCGGTACCGGCAAATTCAAGACGGTGAAGCAGGCTCAGGCCGACAAGAGGGGCTCGGTGGTCGAGACTATCAAGCGCCCGCCACCACCGAAGTCAAAGAAGTAACTAGGAACGGGCGCCCGATGACGGCGCCCGTTTTTTTGGCTAACGGATTTACCCGGACCGCGAGTTGCGCATCCCTACGTCAGCCGACTTCTAGTTGCTGCCTCAGGTCATCGCCCCGGATGAATGGCCGGTCTCAGGACTGTCTACGGAGCCCGAATGGCTGATAGTATGGAGTGGCCTAGATCTCTCTAGATCCCAATACCCAGCCCCCGACTCCGACCTCGGCCAATAACGTCCGCCAGACTCTGCCCAACGCTGCGCCCCGGCATCTCCGGCAAGCCCAACTGCGCTTTCCGATTGCGCAGAAGTGACTCCACCTGAGGGTCTCGCTCGAGGCTGTTCGCCATGCCCATCATACGATCGCCGACCGCATTGGCGCGGATGTCTTCGTGCTGACGCAGCAGCATCCGGCGCTGGTGATCGAGCGCCTGCCACCGCTGGACGAACGTGTCCGCGCGAAGCTGCGGATCGACGCGTAGTTCGGCCTCAAGCTGCATGGCGCGGACCGTGGTTGCGGTTCGCCCATCGGCGGCTTCGCGGGTCAGCCTCGGATCGTTGGCCAGCGCCGTCTCAAGATCCAGCGCCGCGTGCGGCCGGATCGCGTTCAGCCCTGCGCGACTATTGGACAGTTCGTGTCGCTGATCGGCCGTGAACGGCTCCCCGACTGATTGCGCAAACTGCAAGGCGCGGACGATCCGCGCATGGCGCGTTACAGCGTCCGGCAGCGCTGACGAGGGCTCAAATGCTGGTGCCTTTGATGGCTGCGCAAGTTCCGAAATGCCGGTGTTGAGCCTGACCCCAGCCAACCGATCCCGGGCCGATGCGGACGTCGCCTTCTCGATCGCCGGCGCAGGTAGGACGATCTGACGGCGATCGACGAAGTCGCGGGCGTAGTCGGACGCCATGTCCTTCGCACGCTCGCGCGAAAGCACCCGCACCAGCTTGCCGTCGTCGGCAAAGTCATCTTGGCCATAATGGAGTTCGACACCCTCGCGGTGGCGCGACAGCGCGACATAGGCGGCATGGCGATCGAGACCGGGCGTGGCGAGCACGTGGACACGGTCGACCGTCACGCCCTGCGCCTTATGCACGGTCGCAGCATAGCCGTGGTCGATCGCGGCGTAGTCTCTGTGATCGAAGGCGACCGCGCGGCCGTCGTCGAGCATCACCGCCATGCGCGTGGCCGTGACGCTTTCGATGCGACCCAGCGAACCGTTCGTGACGCCCAGGCTGCGCTCGTTGCGCCCGAACATCACCCGTTCGCCGACCGCGAACCGGCGTTCACCTTTTTCCGTCCGCCACGATACGTCGGCGCCAAGAGCCCCCGTTTCGCGAAGCCGCTGGCGCGCCGCCTGGTTGAGCGCCGCGACCTCGTCGTTCGTGTGCGTCAGGATGATCCGGCTTGAGCTGGGGTCGGCCTGCCGCTGGCGGTCCCAGCGGTCGATAAGTTCGTTGCGCGCGACCTCCCGCGTCGCGGTCGCGTAGATCGCGCCATGATCGCGATACGCGATGATTGCTTCCGCGGTTCGCTCGGTTGCCAGATGCTGCGTCGCCTGGCGTTGCCACTCCTCCTTCTGGCGACGAATGCCAGTAATCTCGACGCTGCCATGGCGCTCGGCAATCGAGCGGAATGCCGCGCCAGCTTCGATAGCCTGGAGCTGCTCGGGATCGCCGACCAGCACAACCTTCGCGCCGCGCCTCTCGGCCTCGGCAATCACGCGCTCCATCTGCCGCGTTCCAATCATCCCGGCTTCGTCGATGACCAGCACATGACGATCGGTCAGCAGCTCCCTGCCCTGCGACCATTGATGCTCGAGACTGGCGATCGTGCGCGCGTGAATGCCGGAGCCGGCCTCCAGATTCTCCGCGGCGATGCCGGATAGCGCCGCACCCTGGACCTGATAACCGGCGCTTTCCCACGCCTCTCGCGCGACGCCGAGCATCGCCGATTTGCCGGTACCGGCATAGCCGACAACGACCCCGATGCCCTGTGCCTTGGTAGTATGCTTGAACGCGCTGCGCTGCTCCGGTGACAATACCAATCCGCGCATCTCGGCGCGAACGAGTGCAAGCTTGCGATGCTGGTCGGCCATGCCGTGGCGCCGGTGCGCTTCCATCCCGGCGGTAGCCCGTTCAAGCCGTCGCTCGGTCTCGATCATCTCGCGGCTGGTAAAGCGTTCCGCGCCGCGCCCGTCCTTGCCCAACGCCACCAGCTCCGGCGAAGCGCGGACCGCGCCCATTGCCTGATCGAACTGCTCCTTGCCGTCACTGTGCCGGTGGATGAACCGAGCGAGATCGCGCGTCGTGAATGTCGCTTGGCTGTGTGTGATTGCGTCGAGCGCGACGCCGGGATTGGCGATGATCTTCTCGCCATTGGTGCGGGCGATTTCAAGATGCTCGGCGAGCCGTTCGGACTCCAGCCCCTGCGCCGCCATGCGCGACGCCGCGGGGCCGATCTTGTGCTGCGGCTCCAGCTCAATACCCTGAGCCTCAAGCGAGCGGTGATCGATGCGGGCATCGATATCGAGTTCAGCGAGCCGCTGGTTGACGTGCTCGCTCCAGCGCTCCCGCCATTTCTCCAAAAGGGAGGTCGCGTTCCAGTCGCGGTTCTTCGGACCGAACCCGTCGTCACCCACCTCGCGCATGGTGAGCATCACATGCGCGTGCGGCTTGGCCAGGCCGTCAGCGCCGATATCCCAATGCACATTGAGATCGGCGATCATGCCGCGATCGACGAACTCGCGCGCCACGAAGTCGCGGGCCAACTCGATGCCCTGCGTCTGCGTCATCTCACGCGGGATCGCGAACTCGATCTCGCGGGCCAGCTGCGCGTCGATCCGCTTCTCGGTCGCCTCGACCTCGTTCCACAGCTTTTCGCGGTCGCCGAGTTCCTCGGGTGCGCCGTCCGGCAGCATCACTTCCGAATGGACGACGCCCGCCTTGTTCGAGAAGTCATGGCTGCGATCGAGCCGTTCATCGTGCAGCCGCGAGGCCGAACGATACGCCGCCGAAGCCAGGGCGCTCGATCCGGCAGCGCGGGAGATGACCTTGGCCGAGAAATGGTAGATCGCCATGACGGCAATTCATCTACACTTCAAAAGCGACGTCGGCACGACGTATAAGCGCGCCCTCGAAAGATTTCATCAATCTCGGGACGCGAAAGTCCCAAGATATTTCAGTGCATTGCGACTAATCGATCAAAGCGATAACTGGTCCGTCCTCACGGCGCAACATGAGGACGGACCATGCGAAAACCCCGGGATTTTGATTCGGAACTGAAGGCGCTCGGCGACCGGGCAAAACAGTTGAAGGAGCGCAAGGTCCTTCAACTGGGCGAGCTGGTGATCGCGACCGGGGCCGATGCGCTGTCGGTCGAGCAGCTCGCGGGCCTGCTGCTGGCGGGAGTTGCCAACAAGGATGCAGCGGCAAAAGAGAGCTGGAGCAAGCGCGGCGCTGCGTTCTTTCAAAGCGCGACGGTCGTGGCTGACACTGATCGTCACAACCAGGGCGGCGTTAAAGCGGGTGATAGCGGCGCAGCACCGTCTCGAACTCAAACGGGCACGAACTGACACACGGGCCTGGGTCGTGAAGCGCCGCGAAAGAACCCGCCAGCTGATCGAGCTTGGCGGGCTTGTAGCAAAAGCTGGGCTGGTCCAGTTGACCGATGACGACCGCGCCGTGATCTTTGGCGTGATGGTCGAGGCAGCGGCTACATTGCGCGGCGCGGGTCGTGACCAGGCACTGATACTTTGGCAGCGGCGCGGGAAACGTGCATTCGAATATTCGGGGACGGCAACTCCAGAGGTCTGAAGTCTTGCTAGTTCTCAAACCACACGGCAAGGACCCACCGGTCGGGAGACTCACGCCGGATCGGCGTCTTAAAACTGGCGCCATCCCCTTTCTCAGGAACCTCAATGTCTGACCAATATGCGGCAACGGCCGTCGAACTAGCAACCGAACTCACGATCGCCTGGCTCGGCAACCCAAACAATCGGGTTGCTTCGGACGATGTGCCCGCATTCCTGCAGAAGATGCACGCGACGGTGACCGAGCTGGCGCAAGGCTCTTCCGCAGAGCAGACCGCGGAAGATGCGACGCCCCCACCGGAATACACGCCGGCGGTCGGCGCGCGCAAATCGCTCGCGTCGAAGGATCACATCATTTCGATGATCGACGGCAAGCCGTACAAGACTCTCCGCCGTCATCTGTCGGGCCATGGCCTCACGCCTGAGCAATATCGCGAGCGCTACAATCTCAAGTCCGATTACCCGATGGTCGCCGAGACTTATTCAGCGGCGCGCCGCGAAATGGCGCACAAGATCGGGCTTGGCCAGAAGGGCCGGCAAGCGAAGGCAGAAGCCGCAGCGCCCGCCGCCAAGCGCGGCCCGGGTCGCCCGAAAAAAGCCTGAACCCACGAGCGCCGTCCGGTCACTGACCGGACGGCGCGAGCCGCGCCTCGCACACGGACTTCACGAGAGTCTGCAGCTCGGCGACGTGCGCCCCAAGCCAGCCCAATTCTTCAGCGCTGACCTTGTATTCAGGCGAATAGCGCGCGTTGACATAGGCCTGTCGGAGCAGTTCGAAACAGCGTCGGCTGAACTTGTCATCACGCGGCCAAGCATTGATCAGCGCGGGCGCGATCTCCTCCGAATGCGAGCGGAGGAAATTAAGCTTGTGCGACTTCGGACTATAAAGCGTCAGCACCAGCATTGTGCAGTGATAGAGACGCTCAGCGGCCTGATGCAGCGTGAAGGCCGCATCCTTTCGCCACTCTGGGTCCACTGTGGCCTCGCGGGTTTCTAACTCGAACGCGCGAATGCGGCGCGACGCGCTCGCAAACCAAGTGTCGAAATACTTCTGCGCCTCGGCGCGTGCCTTCTCAGGCGGCAGCACGCGCGGGCTCGCAAACGGGAACCCTTCCGCCTCGTAGAGCGCAATCCCCTGCTCGACGATGTCGATGAAGAAAGGCCGTCCCTGCTCAAGCTGCTTGTTCACATCCTTGAGGCTGTGAACGATGAAATTGACCGGCGCGCTGAGCGCTCCGTTGATCGTCATGTCCCGCATCAGCCGGTCATCGGCGGAGGACCAATAGTCCACCACGTCAGTCAGCCGTTCCTCGTCGACCACCACCAAGATGTCGTAATCGGACTGATAGCCGCCGATCGGATCATCGACCCAGCCGCCGCGGGCGTAGGAGCCGTAGAGGACGATCTTCAGGATGCGCCCGTTCTTTTTCCAGGGTGAGGTTGCCCGCGCGGTCGCGTCCGCGAACTCCTCGAACAGCACGCGCACGATGTGCGCGAGTTCGCGCTGCTTGGAGGCGGGCAGGTGGTCGAGGTCGCTACGCATTGCCATTCATCCTAGCCGGATCGATCCGGCGATGCCCAGCCGTAAAGCCGGGCATCACCGGGAAAGCGCGTTCATTCCTGAGGTTTCTGCTGCTCATCGGCGCCATCGAGGGCGAGACTGACGGCAAGCACCGCGCTGGCGGTAAGCCGCTCCACTTCCTCGACCGACAGGCCAAGCCGGAAGCCGATGCGTGGATAATCAAGACCATCCACGGCACCCAGAAGATAGACCGCGCGCTCCGCCATCGGCAGCGTGTCGATCGCGGCCGCCAGCCGGACAAGCTCGGCGGCTTCGCGTGCCCGGCGCGTCATGCCGCTTCCTCCTGCGCATACGCGCGACAGGCATTGGCGTGCCGTTCGAGCAGCCAGTCGGCCGCCTTGCTCGCAGCACTCGCGGCGCGGAAGATCGCCCGGCTATCCTCCCGCAAAACCTCGAGCCATGACCCGACATAATCGGCATGCCGAACGGTCGGGACGATCCCGAGCGACGCGCACAGGAACGCCGATCCCATCTCGGCAATCAGCTCCTCCCGCGCATAGCCCGCCGACCCGAACGGATTTGTCAGGTCCCGCCCAAGCCGCGACGCATGCCCGGTGGCATGGACCAGCTCATGCAGCCATGTCCGATAGGCGTTGATCTCGTCGAAATAGGCGCGACGCGGCGGCACCACGACAAGGTCCTCCGCCGGCAGATAGAAGGCCTCCAACCCGCCGATCCGGAAGTCCACGCCGCTCGCGGCGATCAGATCATCGGCAACCGGCACGATCTGGTCCTCCGGCAGCGCAACCGCCGCCGCGACAAGGTCCGGACCCAGCCCCTCGCACTGATCGACGTTGAAGACCGTGAACCGCTTCAGGAACGCAATCTGCCGCGCCTCCTCGCCGTCCCGCTCGCCCTCGCCCTGATCCTTCGGCGTGAACCGATCCGCGTAACAGACACTGGTCCCGACCTCCCCTTTACGGACATTGCCGCCCAAGGCCTGCGCCTGCCGATAGGTAAGCCACCGCTGCGACGAATAGCCGCCCCGCATCACCGCAACCCAGAGCGTCAGGACGTTGACGCCAGAGTAGCGCCGCCCCGTCCCGGCATTGCAGGGCATGCCCACATCCGCCCCGGTATCGCCCCATGGCTGGACCCACGGCAGCCGCCCCGCCTCCAGCTCCGCGATGATCCGATCGGTCACCTCAGTATAAAGACTGGTAACCGGACGCTGCGCCTGAACAGATTTCTTCACTGCCTCGCTCCTTCTCAAACACCGCAACCGGCGCCGGAGTGGCGGGGTTGGCGGCAGGAGCGGACCGGCAGTCCCGCAAGAGCGGCGGGTTGCACCCGAAGGGGCCAACAAGGTGCCGCACCCGAGCTTGCCTCGAGTTGCTGCCCGCCGCGGCGGGACTACAGGGAAGCGACGCCGACCCCGCCAGTTCGAGTGCCGGAGGCAAAACGCCGCCGCGCCCGGCGCGGCGACCGCAGCATCACCAGCGCGCAGCGCTGCGCAGGCCCAACAGGGCCGATCAAAGATGCACCCTCGAATCCGGGCGTCCGGCGCGGCGGCGTGCGCGCGGGCGTGTGCGCCAGCCGCCGCCGTGCCTCCCGGCCGGATCGAGTGTGCGACGCAGCAAAAGCAAAGGTGCCGCGACCCCTGGCGGCTTCGCAAGAAGTCCGCCAGTGCGCGCTCCATTCAACCGCGTTCCGCTTGCCGGCACCCGCCGGTCTGGATCGATCCCGGTCGATCCAGCGTCAGCGATCGTCATCCGAATGGACCGAGACGCCGCAGAGCGACTCGGCGCCGCGCAGCGGCGTAGAGCGCGGTCACGCCGGAGGCGTAAGACGCCGTGAGGTCCAGGCTAAAAATCGGACCTACGGCAGGGGATGTCTTTCTGCGCCAGAGGTCGCCTGGTCGCGTCAGGTATCGCCACCCCCCTTGCGCCACTCGCTCAAATCCCAATCCTGTTCGCGGGGAGCCAGACCGACGCAGACAGGATCATGCCATGACCGACACTCCCGACCGCATCCTCCGCCTGAAAACCGTCCTCGAACGTACCGGCCTCAGCCGTTCGACCATGTACCGGAAGATGCAGAACGGCACCTTCCCTAAGAATGTCCAGCTCAGCATCCGCTGTACTGGCTGGCGGGAATCAGCGGTCAACGACTGGCTCGACAATCCCATGTTTTATTCGGCGAACCCTGGGTGATAATCGCGCAAATTGCGACGGGCCGCGCCAAAGACCCCTCGGTCGCAAGCTGACGGCCGTCCATGCGGACAAGCTTACGCCGCGCCTTTTTTTTCGATTTTCGTGCGTGTTGTTCGAGCCTTCTGTTTACCCTGTGCTGCTAAGCCTAGTCTGAGCGCAAATAGCGAGCATGTGACGTGGCGAAGGACGGGCATCGGCGAAGAGGGCGGGCAAAATCGGGCACGTCCATGAGTGATTCGAGCCGCCAATTGTCGTCCTACGGAGCAACGCATTTCGTTGAGGACCATAAGCGCCGCGGCGAGGCAGCGCAGCGGCTTGAAACGGACCTGCTGGCCAACGTACCGCTGCTCTACGGCTCGCCAGGTAGCATGGAACCCCGCGGTGATCCCGGCATCATGCTCGCAAAAATCCATCGCGAAGAGTTGGTTCGAAAAAATGGTGGCGGAATAACGCCGTTCGCGAACGGGGGTCCTGCCGACAGGCTTCCGTTTGAACGCGCGACGGCCGTGCTTGCCATCGTGCTCGTCCTCATCCTTTTCTCTGGGGCCCCGAGCTAAGGCTAGCCGCTTTTGCGTCAGGACAAATGGCTGTTCTCCGGTGGACGTCTGCTCGGTACCGGCGCTGATAACTGGAGCGTGAGCGACTTCCACCCATGAGACTCGATCTGCTGTGCCGATACCGCGATAATCGTTTGCGGGATCGGGCGCAGCGATTGACACAATTATCAGCGCTGACGGGCCACGGCTTAGCGTGGCAGGGATGTCTGCCTCGTCCCGCCGCTGCGGATGCACGCTACGGCGCGTATGCGGCGATCAACTTGGGACTGCGCCTTAGGCTCGAAGGCCTCTCAACGGAGGATCGATATGCAGCTGAAGACAAGCCTTTTCGCGGTAGCGATGCTCCTTTGCGGCAGCAGTGCGATCGCCCAGTCAACGGCAAGCGCGCCACCCGCGGCACCGGCGCCCGAACTCAAGCCCGGGACCGTAATATTCGACCCCGCTGGGGCTGAGGTCGGGACCATTGAGTCGCTCGCTGGAGAGGCTGTTGTCGTGTCGACCGGGACCAACAAGGTTACGCTGTCGGCCAAGTCTTTCGGCACCGGTCCGAAGGGGCCGGTACTCGGCATGACAAGGACCCAGCTGGACAGTGCTGCGACTCAGGCCGCGGCCGAAACCGCCACAGCGCTAAAGTCCAAACTCGTGCCCGGTGCGGTGGTTCACGGTGTGGGCGGCACCAACGTGGTCGGTACGGTGAAGGAGGCGGCAGATACGACCGTCGACGTTACCACGGCGGGAGGGGATGTCCGCCTGCCTGTCGGCGCATTCAGCCTAAGTCCCGCCGGCGCGATCATTATTGGCATGTCCTCGGCGGAGTTCGACGCCGCCGTCGCTGCCGCCAGGAAATAGCCTCATCGCATATCGGCAGTGACGAGACGGGAGGAATCCGGATTGCTTTCGCCGGCGCCTGCAACGGGTGGCCGGTTTGTGGGTCCTGCTCTGGCCGTCGCGGCCTGCTCGCCGATCAACGCAGTCGCCGGCGGCATGCAAGTCGAGCGCCGAAACGGTACATCGTGCTGCGCTCCAATCGCGGTACGGCCGGCCGCAGGATCGCATTGATGGATCCCGACAAGGGCACGGTGGAGCGCGCGTTCGAGCTCGCCCGCAGTAGGTCGTGCCAGTCCGTAGAAGATATTCGACGTGCCTTGACCGCTGAGGGATATGAAGGTGTCCGGGCACATTTGGCCGGGGCGGCGATCGGCAAGCAGTTGAAAGACTTGCTCTAGGCTAAGGATTGGCGCCAACCGTCAGCGCGCTACGCGTCGGCACCATGCGGTCGCGACCTGGTTTCCGCCCGCAATTGCATGTGCTCTTCAGTGGATATCCTCACAAGACGACGGATTCTGTCTTGTCCCTGTCGCCGGCGAATACGCGAGGTCAGGCGCCGAGCGCCCGGTCCATCATCGCCTGGCGCAGTTGCCGGCGGATGTCCTGTCGCGATTCCACCGCCGCTGTGATCGCGTTGAACCTGACCCGGTCGAAATCGTAGCGCCTGAGAACCGTTCGTCATTGCCCAGCGGTTTTGCAGAGGACAGGGACGCTCTGACGATGCCGGCCGGGGCGCGCATACTCGGCGCGCGCCGGGGCCGCAGCGCTTATGCGGTCGCCCTGAGGGGCGAGATAGGGGTCCAGGACCAACTGCTCCAAACTGGCGGGCGGTGCGGCGATCAGTCACGAGTCCTCCGTTTCGAAGGGATCGAGGGCGGGGACCTGGTGCTGATCGACACCAACTGACGACCTGCCGCCGTACAGGGCATCACATCAGCGGTCTGGATCGGCGCGTTGGGGCGCATCGGCCTGCGCGAGCGCCGCGCGCCAGGGCTTGGCGAGGCCGTGGTACAGGCGTTCCTTACATACCAGCGCCGATACCGCATGGGCGATCAGCGCCGCGAAGAAGAGCGGGAGGATCAGCCCGCGGCTGGCGGTCGCCTCGACAATGATGATCACCGCCGTCAACGGCGCGCGCACCACCCCCGTGAAATAGGCAACCATGCCAAGCAGCACGACCGCGCCGCCGGGATCGCCCGGGAACATCGGCCGCAGGATAGCGCCGAGTCCCGCACCGGTCGCGAGCGACGGCGCGAAGATGCCCCCGGGCATACCCGAGGACGCAGTGGCCAGCGTTGTGGCGAACTTGGCCGGCCCGAACCAATAGGGTGCGTTGGTACCATCGATGATCGAGCGGGCTGCGCCATAGCCGGTACCCCAGGTGAGGCCGCTCACTATGCCCGTCGCCGCCACGACAACGCCGCAGGCCATCGCCCAGATTACCGGCCGCTCGCTCAGCCAGGGCAGCCACCGGTCGCGCGCCGCGCCCATGCCGAGCATGGCCCGGGCGAACAGGCCGCCGGTGAGGCCGCCGAGCACACCGGCGACGGGCGCGACCCGAAGTACCGCGCCCGCCTTCATCGTCTCGCCCACGGCGCCGAAATAAACATAGTCACCGGCCAGGCCGAGGCTCACCATGCCGGCGATAAGGATCGTGGTCATCACCAGGAGAGCGACGCGCTGCTCATACGCGTCGGCCAGCTCCTCGATGGCGAAGGTGACGCCGGCAAGCGGCGTGTTGAACGCGGCGGCGACGCCCGCTGCGCCGCCGGCGATGACCATGGACGCGCGCATCGGAGCCCGCAGGATCCGGTGATGGAAACTAAGGATCGCCGCCGAGATCTGTACCGTGGGGCCTTCGCGACCGACCGAAGCGCCGCACAGCAGGGCGGCGACGGTGAAAGCGCATTTGAGCACAGCTGCCTTCAGCGAAATCAGGACCCGGTCGGCCCGGCTTGGATTCTGCGCGGCGGCGATCACTTGCGGAATGCCCGAGCCCGCCGCTTCCGGAGCGATCCTCCGGGTGAGCCAGGCAATGGCGGCAAAGCCAAGCGGCGTAGCGATCAACGGGAACCAGTGCCAGGTTCGGACCAGATACCCGAACAGGTCGCTTGCCCGGTCCGCGAGATGCGCGAAAAGCAGGGCGGCAAGGCCGATCGAGACCGCGCCGGTGCCCATGGCGATCCGTCGGCGCCATACGGCAGAGGCCGGCCCATGGCGGCGCAGCAGCACACGCCAGCGCCTGTTGACTGACAGCTTCATAATCCGGCGGGCCTAGCGTGTGGTTCCGCCCGGCGCCAGTCGTTCCCGAGCCGAAGAGGGCTCTGCACCGTACCGGCCGTACCCGACGCGGGGAGCACGGTGTGTCGCTATCGGTTGTCATCCCCGTCCGAAACCCTAGAAGACTTGTATGCCCGCCAGCGCAGAACTTGCCGGCTTCATCAGGAGTCATTTTCGGTCGGTCTGGGCGCTCGAGCTGTTGCTACACTTGAGACGCGATCCCGACAGGTCCTGGTCGCGCGACGAGCTCGTCGCAGCGTTCAGGGCAAGCCAGGCAGTCATTGGCACGAGCCTGGACAATCTCCTTGCCGGCGGGCTGGTGGTGATCGAGGAATCCGACGCGGTGCGCTATGGTCCGGCGACCGAGGCCCTCGAACGGCTGATCGGCGATACGGCGAGCCTCTATGGTCTTAAGCCCAATTCGGTCAGGCGGCTCATCGTCACGCCCGGCGACGACATCGCGGCGTTCGCGGACGCTTTCAGGCTGAGGAGGGATTGATGCCGGAGATATTTCCGACCGCCGTCTATTCGCTGTGCTTCGCGACGAGCGGTGCCTGCGCTTTCCTGCTCGCGCGCAGCTACCTCCATACGGGCGTGCGGGTGCTGCTATGGAGCGCGATCTGCTTCATTCTCCTGGCTGCCAACAACTTCCTGGTGATCCTCGATCTTCTGGTGCTGCCGGATATCAATCTGGGCGTCCTGCGCCTCGCTTTCTCCGCTGCCGGTCTCGGCGTGCTCCTGTTCGGATTCGTCTGGGACCTGAAGGAATAGCCATGCTGGTGCCTTTTCTTTCCGGCGTCGTCGTCGCCGGCTTCCTGGTCGCCGGGCTCTTCTTTCTCCGTTTCTGGCGCAAGAGCGGGGATGGCCTGTTCCTGGCGTTCGCTGGGTCGTTCTGGCTGCTCGGTCTCAACCAGGCGCTGCTCACCTTCTCGAACGCATCGGTGGAGGAACGCAGCTGGCTCTTCCTGCTTCGGCTCTTCGCCTTTGTCCTGATCCTGGTTGCGATCGGGCTCAAGAATCGCCAGCGATAGGCCCAAACAGATCGGCAACGCCGCTCCGGCGGATAACGAGGAAAGGGGACCCGATGGCGACCAAGATTGCCGAAGGCGCCGCCAGCTGGCGTTGGCAGCGCACTACCCTGTATCGCTGGTGGCGCCATGCGGTGGTCGGATCCGTCGACCACGGCGGCGTCATGGAGCGGATCGTGGAGGATAGCGGCTGGTCGCCGCGCTACGCTTTTATGACGACGATGTCGGCCGGTATCGCGGTGCTAGGACTGCTCCTGTCCTCGCCGGCGGTCGTCATCGGCGCCATGCTGATCTCGCCGTTGATGGGACCGATCCTGGGCCTGGGATTCAGCCTTGCCCTGTTCGATTTCACGGAGACGCGCCGCTCGCTGACCGCACTGGCAATCGGCTCGATCGCGGCCGTCGCCTTCACCGCGCTGATCGTGCTGGCATCGCCCCTGAAAGCGCCGACCGCGGAAATCCTCGCGCGCACCCGCCCCAATCTCTTCGACCTGCTCGTCGCGCTCTTCGCAGCTCTCGCCGGCACCTTCGCGATCATTCGCGGACGCGGCGAGACGATCGTCGGCGTCGCCATCGCGACCGCACTGATGCCGCCCCTCGCGGTGGTCGGGTTCGGGCTCGCGACCTGGAATATACCGGTTCTGGCCGGGTCGTTCGCCTTGTTCGTCACCAACCTGATGACGATCGCCCTGGCCGCGACCGTGATGGCGCGATTCTATGGCTTCGGGCATTTCCTCTCCAGCCAGCAGAGCTGGACCCAGACCATCGTGCTGACGATCATCTTCGTCGCCATGTCCATCCCGCTTGGCATCTCGCTCGGCCGTATCGCGAGCGAGACCGTCACCGCCACTCAAGTGCGCTCGTTTCTCGGCGATCGGTTCGGCAGCGGGGCGCGGGTGACCCAGCTCGACATCGGCTTCGACGCCGACCCTCTCTCGATCCGCTCGGTGGTGATCGCGCCCCGGGCTGCGGCTCAGGACAGCAGCGCCTTGCAACGGGCGCTGGCGGCACGGCTCGGGCGTCCGGTTCGTTTGCAGGTCGATCAGATACTGCTTGATCCCGGTGCGAGCGCGACCGATGCCCAACGAGCGGAGCTACGGCAGGCATCCGCTGCGTCGGCGGCGGAAGACGCCGAGGCGAGGGGGCTCGGCGCGCTGGTCGCGCTCAGCGCCGGCGTGTCGCCGGAGGATGTCACGATAGACCGTGACCATCATCGCATCACGGCGACCGCGACCGCGCTGCCCGGCGCGACGCCGGCGACCTACCGCGCGCTCGAACAGCGCATGGCGGCGTCAGCTCCCGACTGGCAGGTCCGGGTCGTCCCGCCGCTGGCGAGCTTCCCGCCCATCCGGTTCTCGGGCGACGCCGACACCCTCGATGATGCAGCGAAGGATGCCGTTCAGCTGTCGATCTGGGAGGCGCAGCGCTGGAACATTCCGGCGCTTGCCGTTCCTGGGCTCCCGGACGGAACTCCGCCGGATAATCCGCCGCTTGCTGCGAGGCGGGCGCTGGCGATCGCCGCGCTGCTGCGCGCGCAGGGCCTGCGCGCTGCCCCGGGTAGCGGCGGCGGCCAGATAATCGTCCTCTCGCCGGTCCAGGCGGAGGCCCCATGATCCACGGCCTCGTCATCACGCCGTTCAACGCTGCGGCCATCCTGATCGTGCTGTCGGCGCTGCTCGGCTATATCAATCACCGCTTCCTCAAGCTGCCGCCGTCCGTCGGGCTGACGGTGATGGGCGCAGTCGCCTCGCTGATCCTGGTCGGCATCGATCTGCTGTTGCCGGCAAGCGCGATCGGCGGCGAGATCGTCGCCTTCATCGCCCATATCGATTTCCATGAGACGCTGATGAACGGCATGCTGTCGTTCCTGCTCTTCGCCGGTGCGCTGCATGTCGACTGGAGCGACATGAAGCGCGGCGGCTGGCCGATCCTGGTGCTGAGCACCATCGGGGTGCTGCTGTCCACCGTGCTGATCGGGGCGGGGTTCTGGCTGGTGGCCGATCTGCTCGGGCTGAGCGTTCCCCTGGTCTGGTGCCTGGTCTTTGGCGCGCTGATCAGTCCGACCGATCCAGTCGCGGTAATGGGTGTGCTCCAGCGCGCCAGGGTATCCCCGACGCTTGAGGCGACTGTCGCCGGCGAGAGCCTGTTCAACGACGGTGTCGGCGTCGTCGTCTTCACGATCATCCTGGCAACCGCGCTCGGCACCGAGCCATTTTCCGCCGGCCATGCCGTCCATCTGTTCCTGGTCGAGGCAGGCGGCGGGGTGCTGCTCGGCCTGCTGACGGGCTGGATCGGTTACCGGGCGATGCGGTCGATCGACGATTACAAGGTCGAAGTGCTGATCACGCTCGCGATCGTGATGGGCGGCTATACGCTGGCGAGCTGGATTCACGTGAGCGGGCCGGTGGCGATGGCGGTTGCCGGGCTGCTGATTGGCAACGAGGGCGTCGCGACCGCGATGAGCGACACCACGCGTGATTATGTCCTGAAATTCTGGGCGCTGATCGACGACATCCTGAACGCGGTCCTGTTCGTGCTGATCGGGCTCGAAGTGGTGACGGTTCCGGCCGATATGCGCCTAATCCTGCTCGGGCTGGCGGCGATCCCGCTGGTGCTGCTCGCCCGCGCCGTGTCGGTGATCGGTCCGCTCACGACCATGCAGCCCTTTCTCACGCTCGGTCCCCTCGCCTTGCCCACGCTGATCTGGGGCGGCCTTCGCGGCGGCATCTCCGTCGCGTTGGCGCTGGGCCTACCGGAAGGGCCGGCGCGATCGATCGCACTGGCGGCGACCTATATCGTGGTGCTGTTCTCGGTGATCGTGCAGGGCGGCAGCATCGCGCGCCTGCTCAGCTGGCTCACCGCGCGGGCGGCACAGTCGGCGCGGTCGGAGCAATGAGCCCCGCGGCGCTCAGCACGGTCGTCCTGCTGGGTGCCCTGCTCCTGTTCGTTTCGGAGCGGGTCCGGCATGACCTTGTTGCCCTTATTGCCCTGTTTGCCTGCCTCGCCCTTGGGCTGACCACGCCGGCATTGGCATTGAAAGGGTTCGCGGATCCGGCGGTCATTGCAGTCGCCGCCATCTTGGTCGTGGGGCGTGCAGTCGAGATATCGGGCGCCGCCGCGGTCGTGGCGCGCCTCGCGATCCCGGTCCATGTTGGTTTCACCGCCAGGGTCTCAGCTCTGCTCGTTCTGGCCGCGTTTCTCTCGGCCTTCATGAACAACATCGCCGCGCTGGTGATCACCATGCCGATCGCGACCGAAATCGCCCGCGATGCCAGACGTCCACCGGCAACGACGCTGATGCCGCTTGCCTTCGCGACGATCCTTGGCGGTATGACGACTCTGATCGGCACGCCCGCTAATCTGATCCTGTCGTCCGTCCGCGCTCAGGAGCTTGGATCGCCCTTCGGATTCTTCACCATGACGCCGGTTGGTATTTCGGTGACGGTCGTGGGCCTTGCCTACCTGACGCTCGGTGGCTGGAAGCTGCTGCCGATCCGATCGGCGGCGAAGCGGGAGGCCCGTGCGCCCTGGCGCGTTTTCGAGTTGACGGTGCCTGCTGGGAGTTCGGTTTCGTCGCTGGCGACACTGTCGCCACGCCTGCGCGAGCAATCGACACGCCTACTGGCGATATTCCGAGACGACGCAACGGTTCCGAAAACGGCTGATTCGCCCCTCCGTCCCGGCGATCATCTTCTGTTGCTGGCGCGAGAAAACCAGTGGGTGGTTGCCGACCGACTGGCTCTCAAGGCCCCGGCAATTCGGGCGGTTGGGCAGGGCGATGTCACCGCGCGGACGGTTGTCGGGCACGGATCACTCTTGGTCGGACTGCCGCACGACGCGGTGCAGAGCCGCAGCGACGAACGGCTGGCCGTCGTCGCGGTCGGGCCGCGAGCGGCGCGGGCACGGATCCCGCTGTCACGCCTTCGGATCGAGCCCGGTGATCAGTTGTTCGTCCGCGGCGCGCCCGCCGATCTCGCTCGCTTCATGGCTAGTGCACGCCTTCTGGAGATCGACCGGTTCGATCCGGCGCCGATTGCCCCGCGCCGGGCGCTCGCGACGGTCGCGATTTTTCTCGCCGCGATTCTCGCGATCGTCGCTCTGGGGCTGTCGCCGGCAATCGCGTTCCTCGGGGCGGCAACCGTGCTGGCCGCGGTCCGGCTGATCGAGCCGGCCGACATCTATCGCTCGATCGACTGGAGCGTGGTGGTGCTGCTTGCCGCGATGATCCCGGTTGGGCACAGCTTTGAAACCAGCGGTGCCGCCTCCATCGCGGCCGGATTTCTCGGGCAGACGCTCGCCGGTCTGCCGCTCGCCGTGGTGCTTGCAGCCGTGTGCGCAGTGACGATGCTGCTGTCGATCTTCCTCAACAATGTGGCGACCGCGATCATCATGGGACCGCTGGCCATAGACGTTGCCGGTCTGCTTGGGGTCGCGCCCGACGCAGCGCTGCTGGCGGTGTTGATCGGCGCATCGGCGGACTTCCTCACACCGATCGGCCACCAGAACAATTTGCTGGTCATGGGCCCCGGCGGCTACCGGTTCACCGATTATCCCCGGCTCGGCGCGATCCTAGTCGTACTCGTGATCGCGACAGCGGCGCTCACCCTGTCGCTGCTCTACGGCTAGCATTTCGCCATATCGTATCGATCGCTGGCCGGTCGGCGTCCGTTGAGCGCGATCGGCGACCATGTCGGCACATCCTTGCCACGACAAAATGGTGCATCTGCGATAGACGCCTCGGTAGCGGCGCATCGCGGCGAACATATGAGGCTGGAATGCTGCTGATCACGATCGTCGCCGCGCTCATTGCGCTGCTCGTCGCGGGTGGGCTCAGCTTTGGCAGGTTCGCGCGGTCCGACAGTTGGGCGGCGACGGTTACGCCGCTCGCCTCGATCATCGGCAGCGGCTTTCTCATCTCGGGACCCTTGCTGGCGCGCGAATTCGGCGGTGCCGCCTTCTGGGCAATGGCGGTGCTACTGCTGCTTGCTTACGCAGTGGGGGCGGTGATCCGGTGGAACATCGTGCATGTCGAGAATTATCTTGCCGGTCGGTCGTTCCACGATCCGGTTGCCTGGTCGGCGCGCATGACCCAGCTGGTGCTGGCGGGTGCCTATGCGGTCTCGGTCGCCTATTATTTGAAGCTGCTTGCCGAATTCGCGATGGAACCGCTCGCGGTGCCAGAAGCGTGGCACGGGATAATCGCCAATATCGGAGTGACGGTGATCATTGCGCTGCTGACGCTGCTCGCCTTTGGCGGCGGACTGCGCCGCGTCGAGCATGTCGCGCACGGCACGGTCTCTATCAAGATCGGAATCATCGCCGGGCTGCTGGGTGGGCTGGGCTGCTGGTGGCTTATGCATCTCGGCGTCACCGCGGCGGTGCCGTCGCCGCGCCTTTCCTGGGCGAGCCTCCCGATGCTGCTCGGATTGCTGATCACGATCCAGGGTTTCGAGACATCGCGTTATCTGGGGCATGCCTATGATCAGCAGCTGCGCATCCGCACGATGCGGCATGCGCAGTGGATCGCATCGGTCATTTATCTGTCGTTCCTGGCCTTGCTCACGCCATTCCTGGGGGAGGCGGCCAAGGCCGAGGGGGTGGCGGGGATCCTCGGTATCATGCGGATGGTCGCCGCGCCGCTCGGTGTCTTCGTGCTGATCGGGGCCGTCTCCAGCCAGCTCAGCGCGGCGGTTGCGGACTCGATCGGGTCGGGGGGCCTGATGAGCGAAGTGTCTCGGCGGAGGATCGGGGTCCCCACCGCCTTTGCAATCGCCAGCGGCCTCGCCATCGCCGTGGTGTGGCTGACCGATCCGTTCGAGGTAGTCGCCGTTTCGTCCCGCGCGTTCGCGTTATTCTACGCCCTGCAGTGCGGCCTGGCACTCATGGTCTCGCTCCGTACCGGGGCGGGTGGATGGGGGCGACGATCCGGGTTCATCTTAGTGGGCCTCATCTGCCTCGTTGCGGCAGCAATGGGAGCGCCTGCCGAGTAATCGGCTCGCCTCCTCCCATATTTGGTGGCTCCCGTCCCGCCAGCATTGTTCCGGACACCCGGGAACGGGTATTCCTTGAGATCGCCGTTCCGGCCTCGCCGCTCATCACCACGCGTGGGAACGTATCGCGCAACTGCCATGCCCTATCGGAGACCACATGATCTTGACCCTCATGCTCGCTGCCGCGCAGGTCGCTGCACCTCCTGTGCCCGCTTTCTTCACCGGGGAGCGGCTCTACGAGATCTGTCAGCGACCAAATGATGGGAAATGCTCCATGTATGTCGCGGGTGTGATCGACGGCGTATTCCTGTCCGAATTGAAGGCGCCCGGCAGCACATTCTGCCGTGCGAAACTCAATACCAGGGACGCCGCGAGGATCGTGACCGATTATTTGGCGAACCATCCCGCCTATCTCACATCCGCGGCAGCGGCCGGCGTGCGGGACGCCATGAGCGAAGCGCTGGCGTGCGATTCCGGGTCCTGACGCGAAAGCGTGTCCAGCCGCTCCGCTGCCCCGCCGGCGTTCAGGCCCATTTTTACCGCTCGGCGCAGAGCTTCCCTTGTCGCTCCGAAGATGACAGTCGAGCACCGGCACAGTCACGTTTCGTTGGCTGTTTCCTTCTCCCTCGCTTCGCCCAATGGCGCGATGGCCTTTTTGCAGAAACCGGCCCAGTCGCGCATCAGTATCCTGCGCTTGTCCAGGAAGTCGGTTCGCCGGTATGCCGCCTCCACCTTGTTTGCCACCGTATGCGCGAGTGCGGCTTCCGCCACTTCGCCGGGAAAATCCGTTTGCTCTGCGACCCAATCCCGGAATGCGGATCGGAAACCGTGCACCGTCACGCCAAGCTCCATATCGCGAAGGATCTTGAGAAGGGTCATGTCGGACAGCGGCTTCTTCACGTCCTGGCCAGGGAAAACAAGGTCCCCTACGCCGGCTCTGCACTTCTTGGCGCGCTCAAACGCGGCGATGGCTTCCGGCGAAAGGGGCACGAGATGGGGCCTACCCATCTTCATGCGCTCGGCGGGAACCGTCCATAAACCGGCATCCAGATCAAGCTCCGACCAGAGCGCGCCGCGAATCTCGCCAGACCGCGCCGCCGTCAGGATGAGCGCTTCCAACGCGAGTCGCCCAACGGATTCACGTTCGCTGAGCTTCTCGACGAAATCCGGAACGTCCGCGTAGGGCATCGCGGCGAAATGGCCGTCTTTCTTGGGCTGGCGAGGCAAACCCTTGGACAGCGAACGCATCGGAGCCTCGGTCGCGCGAAATCCCTTGGCGCAGGCCCAATCGAGAACTGTGCCAATGCGCTGACGTACCCGCCTCGCGGTTTCCGGCTTTGAAAGCCAGATCGGGATCAGCACCTCCCGAATCGCCGGGCCCTCGATCTTATCGACGGGAAGGTCGCCGATTTTGGGAAAGGCATAGGTAGTCAGGGTCGCAAGCCATTGATTCTGGTGCTTGCCGTTCTTCCAGGCCTTTTCGTGCTCCTCGTGCACCAGTTTGGCGGCATCACGGAAGTTGGGAACGGTCTGGCGCTCCTGTTTGCGCTCCGCGACCGGGTCGATCCCTTGTGCGATCTTCTTACGCGTTACGAAGGCTGCGTCGCGGGCATCAGCCAAGGAAACTCCCTTCAAGGACCCGAGGCCAATGTCGCGTCGTCTGCCGTTCGACTGAACCCGAAGAAGCCATCTTCCCGACCCTTTGCCGTTCAATTCGAGAAACAGGCCATCGCCATCCGGGTAGCGACCCGGTTCGGTCAGGTTCTTAATTTTAAGCGCCGTGAGCTTACCCATGAGACTTACCCTCATTTTACCCCACATTTTACCCCACACTCTGTGTGGGGTAATTTGGGATTGAGTGAAATTCGGTGGAACGAACGACACCGTATTTCGTGAGGTTTTATAGCACTTTAAGAGAGATTTGGCGAGCCCTTGAAGAGGGGTAATTGGCGGAGCGGGAGGGATTCGAACCCTCGATACGCTTTTGACGTATACTCACTTTCCAGGCGAGCGCCTTCGACCACTCGGCCACCGCTCCGCATTCCCCGGAACGCAGCCCCCTAGAGGGTGACGGGCAGGCGCGCAAGCCGCTGGGACGATTGCGCGGGCGCGGGGCTTCATGCCAGGATGGCGTCATGTTGATCCCCTTCTTTGCGCTGCTCGCCGGCGCCCAGGCCGCGCCCCCGCCCGCGGTGTTGCCGCTTCCCTCCGATGCGATCCCCGCCGACTGGCGACCGATCCCCGATGACGAGCTGATGATCGTCACCCTGGCCGGCGACCGTATCGTCGTGATCCGGCTCGCCCCACGCTTCGCCCCCGAGCATGTCGCCAATGTTCGCAAGCTCGCCCAGGCGCATTGGTGGGACGAGACCAGCGTCTACCGCGTTCAGGAAAACTGGGTGACCCAATGGGGCGACGCCACCGAGAAGAAGCCACTGCCCGCCGACGTAGTAGAGCCGGTGGTGACGGAATTCGATGTTCCGGGGTTCGGCGCGGCGCAGCGCCTCAGCCGCAGCGATGCCTATTCGACTGCATCCGGCGTTACCGCCGATGGCTGGCCGATCGCCACCGACGGCAAGGCAGCCTGGGTGCCGCATTGCTACGGCACGGTGGGCGTGGCGCGCGATGCCCTGCCCAAGACCGGCAGCGGGGCTGAATTGTTTACTCCGATCAGCGGTGCCGCGCGCCGGCTCGACCGCAACTACACCATTGTCGGGCGCATCATCGAAGGCATGAAATATATGGCAGCGATGCCGCGCAGCGACGCGGCGATGGGCGTCTATGCGACCGAGCCGGAACGCACCACGATCATTTCGGTCCGGCTCGCCAGCCAGTTGCCGGTGGCCGAGCGGCCGAAGTTCGAATACCGCGCGACCGATAACACACGCTTCGCCGCCTATATCAAGCTGCGCGAGAATCCGGCCCCGCCGATGGTCGGCTTCGGCGGCATCGATATCTGCGATCTGCCGCTGGCGACCCGCCGCGTCGGCGCGAAATGAAGCGGGCTCGATTCAACGTTCCCCGGCTGTCGCCAGGATCATGCCCGACTGGGCCTCGCCTTGCGCGGGTCGAGTAGGGCTCCGTCGCAATCTGATATCAGGCGCCAGTTGCTCGAACAGATGCCGTCCGTCAGCGGCCGACCCAGTCGGCGACCTCCGCTGCGACCTGGTTGGCCGCCTGGTTGATCGCGACGCCCGCAGGGCCCGGCTCGATCGCCGAGACCGGCACGCGCGCCTCGAACCGGCGCTTCTCCACGACATTGCCGTCCTTGCGCGTCAGCGCGGCGTCATAGGTCACCACTGCCTGGAACGATGCGGCGTCAAGCCCGAAGGCGCGGAGCTCGCCGGACAGGCGCGCGCCGGGATCGATCATCGACTGGGCGCCGAGCACCACGCGCCCGGTCTTGGCGCTCACCGTGTCCGACAGCAGCCGCGCGAACAGTCGTGCGGGCGGCTCGGCCCATTGCGCGTTGACGATATAGGCAAGGTCGGTCGCGCTGGTCTGGACCGGCACGCGCTGGGTGGCGAGCGCCTGCGAGACGGCGGGCACCAGGATGACGATGGTTCCCCCCGTGGCGGAGGACTGGGTCTGCCCGGCGGGAAGCGACGCTGCAGAGGTGATGGTCAGCAGCGAGGGCGGCGGCTTGGCGCCGAAGCTGATGCAGCCGGCGAGTGGCGCCGTCGCCAGCAGCGCGAACATGAGGGTGCGGATGCGCATCATTTCGTCTTGCCCTTGTAGTCCGGGAGTTTCGGTCCACCGACCAGCGAGCCGGCGCCGCCCTGGTCGATCTTCTCGGCGACCGAGGTGAGCGCGGCCGACATCACGCGCAGGTCGCGGACGAGCTGCCCGACCTCCGGCATGGTCTGTTTGGAGAAGGACTGGATGCCGGGCCGCGCCTCGTTGATCGCCGAATCGAGCGATTCCATGCTGTGCTGTGCGGAGGCAACGGCCTTGTTGAGATTCTGCATCGCCGGGTGGACGTCATTGGCCATCACGCCATTGGTCGTGTCGGCAAGCTGGCCGATCTGTTGCGCGGCGTCGCCGGCCTTCTGGATCGCCGCGCGGGTCTCGGCGATCGTCGCCGCGATTTCCGGCCCGCGATCGGCCAGGGCCCCGGTCAATCGGTTGGTATTGGCCAGGATGCCGCTGATCGAGGCCTGGTTCTTGTCCGACAGCATCTCGGTCAGCCGCTCGGTCAGGGTCGACAGCCGCTCGAGCAACTTCGGTGCCGAGTTGAGCAACGCGCCGAGCCCGCCCTGTTTGGGCGGGATGACCGGGACGCCGAACGGGCAGTCATTTTCGGGATGGACCTCTGGGCAGGCGATCGGCGGCGCACCCTTGACCGCGCCGTCGAGCTGGATCTCGCTGACGCCGGTAAAGCCGACGCCCTGGATCGTCGCGGTGGTGCCCTGCAGCACGGGCGTTTCGTCGTTCACGCTGATGCGCACCCGGACGAACTGGGGATCGGGCTTCCACAGTGCGATCTCCTTCACCTGGCCCGAGGGCACGCCCGAAAAGGCGACTGACGATCCCTTGTTCAACCCGTCGACCGACTGTTTGAAGAAGATATCATATTCCTTCTCGGAGCTGCCGCTCAGCCGCGCGATCCACACGGTGAAGATGGCCAGCACCAGGAGCAGGATCAGCACGACGGCGCCCACCAGGACATGGTTCGATCGGGTTTCCATCAGTCCTCAGCCCCTGTGTGTTCCGTCGCCCTTTGCGCTGCCTGCTCCGCATGCAGCTTGTGCTCAAGCGTTGCGGTCGCCGCCCGGCCGCGCGGGCCCCTGAAATATTCCTGGATCCATGGGTGATCCAGCGCGAGAAGTTCGTCGATCGTGCCCACCGCGATCACCTTCTGGTCGGCCAGCACCGCGACACGGTCGCAGATCGCGTAGAGCGTATCCAGATCGTGCGTGATCAGGAAGACTGTCAGCCCCATGGTCTTCTGCAGCGACGCGATCAGCTCGTCGAACGCCGCCGCGCCGATCGGATCGAGTCCGGCGGTCGGCTCGTCGAGGAACAACAATTCGGGGTCGAGCGCCAGCGCGCGGGCCAGCCCCGCGCGCTTGCGCATGCCGCCCGACAGCTCGGCGGGGAATTTCGGCCCGGCATCGGCGGGCAGGCCAGTCATCACCACCTTGTACGCGGCGATCTCGTCGAGCAGCGCCTGGTCGAGACCGGGATAGAATTCGCGCAGGGGAACCTGGGTATTCTCGGCGACGGTCAGGGTCGAGAACAGCGCGCCGCCCTGGAACAGCACGCCCCAGCGCTTGCGGATATTGACCGCTTCATTCTCGTCGAGGTTGACGGTGTTTTCGCCGAACACGGTGATCTCGCCTTCATCGGGCACCTGCAGCCCGATGATCGATCGCATCAGCACCGATTTGCCCGTGCCGGAGCCTCCGACCACGCCGAAAATCTCGCCGCGCTTCACCTCCAGCTCGAGCCCGTCATGAACCACCTGCTCGCCGAAGCTGTTCTTCAGTCCGTGCACGGAGATGACGGTCTCGCCGCTCTTGTTGCCGCTTTTGTCGGGGCTCATGTCCAGCCGATCCAGGTGAAGAACACGGCGAAAAACGCGTCGAGCACGATCACCAGGAAAATCGCCTGAACCACGGCGGCCGTGGTGCGCATGCCGACCTGTTCGGCATCGGCCTCGACCTGCATGCCCTGGAAGCAGCCGGCGATGGCGATGATCGCGCCGAACACCGGTGCCTTGACCAGCCCGACCCACAGGTCAGTGATCGGCACGACCTCGCGGATGCGCTGGACGAAGGTGATCGGTGGGATGCCGAGCGAGATCCAGCAGAACAGCCCGCCGCCAATGATCGAGATGAGCGAGGCGTAGAAGCCGAGCAACGGCATCATCACCACGGCGGCGATGACCCGGGGCAGCACCAGCGCTTCCATCGGCGATACGCCAATCGTGCGCATCGCGTCGATTTCCTCGGTCAGCTTCATCGTGCCGAGCTGCGCGGCGAACGCGGAGCCCGACCGGCCGGCGACCATGATCGCGGTCATCAGCACGCCGAGCTCGCGCAGGGTGATTCGGCCGATCAGGTTGATCGTGAACACCTCGGCGCCGAACTGGCGGAGCTGGACGGCGCCCTGCTGGCCGATGACGATACCGATCAGGAAACTCATCAGCCCGATGATGCCGAGCGCGGTGACGCCGACCACCTCGAAACGCTGGACCGTCGCGTTGAAGCGGAAGCGGCGATAGCGAATGACGTTGCCGAACGCGATCACCGTCGCGCCGAGAAAGCCGAGCAGACCGTAGAGCGTCTTCAGCCCGATGACGATGGCGTCGCCGACCTCGCCGACCACGCGGATCAGGCCCGATTCGACCGCCGGCCGCATCGCGACATGCTGGTCCGCCGCCTCGACCTGCTGGAGGAGATGCGTGCCGTCGGGATTCAGCCCCTCGATTCGGGCGCTGTGCTGGGCCGCGAAGCGATGGATCAGCCAGGCGCCGATCGTGTCGATCCGGTCGATCCCGCTCAGGTCGATCACGTCGACCGGGCCGCCATAACCGCGCAACCGCTCCGGCAGGTCGCCGATCTGCGCCAGCGACAGATTGCCGGTGAAACGCAGCACATCGCCGTTACCGGCGCTGTCGTGCGAGAAGGCGGCCATCTCGTTCATATCGCACACCATTGGTGCAATCGCGCTGGATCGGCAAGCCGCGCCGTGCATAGGATGAAGCGATGCAGACGCCTTTCCCGCACAAGCTTGCCATCTACGACATGGACAAGACCATCACGCACGCGCCGACCTGGACGAACTTCCTCATCCAGACGGCGCGGCGCCAGGCGCCCTGGCGGCTGGCCCTGCTGCCACTCGCCGGCATCGCGGCGGCCGCCTATGCCGTGAAGGCGATCGATCGCGCCCGGCTGAAGCAGATCACGCAGCGCCTGCTGCTCGGTCACGCGATGCGCGACAGCGAGGCCCGACGCGCAGCGGCGCGTTTCGCCGATTCGGTCGTCGCCTCGGGCATCTTCGCCGGCGCCCGCGCGCAGATCGCGGCGGACAAGGCGGCGGGATACCGGCTGGTGATGGCGACCGCGTCCTACCGCTTCTATGCGAGCGCGATCGCCGATCGGCTCGGTTTCGACGACGTGATCGGTACCGAGGTGGAGCGTGTCGAGGACCGGCTGCGCGCCCGGATCGCGGGGGAGAATTGCTACGGTCCGGCCAAGCTCCGCATGATCCAGGCCTGGATGGCGGTGAACGGCATGGAGCGGGCCGATGTGGCGATCCGCTTCTACTCTGATCACGTGTCGGACGCGCCAGTGCTCGACTGGGCCGACGAAGCGTTCGCGGTCAACGCGCATGGGCCGCTCAGGGCCCTCGCTCGGGAAAAGGGCTGGCCGATCGTCGACTGGGAGCGATAGCGGATCAAAGCAGCATATCCACGCTGTGGATGATCAGGCCGACCAGCCCGCCGACCAGCGTGCCGTTGACCCGGATATATTGCAGGTCCTTGCCGACCGCATTCTCCAGCCGCGTGGTAATGGTGCGGGCATCCCAGCCGCGCACTGTCTCCGAGACGAGGCGGACGATGCCGTCGCCATAATCGGCGGCCATACCGACCGCGGTGCGGCGGACGAAACGGTTGATCGTCGCGCGCAGCATCTCGTCGTGTTGCAGCGTGTCCCCCAGCTGGCGCAGCGCTTCGCCGAGCTGGCCGGTGAGTGCTGCGTCAGGGTCGCGCGCGATACGCAGCATGCCGGCGCGCGCGCTCTCCCACAGGCCGTCGAGCCAGCGCTGCATGGCGGGGTTCTCGATGATCTCGGCTTTCAGCGCCTCGACCCTAAGGCGCATCTTCTCGTCATGCTGCAGGTCATGGGCGAGCGCGACGAGGCCCTCCTCGGCCTTGGCTCGCAAGGGATGCTCCGAATCCTCGGCCATATCGTGGAGGAGGTTGTCGAGGCCATCGATGATCTTGTTGGCAAGCGTTTCGTCCAGCCCGGTCCAGCGCATCACCGATCCGGCGCGCTCATGCACCATCGCGCGGATCATGTGTTCGTTTGCCGCCAGCACCTTGGCCGCCCAGCGGATGATGCCGTCGAGCAGGGGGGCGTGACGCCCCTCGGCGATCGCGGCGGTCAGCGCTTGGCCGAGCAGGGGCGCGACGTCGAGCGCGCGCAGGCGCTGGCCGATCGTGGTCTTGACCATGCCGCCAAGCCGCTGCGGGTCGAAGGCCTCGAGCATGTTGGCGACGAGGCGCGAGGCGCCCTTGCGTAACCGGCCCTGCGTGCCGGCAGGGCTAGCCAGCCAGCGGCCGGCGGCGCCGGCGACATCGAGTTGGCGCATGCGCCGCGCGACGACGCCCGGCACGAGAAAATTGTCGCGCAGAAACGCCGCCAGCGTTTCGCCGATGCGATCCTTGTTGCGCGGGATGATCGCGGTGTGCGGGATCGGCAGGCCGAGCGGATGACGGAACAGCGCGGTGACGGCGAACCAGTCGGCCAGGCCACCGACCATCGCCGCCTCGGCAAACGCCCGGACGAAGCCGATGACGGGATGGACCGGGCCGATCGCGCGCGCGCCCAGGAAGATCGCCGCCATCAGCACGAGCAGTCCGGTCGCGATCCAGCGCATCCGGCGTAGGCCCGCAGGGGTCGGTTCCCCGTTACGAGGTGCGCGGGCGAGCAGCTTCATGCCCGAAACAATCCCCGAAACCCGGGATTGTTCAAGTGGAGAGTCGATTTGGCGTCCGGCCCGGACGAATGATGGAGCCGGACCGACGCCTCATTCGGCTGGCTGGGGTTCGTCTTCACCGGGCCGGTGCACGATGGTCGTCGGCTTCGGCCCGATCCGGTGCGGCCCCGGATCATGGTCGATGACCGGCCGGCCGTCGTCGCCCGGGCGATAGGTGAGCAGGCGACGGCCAAGCTTCGGCCCGATCCAGCGTTCGATGCCGACGGCCAGGCTGAAGCTCGCCGGAACGATCAGCAGCGTCAGCACGGTCGAGAGGGTGAGCCCCCCGATCACAACGATGCCCATCGGCGCACGCCACGATCCGTCGCCGCTCAGCGACAGGGCGGTCGGCACCATGCCGGCGACCATCGCGACCGTGGTCATGACGATCGGCTGGGCACGCTTGTGGCCGGAATCGATGATCGCGGTGACGGTCTCGACGCCCTTGTTGATCTCCTCCAGCGCGAAGTCGATCAGCAGGATCGAGTTCTTGGCGACAATGCCGAGCAGCATCAGGATACCGATATAGACCGGCATCGACACGGGATTGCCCGTCACCAGCAGGCCGAGCAAACCGCCCAGCGGTGCCACCAGCAGCGAGAGCATGTTGACGAAGGGCGGGAGCAGGCGGCGGTACAGCAGCACCAGCACGGCGAAGACGAGGAAGATGCCCGCCACCACCGCGACGATGAAGTTGTTGACCATCTCCGCCTGCCATTTGGCCTGGCCGAGCGTCAATTCGCTGATGCCGACCGGCAGGTTCTTCATCGCCGGCAGGGCGTGGATCTGCTTCATCGCTTCGCTGGAGACGATCTGCTTGCCGTTCTTGTCGTTGCCGCGATCGGCGCCGATCGTGATTTGACGCTGCTGCGCGACCCGATCGATCTTGGTCGGGCCGGCACCGAAGCCGATCTGGGCAACCAGGCTGAGCGGGACGGAGCCGCCGGTCGCGGTCTGCACCGGCAGGTTCTGGATCGTGGACAGCCGTTGACGCGCGTTCTGATCGAGCGCGACGCGGATCGGAATCTGGCGATCCGACAGCGAGAATTTCGCGCTGTTCTGGTCGATGTCGCCCAAGGTCGCGATGCGGATCGCCGAGGAGAGTGCCTGAGTCGTGACGCCGAGATTGGCCGCCAGGTCCATGCGTGGCTGGATGACGATCTCGGGCCGCTTCAGGTCACCGGTGATGCGCGGCGCGACGAGCGAGGGCAGCTTGCCCATCTGCTCGACGATCTTCACCGCCGTCGCGGTCAGCTGCACGGGATCGTCGCCGCCCAACGTGATGGTCAGGTCGCGGCCACTGCCGCCCCAGCCATTGTTCGATCGGAACGAGACCCGAGCATCGGGGATCTGCGCGAGCGTCGGAGCGAGCGAGCGCTCGAACTCCGTGCTCTTCATCGACTTCTTTTCCTTGTAGATCGCGGTGACCCGGCCGTTGCCGACAAAGGCGCGCGAATAGACCGATTCGACATCGGGCTGCTTCTGCAGGAAGTCGGCGACGCGCCGGACGACGACCTTGGTCTCATCGAGCGTGGTGCCGGGCACCATCTCGACGTTGACCGTGCTGGCGTCCTGGTCCTGGTCGGGCTGGAAGGTCATCGGCAAGGTGCCGAACAGCACGATGGTCAGCGCGAACGACGCCACGCCGCCGACGATCGCCGACCAGCGATGCCTGAGCGTCCATTTCAGCGTGGACATGTACATGTCCATCAGGCGGCCTTCGCCATGCTTGGCTTCGCCATGCGCCTTCAGGAAATAGGCGGCGATCATCGGCGTCACGAGACGCGCTACGGCAAGGCTCATCAGCACCGAAACCACGACGGTCAGGCCGAAATTCTTGAAGAACTGACCCGAGACACCCGGCATCAGACCGACCGGCAGGAACACCGCGACGATCGACATGGTGGTGGCAAGCACCGCCAGGCCGATCTCGTCGGCGGCGTCGATCGACGCCTGATAGGCCGTCTTGCCCATGCGCATGTGCCTGACGATGTTCTCGATCTCCACGATCGCATCGTCGACCAGCACACCGGCCACCAGGCTCAGCGCGAGCAGGGTCATCTGGTTCAGGTTGAAGCCGAGAAGATCCATGAACCAGAAGGTCGGGATTGCCGACAGCGGGATGGCCAGCGCGGAGATGATCGTCGAGCGCCAGTCACGCAGGAACAGAAAGACGACGAGCACGGCGAGCACCGCGCCCTCGACCATCGCTTCCATCGCCGAGTGATATTGCTGCTCGGCATATTTCACTTCGTTGAAGATCAGCTGGAAATGGACCTTCGGGTTGCGCTTCTCGAGCGCGGCCAGCTTCTCCTTGGCGCCCTGGTAGACCGAGACGTCCGACGCCCCCTTGGAGCGCTGGAAGTCGAAGCTCAGCACCTGGCGGCCGTTCATCTCCGAGGCGGAACGCTGCTCGGCATAGAGATCGCGGACCTGCGCGATGTCGGACAGCTTGACGGTGCGGCCGCCGCCGACGGCGATCTGGGTCTGGCCGAGCTCATAGGCGTTCTTGGCGTTGCCGAGCACGCGGACCGATTGTTCGGAGCCCGCGATCTCGGCGCGGCCGCCCGCGGCGTTGAGGTTCACCTGGCGCAGCTGCTGGTTGACCTGGCTTGCGGTCAGGCCCTGCGACTGGAGCTTGGCGGGATCGAGGATGATGCGGATTTCGCGATCGACGCCGCCATTGCGGCTGACCGTCGCCATGCCCGGAACCGCGAGCAGTTCCTTCGCGACATTATTGTCGATGTACCAGCTCAGCTGCTCGATCGTCATGTCGGTGCCGACCGCGGCATAGCTGGCGAGATCGTCGCCGGAGGTATTGGCCCGCGACACCTGCGGCTCGAGGATGCCGTCGGGCAGGTCGGAACGGATCTGCTGCACCGCACTGCGCACATCCTCGACCGCGCGGTCGATCGGCGTGCCGATGTTGAGCTGGACGACCGTCGTGGAGCTGCCCTCGGTCACGGTCGAGTTGATCTCGTCGATGCCCTGCAGGCTGCGGGCCGCGGATTCGACCTTCTGGGTGACCTGGTTCTCCAGTTCGGTCGGCGCCGCGCCCGGCTGGCTGATCTGGATGATCACCACCGGGAAATCGATGTCCGGGTTGTTGTTCACCTCCATCGTGCTGAAGCTGACGATGCCGGCGACCGTCAGCATGAAGAACAGCACGATCGACGGAACCGGGTTCCGGATCGACCAGGCGGAGATGTTGCGAAAGCTCATGAGGTAAGACCCTTAGCCTTGCGTTTTCTGGAGGACGGGCTTGATCTTCTGTCCGGCGTTCAGGAAGGCACCGGCCGAGAGCACGACGCGCTCATTGCCGGCCAGGCCTTCGGCAATCGCGACGCCGCTGTCGGAGACCTCACCGAGCTTCACTGCGCGCCGGACGACCTTGTTGTCGTTGCCGACGACGTACACGAAATTGCCCTTGGTGTCGCTCTGGATCGCGGAGTTGGGCAGCTGCGGCAAGTCAGTGGAGCCGCGGCGGATCGTCGCCGAGGCGAAGCCGCCGGGCTTGAGCGCCGGATTGTAGCTGAGCGCAATACGGGCGACGCCCTGGCGGGTGTTCGGGTCGATGACTGGCGAAACCTGCCAGACCTGACCCGAAAAGGCGGTGTCACCGCCCACGGGCACGACCTCAGCGCTCACGCCGAGGGGGAGGCCGACCAGGTCGGCTTCGCTCAGCTGCGCGCGCATTTCCATCTCGCCGCCCTTGGCCATGCGGAACAGCGTGCCGGAGCCGGAGCTGATCACCATGCCGGGCTCGACGGCGCGGGTCAGCACCAGGCCGGCGGCTGGCGCGCGGATGTCGAGGCGGCCGGTCCGGGCATTCTGCTCGGCCAGCTGCGCCTGAGCGACGCGCACGCGCGCCACCGCTGCGTCGCGGGTGGCGGCCTTGCGCTCGAGATCGGCCTTGGAGATGAAGCCGCGATTGACCAGCGCCTGGGCGCGGTCGAGCTCTGACTGGGCGATGGCCGCGTCGGACCGCGCGACATTGACCTGCGCGGCAAGCGAGGCCCCGGTCTGGACCTGCACGGCGCGGTCGACCGTCGCGAGCACCTGGCCCGCGCCGACCCACTGGCCCGGCTCGACCAGCACGCGCGTGACCATGCCGCCTTCGCCGGCGACACCGACCGGCATTTCGCGCCGCGCGGCGAGCGATCCCGTCGCGGAGATGATTCGCGCCGAGGCCTGGCGGCCGGGAATGGCGACCGAGACGGTCGGCAGCTGCTCGGTCTTGCCGCCCGCGGCGGCGGCGGCCGCGCCGTCCTTCTTGCCGCTCGACATGGCGAAATAGACCCCGATGACGATGAGAACCGCCAGGATTGCCGCGCCGATGATCCACCAACGGCGCTTCGACCGACCCTCGCCCGGCAGCGCCAGGGGATCGTCTGAACCGAAGGTCGGCTGCCCGTAATTCATGTGCGTCACTTTCCCCGTCCCGCCCGATCGGCGTCGTGTTATCGTTCTACTGTATTATAGAAATAAGTCACCGACCTCAAGGGGTCGTTTGCGCCGCAGCGGCCATGGCCGTTTCGGGCCGTTTTCGCAAGTGCGGCGCCTCGTCATCGCGAAGAAATCGTTGCATATCACCGATCTGGGTCCAGCGTCGGATCGACCGTTCAGCTCAGGTTGGCAGACGTGGCGCAGGAAAGATGTGCGGGCCAGATCGGCCCGGTCGATTCGGGAGTATTATTGATGCGTTACCTTGCGACCGCCGTGGCGCTCGCCGCCTTGCCGCTCAGCCTGTCGCCCGCCGCGGCTCAGGTGACCCCAACCATCGTTGCCGATGGCGCGATCCTCGACGTCACTGCCCAGGGCGAAACCACCCGCGTGCCCGACGTCGCGACGATCCGCGCCGGCGTGGTGACCCAGGGCGCGACGGCCGCCGCGGCCCTTGCCGAAAATGCCAGCCGCATGGCGGCGGTGCTCGACGCGTTGAAGCGCGCCGGTGTGGCCCCGCGCGACAACCGGACGGCGAGCGTGTCGCTCAGCCCGCAATATCGCTACACTGATGGCCAGCCCCCGATCGTCACCGGCTATCAGGCAAGCAACAGCGTCTCGATCCGTTTTCGCGACATCGCCAAAGCGGGCGCGATCCTCGATGCGCTGGTGACGCAGGGCGCCAACCAGATCGACGGCCCGACCCTCTCGATCGACCAGCCCGAGGCGGCGCTGGACGAGGCGCGGGCGGATGCGGTGAAGCGCGCCCGCGCGCGTGCCGAGCTCTATGCGCGCGCCGCCGGTCTCTCTGTGTCGCGGATCCTGTCGATTGCGGAAGCCGGCCAGAATGACGGCAGCACGCCGCAGCCGATCATGTTCAGCAATCGCGCGGCGGCGGGCATGGACGCCTCGACCCGAGTGGTGCCGGGCGAGACGGAGGTGACCGTTTCGGTCAATGTCCGGTTCCTGCTGAAATGAACGAAACGGGCCGCCCGGTTGCCCGGGCGGCCCGCCTTGATGCTGGTCTGGCGCTTAGCGGACGGAGCCGCGGCGAACCAGATTGACGATTGCGAGCAGGATGATCGCGCCGATCAGCGAATAGACGAAGGTCGTCACCGTGATGACCTGGTTGATCCCGCCTCCGAAAAGGAAGGACGCGATCACTGAACCGATGATGCCGACCACGACGTTCAGAATGATACCCTGCTGCCCGTCGGTACGCATGACCATGCTGGCGAGCCAGCCGACGACGCCACCCACCACGAGCCAAACAATAAGACCCACCATGTTTCCCTCCGTTGCTCCCGGCTAGTCCGGGTTCCGACGGGAAAGACTCATGACTGCTTGGATTTGTTCCGCGAGCGTTTCGCTCGATTCAGCGACGCGGCCCGTCCAGCGTCAATAATTCTGCTGGCGCTCGTACAGCGACCGATAATGCTGGATGCGTGTCACCCGCAGCCCGGGCATGCCCGAACGGTCGATCGCCCGCTGCCAGCCCGCGAATTCCTCCACGGTCAGGCCGTAACGGTCACACACTTCGTCGACCGACAACAGCCCGCCATTCACGGCGGCCACGACCTCGGCCTTGCGGCGGACGACCCAGCGGGTCGTCTCGGGCGGGGGCAGCGTGTCGAGGGTCAGCGGTTCGCCGAGCGGGCCGATGACTTTGGCGGGGCGAATCTTCTGGTTTTCGATCATCTATCAACCTCGATCGGGGCAGCGGCCCCATCTTTTCTGCACCATCACTACCCGGCGGACTTGAACGCCGGCTAAAGCGGCTCAGTAAATAACGGGTTCATTCCTTCATGTTCCCGAGTCATCATGTCGGCGACCGCCGGATTGAACGCGCCATGGTCCGGGGCGAACCAGTGGCGCCGGCTCGGCGCCGGCACGAGATGGGCCTGGTGCCGCGCCGTCGGGCTCGCGGCCTGGCGCGCGGCGATTCCCACCATCAGCACCGCCAGGTCGGGCGGGAGGACGGTGACGCTGGCGTCAGCCTCGAACCGGGAAAAACTCAGATCCATAGCGCCCTTTCCGGCGTCGGAGACTCGATCAACGCCCGGCTTAGGCAAAGGGTCTGAAATTCTGGTAAAGCCGATTCAAACGGCGCGAAAAGATCCGCGGCTTTGCATCGCGGGCCCTGCGCGCCTATCTGGCGCGCATGATGACCGAGGGCGATTTCCAGCTGGGGCCGGACCTGACCGGCAGGCGCATCGTCGTCGCGATGTCGGGCGGCGTGGACAGCTCTGTGGTGGCGGCGCTCGCCGCGCGCAGCGGCGCCGAGACGATCGGCGTGACGCTCCAGCTCTACGACCATGGCGAGGCGGTGGGCCGCGCCGGCAGCTGCTGCGCCGGCCGCGACATCCGCGATGCGCGCGCCGTCTGCGACCGGCTGGGCATCGCGCATTATGTGTTCGACCATGAATCGAGCTTTCGCGATCAGGTGATCGACGGCTTCGCCGACGAATATCTGCGCGGCCGCACCCCGATCCCCTGCGTCCGCTGCAACATGGGCCCGAAATTCACCGACCTGTTCCAGGTCGCGCGCGACCTCGGCGCGGATTGCCTGGCGACCGGTCATTATGTCCGCCGGGTCGAAGGCGCCGCCGGGGCCGAGTTGCACCGCGCGGTCGATCCGGCGCGGGACCAGAGCTATTTCCTGTTCGCGACGACGCAGGACCAGCTCGACTATCTGCGCTTCCCGCTGGGCGGGTTGCCCAAGACCCGGGTGCGCGAGCTGGCGGCGGAACTGGGGCTGGGCGTCGCGGCCAAGCCCGACAGCCAGGACATCTGCTTCGTGCCCGATGGCGACTATGCCTCGCTGGTCAAGAAGCTCCGGCCCGAGGCCGATACCAGCGGCGAGATCGTCGACGAGGGCGGACGGACGCTGGGCAAGCATCGCGGGCTGATCCACTTCACCGTGGGCCAGCGGCGCGGGCTGGAGATCGGCGGGACGCCCGAGCCGCTCTATGTCGTACGGCTCGAGCCGGAGAGCCGCCGGGTGGTGGTCGGGCCGAAGGCCGCGCTGGCGGTCGAGGCGGCGCGGCTGTCGGAGATCAACTGGATCGGCGGCGATCATCACGGGCCGCTCACCGCCAAGGTGCGCTCGCTCGCCAAGCCGGTGCCGGCGCGGCTGATCGGCGACCGGGTGGTGTTCAACGCGCCCGAATATGGCGTCGCGCCGGGCCAGGCGGCGGTGCTCTATGCCGGCGAGCGCGTGCTCGGCGGCGGGTGGATCGAGGAAACGGAGCGGGCCGTCGCGCGCGAAGCTGCCTGAAATCCTACTCCCGTGCGGGATAGGGAGTTAGCGGACTTTCAGCGGCGTGCCTTTGAACGGTTCGGGCTGGCAGCCGAGCACCGGATCGTAGGTCGCCGAGCGGCTGGCGATCAGGGGGACATAGGCGGTGACCGTTTTCGTCGCCGGATCGTCGGCCAGGCGGATCGCTTCCATGCCGGGTTCGAAATCGGCGCGGCAGCTCTGCAGGTCGCGGTTGCCGATATAGCGGCAGGCGCAGGCGACGCGGGCGGCATAGCCGGTGCCGAGCTCGAGCTGGGGCGTGAGCGAACGGGCGTAGAGGAAAGCCGCGGCGAGCAACGCCAGCAGCAGCACTCCCAGACCTGCCATGATGCGCCTTGCCTTCATGGGCGTGCACCCTATCGTGGTGGCGATGCTGCGCAAGGCCGCCTTTCTCGCGCTGGTGCCGGTGCTCCTGGCGAGCGCCGATGGTGCGCCGCAGGCGCGACCGACCTACACCGCTACGTCCTGCCCCGGCGCCGACCTGGCGAAGTCGATGGCGCCGATCCGTTTGTTGTTTTCCGACCACCCCGAAACCCGCGCCGTGCTGGTGACCACGGACGGATGCCCGGCGCTCAAGGCCTATGCGCCGGGTTATTCGGACCGCAACCGCTTCATCAGCTGGTCGATGGCGAAGACGGTGACCGGCATGCTGGTCGGCGCGCTGGTGACCGACGGGCGGCTGACGCTCGACGCGCCCGCCCCGATCGCCGAATGGCACGGGGCCGGCGATCCGCGCGCGGCGATCACCTTGCGCCAGCTGCTGCAGATGTCGTCGGGACTGCAGCATGTCGAGGTGGGCGACCCGGTCGAGAAATCGGACACCAACCAGACGCTGTTCGTGAGCCACACCACCGCCATGGCCATGGCGGCGATCGACCATCCGCTCGAGGCCCGGCCCGGCACCGCATTCCGCTATAGCTCGCTGACCAGCATCATCCTTGCCGAGATCGTGTCGCGGACGCTGACCGACAGCCATGATCCGCGAGTGCGGGCGAAGGCTTATACCGCGTTCGCCGAGGCTCGGCTGTTCCGGCCCGCGGGTATCACCAGCGCGGTGCTCGAGTTCGACGGTGCCGGCACGCAGATCGGCGGGTCGATCCTGCACATGACGCTCGACGACTGGGGCCGGATCGGCGGGCTGCTGCTCGACGGCAAGGCGGCCGACGGGCGGCAGGTGGTCGATCCGGCCTGGCTGGCCTTCATGAAGACGCCCTCGCCGACCAACGCCGAATATGGCGCGCAGACCTGGCTCAACCGGCCGGGCGGGGCCGAAGGCAAGGCGACCCTGTTCCCCGGCAAGGGCCCGGCGAGCGCCGTCGCCGCCGACGGGCATCTCGGCCAGCTGGTGATCGCCAGCCCGGACAGCGGGCCGGGCCGCGGGATCGTGGTGGTGCGGCTGGGCAATACGCCGGACAAGCGCAATGCGGCGCTGATGCAGACGCTCGGCGATGTCGTCGCCGGATTCGACCGGCCGGGAGGGACATGATGATCGGGACGATGCTGGTTGCCGTCATGCTGCAGGCGGCGGCGCCGTCGAGCGAGGCCGAGCTGCTCGGCCGGCGGCTGGCCGATGCGGGGACGCTCGCGGCGCTGGTGCCGCTGCTAACGGCCAAGGAGACCGAGGAGCTGGTCGCGGAGCACAAGGAGCTGAGCGACGCCGAAAAGGCCGAGCTGCGCGCCACGGCCAAGGCGGTCGCCGCCGCGGAAACCGGGCGGCTGCTCGATGCCGAGGGCCATGCCTATGCCGCGGCGCTGTCGGTCGAGGACCTGCGGGCGCTGGTCGCCGCGGTCGAAACCAGCGCGGCCGTCCGTCAGCGCACCGCGATGCCCGGCGTGATTGCCGCGACGATGACGTCGATCGGCAAGCTCGACTTCAAGGGCGACGTGCTCAAGCTGTTCTGCGCGAACACCGGCAAGGCCTGCGCCCCGACCGAGTAGTCGTTGCGGCGCACATACCTCCTTCAATGCTTCCCCGGCCTTCGCCGGGGAAGCAGAAAGAATAGCCGAAGCGATCTAGGCCTTGCCGGCGCGCAGTAACTCGACCGCATGGTGCGCGCCGCGCGCCGACATCGCCATATAGGTCAGCGACGGGTTCTGGCAGCCGGACGAGGCCATGCACGACCCATCGGTGACGAACAGGTTAGGCACGTCATGTGCCTGGTTATAGCCGTTGAGCACCGAGGTCTTCGGGTCCTTGCCCATGCGGGCGGTGCCCATTTCATGGATGCCGAGGCCCAGCCCGCCATAATGTCTGGTCTGGGTGATATCGGTGCAGCCGGCGAGCTCCAGCATCGCCTTCGCATCGGCACTGGCCTGGTCGATCATCTTCAGGTCCTGCGGCCCGAGCGACACGTCGATATGAAGGATCGGGATGCCCCATTTGTCGGTGCGGGTCGGGTGAAGCGTGACGCGGTTCTCCGGCCGGGGCAGCATCTCGCCAAAGCCATTGAGGTTCAGCGTCCATGGCCCGGGCTTGCGCAGTTTCGTCTTGAGCGCTGCGCCCGTGCCGGGTTCGCCGATGCCGCGCTGCCAGCTCGAGCGCAGCCCGCGTCCCTGGAAGCCGAAGCCGCGGGTATAGCCGTCGCCGGGCTCGGTCACGTTGCGATAGCGCGGGACGTAGAAGCCGTTCGGTCGGCGACCGTGATGATAGATATCCTCGAAACCGGGATAGGTGCCGGCCGCGCCCATGCCACTGATATGATCGGTCACGTTGCGCCCGACCATGTCGGAGCGGTTGGCGAGGCCGGTCGGAAAGGCCTCCGAGGTCGAATTCAGCAGAATCTGCGCGGTGCCGAAGGTCGAGGCGCACAGGAAGATCAGCTTCGCCTCATGGACGGTGCCGACCTTCGTGTTCTGGTCGATCACGCGCACGCCCGATGCCTTGCCGGTCTTGGGGTCGTAGACGATGCTGTGCGCGATCGCGTCCGTGACGATGGTCAGGTTGCCGGTGTTCTTCGCCGCCGGCAGGGTTGCGCTGAGGCTGGAGAAATAGGCGCCATAGGAGCAGCCACGCTCGCACAGCGACCGGTACTGGCAGGCGCCGCGGCCGAGTGCTTCATGCTCGGGCGTCGGCGCGGTGAGATGCGCGCAGCGCCCGGTGATCAGCTTCCGGGTGGGAAAGGCCGCTTCCATCTTGCGGCCGAATTCCGCCTCGACTGGGGTCAGCGCCATGGGAGGGAGATATTTGCCGTCCGGCAGTTGCGACAGCCCCTCCAGCGACCCGGAGATGCCGGCAAAGGTCTCCACATGGTCGTACCATTTGGCCATGTCGGGATAGCGGATCGGCCAGTCGGTGCCATAGCCGTCCTTCGCATTGGATTCGAAATCCATCTCGCTCAGGCGGTAGGATTGCCGTGCCCACATCAGCGATCGGCCGCCGAGGTGATAGCCGCGGATCCAGTAAAAGGGCTTGTCCTCGGGCGTGGTATAGGGGTGGTCGCTGTCCTTCGTCCAGAAATGCTTGTTGGCGGTGGAGAAGGCATAGCATTTGCTCTGCACCTCATAATCGGCCTCGATTTCGGACTCCGAGACCTGGCCGTAATTGTCGAGCTCCCAGGGCGAGAGCGAGTCGGTGTAGTCGCTGCCATGCTCGATATGGCGGCCACGCTCGATCACCAGCGTCTTGAGGCCGCGTTCGGTCAGTTCCTTGGCGGCCCAGCCGCCGCTCATGCCCGATCCGATGACGATCGCGTCGAAGCTCATTGCCGTCCCCCGATGATCCCCGAAATCGTCATGTCACACCGCCCAGGCGCGGGTGTCGGGACCCATCTTCACCCCTGGCTCCCACGCGCCCGGCACCAGTTCGTAGCGAAGTTCCTGAGTCGCGCCGGGCTCCGACAGATAATAGCCGGTCAGCGCGAGGCTCTTGAACCGCCGCCAGTCCCAGTCGTTTTTCGCGAAAGCGGCGGCGTCGAGCGCGGCAAGGCGGGTATCGCGCTCGGTTGCCGTGAGCGCGGCGAAACCCTTGCCGGTTTCCGTGCGGGCGGCATTGTCGATATTGGCCAGCACCGAGCGGAAGCGTTCGGCCGTCTTCGGCGCTGCCCAGTTGGTCATCATCGCATCGATGAAGGCAGGCACGCCGGCCTCGAGCGCGCCGGGCGTATCGGTGCGCGGGATCAGGGCGGCGCAGACCGAATCGAGCACAGCGCGTTCTCCGGCAGTGAAGAAGGCCCTGGTGGGAGCGGTCGCAAAGGCGATGTCGGGCAGGCCGGCGATGGTGCCGCCGACGAGCAGGATCGCGCTGCGCAGGAGCGCACGGCGATCGAGTGCTGTGCTGTCGAGCCCGGGGCCGTCGACCATTCCACCATCCTCTGCATCTGGGCGCTTGTGCGCCTCCAGCTTGCAGGCCAGACTGCCGGGCGGAGTGGACCTTGTCCAGCCTTTAGCGTTAGCGGTACCAAGCTGGAGAGCGCGGGCCGTGGGGAGGATCGATGATGAGACATGTGCTTCGCCTGCTGGCGATCCTCCTGGGCGCGCTGACCCTGGTCGGTGGCGGTGCTGCCTGGGCAAAGGAAGCGCCGCGCGTCCTGATCTTCACTTACTCGACCGGCTATCGCCATGCCTCGATCGAACCGGGCGTGGCGGCGCTGCAGGCGATGGGCAAGAAGATGGGCGTGACGATAGTCGCGAGTGCCGATCCCGACGTTTTCAGCGCCGAGGGGCTGAAGGGCGTGGAGGCGATCATCCTGATCAGCAACACCAGCAGGAAAAGCGATCCGACCTCGGAATGGCTGACCGGCAGCAAGCGCGACGCGCTCCAGGCCTTTGTCCATCGCGGCGGCGGGATCGTGGGCATCCATGCCGCGGCGGATTCGCACTATAACTGGCCGTGGTACGGCCGGATGATCGGCGGCTATTTCCAGCGCCACCCCAAGGGTACGCCCGAGGGGACGGTGACCGTGGTGGATTCGAAGCATCCAGTGACCAGGGGCCTCGCGCCGATCAGCCGGCATGTCGACGAATGGTATTATTACGACGATTACGACCCGCGGCTGCATCTGCTGGCGACGGTCGACCCGGGATCGATCGGCGAGGCGGACGTAAACCCCAATCCGGTGGCCTGGGTGCATGAGTTCGAGGGCGGACGGGTGTTCTACACCGCGATGGGGCACGGCGCCGAGGCGTATCAGGACCCGTGGTTCCTGCGCGAGCTGCAGAATGGGCTGAACTGGGTGTTGCGGCGGTAGGGTCTTCTCAGCGGTAGCGCGGCTCTCTTTTTCTCCCCTCCCTGGAAGGGAGGGGAGTGCGGCAGCTCTTGGCCCTGTCCGGGGGACAGGGCTGCTGCCGCACTGGGTGGGTTCCGCCGAGGCACTCGGCGGTTTCCGACAGAATGTGCTCGGCGGCGCCTTCCGGATTGGTCACGACGTCGCTGTTCCAGAGACGGATGACGCGCCAGCCCAGTGCTTAGAGCGTGGCAGCGCGTTCCGCGTCATAGTCCGTCTGGTCGTGATGTTGGCTGCCGTCGAATTCGACCGCCAGCTTTGCTGTTCGGCAGGCCAGATGGACAATGTAGCGATCGACGACGAGTTGGCGTGTGAAGGCGGGCCGGTAGTGGGAGACCAACTGCCAGAGTGCGCGTTCGGCCGGCGTCGCTTCCCGGCGGAGCGATCTGGCTCGGTCTGTCATCAGCTTCGGGACGCGGCGCATTTGGCTAGCGTAGAGCGGCGAGCTTCGCTCGCCAACCCACCCCCGGCCCCTCCCTTTCAGGGAGGGGAGAAGTTAGTCCCGCTCCAGCCCCAAAATCCGCCGGTTCCTCGCCGCATCCGGCGCTGTCCCGGCAAAGTCGTCGAACGCCCGGTCGGCCTTGCGGATCATGTGCGCTTCGACGAACGGCGCGCCTTCGGCGGCGCCCTGTTCGGGGTGCTTGAAGCAGCATTCCCATTCGACCACCGCCCAGCCGGCATAGTCATATTTGGTGAAGGCCGAGAAGATCGCGCCGAAATCGATCTGGCCATCGCCGAGCGAGCGGAAGCGGCCGGGGCGGTCGGCCCAGTCGGCATAGCCGCCATAGACGCCGGCGCGGCCATTGGGGCGGAACTCGGCGTCCTTCACATGGAACATGCGGATGCGGTCGTGGTACCGGTCGATGAAGTCGACATAATCGAGCTGCTGCAGCAGGAAATGGCTGGGATCGTAGAGGATGTTGGCGCGGGGATGCTCACCGACCGCGGTCAGGAAGCGCTCCCAGCTGATCCCGTCATGCAGGTCCTCGCCGGGATGAATCTCGAAGCATGCATCGACGCCATTCTCCTCGAACACGTCGAGCAGCGGTAGCCAGCGTGTCGCCAGTTCCCTGAAGCCTTCCTCGACCAGGCCGGCGGGGCGCTGCGGCCAGGGATACATGGTGTGCCAGAGCAGCGCGCCGGAGAAGGTGGCGTGCGCGTTGAGCCCCAGGCGGCGGCTGGCGCGGGCGGCCATGCGGACCTGTTCCTTGGCCCATTCAGTGCGCTCGGCCGGCTTGCCATGCACTTCGGCGGGGGCGAAGGCGTCGAACAATTCGTCATAGGCGGGGTGCACCGCGACGAGCTGGCCCTGGAGATGAGTCGACAGCTCGGTGATCGCGACCCCGGCTTCCGCGCACACCCCGGCGACCTCGTCGCAATAATCCTGGCTTTCGGATGCCTGTTTCAGGTCGAACAGCCGCGCATCCCATGTCGGGATCTGTACCCCGGCATAACCGAGATCGGCCGCCCATCTGGCGATCGCGCCAAGCGAATTATACGGCGCCGTGTCGCCGGCAAACTGCGCCAGGAAGATGGCGGGACCCTTCATGCATCGTCTCCAAGATCGGTCCCAAGATGGGTCCAAGTGCCGCCGCCCGCGCTGCTGTCACAAGCGGCCTGGATGAAGCGCATGCCGGCGACGCCATCGGCGAGGCTGGCATAGCAGGGCGAGGCGGGCGCGTTGCCGCGCACTGCGTCGGCAAAATCGCGATAGATATTGGCGAAGGCCTCAAGATAACCCTCGGGATGGCCCGAGGGCACGCGCGTCACGCGCATCGCCGCCTCGCCGAGATAGGTCCGGTCGACGCCGGGCGTCCAGATCTCCTCCGGCCCGCCGCGCCGCGCGACGCGCAGATGGTTGGGATGCTCCTGATGCCAGTGGATCCCGGCCTTTTCGCACCAGACCGATATCTCCAGCCCGTTCGAATCGCCGGTGCAGATCTGGCTGGCGACCAGCGTGCCGCGCCCCCCGCCCGAGAGGTGGAACATCGCCGCGCCATCGTCGTCGAGCAGCCGGCCCGGCACCGCGGCTCGCAGTTCCGCCGAGAGGCGGGTCATGCGCTCGCCGGTGAAATATTCGACCAGGTTGAAGGCATGCGTGCCGATATCGCCGAACGCGCCGGCCAGGCCCGAGCGCGCCGGATCGATCCGCCATTCCGCTTGCTTGCCGACCGCGTCGCCGGCCCCGGCCAGCCACCCTTGCGTGTAACGCACCGCGACGCGCCGCACCGCGCCGAGATCGCCCGCCGCGACGAGCGCGCGGGCCTGGCGCACCATCGGATAACCGAGATAGGTGTGGGTGACGCCGACCAGTCCGCCGGTGCGGGTGGCCGCTGCCTGGAAAGCGAGCGCGGCGTCGAGCGTGTCGGTCAGCGGCTTGTCGGTGAGCACCGGAAAGCCCGCCTCCAGCGCGGCGATGGCGACGGGCGCATGGACATGGTTGGGGGTGACGATCGCGATGAACTCGGCGCGCTCGTCCTCGGGCAGCGCCTTCTCGCCGTCGAGCAGCGCCTGATAGCTGGCATAGCTCCTGTCGGGCGCGATGCCCGCCCCGACGCCCGAGCGCTTCGCGCGTTCGGCGTCGCTGCTCAATGCGCCCGACACCAGTCGGCAATTGCCGGCGATGTCGGCCGCAGTGCGGTGGACCGGGCCGATAAAGGCGCCCTCGCCCCCGCCGACCATAGCGTATCTGACGGGACCGGCCGTCATGCGGCGAGGGTCTTCAGATAGGCCATGCTCTCGGCGATCGCGGCGAGCGGGGGCTGGACCCATGGCGGTTCCTGCTCGACGAACCAGCCCCTGATCGGTGCAGCCTTGGCGGCGGCGAAGACCGATGGCCAGTCGATGCTGCCCTTGCCGACGGGTACGGTGGTCAGGTCGTCGGCGATCCGCCCCGGCTTGCGTTCCTTCGTCGCGATGTCCTTGACGTGGAGCAGCTCGATCCGCGCGCCATGCTCCTTCAGCACATGCGCCGGATCATGCCCGGCCGCGGCGGCCCACCCGAGATCGAGCTCGAACGCGACGAGCGCGGGATCGGTGTGCTCGAGCAATTCGTGGAACGCGACCTTGCCGTCATAAGCGAGGAATTCGGCCGGGTGATTGTGATAGGCGAAGCGCATGCCGAGCGCTTTCGCGCGCGCGCCGACCTCGTTCATCCGCGCGGCGTTGCGGCGCCAGTCGTCGAGCGTCATCGCCTCGGCGACGGCCTGAATCCAGGGGCGCTTCGGATCGAGCGGTTTCGCCGAGGCGGGGGAAGAGGCCACGAAAAATGTGACGCCGACCTCGCGCGCGGCGGCGAGCTTGGTTTCGAATTCGTCCATCAGGTCGCGCATCGAATAATGGCAGGAGATGCAATCGAGCCCGGCTGCGGCCACGCCCTTGCGGAAATCGGCGGGCGACAGGCCGACCCAGCCGGCGGCCTCGACCCGGTCATAGCCGATCGCCTTGACCGATTTCAGCGTACCGGCAAAATCCTTCGCCAGATCGTCCTTCACGGCCCAGAGCTGGAGCCCCGGCGGAAGCCCAAGCGGCATCGTATGGGCACGGGCATGGACATCGGCCGGCAGGAAAGCGGTGGCAATGGCAGCGCCTGTGGCACCGAGAAAAGTACGGCGATCGAGCATCGGACCCCTCCATCGGGAGTCGCGGGCTGGCGCCGCTTCCTTCGCACCTGTTGTGCGCTCCCATCCTATATGATTGACCGGGAGGCGCGGCGATGCAAGCCGCAACAACAGCCGCCGGTCGCGCCATGCGACCGCGCGGCCAGGTCAGAGTGCGCCGCTCCACACCCCGATCATGATGACGAGGGGAAAGCTGGCGAGGATGAGGGGCATGATCTGCTTCACGGGATGTCTCCTGCGCGCGGGACAGCGCCGGACGACCGGCGCTGCCCTTTTGCGGTGAGTGGAAAGGCGGGGGTCGTTCAGAAACGATAGCCCGCGCCGAGCAGGACCTGGTGACGCGAAACATGGTCGCCATAGTCGCTGTAGCGATATTCGGCCTTGGCATAGAGATGGTCGCCAAGCATCTGCTCGACGCCGGCACCGATGCGGTAGCCATCTTCATTGGTGCTCACCGTGGAGACGGTGTTGCCGGTGGTGCCGCCAAGCGTGGTGCGCAGGCGGAACTGACTGTTGGCATAGCCCGCCTTGACATAAAGCAAGGTGCTCGGCGCGACCTTGGCGCCCAGGCGCAGCGACACGTCGATGTCGCGGCCGGTGGTCAGGTGAAAATTGGTGGTGCCGATCGACGCGTCGGCGCTGCCCGAAACCTGCCAGCCGATGCCGGCCTCGGCGCCGATCGTGAAACGGGAGCCGATCGGCAGATCATAGCCGACCGCGCCGCCGATCCGCAGGCCATCGACACTGTCCTGATCGGACGGAACGCCGACATCGGCGTGCGTCGAATCATAGCCGAAGGTCGCTTCGACGCGGGGACCGGTGAAGCTGTGCGCCTCATCCTGCGCACAGGCAGGGGTAGCCGCGAGCGCGGCGGCGAGAGCAAGAACGAAGAGAGTGGTACGCATTACTAGTCTTTCCTTGAATATTCCCCGGTCCTTTGCCGGGTGACGTCGGCGGCCTGGATTGGCCGCGCTGAGGGCCGCTAACGGGAACGGTTGCGCAATGAACCCGCCGCGCGACCGGTGCGACTAATCGTCGTCGAGCATGGCGGATTGCCCGACGAATGAGACCGGAACGGGCTTATTGCCCCTTGTTGCCGGCGCGCGCGGCTGCCGTCGGCGAAAAAAGGGAAGGAACCGGGCCCCAACGCAAATCGACCACCCGAACCCATGGTCCGGATGGCCGATGCCGGCGCCGCCAGTGAGGGGCAAAGGCGAACGCTGCGTACCGTCATCGCCGGGGGGGCTTGGTTAGACGGTACGGCAGCCTGTCTGACGCATTCGCCTTTCAATGTCCGCAACGTTGCGACGGGGGTGCGACCAACCTGTTGCGGTGCGGCATGGCGCCGTAGAGCGGGCAAGAAGAGGATTCACGCGAAGACGCGAAGGCGCGAAGAAGTTGCGCGAGAGGTGAACCGTACGGCTCCCACGGCCGCGGGTTGACCCATTTCTCCGGCGATCGGGCGAGCTGCCCGCCCCAAAACCCCTTCGCGCCTTCGCGCCTTCGCGTGAATCTCCTCGCGGCCCGTCGAAGCCGGCCGCCCGATGGCGATCCGGCTACGCCTTCAACCGGTGCCGCACTTCGCCCCAGTGGCGTGGGCCGACGCGGACGACGGCTCCCGATTTCAGCTCGAGCACCATGTGCCGCCCGATCGCGCTGATCCGCAGCACCGAGCCCGGCCGGACAAAGGCAGAGCGGTGGACCCGGATCATGTGCGCCGGATCCAGCCCCTGTTCGAGCGCGCCCATGGTGATGCGGATCATGTGGCTGCGTTCCGGCGTATGGAGCAGCGCATAGTCCTTGGCCGCCTCGATCCACTCGATCGACTCCACCGGCACGCGAATCTCGCCGCGCGAGGTAGGGATCCAGAATTCCTCCTGATAGGCCCCGCGCGGTGCGGGCGCGGAATCGTCCGCGTCGTCGTCATTGTCGGCGACGCCGGCGACCGGCGTTTCGGCCGGGGCAGCCGCGGCCAGCCGCCGCAGCACCGAGCGGATGCGCGCCAGCAGCTCGCGCGGCTCGAACGGCTTCATGATATAGTCGTCGGCGCCCAGCTCCAGCCCGACCACGCGGTCGATCACGTCACGGCGCGCGGTGAGCATGACGATGCCGATGGTCGGGTTCAGCGCGCGCAGCCGGCGCGCGATGCTGAAGCCATCCTCGTCGGGCATGGTCACGTCGAGCACGACGAGCGTCGGCATGCCGCGCCCGAGGATGATATCGAGATCGGCGCCGCCGCCGGCCTCGTCCACGTCCATGCCCTGCTCGCGCAGATAGGCGGCGACCGGCTCGCGCAGGTCTTCCTCGTCGTCGACGACAACAATGTGCGGATTGGCTGGGGTGGTCATGCGAGATCCATCTGCTTGAGGAACCGGTGCACCGCATCGGGCATGAAGGGCTTTTCGAGGACGGGACGCTTGACCTCCTCGAGGAATCGGGCGGCCGCGACGCCCAATGTATCGCCCGTGGCGAAGGCGACGCGGTCGAGCAGGTCGGGCCGCTCGGCCACGATCCAGGCATGGAGCTGCGGCCCGTCGATGCCGGGCATGCGCAGGTCGCTGATCACGAGATCATAATATCCCGTGGCGAGCTTTTCCTGCGCTGCGCCGCCGCCGACGGCGATGTCGCAGGCAAAGCCTTCGATCGACAGGAAGTCGGCGAGCGATTCGGCGATTTCGAGCTCGTCGTCGACGACCAGGGCCTTGCGTGCCGGGGCCTCGACCGCGGGCGCCCGCTCCTCCGCGACGGCCGGCTGGGCGCGCTCGGCGTCGATCGGCAGGGTCAGGCGGAAACAGGCGCCGCGCGCGGCGGGCACCAGCTCGAGCCGGCCGCCATGCGCCTCGGCCAGGCCTTGCGAGAAGGACAGGCCGACGCCGGTGCCCTGGCCTTGCGGCTTGGTGGTGAAGAAGGGCTCGAAGATGCGGCGGCGCGCCTCTTCCGGAATACCCGGGCCATTGTCGGCGACGTCGAGGATGACGGTGCCCGGCTCGTGGCCGATCCTGGTGCGCACGGTCAGCGCGCGGTCGGGCACGCCGGCCTCGACCAGAGCCTGTTGCGCATTGACGATCAGGTTGATGATGATCTGGTGGAGCTGGTCCGAATCCGCCGAGATGTTGGGCAAAGCGGGGGCAAGATCGCGGGTAGCGGCGATGCCGTCGTTGCGCAGGCCATATTCGGCAAGGTCATAGGCGGCATTGGCCACCGCGTTGAGATCGACCGGCTCGCGCTCGGGCCGTTTCTGGCGCGCCATGGCGAGGAAGGTCTGGACGATGCGGGCGCAGCGATCGGCGGCGCGGCGAATCTTCTGCGCGCGCTCGGCGAGTTCGCCGCCGCGCGACTGGCGCTCCATCATCACCGCCTGGGCGACGACGATCGACAGCGGGTTGTTGAGTTCGTGACTGACCCCGGCGAGCAGCGAGCCGAGCGCCGACAGTTTCTCGGTCTGGTAGAGCGCTTCGCGCGAGCGGGCCAGGTCCGCCTCGGCGCGCTTGCGCTCGGTCAGGTCGAGGGTGAAGCCGCCGGTGCGCGCGACCCCGGCGCCGGTGATCGGGAAGACCATCGACAGGACATGGGCGATGTCGCCCATTCCGGTGAGCGCGATCTCGGCGCTGGCGACCTGGCCGTCCTGGGCAAGTTGCTCCAGCCGGTTCAACTCGGCGGTGATATCCGCCGGGAAGATCTCGTCGGTATGCGCGCCGTGCAGCTCCTCCGGGCTGCGGCCGAGCGCCTTGGCGAATTCCGGATTGACCCGGATATAGCGTCCCTCGCCATTTTTCAGGTGCATTGCGACCGGCGCGTTTTCGAGGAAGGCGGAGAGCTGCGCCTCGCTTTCGGCGAGCCGTTCTTCCGAATGGGCGCGTTCCAGCACGGCGAGCGTGCGGTCGGCGAGATCGCGGACCAGGTCGACTTCGCTGTCGGTCCAGATCCGGGGTCTGTCCTGCTGCACCGAGAGCACCGCCACGATCACGCCCGCCCGCATCATCGGCAGGGTCAGCACCGCCGCGATCTGCAGCGAGTCGAACAGCGGCCGGTTCTGCTCGTCGAACCGCGGGTCGGTCGCGACGTCGTTCACCCGCACCGGCAGGCCGCTCATATGCGCCGCGGCCAGCTTCGTGCCGAGCGCGGCGGAAGGGTAGCGCTGGTTGACGATGCTGGGCAGGCCGGTGGTCCATTCCTGGAGCACGCACAGCGAGGCGCCGTCGTCTTCGGCCTCGGCGAAATTGGTGCGCATCGCGCCGAGATGCTCGCCCAGCGCCGCGAGCGTCTCCGCCAGGATGTCGCGCGCGCTGGTATGCTGGCGGATCCGGTCGTTCCAGGACAGCAGGAACGCCTGGTTGCGCTCGCGTTCCTGCAGCGCGGCCTGGGCATGGGCGCGTTCGAGCGCCACCCAGGTGCGCTCCGCGATGTCGCAGATCAGCTGGATCTCGCCGTCATGCCAGCGCCGTGCTTCCTTGTGCTGCACCGACAGGGCGGATCGCATGCGGCCGCCCTGCACCAGCGGCGCGCTGACAAAGGCCCGGATATCGGCGCCGAGATAGCGCGCGACCGCGGCCGGTTCGAGCCGCGGGTCGTTCGCGACATCCTCGTAGCGGATGATTTCGCCGGCGGTCCATTCGCGGTCGACCGCGGCGCCGACGCTCTGCAGCAGGAAGCTGTTGCCGCGGATGCTGGAGACGGCGTCCCGCCACTCCCCCGTCACGGTGAACATCTTTCCCGTCGGGTCGCATTCGGCATAGGTGGTGCGCGTGGTGCCGAGGTGCCCGCCCAGCCATTCGAGCGTGGTCGCGATGATCGCGTCGGGCGAGGCCTCGCCGCGAATCCTGTCGCTCCAGTCGATCAGAAAGGCCTGGTGGCGCTCGCGTTCGAGCAGCTCGGCCTCGGCGCGGGCGCGCTCGAGCATCACCCAGACGCGCTCGGCGACGTCGCGCAGCAGCTGGATCTCACTGTCGCGCCAGTGGCGCGGGGCGTTGTTCTGTACCGAGAGGGCGGAGCGGACCTTGCCGTTCTCGACCAGCGGAACGCTGACGAAAGCCTGGATTTCGGTGGCGAGATAGGCGGGCACGCGCCCTTGCTCGATGCGCGGATCAGTGACGATATCGTCATAGCGCACGATCGCGCCCGCGATCCATTCCTGCTCCACCATGTCGCCCACATCGTCGAGCGAAAAACTGCCGCCGGCGATGCTGATCACGTCGGCGCGCCATTCGCCCTGGATATGGAAGACGCGGCCGCTGTCGTCGCTTTCGGAAAAGGTCGCGCGGGTGACGCCGAGATGACGGCCGAGCGCCTCCAGGGTGGTCTGCATGATCGCGTCGGGCGAGGCCTGGCCGCGCACCCTGTCGCTCCAGGCGAGCAGAAAGGCCTGGTTGCGCTCACGCTCCTGCAGCGCCGTCTCGGCGCGCGCGCGGGACAGGGTTGCCCAGACCCGCTCGGCCAGCTCCTCGCACAATTCGATCTCGTCGCGAGTCCAGATGCGGACCGCGGTGTCGAGCACCGCCAGCATGGCGACGGGCCGGCCTTCCTTCACGATCGGCACGTTGATGCTGGACCGTACGCCCATCAGGTCGGCGGCGCGCTGCACCGGATCCTCCGCCGAGCGGCCGAGCAGGTGATTGTCCTCGACCACCCGGCTCTCGTTCCAGTCATAACGCTCGGCAAGGCTGGCAAAGGCCTTGTTCAGCCCGAACCGGTCGGCGGCGCCGCGCTGGGGCACGCCGCCCATCGCGTGGAACACGTCGAGCGTGTCCGCGTCGCCACCCTCGGTCTCGCCATAGAGCATGTGCGGGATGCCGAGATGCTCGGCCAGGATGCGCGACAGGCCGGTCAGGATCGCGTCGGCGTTGCTCAGGTCGCGCGACTGGTCGTGAAAGGTGCGCAGCACCGCCTGGCGCCGGTCGTGCGCCTGCTTGTCGCTGAAATCGATCTGCACCCCGCACCAGCGCACGACGGTGCCGCTCGAGTCGCGAATCGGGACGGCCTTGCTGAGGAAAGGACGATAGGACCCGTCCGGACAGAGCATGCGCAGCACCACGGTCGAGGTCTCGCCCGCGTCCCAGGACTGTTTCCAGGTCTTCAGCGCGAGCGGCAGATCGTCGGGATGACAGATCCCGCTCGGGTCGCCCTGCTCAGCGCCGGTCCCGCCGAACATCTCGTGCCACTGGCTGTTGGCCCAGCGCAGCACGCCATTCTCGTCGCCGACCCAGCACAGGCCGGGCAGATTCTCCGCGAGCATGCGGAACTGCTCTTCGCTTTCGCGCAGCTCGGCGACGGCGCGCAGCTGCGACAGCGTGTCGGCCGGATAGCGGTCGCGAATGGCGTCGGTGCCGGGTCTGTCCTGCATGCTGCTCTGCCCCTCTTGTCCGACATGATAGCGCCATTCCGGTGTTTTGCAGAAGAGCGGGCCTGCAGCCCGGTCGCGGGCGATGTCGGATTCGTCGCAGCTTCGTCGCATTCGTCGCAAGCCGCAGCCGTTAAGCTGCTGGATCGCGCAGGATTAATGCCATGGAAAGTGTATCCGCCGGCTCCGGCATCAATGCACCAAAGGGCGGAGAATCCCTTCGAAATCTCGCCGTGGGGTGTTTTGCGTCGATCTGCCGCGACCGGCTGGCCGACGAGCTGCTGGTTTTTTCGCGCAGCCGGCCGGACGTCGACATCGGCGTGCACGAGATGCAGCGCGGCGCGCTGCTGCCGGCGCTCCGGAACGGCAACCTGTCGCTCGCGGTGCTGCCGGGCAAGCCAGAGCCCTACACGCATTCGATCGGCCTGTGGCACGACCGGGTGCTGGTGGCGATGCCGCCCGGCCACCGGCTGGCCGCTTCAGCGACGGTCAGGCCGGCCGATCTGCGCGACGAGATCTTCCTGACCTCGCAGCAGCAGTTCGGCGGCGACATGCACCGGTTCCTGGCCCAGCGAATCCTGCCGATCGGGCCAGCGCTGAACACGACGATCATCGATCTCGGTCCGCCCCGGATCCTCGCCCGCGTCGCCCAGGGCGAGGGTATCGCACTGATCAGCGGCAGCCATGAGGAATTGCTGGGCGACGGGCTGGTGGTGCGGCCGGTCGATGCGGTCGGCGCGCTGTTCCCGGTGCGGGCCTATTGGATCCAGGAGGACCCGGCCGAGCCGCTGGCCGGCCTGATCGCCAGCCTGAAGGCGCGCGCCGGGCCGTTCATCGCGCGCTAGCTCGTTGCGCGTCCCGGTGGTGGGCCCGTCGGGATTCGAACCCGAGACCTACAGATTAAAAGTCCGTTGCTCTACCAACTGAGCTACGGGCCCCGACCAGGGACGCGCGTTACGAGCGGCGCGGGCGGCGGTCAACCGCGCGTGAACGCGCCGCGAGCTGGCGCACCGTCAGCCCGGTTGCCGGATCGCGCCAGGCGGGGACCAAAGCGGCGAGCGGATCGAGCACGAAGCGACGCTGGCGAAAGGCGCGGTGCGGCACCGTCAGCGCGGCATCGGACCAGACGCCGCCCGACCACAGGATGATGTCGAGATCGATCACCCGGGCGCCCCAGCGCCGGCCCGGGCGGCGGCCGAAAGCGCGTTCGATGGTTTTCAGCCGGGCAAGTAGTTCTGGCGGCGATTCGGCCGAATCGAGGATCAGCGCGGCATTGGCGAAGCGGCGCGACGAGGGGCCGAGCGGGGGCGTGGCGAAGAAGCGCGACACCGCGGTGACCGACCCGAGCGCGGCGATCGCGGCGCGCAGTTCCGCCTCGGGCGGGCCGTGGCGGCCCGGGCGGTTCGATCCGATCGCGATGGCATATCTTGTTATCGGCACGCGGACGTGCGTAGCGCGATGCGATGTCCGCCCCAAGCCCGATCCCCGATACCGAGCCCTCGCACGATTGCCCGCTCTGCCCGCGCCTCGCGGCGTATCGCGAGACGGTCCGGGCCGAGCAGCCCGACTGGTGGAATGCGCCTGTACCGGCCTGGGGCGATCCCGGGGCGTGGCTGGTGATCGTCGGGCTCGCGCCGGGCAAGCAGGGTGCGAACCGTACCGGGCGGCCCTTTACCGGGGACGGATCGGGGGCGCTGCTGTTCGGGGCGCTCGCCAGATATGGGCTCGCCAGCGGCGATTATGAGGGCACGCCCGAGGATTCGCTGAAGCTGAACGGCGCGATGATCCTGAACGCGGTCAAATGCCTGCCGCCGCAGAACAAGCCAGTGCCCGAGGAAATCCGCACCTGCCGGCATTTCCTGGAAGGCCAGGTCGCGGCCTTGCCCAAGGCGCGCGTCTTCGTGGCGCTGGGGCAGGTCGCGCATCAGTCGGCCGTGAAGATCCTGGGGGGCAAGCTGCCGAAATGCCGCTTCGCGCATCTCGCCGAGCACCGCGTGCCCGACGGGCGACTGCTGATCGATAGCTATCATTGCTCGCGCTACAATCAGAATACCGGCCGGCTGACCGACGAGATGTTCGACGCCGTGTTCGCCCGGGCGCTGGAGCTGAAGCCGGCCTGAGTCGACCCTCCATTTTCGCCGTTCGTTTCGAGCGAAGTCGAGAAACCTGCTCCCTCGTCGACCGGTGTCTCGACTTCGCTCGACACGAACGGAAAGAAGCGGACTCGTTTCGATGGAAATCTAGATCGCCAGCACCAGCACCGCGACGACCAGGGTGACGATGCCGAGCAGGAAGGTGCGGTCGGCCCAGCCCTCCCAGCGATCGAGCTCGAGCGGGGAGCGGATCGACAGATAGGACAGGCCGCAGCTCATGCTGAAGCAGACCGCGCTGAGCCAGGCGACTTCGTCGGCCAGCGATTTCTGCGCCTGGTTGGTGATGTGCAGGCCGGCGATGATGAGCAGGGTGATGCCCAGCAGGTTCGACGCGGCGTTCAGGATGTGCGTGGTCTTCTGCATGGGCGCGGCCATGGGCGCTCCAATGTGAACTCAGCCGAAACGGCGTGGATTGCGGGTGAAATCGCGCCTTTCCATGATAGGATGGATAATCATCGAGGAGAGTCGCCATGCGTATCGTTGCGATCCTTGCCCTGCCGGTCATGATGGCCGCCGCGCCGGCGCCTGACCCGGCTCCGGAGTCGGGCGGCGTCAAGCCCGTCTGCCAGAACAGCGCTGTCCAGAAGGTCGAGCAGCGCAAAGTGCCGGTCCGCCCGCACAAGCTGACGGCCGAGCCGCCCGCGAAGCAGGTGCTGACCGTGCTTCGGACGGTGGATGGCTGTTCGCAGCCGGTGGTGATCCGCGAGGACGAGGGCGAGGCGCCGCGGCCTTAGGGCGGCGTGACCCTGATCTCACTCGGCGACAACATATACGCTTCCCCGGCGAAGGCCGGGGTCCAGTTGGGGGACCTTTGAAAGGGTCGCTCCGGCCGTTTCCTTCTGTTTCCCCACTGGGCCCCGGCCTCCGCCGGGGAAGAAGAAAAATATAATCACCCAAGCGTTTCGGTGTGACGGCTACTTCGACGGAAGCCCGCCCCTAGATATCCTGCGTCAGCCGCCCGTACAGTTCTGGCCGGCGATCGCGGAAGAAGCCGAAGGCGGCGCGGTGGCGCTTGATCCGGTCGAGGTCGAGCGTCGCGACCAGCACGCCGGTGTCCTCCGCGCCGAACTCCGCGATCAGGTCGCCGCGCTCGTCGGTGATGAAGCTGTGGCCGTAGAAATGCTGGCCATGTTCAGTGCCGATGCGGTTGGCGGCGACCACCGGCACGACGTTCGACACGGCATGGCCGACCATCGCGCGGCGCCATAGCCGGCTGGTGTCGAGATCGGCGTCGTGCGGCTCGCTGCCGATTGCGGTCGGGTAGAACAGGACTTCCGCGCCCATCAGCATCATCGCGCGTGCGGTCTCGGGATACCATTGGTCCCAGCACACCCCGACGCCGAGCGTCGCGGACGGGCCGGGCCAGACCTTGAAGCCGGTATTGCCGGGTCGGAAATAGAATTTCTCTTCATAGCCCGGGCCGTCGGGGATGTGGCTCTTGCGGTAGACGCCCATCAGCCCGCCATCGGGGCCGACCATCGCCAGGCTGTTGTAATGGTGCGGCCCGTCCGCCTCGAAGAAGCTGGTCGGGATGGTCACGCCCAGCTCGGCCGCGAGGCTTTGCATGGCGAGCACTGCCTTGTGCTCGCCGACCGGCCTGGCATTGGCGAACAGGCCCTCGTCCTCGACCCGGCAGAAATATTCGCCCTCGAACAGCTCGGGCGGCAGGATGACCTGCGCGCCCTTCGCCGCGGCCTCGCGGACCAGCTCGGAGACATGGGCGATATTCGCGTCGATATCGCTCGAAAAGGCGAGCTGGAGTGCGGCAACGGTGATGTCGGTCATGCGGGGCCTTTAGAGCATTTTTCGAATGAGGTTGATCCACCCTCTCCGTTCGCCCTGAGCTTGTCGAAGGGCTGCTCTTTCTTCTGGGGAAGAGAAGAGCAAGGCTTCGACAAGCTCAGCCCGAACGGGGAGGGATGATTCCAGCGAGCCGAGGTCGGCTTTAGCGCGTTTCGCGCGGCAAGTTTAGGCCGGAATCTGCTGGCTGATGCAGTGGAAGCTGCCCCCGCCGGTGAGAATCGCGTCCGCCCGCAGGCCGACGACATGCCGGTCGGGGAACAGCGCCTGGATCGCCGCCACGGCCAGCGCATCGTTCGCCGCGCCATATTGCGGGACGACCACGGCGGCGTTGCCGATATAGAAGTTCATATAGCTGGCCGGAATGATCTCCTCGTCGCGCAGCACGCGGCCGGGCGAGGGCAGGCGCACGATCTCGACATCGTGGCGTGCCGCGTCGCGCGCCGCATGCTGATAGACCAGCCAGTTGGGGTCGTCCTCGGCGGGCTCGGGAAGGGCGAGCCGGCCCGGCGCGACGAAGCGCGCGAGATTGTCGACATGGCCGTCGGTATGGTCGTGCAGCAACCCGTCGCCGAGCCAGATCACCCGGGAATAGCCGAGATCCGCGGCAAGCCGTGCCTCGATCTCGGCTCGGGACAGATCGGGGTTGCGGTTCGGGTTGAGCAGGCATTGCGCGGTGGTGACGACCAGCCCGGTGCCGTCGCCGTCGATCGCGCCGCCTTCGAGGATCCAGTCGCAGCGGTCGGTCGGAATCCGGCGCTCCGCGGCGAGGCGCAGGCCGATATCGTCGTCGCCGGGCAGGTCGTATTTGCCGCCCCAGCCGTTGAAACGGAAATCGCGCGCACGACCGTCGCCGGTGACGATCGCGGCGGTGTCGCGCAGCCAGATGTCGCCGAACGGCTCGACCACCACCTGCGCCGCGTCGCCGGCCAGCGCCCGGGCGGCATCGGCCGCTTCCTCATCGGCGGCGACGAGCAGCACGCGCTCGCCCTTGCCCTCGGCATGGACGGCGCGCGCAAAGGCGGCGACTTCCTCGCGCGCGGGTTCGAGATCGTCCTCCCACAGATCGGGATGGCTCGGAAAACCGATCCAGACGGCCTTGTGCGGCGCCCATTCGGCGGGTGGGGTAAGGGTGTTCACTTTGCCTCCGCGCGACTCTTGTCCCGAACCGCGCGGAATTCGGCGGTCGGATACCAGTTAGGCCATGATGCGCCGTCCGCAAGGGTGCGGCCCATGGTGTAATAGAGCTTCACGTCCTGCAGCGCGGCGCCCCAGTCCCAGGCGGGGTCATATTCGTCCTGCGGCTTGTGATAGCGGTTGGTGTTGTAATCGTCCGCTGCGGCCTTGCCCGCCGCGGGTCCGCCGATGACCAGATCCTCGCCCGCGCTGCCGTCGAGCATCGGCACGCCGAGCTTGGCGAAGCTGAAATGGTCGGACCGATAATAATAGCCGCGCTCGGGCGAGGGTTCGGGCGCGATGCGCCGGCCCTGCGCCGCGACCATCGGCCTGACCATGTCCTCCAGCTCCGACTTGCCCGCGCCGGTGATGACGAAGTCCTTCGCCTCAGGGTAGATCTTCAGCGCGTCCATATTGACCCCGCCGACCGTCTTGCCGAGCGGATAGACCGGGTTTTCGGCATAGAATTTGGAGCCGAGCAGGCCCGATTCCTCAGCGGTGACGGCGAGGAACACCTGGGAGCGCTTCGCTGGACCCGCCTTGCTGTTGGCCTCGGCCATGGCGACCAGGGCGGCGACACCCGAGGCATTGTCGACCGCCCCGTTGCAGATGTCGTCGCCCTTGACCGCGTCGCAGCGGCCGAGATGATCCCAATGCGCCGAATAGAGCACGACCTCGTCGGGCCGCGCGGTGCCGGGCAATATGCCGATGACGTTCTTCGAGGCCTGGCGCCGGATCGTGTTGGCGAAGCTGACATTCGCCTTCACGCCGAGCGGCACGGCCTTGAAGCCCTTGACCTTCGCGGCGGCGGAGAGCGCGACGAAATCCTTGCCGGCGCTGGCGAACAGTGCCTCGGCCGCCGGCTTCTGGATCCAGCCGATCGCTTTCGACTGGTCCATATGGTCGCCGGGCGTATCCTGCTGAAGCTGCGGGCCGGTCCAGCTCGACTGGACGACGCCCCAGCCATAAGCGGCAGGCTCGGTATCGTGGACGATGATCGCGGCGGCGGCGCCCTGGCGGGCTGCTTCCTCGAACTTGTAGGTCCAGCGGCCATAATAGGTCATCGCGCGACCGCCGAAATCGCCGTCGAGCGTCATGGTCTGCCAGTCGGGGTCGTTGACCAGGATGACGACCGTCTTCCCCTTCACGTCGAGTCCGGCATAGTCGTTCCAGCCGCGCTCGGGCGCGTTGATGCCGTAGCCGACGAACACGACCTCGCTGCCCTTCACCTCCGCTTTGGGCACGACCTGATAGGTCGCGATGACCATGTCGGTGCGATAGGCGAGGCTGACCGGCGTCTTGCCCCCGGTGAAGCTGAGCGGTGAGACGTTCTGGCCGGTGATCTCGACCAGCGGCACGTCCTGGAACCAGCTGCCCTTGTTGCCTGGCTTCAGGCCCGCGGCCTTGAAGCGCTCGACGATATAGGCGGTGGTCTTGTCCTCGGCCGGTGTGGCGGGCGCACGACCCTCGAAATCGTCGGACGACAGCGTCTTGGTCACGTCCTTCAGCGTCTGTAGCGGGATTTCGGGCGAATCGGGCGCCGCGGCAGTGAGGATGAAGGCGGCGGACAGCAGGAGAAGGGCGCGCATCTTGGTTCCTTGCAGGCCTTGGGACGGGCGGCGTTCTGGCAGCGCGCCGGGACCGGCGCAAGCGGTGGGGGATAGAACCAAAATGGAGGGAACCCGTGTTTGCTTGAGCCTGCGGCCTGGCTATTGTTTCGATAACATCTTGAATTCGGGGGCGGCATTGAAAAAGTGGATATTGGCGGGGGCGATGGCCTCCGCGTCGGTCGTGCAGCCGGCGGCCGCCGCAAGCGATGCGGCGATGAAGTTCGGCGCGCGGGACTCCATCGAAAGCATCAGCCTTTCGCCGGACGGTACCATGATTGCAATGATCCAGCCCGGCCCGGGCCGATCTGCTCTATTGTACGTCGTCAATCTGGTCGGCACGCCGCAAATGAAGCCGATCCTGGCTTCCAAGGGCGATCCCGAACGTTTGATGTGGTGCGCGTGGCCGAGCAATACGCGGCTGATCTGCAATTTCTTCGTCATCGAGAAGGTGAGCGGCAAGCCCATGCCCTATACCAGACTGGTGACGCTGAAGCCCGACGGATCCGATATGAAGCCGTTAAGTGCGCGCGGCACCTCTAATTCGCTGGGCGTCGCGTTGGGCGGCGGGGGCATCGTCGACTGGCTCGGCGACGACAGCGGTGCCGTGTTAATGTCGCGAAACTTCGTGCCGGAGCAGACCGTGGGCACGATCATGGCGAGTTCAAAGCAGGGGTACGGGGTCGAGCGGGTCGATACCACCAGCCTCGCGCGTAAGACGGTGGAGCAGCCGAAGAGCAGCGCGTTCGACTATATTTCCGACGGGCACGGCATTGTTCGCGTGATGGGCATCCAGCCGGAAACCAGTACCGGTTATGATGGCAAAAGACTCGTCTACACATATCGAAAGAAAGGCAGCCGGGACTGGCTGCCGCTCGGCACCTCGGAGATAACGAGTTCCGGTACGACAGGCTTCACGCCTTACGCCGTCGATTCCGATCTCGACGTGGTCTACGGCGCCGCGAACGAGACTGGGCGCACCGCCATCTACAAGATCGCGCTGGATGGCAGCCTGAAACGCGAATTGGTCTATGAGCGGCCCGATGTCGATGTCGATCAGCTCGTACAGATCGGTCGTCAGCACCGCGTCGTCGGTATCTCCTACAGCGACGAGAAGCCGAGGACGGCGTTCTTCGATCCCGCTCTGAAGGCTCTTTCGGCATCGCTGTCCAAGGCCCTCCCCGGCAAGCCATTGATCAGCTTCGTCGATGCGAGCGCGGACGAGAAGAAGCTGCTGTTGTGGGCGGGAAGCGATTCCGACCCGGGTCGCTTCTACCTGTTCGACAAGACGACGAAAGGTTTGACGGAGATCATGGCCGTCCGCCCGCAACTTGCAAAGACGCCACTTGCCGAGATGAAGGCGGTGAAGTTCCCCGCGGCGGACGGGACGATGATTCCCGCATATCTTACGCTCCCGCCCGGAAGCGACGGCAAGAACCTTCCTGCGATCGTGATGCCGCACGGCGGTCCCGAAGCGCGTGATGAATGGGCATTTTCCTGGTTGCCGCAGTTTTTTGCCAATCGCGGCTATGCAGTGCTGCAACCCAATTATCGCGGCTCGACCGGCTATGGCGATGCCTGGATGAAGGAGAATGCAATCAGGTCGTGGAAAACCGCGATTGGAGACGTCGATGACGGCGGCCGATGGTTGCTGAAGGAAGGAATTGCCGCTGCCGACAAGATCGCGATCGTTGGCTGGTCCTATGGCGGGTACGCTGCGTTACAATCGGGCGTGCTTGACCCGGGCCTGTTCAAGGCGATTGCGGCCGTTGCTCCCGTGACCGATTTCACTGTCATGCTGGAACGCAGCAAGGACTATTCCGACTACAAGCTGACTCAGCTTCGGTTCGGTTCCGGGCCGCATCTCGTCCAGGGCTCGCCCGCGCGAAACGCGGATCGTATCAAAGTGCCGGTTCTGATGTTCCACGGCGACCTGGATCTGAACGTCCCGATCGAGCAGTCGCGACTGATGGAGTCGCGGTTGAAAAACGCGGGCGCCAACGTCCAGCTCGTCGAATATGATGGCCTCGATCACCAACTCGTCGACGACAAGGTGCGCGCTGAGATGCTCGACAAGATCGACATTTTCCTGCGCGCCAATCTTCATCTTTGAACGCGTTGACGGGCATGGTTCGGTCGCCTTCAGCCTATGAGGAACGGAGGAAAGGCGCCCGATCATGCCTTCGATTTTTCGAAGCCGGATTGGGCGCCCACAAAGATTCGGACGTTGCCGGCGCTTGTCTGATGAAATTCTGACGGAACGAAAAAGGGCGGCCCCTTGCGGGACCGCCCTTTGTCTTTTGCCGGAAGACCGATCGATCAGCGCGAGTAGAACTCGACGACCAGGTTCGGCTCCATCTTCACCGGATAGGGCACTTCGTCCAGCGTCGGCACGCGGGTGAAGGTCACCTTGGCGGTGCCGTCCGGCGCGACGTAATCGGGGATGTCGCGCTCGGCGAGGCTCTGCGCTTCCATCACCAGCGCCATTTCCTGCGCCTTGGAACCCAGCGTGATCTCCATGCCCGGGAACACGCGGCGCGACGCGATGTTGCACTTCACGCCGTTGACCTTGATGTGGCCGTGGCTGACGAGCTGGCGCGCGGCGAACACGGTCGGCGCGAACTTGGCGCGGTACACGATCATGTCGAGGCGCTGCTCGAGCAGGCCGATCAGGTTCTGGCCGGTGTCACCCTTCATGCGGGCGGCCTCATGGTAGCATGCCCGGAACTGCTTCTCGGTCACGTCGCCATAATAGCCCTTGAGCTTCTGCTTGGCGCGCAGCTGGATGCCGAAATCGGAAACCTTGCCCTTGCGGCGCTGGCCGTGCTGGCCGGGACCGTATTCGCGCTTGTTCACCGGGGACTTCGGACGACCCCAGATGTTCTCGCCCATACGGCGATCGAGCTTGTACTTGGCGCTGGAGCGCTTCGACATGTATATTACCTTTGCAAGTGCCAACAACAAGACCGGCACCCGAAGGCGCCGATCGATATCCGGTCATCGCTCTGCCCCATGATTCGGAATCGAGGATTCGAGAATCAGGCAGGGCCGCCGCTTCACCGGAGTGCGGGGCCTTTTGCGAAGGGGCGGCCTCTTGCAGAAAGAGTCGCCGCGGTCAACCTTATAACGCCCGCGTCAAAGCGGGCCGGTGCCCATGCCGACACGACGATCGGTGAACCTGCGCGCCGCATCGGCATTCGCCTCGTCGATGCTCTTCCATTCCGCCTTGGTGTGGCACTGGCGCTTGCCGCCGAGGATCGAGCCGGTGGTTTCGGTGCGGCGGCAGATCTTCTTGTCGGGATCGGCGGGCTTGTCGTCCTTGGCGAATGCCGGAGTGGACGAGAGCATGAGACAGCTTAGCGCCAGGGTGGCAAAGAGACGCATGGTAGACTTTCCTCAGGAGACACAATCGAGTCGCAATTCGCCGCAGTGCAGCGTTGCCGGAGAGGTAGCTTTAACTAGGCTTACTCGCAAGACCCCAGAAAAGGGCGATTTAGTGACAGAATAGTTGGTTCCAGAACGGCCATTTAGTGAGGGGCGCTGCAGCGCTGGACACCTGCCCCAGTGGCGTTATCAGGCCATATGACCGAGACGATCCTGCCAGGCGCCGATTGTTCCAATATGGTCGAGGTGCGCGCCGGCGTCGACCAGGTCGACCTTGAGCTGATCGCCCTGTTCGCGCGCCGTTTCGCCTATATGGACGCGGCGGCCCGCATCAAGACCGAACGCGGCGCGGTGCGCGACGAGGTCCGCAAGGCGCGGGTGATCGCCAACGCCCGCGCCGCGGCCGAAGCGGCGGGCCTGCCCGGCACCGTGATCGCCGATCTGTGGGACCGGCTGGTCGAGGCCTCGATCGCGTATGAGATGGCGGCGTTCGACCGACGGAAAGATTAGCTGGAAGGTCGCGGGGGCCAGAATCCGCCCTGACGCCATGGCGGGTTCGGCGGGGCCTCCGGATCGGGCAGGGCGAAGTTGAGATAGCCGAAATAGGAGGCGATCAGCCGCCCGTCGCGCGGCACCACCGCCGTCCGTCCATGCAGGAAGCGCGTATTGTCCAGCATCAGGATATCGCCGCGGCGCCATGCCACCGCCGCGGTAATCTCCTCGCCCATGTCGCGGACGAGATGAGTCCAGGCGGGCGGGACGAGCGTGCCGTCGTCGAACAGCGGAAAATCCCAGCGATCGATGCTGTAGCGCGCGAACAGCAGGAAATTGCCAAAGGCCAGTCGATCGGTGAACATCGGCTTGTGCAGGAAGGGGCGGCTGAAGCTGCGCCGGATCTGGTCGCCGTCTAGCCGGAACGTGAAGGGGCAGCGCGCGGGCGGATTGGCCAGTTGCGCATTGGATGGTTCCGTCGTGCCGAACCAGGTGATCAGCTCGTCCTGTGTCGTATGTCGCGTGTAGCGCAGCCGCCGCGCGGCCATCTCTGCGCGCAGCGCAGACGGCAGCCGCTCGACCAGCGCACTACCGTCACAGACCGTCGTCGCGCCCATCCGCCGCGGCGGGTGGAGGCAGGCGAAGAAACACACGTCCGGCTTCCACGGCTCGCGCGACAATTCGGGGTGGAGCGGGAACGCCGCGGTGCCCAGGCTGACTGACTGGATATTGCGCGCATCGTCGAGCAATTGCCGGCCGCGGCTTTCGTTGAAGACCGAGCCAGAGCAGAACTGCGCGGTGAAACGACCAAAAACGTCGAGGTCAGTGGTGAAGCCGCGCAGCAGCAGCGCGCCATGATGCTTGTAGGCTTGGATGATCGTGTCGGTCGGAATCTCGAGCGGGCTCTTCTCGCCCTTGGCCCGGATGGTGAGATAAGGGGTGGCCGCATCGGGCGGAATCAGGTCGGCCATCGGCGGGCGTCGCGCTCTTGTTGGGGCGATGAACATGTCCGGCATAATCGCAATCGGCGGTCCGGCATAGCCGGTGCGCTGCCCTACGTTCAGGATTGGCGCGGCGCCTTCGATCGCTTCGCGCCGGCAAGGGCCGACAGCACGCCGCGCATCGTCCGCACTTCCTGGCTCGACCAGCCTGGTTTGGTCAGCAGGGTGCGCAGCGTCCGCTTCGTCACTGGCGTGCGATCGGGCGGATAGAAGAAATGCGCTGCCTCCAGCATGGCGTCGAGTTGCAGGATCATGCCCTCCAGCTCCTCATGCTCTGCCGGTTCGGGCATTTCGGTCTCGGGCGGGGAAGCGAGCGCGATGCCCTTCGACCATTCATAAGCGACGAGGATCACTGCCTGGGCAAGGTTGAGCGACCCGAACTCGGCATTGATCGGCACGGTGATGATCGTGCGGGCAAGCGCGACGTCGTCGCTTTCGAGCCCCGACCGCTCCGGCCCGAACAGGATGGCGGTGCGCGCGGTGGAGGCATGGATCGCCGTCGCGGCTTCGTCCGGGGTGACGACGGGCTTGGTCACCCCGCGCTTGCGCACGGTGGTGGCATAGACATGAGCGCAATCGGCCACGGCATCGGCGACGCTGTCGAACACCTGCGCCTGTTCGAGCACCACATCGGCGCCCGACGCGGCCGGGCCAGCCGAGGGATTGGGCCAGCCGTCGCGCGGGGAGACGAGGCGCATCTCGGTCAGCCCGAAATTAAGCATCGCGCGCGCCGCCTTGCCGATATTCTCGCCGAGCTGTGGGCGTACGAGGACGATGACGGGCGGCGGGGCGAGGGATGGAAGCGACACTCGTGTCTTTTCCTCCCCGTTCGTCCTGAGTAGGGGCTGAGCTTGTCGAAGACCCGTATCGAGGGACTTGCGCGCGAGGACCCGGATGGCTTCCCAATCCCCGGCGATCAACGCCTCCTTCTTTGCACGCGTCCAGCCTTTGATCTGACGTTCGGCTTCGAGTGCCTCAAGGCGGGAGGGAAAATCCTGCGACCAGGCGAGAGACACCGGACGCCGATTCTGGGTATAGCCCTCGACTTCGCCGCGATCATGCTGCCCCAGGCGCTGCTCGAGATTGTCGGTATGGCCGGCATAATAGCTGCCGTCGGAGCAGCGCAGGATATAGGCGTAGAAGCTCAAAACCTGTCCTTCGATACGCGTCTTCGACTTCGCTCAGCCGCTACTCAGGACGAACGGTGGTGAGAAGGCAAGCCTTCAACCCAACTCACCCCTTGCCCACCTCGTTCACATTGCCGGCGAATTCCTCGAAGTCCCTGGCCTCGCGGAAATCCTTGTAGACGCTGGCGAAGCGGATGTACGCGACCGAATCCAGGCCCTTCAACCCCTCCATTACCATCTCGCCGATGCGTTTCGAGGGCACCTCGTTCTCGCCCTGGGTCTCGAGCTGGCGCTGGATGCCGGAGACCAGCTTCTCCAGGCGCACCGCATCGATCGGGCGCTTGCGTGCCGCGATCGAGACGGAGCGGAGCAGCTTCTCACGGTCGAACGGCTCGCGCTTGTCCTCGCTCTTGATGACATAGAGCTCGCGTAACTGGATGCGCTCGAAGGTGGTGAACCGCGCGGCGCAGCCCTCGCACTGGCGGCGCCGGCGGATCGCGGCGCCGTCTTCGGTCGGGCGGCTATCCTTTACCTGGCTGTCTTCATGGCCGCAGAACGGACACCTCAAATCACACGCCTTCCGGATAGATCGGGAAGCGCGCGCACAAGGCCAGCACGCGCTCGCGCACCGCCGCTTCGACCTGGGCGTCGCCCTGCTCGCCATTCTTGCGCAGGCCATCGAGCACATCGGCGACCATGTTGCCGATCTCGCGGAACTCGGCGGGGCCAAAGCCGCGCGTGGTGCCCGCGGGCGAGCCGACGCGGATGCCGCTGGTCTTGGTCGGCGGCAGCGGATCGTTGGGGATGCCGTTCTTGTTGCAGGTGATGCCGGCCCGCTCCAGCGCTTCGTCGGCATCCTTGCCGGTCACGCCGAGCGGGGTGAGGTCGATCAGCGCGAGATGCGTGTCGGTGCCGCCCGAGACGACTTCGGCACCGCGCTCCTTGAGCGTGGCTGCGAGGATCTTGGCGTTCTCGACGACCGCGGCGATATAGCTCTTGTATTCGGGCTGGAGCGCCTCGCCGAACGCGACGGCCTTGGCGGCGATGACGTGCATCAGCGGGCCGCCCTGCAGGCCGGGGAACACCGCCGAGTTGATCTTTTTGGCGATCGCTTCGTCATTGGTCAGCACCATGCCGCCGCGCGGCCCGCGCAGCGTCTTGTGCGTGGTGGTGGTCACGACATGCGCGTGCTCCAGCGGCGAGGGATGCAGGCCGCCCGCCACGATGCCCGCGAAATGCGCCATGTCGACCATGAAGATCGCGCCGACCTCGTCAGCGATGGCGCGGAACTTCGCGAAATCGATCTGGCGCGGATAGGCAGAGCCCCCGGCGATGATCAGCTTGGGCTTGTGCTCGCGCGCCAGCGCGGCGACCTGGTCGAAATCGATCAGGTGCGTGACCGGATCGACGCCGTAGGCGACCGCGTTGAACCATTTGCCGGACATCGCTGCCTTGGCGCCGTGCGTCAGGTGCCCGCCCGCGTCGAGGCTGAGGCCCATGATCGTCTCGCCCGGCTTGACCAGCGCCAGCATTACCGCGCCGTTCGCCTGCGCGCCCGAATGCGGCTGGACGTTGGCGAAACCGCAATCGAACAGCTTCTTGGCGCGCTCGATCGCCAGCGTCTCGACTTCGTCCGATGGTTCGCAGCCCTGATAATAGCGCTTGCCCGGATAGCCTTCGGCGTATTTGTTGGTGAAGACCGAACCCTGCGCCTGCAGCACTGCCTTGGAGACGATGTTCTCGCTGGCGATCAGCTCGATCTGGGTCTGCTCGCGCTTCAGCTCATGCTGCACGCCGCCGAACACCGCCGGATCCGCCTCGGCGAGGCCGCGGGTGAAGAAGCCGTCCGGCTGGACATCGTTGAGGCTGCGGGGATTGGTGCTCATGCGGGTTCCTTCGCGAAGCTGGGGGCGCCGAGCATCTCGACGCGCGGGGTATGCCGGCCACCGGCGAATTCGGTGGCCAGGAAAGCGGTGATACAGGCCTTGGCCATGTCCTCGCCCGTCAGCCGGGCGCCCATGGCGAGGATGTTGGCGTCGTTATGTTCGCGGCAGAGCGCCGCCGACAGTGGCTCGCCGACCAGCGCGCAGCGGGCGCCGGGATGGCGGTTGACCGCGATCGAGATGCCGATGCCCGAACCGCACAAGGCGATACCGCGCTCGGCCTTGCCCGCCGCGACATGCGCGGCAAGCGCAAAGCCATAATCGGGATAATCCACGCGCGCGTCAGAATGCGGTCCGAGATCGGCGACCTCATGACCCTGTTCCCCAAGCCACGCGACCAGCATGTCCTTCAGCGCGAAGGCGGCGTGATCGGATGCTATGGCGATGCGCATAAACGACGCGCTCCTTCTCGGCGAAAGCGGATGCGGCGGCCTTTACGCAAAGCGCGCGGCGAACGCTACCCGCTAGCCGATGCTTTATCGCCGGACACGCAGCCAGGCCCGGTCGCGGGCCGTGGCGGCGAAGCTGGCGCTGACCGGAATCTCGGCGCCATCGGCGAGCAGCAACACCCAGCGCCGCCCGTCGCGCCGCGCGCCCGCGATGCCGTTTGCCGCGACCCAGGCACCGCGATGCACCTGCGCGCCGTCATAATCCGCGACTTCGGCCAGCGCGTCGCCGAAGCGGTGCAGGACAAGCAGGCTGCGGCCGCCCGCAAGGTGCAAACGGCAATAATGATCCTCCGCCTCGATCGCATGGAGCGCTGAAGGATCGGTTAGCCCGGCGCGATCGAGCAACCCGTCGGGCATCACGGCCGACGGGGTGGCGACCAGAGGGGCGGGGGGCGGATTCATTCGCCGACTGATCCCGGCGATGAGCAGGACGAGGAAGATCGCCCCGCTGATCGCCAGCGCCTCGGACCAGGTGCGCGCGGGATCGGCGGCATAGTCTACGCCGAACAGGCGCAGCGCCAGCGAGATTTCGATCGGCAGCGGCAGGTTGAGGATGATCGTGCCGATCGCGGCGGCGCGGGACCAGTCGGCGGTGCGGTGGACCAGCAGGGCGAACCAGAGCTGCCATTTCAGCACATTCCAGCCGAGCAGCACTGCCCAGAAGGCGATGCGGGTGCCGAGCGGCATCTCACCGGTGCCGAACGCGCCGACCACGACCATCAGGATGCCTCCCGCCAGGCCGGCAATGGGCAGAACCGGGAAACCCGGCAGGGCCATGGCGCGATTCGCGAAGTTTCGGGCGTGCTTCGCGAAGCCGGCGTTGCGGGGCGCGGTCGGCAGACGGAAAGCGGGGCGGGCGCTCGGCATGGCGCAAGGCTGCCATCCCGGCCGGGCCTACGCAATCGAAGAAGGAGCATGGCGTGACGAGACAATTCTGGATGCGCGCCGCGGCGCTGGTGCTGGCGGCAACCCCTCTCACCGGCGCGGCGGCGCAGGCGGTCGATCCGGCCACGATCGAGGCGCAACGCGCCGCGATCGCCAGACTGAGCTGGATGGACGGCACCTGGCGCGGCCCCGCCGTAACGCAGGGCCCTGGTGGCGAGCACCGGGTGACCCAGACCGAGCGGATCGGCAATTTCCTGGGCGGCACGATCAAGGTGATCGAGGGCAAGGGTTTCAATCCCGACGGCTCGATAGGCTTCAACGCGTTCGCGGTGATCTCCTATGATCCGGCGACCAGCGCCTATACCTTCCGCTCCTATGCGCAGGGACGCGCCGGGACCTTCTCGATCGTGCCGGCGGCCGGTGAGGGTGTGCGGGGTTATGTCTGGGAAATCCCGGCAGGCCCGGCGACGATCAAATATACCGCCACGCTGGAGAACGGGAAATGGCATGAGGTGGGCGACCGAATCATGCCAGGCCAGCCGCCGCAGCGCTTCTTCGACATGCAGCTGACCCGGGTGGGCAACACCGACTGGCCGGTCGCCGGCGGCATGACCGAGAAATAACGACTGGCGGGTATGCGCGGGATTGCCGTGCATACCCGCCGGGGCTGGAGCACGTCGACCAAGGTCGAAGTGCTCCCGTTTTTTTTGGTTGTCGCGTTTTCCGAGCCGCGGGCTGTTCCAGCCAGCTCGAAAACGCTCTAGCGTCCCGATCGTGACGGATTCGCCCCAAGCCGCCCTGCAACAGGCCAGTGACGCGCGCCTGAAACTGGTCGAGGCGCTGGTCCGGACGGGGCATGAGGACCGTGCGGCCTTTCGCGATCTCTATGCGCTCACCTCCGCGAAGCTTTTCGGCATCTGCTACCGTATCTGCGGCGAAAGGCAGGCGGCAGAAGATGTGTTGCACGACGTGTATCTGACGATCTGGAAGCGGGCGGGCGCCTATGAGCCGCACCGCGCGAGCCCGATCACGTGGCTTGCGACGATCGCGCGCAACCGGGCGATCGACTGGCGTCGTGCGCAGGGCGTGCGGCGAGCGACTCCGATCGAGGATGCGCCGCCGATCCTCGACGAGGCGCCGCTTGTCAGCGACACGCTGGTCGCCGACGAAGAAGCGCACCGCCTTCACGGCTGCCTCGAAGCGCTTGAGGATCGCCAGCGCGGCGCGATCCGCACCGCCTTTTTCGACGGCGTCACCTATGCCGAACTGGCCGAGCGCGAATCCGTGCCGCTGGGCACGATGAAGAGCTGGGTCCGCCGCGGCCTCGCCAAGCTCCGGGAATGCCTCGAGCGATGAGCGACGATATCGATCTGGATACGCCGGACGTGGAGGCGGCCGAGCTGGCACTGGGCATCCTCGACGGCGAGGAACGCGCTGTCGCGCTGCGCCGCGTGCTCGCCGAGCCCGGCTTCGCGCAGCAGGTCGAGCGGTGGCGCCACTATCTCGCGCCATTATTCGATCTCTGGCCGGCGATGACGGCGCCCGCCGGCGTGCTCGAGCGAGTCGAATGGACGATCGACGGCCCTGCGGCGATGGACGTGCCGACGCCGCCCAATCGCCGCTTCTTCTGGCCGGCGGCGGCTGGCATTTCGAGCGTCGCGGCGGCGGCGCTGCTGCTGTTCATCGTGCTGCGGCCGATCGACTACACGCCGCGCCCGGCACCGACTCAAGCCGCCGTGCCCGCGACCATGCTCGTCGCCTCGATTGCGCCGGTCGAAAAGGGTGCGCCGGTGACGGCGGTCTATGATCCGGCGAGCGGTGCGCTGCGGCTGACCGCCGCCGCCCTGGCCGATGCGCGCCGCAGTGCGGAGTTATGGGTGATCGGCGGCGACGGCGTGCCGCATTCGCTCGGCCTGTTGCGCCCGAGCGGCGCATCGAGCCTTGCGGTCGACCAGGCCAACCGCGCGCGCCTGGCGGCGGGCGCGACGCTTGCCGTCTCGCTCGAACCGGTGGGCGGCTCGCCGACCGGGCTGCCGACCGGCCCGGTCGTCGCGACGGGCGCGCTTTCGCCAGTCTGAGTTCCGGCCCGCGGAAATAAATTTTCGCCGTCGTGCGTCCGACCGGACTCGACGGGCGTATTAGCTCCGTCTTTCCTTCCCAAGCGAAAGGCGAGTAACCCGGGCGCCGCCATTCCCCCTCCTTTGCGGCGCCATGCGTACGGACCTGCCGGCCCCCCTTTCGCCGGCAGGTCCATTACGGTGCGGGCACGAACGTGGCCGATGGCGGCTTCCCCGAAATCAATCGTTCACGGGCAATGCGGGCCGGTAGCGGAGAGTTGGTTTCAGGCGCGGTCAGCGTTGCTTCTTGGCCGTGGTCGCGGTGAAATCCGGGTCCTTCTTCGCGACCCAATCGACGAATTTGCGCACATTGGGGTTGGCCAGCAGAGCGTCCACATCCATCCCGTGGCGCTGCAGTTCGGCATTGGTGAAATTGGCGATCAGCGTCTGCTGGCAAATCGGGTGCATCGGCACGACGTCACGCCCGCCCCGGCTCTTGGGCACGGGATGGTGCCAGACGATGGTCTTGCCGGTCGGCCTGCCGCAGAGCCAGCAGACTACGACTTCCGCCGGAGCTTCCTCCTCGCGGTGCAGGTCTCCATAGGGATCTTTTCTGGAATGCCTGCGGGTCATGCGTCGATCTGAATGCCTGAAGATGCGCTGCTCGCCTATAGCGATGCGGTTGGCAAGCTATCTGATCGGGACGCCTGAACCTCAACCGCCGGCAAAAGGCGCGAGAGCCCGCCGCTCCGCCACCCCTACCCATCCCGACACTCTATCATTTTAGTCGCGGGGCCGTCATGGAAGCGTCATCGGATTGTCCTAGCGGGGCGTGGGCCCCGCTTGCCACAGGTCCGCGAGGAGAGTTTGTCATGGCTGTCGCCGATCGATCGCCCGCCGCTTCCAAGAACAAGGCCGTGCGCGCCGCCGTGCACCGGCACGATCATCTGTCCAAGCAGGGCCTGCTCGAACGCGCCTTCACTTTCGCCTTTCGCGGCCTTGTCTATGCGCAGATCTGGGAAGACCCGGCGGTCGATATGGAGGCGCTGGCGATCACGCCCGACAGCCATGTCGTCACCATCGCGTCGGGCGGCTGCAACGTGCTCTCCTATCTCACCGCCAATCCGCGGGCGATCACCGCGGTCGATCTCAACACCGCGCATATCGCGCTCAACAAGCTGAAGCTCGCCGCCGCCCGGCAGTTGCCGGATTACGAGGCATTCCATCGCTTCTTCGGCAACGCCAACAGCCGCGCCAACATCCAGGCCTATCGCACGCATGTGCGCCCGCATCTCGACGAGACTACGCGGCGCTATTGGGAGGGGCGCGACATGATTGGCCGCCGCCGCATCGGCGGCTTCGCCCGCGGCGTGTACAAGCGCGGGCTGCTCGGCAATTTCATCAGCGCCGCCCATATCCTGGCGCGGCTGAACGGGCTCAACCCGAAGGTGCTGCTCAAGGCCAACTCGATCGAGGAGCAGCGCGAGATCTTCGACCGCGAATTCGCGCCGATGTTCGACAAGGCCTTTATCCGCTGGCTGACCGACCAGCCGGCCTCGCTGTTTGGCCTGGGCATCCCGCCCGCGCAGTACGAAGCGCTGGCCGGCGACGAGAAGATGGCGACCGTGCTGCGCGAGCGGCTCGAAAAGCTCGCCTGCGATTTCGACCTGAAGGACAATTATTTCGCCTGGCAGGCGTTCAACCGCGGCTATGGCGATGGCCCGTCGGCGCCGCTGCCGCCCTATCTGCAGCGCGAGCATTATGAAGAGATCGTCGAGCGCGTCGACCGGATCGAGGTGCGCCACGTCAACTTCACCGATTATCTGCGCAGCCGCGAGGACGCGTCGCTCGATCGGTATATCCTGCTCGACGCGCAGGACTGGATGACCGACGAGCAGCTGACCGACCTGTGGACCGAGATCACGCGGACCGCCAAGCCCGGCGCGCGCGTGCTGTTCCGCACCGCCGGCACGGCGACGATCCTGCCCGGGCGCGTGCCCGATGACGTGCTGGTCCGCTGGGATTACCGCGCCGAGGAGTCGCTGGACTATACGAAGCGCGACCGCTCCTCGATCTATGGCGGCGTGCACCTGTACGTGCTGGGCTGAGCATGGATGCAGGCCATGCGGGGCACATGGATGCGATCTACCGGACGCAGCGCCATTTCTACGACCTGACCCGCAAATATTATCTGCTCGGCCGCGACCAGCTGATCCGCGAGCTCGCCCCGCCGCCGGGCGGCAGCGTGATCGAGATCGGCTGCGGCACCGGGCGCAACCTGATCGTCGCGGCAAGGGCGTGGCCGAACGCGCGTTTCTACGGGATCGATATTTCCGAGGCGATGCTGGAGACCGCGCGCGGGAATGTCGCGAAGGCCGGGCTGGCCGACCGTATCGTCTTCGCGCAGGGCGACGCGACCGCGTTCGACGCGCAGGCGCTGTTCGGCGTCGCGCAGTTCGACCGGGTGTTCCAGAGCTATACCCTGTCGATGATCCCGGACTGGCTCGGCGCGATCCGCGAAGGCGCGGCCAAGCTGGCGCCGGGCGGGCGGCTCGACATCGTCGATTTCGGCCAGCAGGAGGGCCTGCCCCGGGCGTTCCACCGGCTGTTGCTCGCATGGCTCGCCCGGTTCGACGTTTCGCCGCGCGCGACCCTGCGCGGTGCGGTGGAGGAAATTGCCACCGCGCAAGGTCTCCACGCCGACTTCCGCCCGCTCTATCGCGGCTATGCCTGGACGGCGCGGCTGAGCCGGGCCTAGCGCAAAAACTGGGTGTCTGGAATTACCTCTCCCGTTCCGCCCCGGACTTGACCCGGGGGTTGCCGAGCCCTGTCATTCTTTCCCCGGGAAGAAAGAGCGGCCCTTCGACAAGCTCAGGGCGAACGGAAGGGAGGATAACGCGACCTGGAAAGCTCTCCAGCGCGGTCCCGACGATCAGCGCCGGAAATCCACGATCGCCGGTGTCTTGGTCGTTGCCGGATCCTGGTACAGCCCGGCACGCGGCACGCGGCTGACCTCGCAGGCGCCGGCGGCGCAGTTCAGCACCCGCGCCATTTGTGCGGCGATCGCCTCGGTCGCGCAGGCACCCGCCTCGTCGACCACCAGCAATTGCAGCGTGTCGCGGCCTCGCGCGTCGAACCGCAACTGCAGCTGGAAGCCGTCGGCCGCGCTGACCAGCGGCGCGATCAGGTCCAGGTCGAAGGTCATCTCGGCGAACTGGAAGGATCGGCTGTCGCGCCCGCGCAGCTCGAGGAAGCGCTCGCCGTCGCGTTCGACCAGCCGGCCGACATCGCCGACGCGGTAGCGGAACACCGGAAAGCGAGTCCGAAAGCCGTTGGTGACGGCGAGCGGGCCGAAGCCGTCTTCGTCCGGCGCCAGAATTTCCACCACCAGACCCGGCAGGATCCGGAACAGGCCGGGATGGCGGCTGGCGTCGCACCATGCCCAGATGCCGGTCTCCGCCCCGCCATAGAGCGACCAGATCTGTTCCGTGCCGAAGGTCGCGCGCAACAGTGCGAGGGTCGTGTCGCGCAGCGGCTCGCCAGCATAGAGAAGCTGCGGAATCGGCAGCGTCTCGCCTGCATCGGTCAGGAAATGCGCGAACAGGATGAGCTTCGACGGCGTGCCGAGCAGATGCGTCGGCCGGAAACGCCGCGCGATCGACAGCATGTCCTCGTACCGCGCATGCGCGCTCATCGGCAGGGTCGTCGCGTCGCAGCGTTCGAGCAGGTCGTCGAGGATCGCGGCGGTACGGTACAGGTCCGAATAGCCGAAGATGTTGAGCGCGACCGTCCTGGCGTCGAACACGCCGTGCGTCGTCAGGCATGCCGACAGCGCCTGTCGCTGGGCGAGATTCTCGGCGATGTCGACCGGGAAGATCAGCGGCCGCTGCGTGCTGCCGCCGGAGCGCACCAGATAGACGCCGCGCGGCTCGTCGCCCGGCGCGAAGTCGCTCAGTTGCTCCAGCAGCACCTTCTTGTCGGTGGCGGGGGCGTCGCGCCAGTCGGATAAGCCGCTGAAATGCGCGCGGTAGAAGCCATGCTCGCGTGCGCGGCGGAAACAATCGCGCATCAGCGTCGCGTCGTCGGGCGGGGTCATGCTGCGCTCATGTTCATCTGCAGCAGCAGATCCTCGTGATGCACGAGGAACAGCGCCTTCTGGTCGTCGGGCAGGGTCGACAGGGCATGGGCCAGCCAGCGATCGGCCAGCATGCGCGCGACCGCGCGGTCATGCGGGTCGCCGCTGTCCCGGTACCGGTGCACGATCGGCGGCACCTCGAGCGTGCGCCAGTCACGATGCGCGCGGTGCGACAGGCTATCGCCGGAAATGCGGAACCGGATCAGCGGCGCGGCGAACAGCCCGACCCGGCCGCCGCCCGCCACGATCGACCGGGCGACGCGGTACCACAGGTCGATCCCTTCGTTCAGCCGCGCCGCCGGATGATAACGATGCGCCCCAATCGCGTCGCGGCGCACGACCACATTGCTCGCCCGGCCCATGAGGAAATCGGGATTCGCGGCGGCGCGCAGCGGATCGGCGAGCAGCAGGACGTCGCCCGCCAGCGGGGTGAGCTCCCCGGCCAGGGCATTTATTTCCGGAAACACTTCGCCCGGCGGATCGCTCGCATAGCCGAGCACCATCATCGCCAGCGCATGGTCGCGCATCGCCTCGCGCATCCGGCGCAGCGCATCGGGGCGCAGGGCGTCGTCCGCATCGAGGCAGAGGATCAGGTCGGTGTCGGCACGGTCGAGGCCGGTGTTGCGCGCCGCGCCGGGCCCGCCGTTGCGCGGGCGCCGGACCAGCGCCACCCGTGCCGGGCGCAGCGCGTCGGCATGATCGGCGAGCGCCTGTTCCGCGGCTTCGGTGCTGCCGTCGGTGCTAGCGTCGTCGACCAGGATCAGTTGGTCGGGCGGCATGTCCTGCTGCGCCAGCGACGCGATCGCCTCGCCGATAAAGGCGCGCTTGTCGAACAGCGGAATGATGACGGACAGCGTCGTCACGGCGCGATCAGCGGGACATAGATGTGGCCGCGCCGGCCATGGACGTTGATGATCTTCTCGTCGGATCCGCGAAACACGCCGGCGCCATAGCTGGTGTCGTCGCGGCACAATTGCATGCCGACCAGGTGAATCGGTGCGGCCTCGCCGGGCGCGGCGAATGCCCGTTGCGGAAGATAGAGCTGGTACATGTCCTCCGCCCATCCGGCCCGCAGCCGCGCGCGCCACGCCGCCTCGCCGCATTCACTCCGCACCAGCGCGTCGATGCCGCGGCCGCCGCTGCTGCGCTTTGCGATCATGTCCTCGTCGCGCGCGAGCAGCGCGTCGCAGCCGGCCTGGTCGGCGATCGTCCATGACGGGATCAGGAAGGATCGGAGCGCCGCATTGTCCTCCGCGGTCAGCAGGTCGCGCATGATCGCGTCGTTCCACAGCACAGCCAGCGTGCGCTTGTCATGGACCAGGATCAGGGTGCGGACATCGTTGAAATAGGCGCCGCTGTCGATCAGGTGCCGCAGCGCCTCCGGCGGGATCAGCGGCACTTCGCTGCGATCCATTTCCAGGATGCAGTGATCGGCTGGGGCGCCGGCGGCGAGGAGGCGGCCGTCCTGCACGGCCAGCATGGCAGGATGCGCCTGGACGAACGCGATGCCGCGATCGCGCAGCGCCTGGGCGAGCAGGAAGATCTCGGTGCCCGCCTCGCGCGCATGCACCATCGCGACGGTCTCGCCCGGGCGATAGGCGGCGCACAGATCGTCGAGGAACCGGCCCTGCCCGGCCTGCACCGCAAGCCCGGCGCGCGCGACGTGCAGCGCATAGCTTTCGCCGGCGCGCAGGCTGAGCATCCAGCCGTTGAGCGGATAACGCGCGCCGATCTCGCAAAGACGTGGGCCGCCTGCCAGGTCGTAGACGAAATCGGGGCGATAGAAGCCGGTCCGGTACGGCCGCCCATGCGCCAGGCGCAGGATCGCCTCGAGCGCTTCCGGCAGGGCATAGACCGTGCGAATGCGGGGATCGTCGGCATAATGCGTCACGATCGCGCGCAGCGCGCGGTCGAGCAGCTGGTTCAGGTCGCGCAGCCGCTCGAGATAGGCAGCGGTGCAGATCACCGGCGCGGAGGCGAGTTGCGCGACCGCCACCACCGGCGGGTCGCCGAGCGCCGCGGCGAGCGCCGGCCGCGGATCGGGGGTGAAGTCGCAGTCCGCAATCCACAGCATCGGCGCGTCCGCGTCGCGCGCGGCGATGGTCAATGCACGGGCTCGAGTTCGGCCATGGCCTCCCGGCAGACATGATCGAGCACGGCCGCCTTCTTCTCGAGATAGGTGCCGACGATCTCGTCGAGCGAATAGTCGCTGATATCGGCGTCCATCGCGTCGCCATAATGCCGGATCGCATCGAGCGCGTGGAAGAAATGATTCCGTTCGGTCGGCCCGCAATGCACGCTGATCCAGTCGAGCGTCCGGCGGCATTCGGATGATGGGACGCCATAATCCTCGCGTAGCCAGCGCGTGAACAGCGGGAGGATGAACTCGACCTCGCCATGCGTGTAGATCTCGTGGGCGAGCGTGGTCAGCAGCGACACGAGCAGGTCGGGGCTGCGCAGCGCCGCCTGGTCCTTCCACGCCTTGAAGTCGATCGCGGAAGGATGAAGATAGCGCCGCAACAACCATTTGTCGTCGCCGACGATGTCCGTCGCCATCCTGTAGTACATTTCCGAATGCAGGACCTTGTGGGTGACCGCCAGATCTTCGTCGATGATCCGGTCAAGGCTGGTCATCGCGCGCAGCAGCGCCCTCGTGTCGGGAACGTCCTTGTTACGGTGCAGGAGCAGGGTGAGACGGTTGCCGATCCCCGCCGTCGTCATCGCGCTGTTATTGGTCTGCGCCCAGCTCTGGAAGAAATGGCGCAGCGTTTCCGGGTCTTGCCGCCGTGCGGTCAGGGACCGGAACGCCGTCTCGATCCTGGCGAAATGATGTCTGTGGCGCGAAAATGATCCGATCAATTCATTCTTCAGATGCGAGTCCGGCATAGGCGCCAGGACAGGCATGATGATGTCGTGAAGAGAGATCAAGTTCAGCGACCTTTTGACGATCTTTTAAGATTTGCACGCTACACTTGCCCGTAATCTCACGATCCGGGTCTAATCGCCGGATTGAGTGCCCGGACGGTGTTCGCCCGTCAAGCGGGCCGGACAGCATTTGCCGGCGTTTTGGTTCTATTTCCCCGTCATCTCGATTCAACCGTCCGGAGCGCCTCGACTAGGCGCGTCGCCCGGTCAGGCGCAGGCACGCGCGGTCCCGGCACATACCCTATTCCCCGACTATTCCCGGAGCAGTGCGTCGCCCTCCGTCTCCGGGACGCCGCCGGTGCGCGCCGAGACCGTCACCGTCGTCGCCAGGTCCATCGTCACATTGCCGAGCGTGCGGAAGATGTCGGGGATGGTCTCGACCGCGACCAGCAGACCGAGCGGGGCGACCGGCACGCCCATCGCGATGCAGATCGGCGCGATCGAGGTCACGAAGCTGATCTGCCCCGGCAGGCTGACCGCGCCCATGGTGGTGATCGCAGCGACCGCCACGCCGGCCGCGAGCTGCGCCGGCCCGAGCGGCACGCCGAACCAGTAAGCGACATAGATCGCGACCGCGAGGTTCATCGGCGGGCCGGTCACCCGGAAGATGGCGACCGCGAGCGGCAGCACCACGCCCGACGTCGCGACGGGTACGCCCAGCCCCTCGGCGCCGCGCAGCATCGCGGGCAGCGAGGCAAGCGAGGATTGCGTGCTGATCGCCACTGCCTGGGCCGGGCCGGTCGCGCGGGCAAAGCGGGCAAGGCCGATCCGCCCGCCGATCGCGCCGATCGGGTAAGCCGTCATCCACACCAGGATGCCGATCCCCGAGACGATCACGACATAATGAAGCAGCGCGCCGAACGCCGCCGTGCCGGCCTTCGCGCCGACGACATAGGCCAAAGCGAGCACGCCGATCGGGGCGAGCCATAGGATCCAGCCGATGATGATCAGCATCACGTCCGCGACTGCCTGGAAGAATTTCGTCAGCAGCTCGCGCGGCTCGACCGGCAGGCGGGTAAGCGCGAAGGCGAACACCATGGTGAAGACGATCAGCGGCAGGAAGGCATTGGTGGCGGCGGCGGTGACGGGATTGGTCGGCACGATCGAAACGATGAAATCGGCAAAGGGCGGTACCGCGCCGACCGGCGCCGTCGTGCCGAGCGCAGCCCGCAGCGCTGTTGCTGCCTCGGTCGGCAGCGGAAACCAGCCCAGCAGCAACGGGGTGGCGATCGCGGCGAAGGTGGAGAAGAACCACAACAGCCCGATGAACAGGCCGAGCGCGCGGCCGGCGACCTGCCCGGCACGCGCCGCCGCGGCGGTCGCCGCGACGCCGGTGATGAGCAGCGACACGACCAGCGGCACGATCGTCATCTGCAGCGCATTGAGCCAGGCAGTGCCGATCGGCTGCGCGACGATCAGGCCGCTTTCGGCCGAGCCCGGCGACCAGGTCGCGAGACCGATGCCGATGGCCAGCCCCAGAACCAGGGCCAGGAGAATGCGGGTTGCTTGCGACATGCTCGCCCTTCGACTTATCCGGCGCTATCACGCCGCTTCACTGAATTGGGCTGCATAGCTGAACGGACGCGCTGACATGGCAAGAAAATATTTCGGCACCGATGGGATTCGCGGGGCCACCAATCTTTCCCCGATGACGGCGGCGATGGCGATGAAGGTCGGCATGGCGGCCGGCGCGCATTTCGTGCGCGGCGAGCACAAGCATCGCGTGGTGATCGGCAAGGACACCCGGCTGTCGGGGTATATGCTGGAGAACGCGATGGTCGCGGGCTTCACCAGCGTGGGCATGGACGTGGTGCTGGTCGGCCCGATGCCGACGCCCGCGGTCGCGATGCTCACTCAGTCGATGCGTGCCGATCTGGGCGTGATGATCTCGGCCAGCCACAATCCCTATGCCGATAACGGCATCAAGCTGTTCGGGCCGGACGGCTACAAGCTGTCCGACGCCGACGAGCTCGCGATCGAGGCGCTGATCGACGGCGAGGTGCCGCTGGCGGCCTCGCCCGATATCGGCCGGGCGCGCCGCGTCGAGGATGCGCGCGGGCGCTACATCCATTTCGCCAAATCGACCTTTCCCGGGCAGCTCCGGCTCGACGGGCTGAAGATCGTGGTCGATTGCGCCAATGGCGCCGCCTATCAGGTCGCGCCCGCCGCGCTGTGGGAACTGGGCGCCGAGGTGATCGCGATCGGCACCTCACCCAATGGCAAGAACATCAATGACGGGGTCGGCTCGACCGCGCCGCAGGTGCTGTGCGAGACGGTGGTGGCTTCCGGCGCGGCGATCGGCATCGCGCTCGACGGCGATGCCGACCGGCTGATCGTCGTCGACGAGCAGGGCCATGTCGTCGACGGCGACCAGCTGATGGCGACGATCGCTAGCGGCTGGGCGCGGCGCGGGCAGTTGGCCAATGGCGGGCTGGTCGCGACGGTGATGTCGAACCTGGGGCTGGAACGGCATCTCGCGACTCAGGGCATCAAGCTGATCCGGACCAAGGTCGGCGATCGCTATGTGCTCGAGGCGATGCGTGCCCAGGGCTATAATGTCGGCGGCGAACAGTCCGGTCACATCATCCTGTCCGATTACGCCACCACCGGCGACGGGCTGGTCGCGGCGTTGCAGATCCTCGCCGAGCTGGTCGAGACCGGCCTGCCCGCCAGCGAGCTGCTCCATCGTTTCGAGCCGCTGCCGCAACTGCTCAAGAATGTGCGCTTCAAGGGCGGCAAGCCGCTCGAAGCGGAAGCCGTGAAGGCCGTGATCGCCGAGGCCGAGGCCGAACTCGAGGGCAAGGGCCGGCTGGTGATCCGCCCCTCCGGCACCGAGCCGGTAATCCGGGTGATGGCCGAGGGCGACGACCCCGACCAGGTCCAGCGCGTGGTCGACCGGATCTGCGACGCGGTACGCGTGGCGGCTGCGTAGCAAATTTCCCTCCCGCTTGCGGGAGGGGTTAGGGGAGGGCATGTCGCGGCGGCACCTGTAAGGACAGGCCCTCCCCCGACCCCTCCCGCAAGCGGGAGGGGAGAAGAAGACGGAACTGACCCATGCTTGAAATGCGCCCCGATTGCGAACGCTGCGGCACTGACCTCCCCGCCGACGAGGCGGGCGCGTTCATCTGCTCGTTCGAATGCACTTTCTGCGCCCCCTGCGCCGAGGCAATGGACGATCGCTGCCCCAATTGCGGCGGCGAGCTGATGGACCGGCCGGCGCGGGTGGACGATGCGCTGCTGCGCTATCCGGCGTCGACCGAGCGGAAGTTCAAGGGGCGCGCGTGACCCCGCGCATCCTCATCATCGCCGGCTCCGATTCCGGCGGCGGCGCGGGTATCCAGGCCGATATAAAGACCGTCACCATGCTCGGCGGCCACGCGATGACCGCGATCACGGCGATCACCGCACAGAATACCCTCGGCGTGCAGGGCGTGCATCCGATCCCGACCGACATGGTCATCGCCCAGATCGATTCGGTCGTCTCCGACATCGGCGTCGATGCAGTGAAGATCGGCATGATCGGCTCGGCCGAAACCGCCAATGCCGTGGCGGATCGGCTGGAAGCGATGCCGATCGTACCGGTGGTGTTCGATCCGGTCATGGTCGCGACGAGCGGTGCCACTTTGGCGGATGACGCCACGATCGCCGCCTTCGCGCGGCTGATGCGCGTTGCCTGGGTGACTACGCCCAACCTGCCCGAGCTGGACGCGCTGGGAGGCGAGGGTGGGGTTCACGCCAACGCCGCGGCGTTGCTGGTGAAAGGCGGACATGCAGATGCCGCCGAGGTGGTTGACCGGCTGCTATTCGCCGATGGCGGCGAGATTCGCTGGGCCGATCCGCGTATCGAGACGCGGCACAGCCATGGCACAGGCTGTACCTTGGCAAGCGCCATCGCGACCGGCCTTGGGCGCGGCCTGACCCTGGCGGATTCGATTGCCAGGGCGCGGTTGTTCGTGCGGCTGGCGTTGCGCGAGGCGCCCGGCTTCGGCGGCGGCCACGGACCGATGGGCCACCAGGCGGTGCGGCTCGACAGCGATCTCGGCGGGGCGATGCTCAACCAGGTCACCCTGCCGCTCGCCGATTACGACGCGAGCGCTGCCTTTTACCGGCTGCTCGGCCTGCGCCAGATCGTCGAATCAGCGCCACGTTATGCCCGGTTCGAAAGCGCGGGCGGCGCCACGCTGTCGATCGAGACGCCCGACGAGATCGCGGGCAAGCCGGTGCTGTTCCTGGAATGCGGCGATCTGGACGCTTTGGTCCTCCGCCTGCGCGAGGGCGGCATCGCCGTATCCGATCCCGTCCTGGAGCGTTGGGGCTGGCGCGAGGCGCGACTCGCCGACCCCGCGGGCAATGCGATCTGCCTCTATCAGGCTGGCGAGAATCGGCGTTTTCCGCCATGGCGCTTGCCGTGACACGCCCTTCGCTCAAGCATGAAAAGCTCTGCCTCGCGCCGGTCGCCGGCGTCGACGAGGCCGGGCGCGGGCCGCTTGCCGGGCCGGTGGTCGCAGCGGCGGTAATCCTGCCGGCCAGGGGCGTCCCGCGCGGCATCGACGATTCGAAGAAGCTCAGCGCAGCCGAGCGCCAGCGGCTGCACGACCGGCTGCGCGACTGCGCGACAGTCGGTGTCGGTATCGTCGAGGCCGACGAGATCGACCGGCTCAATATCTATTGGGCGACGATGAAGGCGATGACCTTGGCGGTCGAGGCGCTCGGCCTGTTGCCGGCGCATGTGCTGGTCGACGGCAACCGTCTGCCGCGCTGGACGCATCAGGCGACCGCGATCGTGTCGGGCGATGCGATCTCGCTGTCGATCGCCGCGGCGTCGATCATCGCCAAGCATACCCGCGACACGATCATGATCACCCATGCCGAATCGCACCCGCATTATGGATGGCATTCGAACAAGGGCTATGCCTGCCGCGCGCACCTCGATGCCCTGCGCGCGCATGGCCCGTCGCCCCTGCACCGGCGCAGCTTCGCGCCGGTCGCCCAGGCCTGGCTCGATTTCTAGGCCAAATCTTGGTTCGTGAGTCTTTTTGGCCACACACCATGGATTGAGTCCCTGTGGATAACTCGACTCAACATCTGGGCAGCTTCCTAAAATGTTCCGGTTTGTTAAGAATTTGGCAAGCGTTCCCGTTAACTAAACTCTGCTTGACCCGAGTCCGTACATCCGCAGGGATGCACCGCTCTTCAATGGGGGTAGCTGGTAATGGGTGTGATCGAGAAGGTTAGGGCGCGCGCGGTTGCGCCAGTGGCGGACACGCTGCCGGGCGCCGAGCTGCCGCTCGACAGCATCATCATGCAGGACTGCATCACCGCGATGCGCGCGCTGCCGGCCAAGTCGGTCGATCTGATCTTCGCGGATCCGCCCTATAACCTCCAACTCGGCGGCGATCTCAGCCGGCCCGACGGCAGCCATGTCGATGCGGTGACCGACGACTGGGACAAGTTCGATTCGCTCGCCATCTACGACAAGTTCACCCGCGCCTGGCTGACCGAGGCGAAGCGCATCCTGAAGGACAATGGCGCGATCTGGGTGATCGGCAGCTATCACAACATCTTCAAGGTCGGCAGCGCGATCCAGGATCTGGGATACTGGATCCTCAACGACATCGTGTGGCGCAAGGCCAATCCGATGCCGAACTTCAAGGGCACGCGCTTCACCAACGCGCATGAGACGCTGATCTGGGCGTCGATGGGCGAGAAGGCACGCTACACCTTCAACTATCGCAGCATGAAGACCTTGAACGACGAGTTGCAGATGCGCAGCGACTGGGAATTCCCGATCTGCGGCGGTCAGGAACGGCTGAAGCGCGACGGCGTGAAGGTGCACCCGACGCAGAAGCCCGAGGCGCTGATCTATCGCATCCTGCTCGCCTGCACCAAGCCGGGCGACGTGGTGCTCGATCCGTTCTTCGGCACCGGCACCACGGGTGCGGTCGCCAAGCGGCTCGGGCGGCGCTGGATCGGCATCGAGCGCGAGGCGGGCTATTGCGCCGCGGCGCTGGAGCGGATCGAGGCGGCGCTGCCGCTCGACGAATCCGCGCTGGTGACGATGCAGTCGCCCAAATCCGCGCCGCGCGTGGCGTTCGGCACGATCGTCGAGAACGGCATGCTGGTGGCGGGCACCGTGCTGACCGACAGCAAGCGCCGCTTCCGCGTGACCGTGCGCGCCGATGGCTCAGTGATGAGCGGCGACATCACGGGGTCGATCCACAAGCTTGGCTCGACCCTGCAGAATGCGCCGGCCTGCAACGGCTGGACCTTCTGGCATTATGAAACACCGGAGGGGCTCAGGCCGATCGACGCGCTGCGGCAGGAATATCTGCTGGCGACTCAGCCTTAACCAGACGTCACCCCGGACTTGTTCCGGGGTCCATCGTGCCGCAGGAGCCCAACGCGCAAGATGTGCGGAACGATGGATGCCGGAACAAGTCCGGCATGACGAAAGAGGATCGATGACCAGGCTCCACCTCCGCCCCGTCCAGTTCGTCGACACGCCCATAGGCCGGGACGGCGAGGTCGCGCGGCTGGCGGGCGGGATGACGTGGTTCTCCGCTTATGAAGTAATCGAGGGCGGCAAGCGCCGCACCGTGCCGATCGCCGCCTTCGAGAGCGACCTGGGCGGGAACGAGCGGGCGGCCGGGCTGCATGCCGCGATCACCGCGCCCCGCCCGGCGCTGACCCTTGGTGAGCGCGTGCTGCGGTTCGACCAGCCGACGGTTGCCGCCATCCTCAACGTGACGCCCGACAGCTTCTCCGACAGCGGCAAGCTGACTGACCCGGCCGCGGCAGCCGAGGCCGGCTTCGACCTTTCGGTCAAGGGCGCGACGCTGATCGACATCGGGGGCGAATCCACCCGGCCCGGCGCGCCTCTGGTATGGGAAGGCGATGAAGTGAAACGCGTCGTGCCCGTCATCGAGCGGCTGGCGAAGAGCGGCGCGCTGATCTCGGTCGACACGCGCAAGGCGGTGGTGATGGAGGCGGCGCTGGCCGCTGGCGCGGCGATCGTCAACGACGTGTCGGCCTTGCTGTGGGACGACCGCGCGCTGGACGTGGTCGTGCGGACTGGCTGTCCGGTGATCCTGATGCATTCGCCCGACCCCAAAAAGGGCCCGCATGGCGGCGAAGGCTATGGCGACGTGCTGACCGACGTGTTCGACTGGCTCGAGGCGCGCGTCGCAGCAGTGGCGGCGGCGGGGGTCGATCGGGCGAAGATCATGATCGATCCCGGCATCGGCTTCGGCAAGTCGCTGCAGGACAATCTGGCGCTGCTCAACGGGCTCGCGCTGTTCCACGGCCTTGGCTGCCCGATCATGCTCGGCGCCAGCCGCAAGCGAATGATCGGGGCGCTGTCCAACGAGGCGCCGGCCGACCAGCGGCTGGGCGGGTCGATCGCGCTGGCATTGAAGGGCATCGAGTCGGGCATGCAATTGCTCCGCGTCCACGACGTGGCGGAAACGGTACAGGCGCTGCGCGTATGGCGCGGGCTGAAGGACGCGGCGCTGGTCGCAGCGCGCTAGGCGGGCAAATCCACCACGGCCGCCGGATCATGGGCGCGCCTGTAGCCCCAGTCGGTCTTCACCGTCGCGCCGCCCTTTGCCACCGATTCCAGGATCGCGGTCATCAGCCGAACGTCCTGCAGGCCTTCCTCGCCCGGGGTGACCAGAGGCACCTTGCCGCGCACGACATCGGCCATCCAGTCCATCTCGCGTTCGAACTGGTCGATCTCGGTGATCTTCGGCGCCCCCTGCGCGGCCGGCACGCCGATCAGGCTGAGCTTGTTGCCGCCATAGAAGCAGCCTGGATCGGCCACCAGCCGGCCATTCTCGCAGAACACCTGATAGGCCATGGTCCCGGCGCAGGAGAAGGAGGTGGTGCCGTTGGCGATCGTGCCCGAGGGGAAGCGGAACTGCCAGGAGACGACATCCTCGACGGTCCTGAAGCGCGGATCGGTGCGGTCGGTCTTCGCCCAGGCGCGGACCTCGACTGGTTCCTCGTTGAGCAGATAGCGCGACGCGTTGATGCCATAGACGCCCATATCGGCCAGCGCGCCGCCGCCCGACATCTTCATGTCGAGCCGCCACGCGTCGGACGGATCGGACAGGGTCGATTGCCGGCCCATATCGGTGGTGACGATGCGCGGCTTGCCGAGCGAGCCCGAGCGGAGCCGGCGCATCGCGGCCAGATTCAGCGGCTCGTAATGGCAGCGATAGGCGATCATCAGCTTGCGGTCGGCGGCTTTCGCGGCGGCGATCATCGCCTCGCAATCGGCGACACTGGTCGCCATCGGCTTTTCGCACAGCACATGCTTGCCGGCTTTCAGGGCTCGAATGGTGTATTCGGCGTGCATCGAATTGGGCAGGACGATGTAGACGACCTGGATGCGCGGGTCCTTCGCCATGCGATCGTAATCAGTGTAGTTGTAGATCGCATCGGTGGGCAGTCCGTTCTCCGCCGCGATGCGCCTGGCCTTGGCGGGATCGCCGCTGACGACGGCGACCAGCTTGGCGCTCTTCGCCGTCTTCAGGCCGGGGATGATCTGGCCAAGGGCGAGCTTGCCCAGGCCGACGACCGCGAAGCCGATCTTGTCCCCGTCAGGCAGCGCCGGCCTGTCCTGGGGTTGAGGAAGTGGGTTGCCGCCGGGCCTGGCGACCGCTGCTCCCGCGACGGCGACGGATGCACCGGCAAGGCCGAGCTCGATCAGGGTGCGGCGCGACATCTCGTTCGACATTCGGATCTCCCCCGGCTTCACGCGGCGACACGTCGCGGGCCGTGGAGAATCCTATAGCATATCGAAGGCGATGGTGACGAGATGATAGCGGTAACGGCGCTTTCAGGCGACGTTGTCGATGCCCAGCTCGCTGAGCTTGCGGTAGAGCGTCGACCGCCCGATCCCGAGCCGGCGGGCAGCCTCGGTCATGCGGCCGCGATAATGGCCGATGGCGAGACGGATCACATCCCCTTCGATGTCCTCCAGCGCGCGCAGATTGCCGTCGGGGTGAAAGAGGGTGATCCCGCCGCTGGGCGCCAAGGGCGAAGGCCCGGCCGGGCCATGACGCCGCGAGCCAAACGCGGTGATCTCCGGGAAATCGAGCCGGGTAAGGGCATCGCCATCACACAGCATGGCGGCGCGGAACAGCGCGTTCTGGAGCTGGCGGACATTGCCCGGCCAGTCATAGCTCCCGAGCAGGGCCAGCGCATCCTCGGTGATGCCGAGTTCGCGCAGGCCGGGCTGCTCGGCGATTCGCGCGAGGAAGTGGCGGGTCAGCGCCGGGATATCGCCGGCGCGCTCCCGCAGTGGCGGGATCGTCACATGGACGATGTTGAGGCGGTAATAGAGATCCTCGCGAAAGCGATCTGCCTCCACCGACCCGATCAGCCGCTGGTTGGTCGCGGCGATGATCCTGACATCGATTTCGCGAACATGGCGCGCGCCGATCGGCTGAATCTCGCCCGATTGCAGCACGCGCAGCAATTTGACCTGGGCGTCGAACGGCATCTCGCCGACCTCGTCGAGGAACAGCGTGCCGCCGTCCGCTTCCTGGAAACGGCCGATCCTGCGGTCGAACGCGCCGGCAAACGCGCCTTTTTCATGCCCGAACAGCTCGGACTCGATCAGGTTGGCGGGGATCGAACTGCAATTGACCGAGATCATCGGCTTCTTGCCGCGCGGGGAGGCGGCATGGATCGCCTCGGCCACCATTTCCTTGCCCACGCCGCTTTCGCCCTCGATCAGCACCGGGACCCGGGCGCGGGCTGCTTTGGCGGCGATGGCGAGGGCCGCGCGAAAATCGGGGGCGGAACCGACGATCTCGTCAAAGGCGAGCGTGGCGCGGACTTTTTCCGTCAGCGGGCGCAACTCGCCCGCTGCCCTTGGGGCGACCGCCGCGTCGAGTGCGCAGAGCAGCCGTTCCGGGGCGAGCGGTTTCACGAGGAAGTCGCTCGCGCCGGCGCGCATCGCCGCGACGGCATGCGCCACCGAGCCGTTGGCGGTCAGCATCAGGAGGGGCAATGCCGGGCAGCGCCGGCGAATTTCGGCAATCAGCGATGTCGCGTCGGCGTCCGGCGACCAGTGATCGAGCAGGATGGCGTCGAGCGCCACATCGTCCTGCCCGTCGAGCATGGCGATCGCCATCTCGCCGTCATCGGCGAAGATCGCGCGCCATCCCCGTCGCGCGGCGAGCGCCGCGACGAGACGGCGCTGCGCCGGTTCGTCATCGATCAGCATCAACAGCCGCTGCCGGTTGCGCGTCATCCCGCCCGTTCCAATGTCCCCGGATCGAGCGGTAACCATAGGGCGCAGATGTAAAGGGCGCCTTAACCGTCTCAAGGCGGGACTTGAGGGACGGCGCGGCGCCCGCTAAGCAGCCTGCACAAGTTTACAGGCAGGGGACGACCGATGGCCGGAGACGGCGAGATCAAGGTTCACGAAGCGACCTATCACAAGGTGATCGGGATGCTGAAATGGGGCGCCGTTGGCTGTTTCCTGATCGCCTTTCTGGTGATCTGGCTGATCTCCGGCAAGTAGCGCCGGGTGAAGATCGCGGTCCTCAAGGAGCAGGCCGCAGGGGAAAGCCGCGTTTCAGCGACCCCCGAAACGGTCAGGAAATTCATTGCGCTCGGCGCCGCGATGGCGGTCGAATCGGGTGCCGGCGAGGCCGCGTCCTATGCCGATGCCGACTATGCCGTGGCGGGCGCGACGGTCGGGTCGCGTGCCGACACGCTGAAGGATGCCGATATCGTGTTCGGCGTTCAGGGCCCCGATCCGGCGAGCCTGAGCGGCGCGGCGCCCGGCGCCTGGATCGTCGCGAGCCTCAACCCGTTCGGTGAGCGCGCCCGGATCGATGCCTATGCGGCGGGCGGCTATGAAGCGCTGGCGATGGAATTCATGCCGCGCATCACGCGCGCGCAGTCGATGGATATCCTGTCCTCGCAATCGAACCTGGCCGGCTACAAGTCAGTGCTCGATGCGGCGGCCGAATATGGCCGGGCCTTTCCGATGATGATGACCGCGGCGGGCACGGTCTCCGCCGCGCGCGTGTTCGTGATGGGCGTCGGCGTCGCCGGCCTCCAGGCGATCGCCACCGCGCGGCGCCTCGGCGCGCAGGTCTCGGCGACCGATGTGCGCTCGGCGACGAAGGAGCAGATCCAGTCGCTCGGCGCGAAACCGATCTTCGTCGAAAATGTCGTCGGCATCGAGGGCGAGGGATCGGGCGGCTATGCCGGCGAGATGTCGCCCGAATATCAGGCGGCGCAGGCCGAGCTGGTCTCGGGCCATATCGCCAAGCAGGACATCGTCATCACCACCGCGCTCATTCCCGGGCGCCCGGCCCCGCGGCTCATCTCGGCGGCGCAGGTCGCGTCGATGAAACCGGGCAGCGTGATCGTCGACCTCGCGGTCGAGCAGGGCGGCAATGTCGAGGGCGCGGTCGCGGGCGAGGTCGTGACCGTTTCGGGCGTGAAGATCGTCGGGCACCGCAACGTGGCGGGCCGCTTGGCGGCGGATGCCTCGGCGCTCTTCTCGCGCAACCTGTTCAACTTCCTCAGCGCCTTCTGGGACAAGGAAGCGGGCAAGCCGGTGCTCGACGCGGAGATCGGCGACGCGATCCGGCTGACCAGGGATGGAGCCGTTGTGAACGTGCGGCTGCTCGGATGATCCTCCCCGGCACGGGGAGGGGGACCAGCGAAGCTGGTGGAGGGGGGCTTCCGCACATGCTGCGCCCTGAAGTATCGATCGCCCGCAAACTCCGCCGCGAGATGAGCCTGCCGGAAGTCCAGCTCTGGCAGCGGTTGCGTGGCAAGGTCGGCGGCCTCAAATTCCGGCGCCAGCACCCGATCGGCCCCTATGTCGTCGATTTCTACTGCCGCGAGGCATCGCTCGTCATCGAGATCGACGGTGAAGCACATTCGCGCGGCGATCGGCCGGTACGCGACGAGCTGCGAGATCGCTTCCTGAGCGAGAACGGCTTGCGTATCCTTCGGGTCGCGGCCGCGCGAATCCTTCGCGACCCGGACGCTGCCGCTGCCGCGATCGCTGCATATGCGGCACGCCCCCTCCACCAGCCTGCGGCTGGTCCCCCTCCCCGTGCCGGGGAGGATTAAGGAAGAGCCATGGACTTCATCTCGATCCTGTCGATCTTCGTCATGGCCTGTTTCGTGGGCTATTATGTCGTCTGGTCGGTCACGCCAGCGCTGCACACGCCGCTGATGGCGGTGACCAATGCGATTTCCTCGGTGATCATCGTCGGCGCGCTGATCGCCAGTTCGGCGGCGGCGGGCGGGTCGGCCTCGTCGAAATGGCTGGGGCTGCTCGCGGTGGTGTTCGCCAGCGTGAACATCTTTGGCGGCTTCGCCGTCACCGAGCGGATGCTCGCCATGTACAAGAAGAAGGACAAGCCCGCGGCGAAGTGAGCGGCGTGAGGGTTTTGGGGGTTTAGCACATGCACGAAGCAGCACCGGTCAATCCCTGGGTAGCGCTGGCGTACCTGATTTCGGGCGTCTGCTTCATCCTGGCGCTGCGCGGCCTGTCGTCGCCCGCCAGCTCTCGGCGCGGCAATCGCTACGGCATGATCGGCATGGCGCTCGCCGTGGGCACCACGCTCTTCACGCATGAGATCGCGTCGCTGCCGGAAATCCTGATCGCGATCGCGATCGGCGCCGCGATCGGCGTGGTCACCGCGCGGAAGATCGCGATGACCGACATGCCGCAGCTCGTCGCCGCCTTCCACTCGCTGGTCGGCATGGCGGCGGTGCTGGTCGGTGTCGCGGCGTTCCTCAATCCCGAAGCGTTCGGGATCATGGGTGCCGATGGCGAGATATTGACGGTCAGCCGGATCGAGATGGGCCTTGGCGTCGCGATCGGCGCGATCACCTTCTCGGGTTCGGTCATCGCTTTCCTAAAGCTCAACGGGAACATGGGCGGCAAGCCGATCATGTTGCCCGGCCGCCATGTCATCAACCTTGGCGTGCTGGCGAGCATCCTCGGGCTGATCGCGTATTTCACTCAGGATCAGAGCCCCTGGATCTTCTGGACGGTCACGCTGCTCAGCTTTGCGATCGGCTTCCTGCTGATCATCCCGATCGGCGGGGCGGACATGCCGGTCGTGGTGTCGATGCTCAACAGCTATTCGGGCTGGGCGGCGGCGGCGATGGGCTTCACCTTGCACAACACGGCGATGATCATCACCGGCGCGCTGGTCGGGTCGTCGGGCGCGATCCTCAGCTACATCATGTGCCGCGCGATGAATCGCAGCTTCATCAGCGTGATCGCGGGCGGCTTTGGCGGCGACAGCGCGGCCAGCGGTGCCGCGGCGGCGACGGATCGGCCGTGGAAGCGCGGATCGGCCGAGGACGCGGCCTTCCTGATGCAGCAGGCGGAGCAGGTCATCATCGTGCCCGGTTACGGCATGGCGGTGGCCCAGGCGCAGCATGCGCTGCGCGAGATGGCCGACAAGCTCAAGGAGCATGGCGTTCGCGTGAAATACGCGATCCACCCCGTAGCGGGGCGCATGCCCGGCCATATGAACGTGCTGCTCGCCGAAGCGAATGTGCCTTATGACGAGGTGTTCGAGCTGGAGGACATCAACAGCGAGTTTGCCCAGACGGATGTCGCCTTCGTCATCGGCGCCAATGACGTGACCAATCCGGCGGCGAAGACCGACAAGACCTCGCCGATCTATGGCATGCCCGTGCTCGACGTGGAAAAGGCCAAGACCGTGTTGTTCGTGAAGCGCAGCATGGGCGGTGTCGGCTATGCCGGCGTCGACAATGATGTTTTCTATATGGACAACACGATGATGCTGCTGGCCGATGCGAAGAAGATGGTCGAGGAGATCGTGAAGTCCCTGGATTGAGCTCGGCGCCTGATTCTGGTCCAATCCGGCACATTGCCTGGTCGCTCCGCTTGACCATCGATTGCATCCATTTCGGTCGAAGTGCAGCGGCGATGCAGTCGCCTATTGAGCCATTTCGGGACTCATGCCTCCAATATGGATGTACTCATGACTAACCCATTCTTCATAAGTGGGTATTTCTGCCGCATTCCGGGCCGAGGGGGCGACCGGACCGTATGACGGTGGGGGCAATGACAGATTCGGCGACGGAGGCGACCTACGCCACGACCGTCCCCGCGTTGATCGTTGCTGACGACGACGGGGCAGCACTGGCCGCGCTGGACGCGGTCACGCTCGCCGGTGGTCGCCCGCTCGGCCGGGTCGGCTGGGCGCAAGCCGCAGAGCGCCTCCTTCAGCACAGCACGCTGGGCCTGCTGGTCGTCGAAGCCGAGGATGTTCCCGATGCCACGATTGATGTCATTCTGCCGCACCTCGATGCCCTTGCACGCGCCGTCGACGCGCGCGTCGTTGTCTCGTTCGCCCGCCATCAGCTCGACCTGGTCACGGCCCATTTGCTCGGCGGCCATGTCGACCTGCTCTGCGCGCCGTCGGTCGCCGACCGGGTCGCAACCTATGCGGTCGCACTGATGCCGCGCACTGGCCGGCTCAACGATTCGCGGCGCGACGCCGACTCGGCGCGCTTGCGGCGGCTGAACAGGGAGATTGCCCGGATCGCCGAGATCATCGCGCGCCTGAATCACGAGGATGAAGGTAATGCGATAGATGGTGGAGCGGGTCTGAAGGGCCGTCCGGCCGAGCGCGATGCGGCGCCCGACCATGAACCATCGCCAGTCACATCGCGCGACGTGCGCGAGGTGATCCGAGCGCGGCGGCTGCGCGAGCAGTTCTTCGATCGCGGTCTGTTCGAGGATCCCGCCTGGGACATGTTGCTCGACCTGTTCGTGGCGGATCTGGAACGGACACGGGTTTCGGTATCGAGCCTGTGCATTGCCGCTGCTGTCGCACCCACCACCGCGCTGCGCTGGATCGCGAAGATGACCGAGGCGGGTGTGTTCGAGCGCCATGCCGATCCCTTCGACAAGCGCCGCGCCTTCATCGCGCTGTCGCCCGGCGCGCGTGACGGGATGCGCGACTATTTCGCGGCGATGAAGCGGGCCGGCCCGATTACCTGACCATCATGCCTTACTTCAGCAGTGCGCCCGATGCGGTTCTACTCAACACGGGTAGCGAATCCTGCCGCTAGTGCTTCTCAATAGATCCAGGTTGCCGACAGACGAGTAGCGTTGTGCTAAGCTGTTGGGAGGAGAAGATGATTCGTGAGGCGCCCGATCCAGGAGGGGGATGAGGTATGCGCTTTTTGCAGCTGTTTCGGTGTTTGGTGGGGAAGCACCATCGCAACCGTCGGCGAGTTAAATTTGACGGCGAGAATTATCGCACCGTTTGTATCGGATGTGGTGCGCCCATGATCAAGGCTCACCACGGTTGGGAATTGGCGCGCGCCGAGTAGCTGGCGCGTTTTTCAACGATCGCGTGCATCTTTTTACGCGCTTGATGCGTACAGCGCCTCATGGAACCTCGTCTTATCGTCGCTTACATCATTATTTCTGTCCTCGCGCTCGGTGTAGCGATTGTGGCTCGGCGCGGCTACCGAGCGCACCGGCGCCGTTGGTATGGAGAATGAGCCGCGACCTTCTGGGGCGGTGATACCCGGTCTCGCCTGGGCATCCGCGATCAGAAAATAACGCGGGTTTACGCGAACCACGTTCCCGACTATCTCGCCACCGCGCGAGAAGTGCTGCCGCAGCCTTCCCAGCGTCTCGCGAGAGCGAGGGCGATTAGCTCAGTTGGTAGAGCGTCTCGTTTACACCGAGAATGTCGGCGGTTCGAGCCCGTCATCGCCCACCACCCTTTCCATCGGCACCGGCCTGCGCAGCAAGGTCGGCTGGCGAACAGGAGGCAGTGATCATGAGCACGTCCGACGACCGGCTGAACAAGCTGCTGGAAAACTTCATGGGGCATGTGATTTCGCTCGATGGCGTGCGCATGGCGCACCGCCATGTCATCGCGGAACTGCTCGCCCGCCTGCCGGACAGTGATTTCGTCGATGAATTGATTGCCGGTGCCGATGCGAACGAAGCAGAGCCAGGCGAGATGCGGCGCATGGCCGCCTATCGGGCCGAACTCGACGCGCTGGTCGAGGAAGCCCGCGCCACACGCGAGCAACGCGGCGAAAGCTAAGCGCTCAGAGCGATCTCAGTAGCCGTACCGCCCGGGCGATCCAGGGCGGATCTGCGACCACTTGCTGGCGCGTGCCGGCGCCCAGTGGCAGGATCTGAAGCTTGCCCTCCTCGCGGCCGATCAGGCGACCAAACAGGAAGCGGCCAGCCGGGCGCGGCACCAGGACATCGCGGTTGAGCGCGCGGACATAGGCGTCCGGTGCCAATGTCTCGCACCATAGCTCGTCGCCGGCGCGGTAGTCGCCGATACCGGCGGCGATCGTCACCGCGATCAGGCCGGGCGCGGGCAAGGGCGGCGCGACCGTAGCCGGGCGTCTGGGGGCATTCGCGCCGCCCGCGTCGAGTATCGCCGCCACGGCGATCTCGGCGCGCTCGGGCAACCTGACCAGGTCGGCCGCGGTGACGCCCAGCGCATCGGCGATGCGGTTGAGCCAGCCGACCGATACGGTGCGCGTGCCGGTCTCGAGCCGCCCGATGGTCTGCGCGGTGGTAGGCGGTGCGCAGCGCCGGGCGACATCGTCGAGCGTCAGCCCCTTGGCCCTGCGGACTTCGCGGATCGCGGTGATCATACCCCTCTCCTAACCATATCGGTTTCCCCTATCTCTCAAATGCGCCAGCGCGGCAAGGTTGCGGCATTTCGTGCCGGATTGGGCATCAACGGGGCTGGCGTCCGAGCCTTTGCGCCATCATGATGCGTGCCGCGCCGGTGGGGCGGCGCGAGGGAGGCCGGGGATGCCCGTGAAGCGTGAGATGATGGTCCGGCGCGACGATCTGAGCCAGACTGCGATCAACGAGACGTTGGTGTCGGAGCCGAAGGACGGCGAGATCCTGCTCGAGATCGAGGCCTTTGCGGTCACCGCGAACAACGTGACCTATGCCGTGGTGGGCGATCAGCTCGCTTACTGGAATTTCTTCCCGGCGCCCGAAAGCTGGGGCATCGTGCCCGTCTGGGGCCATGCGCGCGTGACCACGTCGCGGCACCCGGACATCGCGGTCGGCGAGCGGGTCTATGGCTATCTGCCGATGGCCTCGCATCTGATCGCCCAGCCGGGCAAGATCGCGGCGGACGGGTTCCGCGACATGGCGGCGCACCGCCAGCCGATGAGCCCGATCTACAACCAGTATCGCCGCCTCGCCGCCGACCCGGCGCACGATCCCGCGCGTGAGGAGGCGCGCATGTTGTTCGCGCCGCTCTTCACCACCAGCTTCCTCATCGGCGACCAGCTGCGGCGTGCCGACTGGCATGGTGCGGGCACGCTGATCGTGACCAGCGCATCGAGCAAGACGGCGATGGCAGCGGCGCATGTCGCGCGGGCCGACAGCCCGGGCGTACGGCGGATCGGGCTGACCGGGGCGTCCAATGTCGCCTTCGTCGAAGGGACCGGCCTGTATGACGAGGTCGTCGCCTATGACGCGCTCGACGGGCTGGCGGTGACGGGCAGCGCAGTGCTGGTCGATTTCGCCGGCAATGGCGCGCTGCTCCAGGCGCTCTACGAACAACTGCCCGGCCAGCTTGCCTATGTGCTGCGCGTCGGGGTGACGCATCATGACGAGCGCGGCGATGCCGGGGAACTGCCCGGGCCGAAGCCGATATGGTTCTTCGCGCCCGACGCGGCGACCGCGCTGATTGGCGAGATCGGACCGGAGGCGTTCAACGCCGCGCTGGCCGAGCGCTGGGCCGGCTTCGTCGCCGAGGCGGAGGGCTGGGTGAGCGTCGAGAAGGGCGCCGGTGCCGAAGCCCTGCAGCGGGTGTGGCGCGACCAGCTGGCCGGCCGCGCCCCGCCGCAAAAGGGTTATGTGCTGAGGCTCTGAACCGCGACGAAGCGGCGATAGGCCCAGCTGATCGCGATCAGCGCGATGCCTAGCCCCAGGAAGGAGAGGATCCGTAATATCCCCTCCAGGATCGCCGCGTCGATCAGGAACACCTTGAAGGTCACCAGGAACAACAGGCCGAGCCCGACGACGCGCAGGTCGCCCAGCCCCTGACGGATGCCATGGGTGAGCCAGACCAGCGCCAGCCCAAGGAAAGCGGCGGAATAGAGCCAGTTCTCGGTCCGGCCGATCGGGCCGGTCAGGATATCGCCATGCGTTGCCTGGCGGACGGTAGCGGCGACCGCGACGATGACGGCGGCGAGCATCGCCCCGCGCCACCAGCGATCGGCACGCCGCGGCCAGAGCCAGGCGGCGACCAAAGCCGTATCGAGCGTCGCCAGGTTGAGCAGCGGGATCGAGCCGACCGATTGCGGCACGAGCACCGGGCACAGGATCGCCAGATCGAACCAGACGAATCGGGCGAGCGCGACGGCGAGCAGGGCGGTTGCGATATCCCGCCGGTAGCGCGTGGCGAGCCAGGCGGCGGCGAAGAAGAGCTGGGTGATCGCCACGCGCTCGAGGAAGCCGAGCGCTTCGAATCGATCGAGATCGGCGATCGCAAGCGGCGCCTTGGCGAGCGTGTAGACGGTGATGGCGGCGATGCCCGCCAGCACCGCGACGGCGCGGTTTCGCCATGGGCCGGGCAGGCCGGGCGTTCGCAGCAGGGCGATGCCGATCAGGCCGCCGGACAGAGTCAGCTCGCGCAGGATCCTCGGCAGCGACGGCAGATAGAGATAGGTCAGCCGGCTTCCGCCGACCGATCCGACGGCCATCCAGAGAAGCGCGCCGATCAGCGGGATGGCGCTGGCCAGGGTGGCGAGTCCCCCGGCGACGGCCCAGCGGCGCGGGGCGGGGCACCAGAGGATCAGCGCGCCGGTCGCGGCGGCGAGGCCTGGCGTGTGCCAGGGGGCCGGCAGCAGCGCCGGGATGAAGCCGAGCGCCAGCGCGAGCGCGATCCAGCCAAGCGCGATGCGTATCCGTCCGGGCAGGAGCAGCCAGGCAGTCGCCGCGACGAGGCATGCCGGCAGCAGGCCGATCGCGACGAGGTCGGGCAACGCCGGCATGGGATCGGTCAGCAGGACGCTGGACAGATAGTGGGCGAACCGGTCGAGCTCGATCATCATCGCCGCGCCCGTCACCAGCAACGGTGCCGGTGCGAGATAGGTGAGCGACAGGTCGCGCGTTCGCCGCGACCAGGCGGCGATCGCCACGCCGATGACGAGCCAGACGGGCCAGCGCCATGGTTCGGCGATCACCTCAGCCACTGCCAGCCCAGCGAGCAGCGCGGCGACGGCCGTGCCGCCGGTCAGTCCGATCGAGGGTGTCAGCGTCTCGCGCGCTGTGTCGCGCCACCGCCAGGCGAGCGAGGCCCCAGCCAGTGCCGTCAGGCTCAACAGGCCCGCCCAGACGGCGGGCGGGAGCAGCTGGTGGGCGAGGGCGAGCGTCAGCAGCACTGGCCCGGCGGTCGCGCCGAGCGCGATGCCGGCCCAGAGCGTGCCGCGCCGGGCGAGCAGGTGGCCGGGAATGCCGAAGAGCAGGGCGACGGCAATTGCCGCCAGCGGGGCATGAGACAGTTCGTGTGCGTCGAGCGCAATGCCGAGCAGGGCGAGCACCAGTACCAGTGCCGCAGCAGGCCCGGGCACCAGCGCTTCGTCGCGCCAGCCGAGCCAGAGCGCGGCGGCGCTCAGCAGCAGATACAGCCCCCAGGCAAGCGGCCCGAAATCGAGCGCGGGCGCGAGGATCAGCAACTGGACGAGACCCGCGACCAGCGGGAGCAAACGCAGCCATGACCGCGTCGTGCCGGTGCGCGGCAGCGCCAGGGTCGCGGCGATCGCCAGCAGCACGACGAAGCCGCCGACTCCGGCGAGCTCGCGCCCGGTGACCATGGCGATCAGGATATTGACCCAGGCGAAGCCGCCGCCGCACGCCGCGACCGCGAGCCACACCCAGCCGCGCCGGATCGCGAGCCCGAACAGCGCAGCGACGAGCAGGCCGAGATAGATCAGCAGCGGCCCGATATTGCCCGGATCGAAGCTGGATACGAGCGGTGCCGCGAAGCCGCCGATCAGCGCCATGATCGCCGTCGGCGGGCCGTGGCGCAGCGCAAGGCCGAGACCGGCCGCCGTGACTACCACCATGATCGCAAAGGCCGGGGCGGCGCCGAGCAGATGATAGAGCTGTGCTGCGATGTAGAGCGTGCCGTACAGGCTCGCGATGCCTGCGCCGGCGAGCACCTGACCGACCCGCTTGTCGTCGCGCGTGGCGGGCAGCCGGCGGGCAACCTCGCTGGCGGCGACCAGCAGCAGCCCGAACAGTCCGGCGATAATCGTCCGCGCCGTCGGCCCGAGCAGCCCGTTCTCGATCGAATAACGCACCAGGAAGAAAGCGGAGAGGACCAAAGCCGCGCCGCCGACCCAGATCGGCAGCTTGGCGCCGACGATGTTCTCGAACCCGATCCGCACGGTTTCGCGCGTGGGAGGTCGGCGGGTTTCGGCCGGGGCCTCGACTGGTTCAGGCGCGACCGGCTCGGGCGGTATCGGCGGTTCCGGCACGATTGCGGGCGGTGGCGGCGCGGCGGCGGCCTGCGCTCGCTCCATGGCATCGGCTTGCTGAGGCTCGGTCGGTTCGGCGTGGTGAGTCACCCCGCGGGCACCGAGGCGGATCAGCCGGTCCTCCAGCTCGACGACATGATGCTCGAGCCGCCGTAGTCGCGTGACGAGCCGCTCCAGCACGACCCCGAGCGCGACGATGGCGATGAACAAGATGACCGTCACGCGCGACTCCCCCGCTTCGCAGCCATGGCGATGTGCCACAGTGTCCGCCGCGTGTCTCGTCTCGCGGCCCGAGGATTAGTTGCAACATGCAACTGATATGCTAGGGTGTTCCCAACAAGAAAAATGGACCGGGAAAGGGAGCTCAGCGATGATCGTCTATGGATCGAGCATGTCGCCGTTCGTGCGCAAGGTACTCGCTTTCGGGATCGAGAAGGGCATCCCGCTGGAATTGTCGCCTGCCGGCATGGGGCGAGGCGGCCCGGCGTTCGAGGAATGCAGCCCGTTCGGCAAGATGCCCGGCTTTCGCGATCCCGGTGCCGATAACGGCCGGGATTTCTGCATCTCGGATTCGACCGCGATCATCACCTATCTCGAGGCGAAGTTCCCCGAGCCGAACATGATTCCGACCGACCCGATCGCACGGGCGCGGACGATTTGGTTCGAGGAATTCACGGACACGATCATGTTCGCGATGGCCGGCAAGGTGTTCTTCAACCGCTTCGTGGCGCCCAAGGTGCTGAAGCAGCCCGGCGACGATGCCCTGGCCGATGCGGCGGTGGAAATCGAATTGCCGCCGTTGCTCGACTATCTGGAGACTCAGGTCACCGCGAGCGGTTATCTGGTCGAGGATCGCATCACCCTGGCGGATATCGCCGTGGCGAGCCCGTTCGTGAATCTGGGCCATGTCGGCTGCCCGATCGACGTGGCGCGCTGGCCGAAGACGGCGGCCTATGTGCGCGGCATCCTGGCCCGGCCGAGCTTCGCGCCGATCGTGGCGGCGGAACAGGCGTTCATCGCGCGAGTAGCCTGATCAGGCTGGCCGGAAACGCCCCCACCAGCGCCGCGCGGCGACGATCGCCCAGACGCCTTCGACGAGCCCGAACGGCCAGGCGCCCTGCAGGAATCCGTACGCCGAGCCGAGCAGGCAGAACAGGGCGAAACCGAGCCCCCACCAATGTGATCGCGCGTCGAACGCATAGCAGATCAGCATGCCGGTGACGGCGAAGAGCCCGAACGCAGTGAGCAGATCCATCGCCGTCCTCCTGTCGCTAGCGCGGTTCGATCATCGCCCCGCATCGGCCGCGGCGATGGTGGAGCATCGCCGCGATTTCGGCTAGGACGCCGCCCATGAACTTCGACTTCATCAAATGCCATGGTTCGGGCAATGATTTCCCGCTGATCGACGCGCGCGAGATCGACCTCGACGACGCGGTCTGGGCCGGTGTCGCGCGCGCGCTGGCGGATCGGCGCGGGCCGGTCGGCGGCGACGGGCTGTTGCTGCTGACGCCGGGCGACAAGATCCACGCCTTCGGCATGCGTATGTTCAATTCGGACGGCAGCGAAGCGGAAACCTGCCTCAACGGGCTGCGCTGCGTCGCCCGGCTCGGGTTCGAGCGGCAGGGCATCGACCGCGCCTTGGTGCGCCTCAAGACCAGCGCGGCCGAGGCGGCGCGCGATGCCGACATCGCGCCGGGCGTGATGACGATCCGCGAGACGGCAGGCCCCGCCGATCTCGACGTGACGCGCTGGCCGCTCGGGATCGACGCGCATGAGATCGTGCAGCAGCCGATCGCCCTGTTGCCGACGACCCGCAGCTTCACGGCGGTGGCGATGCCCAACCCGCATCTGGTGAGCTTCGTCGACTCGGTGGACGAGGCCGAACTGGTCGCGGTAGGGGAGGTGTGCGAGGCGGCGCCCGACTGGCTGCCGAACCGGGCCAATGTCTCCTATGTCGAGATGCGGCCGACCGGTCTGTTCGTGCGCACCTTCGAACGCGGGGTCGGCCTGACCGACAGCTGCGGCAGCGCCATGGCGGCCTCGACCTTCGCTGCCTGCCTGACCGGCCGGGCCGAGTTCGGCGCCGAGTTGACCGTGTTCAACCGCGGCGGGCTGGTCCGCGCCCAGGCGGAGAGCGACGGCATGGTCCGCCTGTCGGGCAATGCGACCTTCGAATGGGAAGGATCGGCCGAGGTCGACTGGGAGCGCGGGCTGGCGGGCGACCTGATCGTCGCGCGGCATTTCGACGCCGAGATCGCTGCCTGGGCCGGGGTGGTCGAAGCGATCGGCTAGCATTCGGCCCCTCCCGCCTTCTATTTCACGCGGATTTTTCTTCACCTGCTATGCCGATAGCAGGTGGAGAACAGGTGCCCGACAGGAGCGCCAGCGGGATCGGATCTTTTCCAGCCGACCGCCCGCGATGCTGGCAGCGCACCGAGGATGTTGAATCGACGTTGCAGCATTCTTGCCAGCTGTTTTCGTCGGAAACCTGTACCTAAGCCGACAAGCATGTTCAGCAACCATGCTCGAACTGGGGCGTATTCCTCCTCATCGCCCGATACATGGGCATGAGAGGAGTTGTCATGAAGATCACCACCATGCTTGCCGCCGCTGGCATCGCCGTTGCGTCGATGGGCGTCAGCACGAGCGCCATGGCGCAGAACTGGGGCCATGACCGGGACGGTTATCGCGACGGGTACCGCGACCGCGATGGCTATCGCGACCGTGGCGGGTACCGTGATCGGGACCGGAATCACGATCGCGGCCGTCACTATGGCTATGACCGCCGCCATTATGGCTGGGATCGCCACCGCAGCCATTGCCGGACGATCTGGCGCTATGGCCACCGGGTCCGCGTCTGCCGCTGATCAGCGACGCATGAGGGGCGGCGACCATGGTCGCCGCCCTTTATTGTCGCGTCGCCGGGTTGCAACCTTGCAACGTTAGGCCATGTCGCTCGTTCTGCACACGTAACATCATCCGGAGAGCATCAATGAGTCGCTTCACCAAGATCGTCGTCATCGCGGCCACCAGCTGCCTGGCGATCGCAACGCCGAGCTTCGCGCAGACCGCGCAGGACGATGCCCGTTTCCGGCAGGCGCAGCAGCGGTTCCAGAACGAGCTGCAGATATTCCAGCAGGAATTCGACCGCTACCAGCAGGCATCGCGCAACCGCGGTGGCTATGGCGGACCGGGCGGCGGCTATGATCGCGGCCCGGGCGGCCCCGGCGGCTATTATAACGACGATCGGGTCGAGAGCGACTACGAGCCGTCGCGCTATTATCGCGACGGGCCGACCTATCGCGAGCGCGTGCTGAGCGCCGACGAGCGCGTTTATCGCGGCAATGACGGGCGTTATTATTGCAAGCGCAACGACGGCACGACCGGCCTGATCGTCGGCGCGGTCGGCGGCGGCATCCTGGGCAATGTGATCGACGGCGGCCATTCGCGCGGCGTCGGCACGATCCTTGGCGCGATCGTCGGCGGCGTCGCTGGCAAGTCGATCGACCAGAACAACCAGCAGGTGAAGTGCCGCTGATCCGATGGGTGCCGCCGCGCGCGGCCCCCTCGCTCTGAAATGGCTTAACCGGATCGGCGCTGGATTCGACAGAATTCCGTGCCGGTCCGGTTCGCTTCTATTTTGCCTAGATGAACCGCGGGATCGGCCGCGGATGCGGCGTCATGCGATCCGACAGGTCGAAATCGACTTCGTCCACATAGCACCAGCCCCAGCCTTCGGGCGGGTCATAGCCTTCGATGATCGGATGTCGGGTCGCGTGGAAATGCGCGGTGGCGTGGCGGTTGGGCGAATCGTCGCAACAGCCGACATGGCCGCACGTGCGGCAGAGGCGCAGATGGACCCACCAGTCCCCCGTCTTGAGACACTCCTCGCACCCGTCCGCGCTCGGCGCGACGTCCCGGATGCCGTCCAGATGCGTACATGACTCGCTCATGCCGATACGGTAGCGCAATTGTCGCCGCCGCCAACCCTGTACGGCCAACCCTGTACGGAAGTGCGGCACATCAGGACGAAAGAGCGGCAATGGTTCCCCGGATATTGATCGATACGACGCAGGTCCCGGGCGGCGGTGAGCTGCGGCTGTTCCGGCGCGGCGATGAATTCTCGATCATGCTCGGCGCGAACGAGCTGATGAACAATCGCGTTTCGGGCTCCGAAGAAGCCCTCGCGACGCTGGTGTGCGAGAGACTGGTTGCCGTGAAGGCGCCGCGGCTACTGATCGGCGGTCTCGGCATGGGCTTCACCCTGCGCGCAGCGCTCGGCCGGGTCGGGCCGGACGCGTCGGTCACCGTGGCGGAGCTGGTGCCGGCGGTGGTCGCCTGGGCGCGCGGGCCGATGGCGTCGATCTTCGAGGGGAGCCTCGATGATCCGCGCGTGACCATCGCCGAAGAGGACGTCGCAGCGCTCATTACCGCGGCGCCGGGGGCCTGGGATGCGATCCTGCTTGATGTCGACAACGGGCCTGACGGGCTGACCCGGCACGGCAACAACCGGCTCTACAGCGCGACCGGCCTCGACGCGGCGCGATCGGCGCTTCGACCGGGCGGGATCCTTGCGGTGTGGTCGGCGGCGCCCGACGCGAAATTCGTCCGGCGCCTGGAGACGGCCGGGTTCGCGGTCGATGAGGTCGTCGTCAAGGCGCGGGGCGCACGGGGCGCTCGGCACCTCATCTGGCTGGCGAAAAGGCCCTGACGATTGCTGGCGCCCGGCACGCGCGCCTCGGCACATCTCGTCCCTGCACGATAGTCCGATCGAATATGAGCCACGCCTGCCGGGCCGCTTGGAACAATATGGGGATAATTGTTACTCACGCGGAACATAATGGCTTGGAAGGCCTGCGGGGCTGGCATAGGCTTACGGCGAGAGGAGAGAGACCATGGCGACCGGAACGGTAAAGTGGTTCAACGACGCAAAGGGTTTCGGCTTCCTGACCCCGGACGATGGCGGCGAGGATTTGTTCGTCCATTTCTCCGGCATCAACATGCCGGGCTTCAAGACACTCGCGGAAGGGCAGCGGGTGTCGTTCGACGTGATCGAAGGGCCCAAGGGCAGGCAGGCGGCGAATATCCAGGCAGTCGACGCGGGGTGAGGCGTCGCGGCCGCCGGGGCAGGCCATTGGCGCCCCCCGGGTTTAAGCAGACATCGCGCCGATAATCCGCCCGATCGGCGGTTTCGCCGCAGCGGCGGCGAACTATAGCCAAAACGGGCTTAATATCCTTCGCAGGCGCAGCATCGGCGCCGCTCGGACACGGGCCGATCCTGGGCCGCTCTCGCGTGGAGACCTGGCCGGCGCGCGCCGGCCAGGCAGGGTGCATCTGCGTCGTTTGTGGGCCGCACGTGCGTGACCGCCCGGTCCGACGCTCCTTTTTCGGAGAGCCGCAGATCATCGAGATCGGCAAAAAAACCGCCAAAGCTGTTGCGCTTCGGCAACAGCCCCCGGAATTTGTTCGCTTGCGCGGAAACCTTCCTTTGGGTAGGGAGTTTGCGCTGTCCGAGTGACAACGAAGAAAGGGGATTTTTATGCGGAAGCTTGCCGTTGCTATGGCGCTTGCCTCCACCGCTCTCGCCACACCTGCCCTGGCCCGCGATGATTCGTGGTATGTGGGTGTCGAAGGTGGTGCGCTGCTCGTCGAAGATATGCATTTTGATATCGGCGCGCTTTCCGACGCAGCGACTGTCGACCATCATTATGGTTATGATGTCGACGGCGTGATCGGTTATGATTTCGGCGCGTTCCGCGTTGAAACCGAAGTCGGCTACAAGAGCTCGACCGTCGACGCCTATTCGTCGACGACGACCACCCCGATCCGGAACGCCGCCGGCGTGCCGATCAATGCTCCGGCGGGCACTTATGACTATGCCGGTGGCCGCACGACCGCCCTCAGCTTCATGCTGAACGGCCTGCTCGACTTCGGCGACGATGACGGCATCCAGGGCTTTGTCGGCGGCGGTGTCGGTGTCGCTCGTGTCAAGACCCGCATCGGTCTGAACACGTTCAGCAACTTCATCGACGATTCGGACACGGTCTTCGCATGGCAGGGTATCGCCGGTCTGCGCGCTCCGCTGACCAGCCATCTCGATGCGACGTTCAAATATCGTTTCTTCAACGCCGACAATGTCAAGCTGGTGGACGTTTCGGGCCGTGCGATCGATACCCGCTATCGTTCGCACAGCATCCTGGGTGGCCTGACCTACAACTTCGGCGCTCCGCCGCCGCCCCCGCCGCCCCCGCCGCCCCCGCCGCCTCCCCCGCCGCCGCCTCCGCCGGAGCCGGTTCCGGTCGTGGCGCCGCCGGTCTGCTCGCCTGGCCCGTTCATCGTGTTCTTCGAATGGGACAAGTCGGACATCACGCCGGACGCGTCGTCGATCCTCGACAACGCCGTCACCCAGTATCAGAACTGCGGCAATGCGCAGGTCATGCTGGCCGGCCACGCCGACCGCTCGGGTTCGCCCGCATACAATGTGGGTCTCTCGCAGCGTCGTGCGGACTCGGTGAAGTCGTATCTGTCCGCACACTCGATCCCCGAGGGTGTGATCTCGACGGAAGCGTTCGGCGAAAGCCGCCCGCGCGTCGCGACTGCCGACGGAGTCCGCGAGGTTCAGAACCGCCGCGTGGAAGTCACCTACGGACCTGGTTCGGGCAACTAAGCCCGGCCTTCAGTTCGGAAGAATCGAGAGGGAGATCGGCTTGCCGGTCTCCCTTTTCGTTTGCGCCCGACATGTCGTAGCGGCGATGCCGATCCGACATGGGCCATGGCCCGCCGGCAGGGCTGGCAATCACTTCCTGTTCCGCTAGAGGAAAGCGGTCCGGGTGGCGGCGCCACCACATATCAAACAGGGTATCAGGCATGCGGATTACGATGATCGGTTCGGGCTATGTTGGCCTGGTATCGGGCGCCTGTTTTTCGGATTTCGGCCATGAGGTGATCTGCGTCGACAAGGACGCCAGCAAGATCGCCGCGCTCGAGGCCGGCAAGATGCCGATCTTCGAACCTGGCCTGGACACGCTCGTGGCGACCAATGTCGCTGCCGGCCGGTTGAGCTTCACCACCGACCTCAAATCAGCCGTCTCCGGTGCCGACGCCGTGTTCATCGCGGTGGGCACGCCGTCGCGGCGTGGCGACGGCCACGCAGACCTGACCTACGTCTTCGAGGCCTCGCGCGAGATCGCCGCGGCGATCGACGGGCCGATCGTGGTCGTCACCAAGTCGACCGTGCCGGTCGGCACCGGCGACAAGGTCGAGGAGATCATGAAGGAGGTCGCCGGCGATTATGAGATCGCCGTCGTCTCCAACCCCGAATTCCTGCGCGAGGGCGCCGCCATCGGCGACTTCAAGCGCCCCGACCGCATTGTCGTCGGGACCGAGGATGCGCGTGCGCAACAAGTGATGCGGGACATCTATCGTCCGCTCTACCTCAACGAGAGCCCGATCCTGTTCACCGGGCGCCGCACGTCCGAGCTGATCAAATATGCGGCGAACGCGTTCCTCGCGACCAAGATCACGTTCATCAACGAGATCGCCGATCTCTGCGAGGCGGTCGGGGCGAATGTGCAGGACGTGTCGCGCGGCATCGGGCTCGACAACCGCATCGGTTCCAAATTCCTCCATGCCGGCCCGGGCTATGGCGGCTCGTGCTTCCCCAAGGACACGCTGGCGCTGCTCAAGACGTCCGAGGATTACGAGACGCCGATCCGGATCGTCGAGGCAGTGGTGCAGGTCAATGACAACCGCAAACGGGCGATGGGCCGCAAGGTAATCAAGGCGCTGGGCGGCGATGGCAAAGGCAAGACGGTCGCGATCCTCGGCCTGACCTTCAAGCCGAACACCGACGACATGCGGGACGCACCCAGCCTGGCGATCGTACAGAGCCTGCTCGATGCTGGTGCGACCGTGCGGGCACACGACCCCGAAGGCATGGAGGTCGCGAAGAAGATGATGCCGAGCGCCACCTATTGCAGCGATGCCTATGAGGCGGCCAAAGGCGCCGACGCCGTCGTGATCGTAACCGAATGGGATACCTACCGCGCGCTCGATCTTGGCCGGCTCGCCGGTGTGATGAACGGCAAGGTGATGGTCGACCTGCGCAATGTCTATCGCGCGCGCGAGGTCGAGAAGGCCGGTTTCGCGTACAGCTCGATCGGGCGTTGAGAATCAGGCTGTGAGGGCTGCCTGAAGCCAGGGTGGCGTGATCGCGTCACCCAGCGCCTCGACCCGGCGCAGTTCCACCATCAGCCCCAGATCGGGATAGGTGACGCGCGTACGGTCGCCCGGCTCGGCGATCGGCGCGACCACCAGCCGACGATTGACCTTGGCGCGGTGGTGCATGCGCGCGGTATTCTCCTGGCCGACATAACAGCCCTTGGTGAAGCTGACGCCCTTCAGTTCGCGCGCATTGGCTTCGAGCCAGAGCGTCTTGTCCGAGCCCAGTTCCTCGACGCCCTCGGTGACTCCCAGCGACAGGCGGTGCGCTTTCCACCCGATGGCCGCTTCGCCCGCATCGCCGAGCCAGCGGCGGCCGAGGTTGGAAAGGCGCGGATCGGGCACGCCGCGATCTCCACCGACCGACCAGTGAACCGCGCCGGCGATCCGCTCGATCGTGATCGCGCGGCGCAGACGGTAGATCGTCAGGCGCCGGGCCAGGGCGTCGACAGCCTCCGCTTCGCAATCGATCAGGATCGCGTCGCCATCCGCCCAGAGCAGGAAATCGAACAGCGCCTTGCCCTGCGGCGTCAACAGGCCCGCCCAGCGCGGCGCCGAGGCGTCGAGCGTCGCCACGTCCTGCGTGATCAGGCCCTGCAGGAAACCGCGGACATCCTCGCCGGCGATCCGGATCAGCGCGCGATCGGCGAGCATCGTGGCATGCGGGGTGGTTTCGCTCATGGCGAACAGGTAGGAGGTCGGCCGGGCAAGCGGAAGAGCCGGAGGCGATCGTGACAGCAACCTATGACCTGAAGCTGACGGGCGGCACCGTCCACACGCCCGCCGGCCCGATCCGGGCCGATATCGGCGTGCGCGGCGGGCGGATCGTCGCGATCGGCGGTATGGGTGATGCCGGGGAGACGATCGAGTGTACCGGCCTCGATATCCTGCCCGGCGTGATCGACACCCAGGTCCATTTCCGCGAGCCGGGGCTGGTCCATAAGGAGGATCTGGAGAGCGGCAGCCGCGCCGCGGTGCTCGGCGGAGTGACCGCGGTGTTCGAGATGCCCAACACCAAGCCCAATACCGACAGTGCCGAGGCGATCCAGGACAAGCTGACTCGCGCGCATCACCGCATGTGGTGCGACCATGCCTTTTATGTCGGCGCGACCAACCACAATGCCGCGGCCTTGGCCGAACTCGAACGGCTGCCCGGCACGGCGGGCGTTAAGATCTTCATGGGCGCCTCGACCGGCGACCTGCTGGTGGCGGAGGATTCGTCGCTCGCCGAAGTGCTGGCGTCGGGCCACCGGCGGGTCGCGATCCACGCCGAGGACGAAGCGCGGATGAACGCGCGCGCCGGCGAGCGCGTGCCGGGCGATGCCTCTTCCCACCCGGTGTGGCGCGACGACGAGAGCGCGCTGCTGGCGACGAAGCGCATCCTCAAGCTGGCGCGCGACGCGCGGCGTCGCATCCATGTGCTGCACGTGACGACGCCGGCCGAGCTCGAATTGCTCGGCCAGCACAAGGATATCGCTACCTGCGAGGTGACGCCGCAGCACCTGACCCTGGCCGGCGAGGAAGCCTATCCGCGGCTGGGCACCCTGGCGCAGATGAACCCGCCGATCCGTTCGGGCGCGCACCGCGACGGGCTGTGGCACTGGCTGCAACAGGGTGTGCCCGACATTCTCGGCTCGGACCATGCGCCGCACACGCTGGAAGAGAAGGGCAAGCCCTATCCCGACAGCCCGAGCGGCATGCCCGGCGTCCAGACTATGCTGCCGCTGATGCTGAACCATGTGGCGGAAGGCCGCACCACGCTCGCCCGCGTGATCGACCTGACCAGCGCCGGGCCGCAGCGCGTGTTCGGCATCATCGGCAAGGGGCGGATCGCGATCGGCTACGACGCCGATTTCAGCATCGTCGACCTCAAGGCGCGCTGGACGATCGAGCAAAGCTGGCTCGCCTCGCGCAGCGGCTGGTCGCCCTTCACCGGCATGACGCTGACCGGCAAGCCGATCGGCACGATCGTGCGCGGCCGGCGCGTGATGTGGGACGGTTCGCTCGCCGATGCGGCGCTCGGCGAGCCAATCCGGTTCGAGGCAGTCGAGTTCGGCTGACACGAATGGAGCCGCCGGACGCGTTGCCGCGTTGAGAAAGCCGGGAAGCCGCTCGACGAGGAGAAGCATCATGGTGGACGAACCGATCAGTCCCGGCGACATGGCGCCAGAAGGCGCGCCGGGGACCGGGGAGACCATCTGCCAGCAATGCGGCGGAAGCGGTGAGTTCGAGGGGCGGGAGTGCCCGACTTGCCACGGCACCGGCAAGGTGATCGAAGGGGTCGGCGGCGGCTGACGGCATCGCTCCCGCCGGCCGCCTCATCGTCTCAGAAGGGTAGCCATTTCGATGTGTGGCTGAACTTCATGTACCCGACATTCACGCCTTGCCGCCAGCCGACGCCGAGGCGGATCGGGATCAGCACGATGTCGCCGCGCCGCAAATAGGTCGCGGCGAATCCGCCGACGAAATAGAGCCGGCCCTCGCCGGCCGGGAAGCGGCGATAGAGCTCCTCCGAATCATGGAGATTATAGACCAGCACGAACACCTTGTTGGCGTCGCCGCCCAGATCGAAACCCACTGACGGGCCGGTCCAATAGACCGGCATCTGCCCCTCGATCTTGTGGAACATCGTGCCGCTGCCATAGCGCAGGCCGACGACCACCGCGCCCGAGGCCTCGCGGCCGGAGATATAGGCGTTGGGCTCGCCCTGCTCCTTGAGCGTCCGCTCCAGGATGCCGGCCAGGCCCGACGCACCCTTGCCGAAGGTGCCTTCGGCGGCGATCAGCAGCTCCTCCCGCTTGAAGGTCGTGCCCCGCGCGGCGTCCGCATTGGCATCGGTCAGCGCCGTATTGGCCCCGGCCGGCGCGGACTGAGCGCGATCACCGCTGGCCGGCATGTTCGGGTTGCTCGGATCATAAGGCGGATATTGCTGCGATCCCGATGCATCGGGCGCGTCGCGATAGGCCGGCTGGCTGTCGGCCGGCACCGCGGTATCCGGCTCGGCGGGCGGCGGCGGGGTCTGCCCACGCTGCAGATCGCTGTCGATCGCCTGGTTGGGATCGATCGTCCGCACCTGGGCCAGTGACGGCGCGGGGCCGATACCGATGGCGGTTGCCACCAGCAACAGGATTAGAAGGGCCTTGCGCATCGTCATACTCCCCCGGCGCTCAATGGATCAGTGTTGCCCCTGCGCGGCTTGACCCACAATGAACCGCGCGACGACCCGAGTCGAATTCGCGCCGGACGGCATGTTGCAAGGCCGGTTGATCGAAGCCACACCCCTCGCTATAGCCGCGCTTCGCCGCCAAGCCGGAGACGTGGGTGAGTGGCTGAAACCAGCGGTTTGCTAAACCGCCGTACGGGGTTTACTCGTACCGAGGGTTCGAATCCCTCCGTCTCCGCCAAAATTGGGCGTATGTGATTGAAAAACAAGCGATAATCCCAAAGGAGGGTAGCTTGGCCCACATCCTGTCCCACATTAAATTGCCGGTTTGGGGTTCAATTGATCGAGGTCCGTATTTTGTCACGGTCCGCGACCGCGAACTGATTATGCGGGCGGCATGCGATCACAGGTTGGGATCTAAGAGCGGGAGGAATCCCAGAATTCCTTATATCCCTTTGAACGTATGGTAAATTTCGCGCGTCGCCAGCATCTACCCCACACTTTCCCCCACATCGTTCTCGAGAGTTCTTGAAATCCGATGGAGCACCACCGCAGCAATGCGCCGGGTTCTCGCGGTTCATCCCATTGTCAGTGATGTCATACGATCATTCATTCAGAAACGCGGAGTGCGATCGAGAACTGGATGCTTGACATGTTAACATTTCTAGCCTCAAATGAGGGTAAGAAAGTTAACACGGGAATTTTTCATGCCAGTTCTGGCTGAAGACTACGAGATCGTGCCGAGACTGGCGCAGCTTGGCCTACGTCGCGACCTGCTGCTGGATGTCGTGGGCGCTGCAGTGGGTGGCCGGCGCAATGCGACAGGTTTCCATCCACTCAGCGCAGGCGGACTTCTGTCATGGATCGAGGGAACGGGCCAGCTTCGCCGCATATTCCTGCCGCACGGCTGGGAGGTCTGTCGTCGGGACAATATCGAGTCGATCTTCAATTCGGAGTTCGGAATCAAGGTCGTATTCCAGAATGCGGAACGGGCGGGCGATCCGCTTCTCGATCCTATCGCGACTTCGAAGAAGGGCGCGGGGTCGGCGCGGGCCATCGAGTTGGGTCAGTATGAGCTCTGGCCTGAGGACAAAGCCAAGGAAGTCGTTGAGGTCACTGCGACGATCTGGGTTCTGTTCGTCTACGCCGATGGAGACGACGTGCGCGCCGAGCTGTCGTGTCCGATGGCGATCAACGAGGAGCAGTTCGACGGTTTCCACGAGCGCATCCTGCTGGTCGAGAAGGGTGGATGGGGCGCGACGGGCCCGCTGGTCGACGATGGCGAGCCGCCGGCCGAGTATGAGGTGTCGGTGACCCGCAAGGGCTGATGGTGCATGTTTAACCCTCAACGACTGATCCTTGCCCGGAAACGGCGCAAATTGACCGCGCGTGCGCTGGCGGGCGCGATCGGCGTTTCGCCGATCACGATCTCGCGACTCGAGAACGGGGCCAACGAGCCGGAGGACGAGACCGTCGAGGCGCTGGCGCGCGCCCTCGACTTTCCCCGGGGATTCTTCTTCGCTGAGGACGTTGACGAATTGCCTGCCGAGGCGGCGAGTTTTCGCAGCCTCTCCTCGATGACTGCCAGGGAACGGGACGCGGCTCTCTCCGCCGGGGCGATCGCCTACCTATTCAATGACTGGGTGGCCGAGCGCTTCAATCTTCCGTCCACTGACGTTCCGGAATTGCGAGGCGACGCGACGTCCGAAGCTGCGGCACAGGTCGTGCGGGCGAGCTGGGGGCTCGGAGAGCAGCCCATCTCCAGCATGATCAAGTTACTCGAGTCGAAGGGCGTGAGCGTGTTCTCGTTGTACGAGGACACCAAGAACGTGGATGCGTTCTCCTGCTGGCGAGGCGAGCGACCCTTTGTGTTCCTCAACACCTTCAAGTCGACGGAGCGTAGTCGATTCGATGCGGCTCACGAACTGGGTCACCTGGTGATGCACAAGCATGGCGCTCCACAGGACAGCCGGCAGGCGGAGAGCGAGGCCGATCGCTTCGCATCCGCGTTCCTGATGCCGATGGACGACGTGATGAGCCGCATCCGCCACGTCAGCGGCCTCGACAGCCTCATCCACGCGAAGAAGCGCTGGGGGGTGTCTGTCGCCGCCCTCAACTACCGGCTCCACAAACTCAGGGTGGTGAGCGAATGGCAGAACCGCAGTTTGAATGTCGAGATGTCCAGCCGCGGTTATCGACGGCGGGAGCCCGAAGGATTGCCGCCTGAGACATCCGCGCTCTGGCCTCAGATCTTCACATCGCTCTGGCGCGAACGCATCACTCGCGAGCAGATCGCTGCGGAGCTGAACGTACCTAGGGGGGAGCTAGATAGCATTCTCTATCGGCTGACCGGTCAAAACCCCGAAGGCGGAGAAGCACCGGCCAAGCTACGATCGATCTAGCGGTGGCGACGGCGGGCGCTTCGCCGTGGACACATCTGGTTGATGCCGGCCGTCGGTGGTTCAGGAAAGAAACGCGATGAACCTTTTTGCGACTTTCCGAAACGCGATCGAAACCGCGCCGCGGATCCAGGCAGTTCGGCTATGCGATCAAGCTCCATTGCCATTGCCATTGCCATAGGCGCCGCCGACTAACGATGTGCGGCCCTTCGAATTTCGAGGTTGACTGCGCCCAATACGAATCGGGCGCCCCCTGAGGGGGCGCCCGCTACTATTCGCTAGAGGGGGAACCCTTAGATCTGGGTTCCGCCATCGCCGAAAATGATCTTATGCATTGGCTTTCTCCTCAATTTGACCCTGATTATCACCCGCTTGCTGAACAGGCAATGGCTGGCCAAGGAGCCTCACTGGAGTCCGTTTCCACCATATAAGAACGCCCTGGTGCGGTAAAAGGTACCCCGGAATCCTAAAAATTTGTGCCGACGATCCGCTAACGCCGTTGGACTCGGATTGGAGATCGTGCCGGTGGATGGAGCTAGCGAAAATGACCCGGCGTCCATCCGTCGCTTGGTCGAACACCGTTACACGCAACCCGTCAGACGGATGAAGGGTCTGCAGTACCTCCGAATCCTCCACCTCCTTAGCCATGGTGTATCTTGTAGCACATGTGCAAGTTTCACCGGGCTGCAGCGTCACGGCGCCAGCATCGTAGCTAACGGCCGTGACTTGGCTCTCGAGGCGGCTCCTAAAATCAGCCTCCGCCTTAACTAAATCAAGGATAACTTCGTCTGCACCCTTCTTCACCTCAAATTTGTGAACTTCAACCTTATTTTTAAGTTGAGAGTGAACCGGGTTAGGTAACTTCAAGCCTGCCCCCCATTTGACGACGTCGGTGCTAACATTCTTCATGGAAAATTCCATGATGGCATCAACTAATACGCAAGCCATCAGATGTCCGTCGACATCAACGGTATCGTCACGAATGGTGTAGGTAACAGAAAAGTTAGACCTAATGAGCGAACTGTTAAGGACGAGATTATTCGCCTCATCAAGTAAAGCTTTCGGCAAATCTTTTCGGAGGACGGCTTGAAATACGTTGCGCGTTGCATGCTCAATCCGCTTGTCCCAAGCTTCGTCGGCCTCCTGCCGGAGTTGAGCCTCGAATATGACCCAAATGACCGCTGATACGAGGACGGCAAATCCTACCTCATGCGTGGCGGTCGCCCAAAATCCTGCAGCTAGAACCTCGGAACACAAGAGAAGCGCAGCCGCTAACAGGAGCAGTATTGCCAGCCTGCCCAGATTTATGTCCGCGAGGAAATTTTTTCGTTCCTTTTTGCTCTGCCTCTCGCGATCAGACGAACTACTCGTCCACAGCCGATAGCCAAGAAACGCAGAAAGACAAAGAAGCGCGGCTACGATGATCCATGCTATCGGCGCTTGATGCGCCCAAGCCAAAGCCTCCGGTTTGAAAACCTCCTTAGAATCATTCCCCACTCACAATACCCCCCTTTCATGGATAGTTGTAATCGCCAGTTATGACGTGCGCCCAATATTTTGTCGACTTGCGGTGTCCACCTTTCAATCATATTTCACGGCGTGTGAGTGCCCGCCTCTTCGCTCGGTGGAAAATGCCGCTTCCCTCGGTGCCGTGATCTGCCTCAGAATGGATATTACGCTATCGTCCCAGCTCGGCCTTCATCACGAAGAAATGCGGCTGCACCAGCACTATAATATTCATTAATGAGACAGATGCAGGTCGCAGGTGCGTTCGTAGGCCAGCGAAGATCCGTGCCGCCTTCGCGCAACACCCTAGGCTCAGGACCTATTAAATTGCTTGCGTAGACGACGACGGGTTGATTCAGTGGCGGCGCGAGGAGGCGTAGTCTGAGTAATCTGATCTGGCTTTCGGCGGCGCAGATGCGTCGTATCGCGCCACATTTCCCGTTGTCGCATGGAGTGGCCCGGGTCGATTATTCGGGAGCGTGTGGCGAAGCGCTGCTTGAAATCTACCCTTCATTACCTGGCGAGAGCACTGCTGCCACCCGCTTGGGATTCATTGTAGATGACGTCGAGCAGGTTTGCCTCGCTGCAGGCTCTCTGGGCAGTATCGTCAAAGAACCGTCCCATACGCAATGGGGCATCAGGGCGGTCCTCGCCGATCCTATCGGGCATAAGGTTGAGCTTGTCCAACGAGCCTGAATGGCGACTTTACACCAGTTATCACCGTTCCGCGGTCTTCAGACCACGCTTACGCTACATTCACGCGACTTGGCAGCTCAAGTTGCTCGCCGCATTTCGCGGCGTGAAGGCCAGAGAAGTGTCAGTGCGGGTGAACCAGTATTGGGCCTCTCCGGCGGCGATCTTGCGCTGCTTGCGCTAGCGTTGGCCGCTACGCGCCGCGCTTCAACGGCCCAGGCAGAAATTTGTCGATCTCGCCGTAGTTGAACGTGTAGTCCTCCAGCGACTGTAGTCCCTTCTGCGCCATGCCATAGGCTTCCGAGGTGGTGCCCGGCGCGGATTTGTAGATCGCCGCCAGGGCGGCTTGCAGGCTATCCCGCCGTTCCCGAGCAACGTCGTTGCCGATCGCCCCGGCCGTCATATCGGCAAGCAGGGAGAGGTAGGACTCTCGTATCGCCCAAAGGTCAGCTGCGGTATCACGATGCTTCTGCGCTGTCGCTCCGGGGTCAAACCCCTTCATGTAGCCCGAAACGAATAGGGTAATCAGCGAAACCGAGGCAGTGACGAGCTTAAGCCAGAAGTGATCGGTGAAGAGAATCGCCAGCGTGCCCGAGGTTGTGACCGCCGCTAGTGCGATCTGGGCAATCTTGAACCGACGCAGAGTGGCCGCGCAGATATCGCCTTGCTTCTCGTGGGTCTTATGTGAGTACACGACCCGCCCGAAACATTCCCGAATCTGAGCGAGCAGCGCGTCCTCGTTAGGGGTAGGTTGATCCAAAAATCTCTCTCCACTTGTTCCGAGCGGTGACGGGTCGGTCGTTGGACTCGTGATGTATAGCACTCAGCGCGGTTTGGTAGGCTGTCGCTGCTGGCGTCTGAAAGTTGCCCTTCTTATACACGTAGGAGCCACTACCTGGCGCACGCCAATAGGCCTGGGATCGGTCGATGTTGGAGAGGTACAGGAAGAAATCGCGCGCGAGATAGTCGTGAAAGAGATACGACTTGTCGCGGTGCGGCCAGCTCGCGATGAACTGGTAAGCAAGTGTGTCGATGAGCATGCCGCCAATCGGGACGCTATCGTAGTCACGCCAAATGCGGGCCATGCGGCCGATGACCTTGAGATTGCCGTTCGCAACCTTGTTACGCGCCAGAAACTCCGACATTTCCCCGCGCGGATCGCACGTTTGCCAACTTCCGCCACCATTGGAATCCGCAAAGGTAAAGGTGCCCGCCTGATTGTCAAACACTGGCAGAATCTCGAACCTGATCCCATCATCGAAATTGAGCGCGACGACCTGGCCGTCCGCTCCGGTATAGGAATTGGCATACGTGCGGTTGAGGGAGTTCTTGACCGCTTGCAGCAGCGCCGACTGCCCGTTGCTCTGATAGGCGTTGTATTGGTGATAGACAGACGATGGCAGGACAAACGCCACGTCCAGGTCGCTGACACCACGAGCGGCTGTGTCCCGGCCATAAGAGCCGACATAGAGGCTATGCGCCATCTCGGACTCTGTGTTCCAGAAATCCTTGTTCAGTTGCTTAGTGATCCGTTTGTAGCGATACGAGATCGTCCCCACGGTGGGTGCGGGGATCAAGTAATTTCCCCGAAAGGCACGAAAGTTGTCAGCAACGCTCATGGGAAGCTCTTGGCATAACATGAACGCCGGCGCCAGAACAAACGAGGAACTCGCCAGGAGGAGACAGGCCTACTTGTAATGGCGCTTCTGCTGCTGGAACTGGAACTTCTGAACAGCGATCTGCGGCCCTGGGAGAAACCATGGTCGGTCATGTGCTAACAAAGAGCCCGCTATTTGCGTTTTTCCTCAAGGTAGTTTCGCCAACGTCGCGTCAAGACAGCATTTCGCCAGCGGAACACACCCGGGAGTGCGAAAGGCGCACTTTCAACTATCGCATTGTAATCGGACATTAAAAGCATGATGTCGGCTGAGGGGTAGTCGCGCGCTGCGGCTATTTCGACCCTTTGCAAAATTACCCCTATTGCCGCAGCCGCCTCACGATAAGCGAATATCGAGCTAAGCAAATCGGAAGAAACCAGAAATACGAGAGCCGCAACCAGAACACGGGCTAGTGAAACACTCGCGTCGGCTGGCAACGCAAGCAAGCCAGTCCAAAGCGCGCATCCGATCAGAAGGGCTGCGCCCGCCAGAGCGTTTCGTATCCACGCTGCGCTGCTACGTTGCAGATCCCGAGTCCAATATGCCGACTCCTCGATCAACTCCGCGAGACGACGGTATCCCGGAGCCTCGCGGCTGGCGAAATGATCTTCCTCACGAACAAGCGGCTTACCTTCGATCGAAACGCTAAAGCCATCGAACACCCGCAGACGTTGTTCGGCGGAAAATCGCTCACCGAGTCCGCTCGCGAGCAGAATAACTCTGCGTGCTTGATCCCCGGCGGCCCGATGTGAACGTTGTTTGTGCGCAAGCGCGAGCCACAACGCCGCCAGCAAAAACCCGACAAGCGCGAAGTTCAGCTGAATAATATTGTTGTCCGAATATACAGAGATCGCTGCAACGACGGCGACACCGAGTTGGGCGATAAGCGCCAAGTCCTGAAATCGCCGACTACGGTCGAGCTCAACCCGCTGGTAGGTAAGTAGACGCTCATTTCCGAGTGCGCCGTCGGCGTGACGCAGTACCTCCGCAACGAAGTCGCTCTTGCCTTTCGTGTAGGCATCCAAGTCGCTCGGATGTGCCACGGCAAGCTGTCGTTTCAGGGCGGCATATCGTTTTGCCAGTGATCTATCGGCCGCGAGTTGGTCTCGAAATATCAGCATATTGCGGCCCCACTCGCTTTCGCGCGGCGCAATATGCACGTGAAACGATATTGAGCGCCCGTTGGCCGCAGGCTTGACGAGAAATTCGCGCGGGAGCCCTGACTTGGCAACGTCGCGAGCATAACCGATGGTGGCCAGCGCTGCAGCGATCCGGCCCGCATCCTGCCAATCCACAGGCGTCACGAGGAGATCGATTATCGGCTTTCCCTCAAGTCCTGTAATCGCGGTGCTACCGACCCGATCAATGAACATCCGAAGGCCGGCCGTCGCCGAACGAATACCGGTAATCTCCGCGGTGCACGCACTTTTCCAGCTCTTCTGATGTGCCACGATGGAGATCGGCACCGGCGCGGCGGGATCAGACATAGTTAATTTGTCTCAGCGAACCGGCTCTATCCATCATCGTCCTCTTGGTTTGAATCGATCGGCACGTGAATGCGGTCGGTCGCGACGACCACTCCATCAACGACCGCATAGCACTCAACCACATGATCGCCCTTGAAGGTAGTTGTCTCACTCCGGCGCTTGTGCCCACCATCAGCGACAATCTGGCCCCGGATGCAGTCGCGATTGATCGCTTCCTGTCCCCGATTCAACACCTTCCAGAACAGCCCGTAGGGGACAGCGATGTCCGTACGCACGACGGAGAATGTGAGCCGTTTGCGTGGCTTGAGCAGCTTACGCTCATTGAGGATTTCGCGTAGCGAGGCGGTTCTGAAACCGGCCTGTTCGACGTTGCAATCGATAGTGATGTTGTTCCTGATGTCGATGCCACCGAACACGTCTTCGGCGAATTCTTCCGTCATACGAACGTTACGACCCGATACTGCTTCGACCTTGATCAGCTTCTCGGCAGCGGGGAAAAGACGCCCGTACACCTTGCGCCATTTATCGTTCTGGTTGGCCTGCCCCTCGGCCTCAATGGCCTTGAGACACAGCTCGTACGCCTTCTTCGCCTTCCGCTGGAAACTCTTCTTTACCTTCACGCGCTGTCCGCTACCGAGCGCAGCAAAATAATCCTGCTTGGGCAGATCCTTCAAAAATGAAAAGAAGTCGCGGCTCATGAAGTCATAATAGAGGTAACTCTTGTCGTCGTACTCGTCGGTGGAGCACAGGAAATTATACGCAAGGGTATCAATCAGCAGGCCACCCATGCCCACGCCATGCTTGTTCTTCCAGGCTCGGGCCATTTTGCAGAGTCGCCGCAGGTTCTTATTTTTTTCGCTAACGAAATCAGACATCGCCTTAATCTCTTCACGCGGTTTCGTGATTTTCCACTCCCCACCATTATAGGTATCGGGGTACTTGAAGCTCCCATCGTCCTGCTCAAACACTGGCTGCGCTTCGACGCGGAATTTTGAATAGACTGCCGCGACGACGAGGCGGTCCACCCTTACTGTCGTGCGGGGGTATCGCGCACGAATTGCGGCAGCAGCATCGGAGAGCAGTTTGGATTGGCCGCCGTCCTTATAGTTTTCCCACTCGCCCTTTGGCATGATGTACAGCATGTCGAGGTCGGAAATCCCCTTGATAGCCGTCCAGCGGCCGTAGGAACCAACCTGTAGCGAATTCGCAGTTTTGGATTCGGTGTCACGGAATTTCTTGTTAAGTGAGCAGGTTATCTCCTCATACCGAGACGAAATAATTATGGCATTATCGACAGCGAGATTGGCAATAAACTGCTTAAATGTATCTGCGATACTCAAACGATGATCCCCCGCCCAAAATTATAGTTAACGGGAATGTAGATCAAATAGTGAACGGTTCAAGGGAGGTTTCGCGGGATCATGTGCGTTTGGGTCAGCGACGAAGGCAGCCAGAGCGGCGAGGCGCGCACGGCGAGGCGGGAGCTTCGCTCTGCCATGTGCCTTTCGGCCGCTATCTGATCGCCGCTTCCTGCCTGGGCAGGCCGCTTAGGGGCGTTGGCGCGCACAGCTGGTCGAATGTTTGTTCACGCCTGTGCTGGCTGGCTTTGCGACTGGAACTAGTGTCGCCTGAAGTGCAGCGTCCCATGACTGAACGGTAGCTTCCGGGTAGCCGTCGAACTCGACCTCACGGCAGTAGTTGGACGCGTTGGTGACCGACAGGCCTGCGGTTACCAAGACCCAATTGTAGACTCTCAGGGATCGCTGGCTACTACGCGAAATCGGACGCCCGTTCGGGTACCGATTTTCGCTTGAATTGGGGCGATAGCCGACTGGCAGCTTCAGGCTCGTTACGTTGAGAAGCTGACCAAAGAGAACACTGCCTTGGTAAGGCTGCGGACGTGAGTTGCGTCCTCACCGGCAGCACCATTTTTCCCTTTATCGCAGCGAGAAACTTACCTCTCCGGGGAGGCATTGCGTTGCGGCGGCCGCGGGTAACGAGCGGGGTAATCGCAGAGGGTACGCGAGACGAATACGGTAAGGCGGGCTGAACTAGCTTGTGCCGGTCTCGCCAAAGCTGGCGATGGGGATCTCCTCACCGTTATCCTCAATCACAAGCAGCCAACGCGAGAATGCAAGCCAATCGGGCGCCCATCGCTTGGGCACGGGTAACCCCGTCGATACGTTAATCGTCGAGTAGCCTCGAAAACCGCTAGGAGCGACGACAAACGCTTCTGCGTCGGACACCAAAAACATCCCCGGGCGAATACCGGTCGTGCGGTTCGAGGCGAACATGGAGGGAGCGTCAACGCGGATGTGAACGTGTGGTAGCGCGACCACCGGTTCGTGATCTGGAAGTGCCTCAAGGCCGAGGGGACGGTCAGTTCCAGGAGCGAACCAAAGTGCCATCAAATCGGTCTTGTCTTCCCCGATTTTGACGCACTGAAAAATCGAGGGCTCATCATTGTAGTTTAGTTTCAGGTAGAACCGCCCGGGCTCGCATTGTCCCGCGTCCGTGACTCGTTCGATCCCCAGTAACATTCGGTCATCCTCTAATTGGGGGTGGGTTGCGGGACATGCGAGATGTTTGCAGACGTCGCGTTGGTCTGAGGGTTAGGCGAGGCGGGTGTGGCCTTCGCTGCAGGCCTATCCAACGAATTCGATAACGTTGACTCCACCGAGGGGCGGCTCGCGATATAAAGGATTGCTACGGCGATCAGGAGCGTCACGACCCAAGCGGCAAGATTAGTTAGGAACGCTGGCAGAAACCCTGTTCGGGAGGTGATGTGCGTTTCGATGCGCGTTCGCTCGCCTTGAAGAGCGCTCAGAACTTCAGTTCGATGGGCGTTCAGCGTCGCTATCGTGGCCGTGTTCTGTATGTCCGGCGTCGCCTGAGCGATCCCGTTGTTCACAATCTCGGTGATCGTCTGTTCAGCGGCCATGCGCAGCGCGCCAACCAACGCAGGCGTCAAGTCGCGCGATGCTCGATCGACCACCGCCTGACCCGCTAACGCACCTTCTCGTATCGATTGTTTATAAGTGGCGTAAGCGAGCAGGCCAATGACATCGGCCGAGTCCTGTACGAGCGCCTCAAATGCGCGACTGTAAGATGGCGTCGCCGCTTGTTTGCTCGCCCGCCGCCCGATCATTTCTTCTTGAATTCACCGCGCCCCAGCGCGCTGTCCATCACATCCTTCCGCACAGTTGTGATGGACCGTCCATTCGGGAGGTTGATGCGACCCGACACGCTGCTGCGGACATTGACCGATACGGACGCGCCGCTACTGCCCGCGTGGCGAATAACCTCGGTAACCGTCGTGCGCGGCGAGCTGGTGGCCTCTTTGGACGTCAAAAAGCGACCGCCGGAGACGTTGCGCTTGGGGAGCCAACTCTTGGTGGGCGTCTTTGCCATGACACTGATATAGGGCCACCGGCGCCCGCGGCCAACGGCTATATCGCCAACGAGCTCTCGTCCGCCACTCTCGTCCGACAGGCTGAACAGAGCCGGTTCCCCGGTCCCGCACTCTCGAAGGTTCGGCGACGAAGGAGGCACGGTTACGCTCCTGGTTGCGGACGGTCCGCCGTCTTGCGGGCGCGCGTCAGAGGAACGCCGTTTGTCATGCCCGGAGAATAGCTGGCGATCGCGCGAGAAGCGGATGGTTGAGCGTCGAGCTATCCCCGCTAAAGAACTCAGCCGGGCGAATTTCAACAACGACTCGTCGCAGAACTAACAGGGAACACTTTGAACCGTTGCGATTCAGTAACCATCTGTTGAGTGCGACTCAATAGCCGCTAAACAGAGGGAACGACGAATGGCAGACAAGAAGCACGACTGGAACAAGGCGCAGCCCCACCACGTGGACACGGGGCGCTTCACCAAAAAGGACTACGCGGAGAAGCATCCCGGCAAGGTCGAGTGGGTGAAGGAGAAGAAGTGAGCTGAGGCGCGCCGCCGCGGGGGCAGCAGCGCGCCTCACCACGGCCCGGAGGGGGCTGGCGTATGTTCTCATTTGCTCTGAATTCGCGGCATGGCCGATTCGACCCTACTGCCCGACGCCGCGACGGTAATCTCCGCCGCATCCTTCAATCCCCGGCTGTAACGCGGCTCGGCTTGCTTGCCCTAGCGAGCAATTACGGGAGCGGGCTGCGGGGGGGGGGGGGGGGTAGGGCGCTTAGCTGCCGTCCCGGTATCCATGAACGAGCGTCCGCTTTACCCAACAATCACCAGAAAGCGGTCAGTCTGCAATCCGCCATCTGGTCCCCTTGCCGCGAGGTGAACGGATGTCGGCCTATGATCAGCATCAGGCTCCGCGACGGCAGAGATCGCGGCGCGCTACCGGTGTTCCCTGGAGCCGGCGCCGTCTCGCCGGACACGATCGTCGGGGGTGCGCGGTTGGATCTCAATTTTTGGCGGGAGTGACACCTGGATCAGGCGAGCGGCAGCGTGCGGCCCGTCCATTCTCATTGTCCGCTCCGCCATCCATTCCGGAACGCGCCAGCTCGCTGGTAACGATCGAGCAACAGCACCCGGCAGGACCGACCACAATAACATGCCTATGAGCAGCCCGCCCATGCCGGACCAGATCAACCGATTGAGTTGCTGATCCGCCGCCTGGCCGCGCTCAACAATACCGTCGACTCGTCCGATCGACCTCGACATCGCGTCGCGCGTTTCGCGGATCAAACTGCGGTCCTCCGCCCGTGCGTCCGCGCTCGCCTTGACCATCTCGGCAGTGAACGTGGCCGGCGACAGTTTGACCCCCGGACTGGCTTCGATCCGATCGATGCCGCCAGCGGCGTCCTTCAGCGCCTTTGCCATCTGACCAAGCGTGACGCTGTAATCCGGAACCTGCTCGCGCACGGAGATCAGCCGCTCAAGCGCATGGCGATTGAGACTGACCTCGCCGCGCAGCGCTTCAAGCGCGTCGACGATGGTTTCGGGAGTGGCGATCTGCTCGCGATTGTCGGTCATGATTCGGGCTTAAAGGCCAAGTCCACGACCACGCGAGAGGCCGGGATATTCCAGGAGACCCTGGGACAAAGATTTTTCGCGCAAGTCCCCGATGCCCAGGTCCTTGTACCGATTTCGTAGCAACGACTCGAGCTGCGGATCGCGGTGCAGGCTTTTTGCCATGCTCGTCAGATCGTCTCGCGCGCGATCGATCTGGTCGTAGTCGCCAACTCGCTGAAGCCGCTCGTATGCCTTCGTCTTCTTCTGCCAGTCGCTGACGAACCGATCGGCGCGCTGCGCCGTGTCGATCTGGACCTCGCCCTCCAGCGTCATCGCGCGGATCGCCGCGACGGTCTTGCCGCTCGCGGCCTGATCGATCAGCGCGGGCTCGGCATTCAGCGCGCTGCGCAGATCGCGCGCCCCGTCCGGCCGGATCGCGTCCAGCACCTTGCCCGCTTCGGCAAAGGCGACCTTCTGGTGCGGTAGCGCTTCGAGATCGAGCCGTCGCATCCGCACGATATCGGCCGCGGCGCGCGCATAGCGCTCGACCGCCTTGTCGAGCGTCGTGCGCTCGGGCGCGACGACGGGGGCGGGACCGAGTTTCAGGCCGGCGAACGGATTGCGCGGTGGTACAGGCTGCGGCGCTCGAACCGGCTCTGGTGCGCGGACATAGTCAGACGCCATGTCCTTGCCGCGCTCGCGCGAAAGCGCCCGCACCAGCTTGCCCTGATCGGCAAAGTCATCGCGCCCATAATGGAGTTCGACGCTGTCCCGGTGCCGCGACAGCGCGACATAAGCAGCGTGGCGGTCGAGCCCCGGTGTCGCCAGCACATGGACCCGGTCGACCGTCACGCCCTGCGACTTGTGCACGGTGGCGGCGTAGCCGTGGTCGACATTGGCATAGTCCTTCACATCGAACGTGACCGATCGCCCATCATCAAGCATCACCGCCATCCGGGTCTGCGTGACCGCCTGCACCTGTCCCAGCGTGCCGTTCTTCACGCCAAGGCTGCGTTCGTTCTTCAGGAACATCACCCGGTCGCCGGTGGCGAACTGCCGCTCGCCCCGCTCGACGTCTACCGTCACATCTTCCCCAAGCGCGCCGCCCGAGCGTAGCCGCTCGCGCGCCGCGATGTTCAGCGCCCGAACCTCGTCATTGGTGTGGGTAAGGATGATCCGGGTCGCACCGGACGAGGTCACCCGGTCGCGGTCCCAGCGATCGACCAGGTCGGCGCGCGCGGCATCGCGCGTCTCGGCCACATGGACGCGTCCGCGCTCTTCGTACGACGCGATAGCCTCGGCCGTGCGCCCGGTCGCCAGCTGCCGAGTAGCGTCACGCTGCCAGTCGTCACGCTGGCGGCGGATTTGGGTGATTTCGACACTACCGTGGCGCTCGGCAGTCGCGCGGAACGCGGCACCGGCCTCGATCGCCTGAAGCTGCTCGGCATCGCCAACCAACACGACCTTTGCGCCGCGCCTTTCCGCTTCGCTGACGACGCGTTCCATCTGGCGCGTGCCGATCATCCCGGCTTCATCGATCACCAGCACGTCGCGGTTGGTCAGCAGCTCGCGACCTTCCGCCCATTGATGCTCCAGGCTCGCGATCGTGCGGGACGCGATGCCGGAACCGCTTTCGAGGTTCTCGGCGGCAATGCCCGACAGCGCGATACCGTGGACGGCGTAGCCAGCCCCTTCCCACGCCTCGCGCGCGACACCGAGCATCGCGGACTTGCCGGTGCCGGCATAGCCGATGACGACGCCAAGTCCCTTCGCATCGGTGACATGCTCATAGGCGCTGCGCTGCTCGGGCGAGAGGATCATGCCGCGCGCCGCCGCGCGCGCCAGCGCAGTGTCGCGGTAGCGATCGGCGACGGCATGACGGTCGCGGTTCGCCATCACGCCAGTCGCGCGTTCCAGCCGCTGTTCGGTCTCGATCATCGCTCGGCTGGTGAAGCGCTGCTCGCCGCGACCGTCCTTGCCGAGTGCGACCAGTTCGGGCGCGGCCTTCACCGCCGCGATCACCCGATCGTACTGCTCTTTCCCGTCGCTGTGGCGATGAACGAACATGGCGAGGTCGCGGTTGGTGAACGTGGCCTGCTGGTGCGTGATCGCGTCGAGCGCGAGGGCCGGGTTTGCCAGAAGCTTGTCGCCGTTCGCGCGGGCAATGGCCTGGTGCTCTTCGAGCCGTTCGGACTCCAGACCCTGCGCCGCCATGCGCGACGCAGCCGGCCCGATCTTGTGCTGCGGCTCCAGCTCGATTCCTTGAGCGTCAAGCGATCGGTGATCGATGCGGGCATCGATATCGAGTTCGGCAAGCCGCTGATTGACGTGCTCGCTCCAGCGCTCGCGCCATTTCTCCAGCAGTTCGGCGCGGTTCCAGTCGCGGTTCTTCTTGCCGAACCCGTCTTCACCCACCTCGCGCATGGTCAACATCACATGCGCGTGCGGCTTGGCCATGCCATCCGCGCCGACGTCCCAATGCACGTTGAGATCGGCGATCATGCCGCGATCGACAAACTCGTCGCGGACGAAGTCGCGGGCGAGCTCGATCCCCTGTTCCTGGGTCATCTCGCGGGGAATCGCGAACTCGATCTCGCGCGCCAGCTGCGCGTCGATCCGTTTCTCGGCTGCCTCGACCTCGTTCCACAGCTTCTCCCGGTCGGAGAGATGCTCGGGCGCCCCGTCCGGCAGCATCACCTCGGAATGGACGACGCCGGCCTTGTTTGAGAAGTCGTGGTTGCGGTCGAGGCGCTCGTCGCGCAGCCGCGAGGCGGAGCGATAGGCAGCGGAAGCAACGGCGCTCGATCCAGCCGCGCGCGAGATGACCTTGGCCGAGAAATGGTAGATCGCCATGACGGCAATCCATCTACACTTCTAAAGCGACGTCGGCACGACGTATAAGCGCGCCCTCGAAAATATTCATTTAACTCGGGACTGGTTCGTCCCACATCATTCCACACTGTTTACGCTGATCGATCCCCTCACTAACTGGATTGCCTTCGACGCTCAATCGGAGACATCTCATGCGTAAACCCCGGGACTTTGACTCGGAACTGAAAGCTCTCACTGAGAAGGCGAGGCAACTCAAAGAGCGCAAGGTTCATCAACTCGGCGAACTGGTCATCGCAACGGGTGCCGATGCACTTTCGGTCGAGCAACTCGCCGGACTTCTGCTCGCGGGAGTAGCGAACAAGGATGCTGCGGCAAAGGAGAGCTGGAGCAAGCGCGGTGCCGCCTTCTTTCAGAGCGCGAGTAACACAGCTGACGATGCTCGTGGTAACCAGGGCAGCACTCCGTCGGGCGACAGCGGCACGACACCGCCTCGACCTCAAACGGGCACGGACTGATACGCGGGCCTGGGTTGTGAAACGCCGTGAACGAACGCGCCACTTCATCGAGTTGGGCGGATTGATTGCGAAGGCCGGGCTGATCGAGCTGACCGACGACGATCGCGCCGTGATCTTCGGAATCCTGATTGAGGCAAGCGCGACGCTTCGAACGGACGCGCGCGAGCAAGCACTCACACTGTGGCGCCGGCGCGGGAAACGCGGATTCAAAGAGCCAGCCGCGCCCTGAACTGTGTGTTTGATATTGCCTATTAGCGCCGCGCACGACATGGCGAGTGCTTCCGGGGGGATGAATTCAAGCGGCACCACAAGGTGGCCGCCATTCCAATGATCGGAATCTCCATGTCTGACGAAGATACTCCAAACGCCGTCGAGCTCGCGACCGAACTCACCATCGCGTGGCTCGGCAATCCCAATAACCGCGCTTCCGCTGACGACGTGCCGGCGTTCCTGGAAAAGATGCACGCGACCGTGACGGAATTGGCGCAAGGATCTTCCACGGCACAGGCGGGGGAAGAGTCGGCGCCCCAGGAAGAATATGTTCCAGCTGTCGGAGCGCGCAAATCACTGTCGTCGAAAGATCACATCATCTCGATGATCGACGGCAAGCCGTACAAGACTCTCCGGCGTCATCTGTCCGGCCACGGACTGACGCCTGAGCAGTATCGCGAGCGCTACAATCTCAAGGCCGATTACCCGATGGTCGCCGAGAATTATTCGGCCGCGCGTCGCGAGATGGCGAAGAAGATCGGGCTTGGCCAGAAAGGCCGGCAAGCGAAGGCCGCTACCACAGCGGCGCCCTCTACCAAGCGTGGCGTTGGTCGTCCGAAAAAGGCCTGACTGGCGAGCGCCGTTCGGTCACCGACCGGACGGCGCGAGCCGCGCCTCGCTGACTGTTCTCACGAGCGTTTGCAACTCAACCACGTGCATGCTCAGCCAGTCGAGCTCTTCGTCTGTAATCTTGTACTCCGCTGAGTAGCGGGCGTTGACGTAGGCCTGCCTCAACAGTTCGAAACAGCGGCGGCTGAACTTGTCGTCGCGCGGCCATGCGCCAATCAGCGACGGCGCGATTTCCTCGGAATGCGAGCGTAGGAAGTTTAGCTTGTGCGACTTCGGGCTGTAGAGGGTGAGCACCAGCATAGTGCAGTGATAGAGCTGCTCGGTTGCTTGGTGAAATAGGAACGCAGCCCTGTTACTCCAGCCTTGGGTAACAGCATACTGCGCCGTGCCGAGGAACTCGGAAGCGGCCGAGAACCACGTGTCGAAATACTTCTGCGCCTCGGCCCGCGCCTTCTCCGGCGGAAGCTTCCGCGGGCTCGCGAACGGGAACCCTTCAGCCTCGTAAAGCGCGATCCCCTGCTCGACGATGTCGATGAAGAACGGCCGCCCCTGCTCAAGCTGCTTATTCACATCCTTGAGGCTGTGAACGATGAAATTGACCGGCGCGCTGAGCGCGCCATTGATCGTCATATCGCGCATCAGCCGGTCATCAGCGGAGGACCAATAGTCCACCACGTCCGTCAGCCGCTCCTCGTCGACCACGACCAGAATGTCGTAGTCTGACTGATAGCCGCCGATCGGATCATCGACCCAGCCGCCACGCGCATAGGACCCGTACAGGACGATCTTCAGGATGCGCCCGTTCTTCTTCCAGGGCGAGGTCGCCCGCGCGGTAGAGTCCGCGAATTCCTCGAACAGCACGCGCACGATGTGCGCGAGTTCGCGCTGCTTGGAGGCGGGCAGGTGGTCGAGGTCGGTACGCATTGCCATTCATCCTAGCCGGATCGATCCGGCGATGCCCAGCCGGAAAGCCGGGCACCGTCGGAAAAGCGCGTTCATTCCTGAGGTTTCTGCTGCTCATCGGCCATCGAGGGCGAGACTGACGGCAAGCACCGCGCTGGCGGTAAGCCGCTCCACCTCCTCGACCGACAGGCCAAGCCGGAAGCCGATGCGTGGATAGTCGAGACCATCCACGGCCCCCAGCAGATAGACCGCGCGCTCCGCCATCGGCAGCGTATCGATCGCCGCCGCCAGTCGCACAAGCTCGGCAGCCTCGCGTGCCCGGCGCATCATGCCGCTTCCTCCTGCGCATAGTCGCGACAGGCGCTGGCATGCCGCTCGAGTAGCCAGTCGGCCGCCTTGCTTGCAGCGCTCGCCGCGCGGAAGATCGCGCGGCTATCCTCCCGTAGAACGTCGAGCCAAGCCCCAATATAATCGGCATGCCGAACGGTCGGCACGATCCCAAGCGATGCGCACAGGAACGCCGATCCCATCTCGGCGATCAGCTCCTCCCGCGCATAGCCCGCCGACCCGAACGGACTGGTCAGGTCCCGCCCAAGCCGTGATGCATGTCCGGTCGCATGGACCAGCTCATGCAACCACGTCCGGTACGCGTTGATCTCGTCGAAATAGGCCCGCCGCGGCGGCACCACGACAAGATCCTCGGACGGCACGTAGAAGGCTTCCAATCCGCCGACCCGTAAGTCCACGCCGCTCGCCGCGATCAGGTCATCGGCCACCGGCACGATCTGATCCTCGGGCAACGCAACCGGCGCCCCGGCAAGGTCCGGACCCAGCCCTTCGCACTGATCGACATTGAAGACCGTAAAGCGCTTGAGAAAGGCAACATGCCGCGCGTCCTCGCCGTCCCGCTCGCCCTCATCGCGATCCTTCGGCGTAAACCGATCCGCGTAACAGACACTGGTCCCGACCTCTCCCTTCCGGACATTGCCGCCCAAAGCCTGCGCCTGCCGATAGGTAAGCCAGCGCTGCGACGAATAGCCGCCCCTCATCACCGCAACCCAGAGAGTAAGGACGTTCACACCCGAGTAGCGCCGCCCCGTCCCGGCATTGCAGGGCATGCCCACATCCGCCCCCGTATTGCCCCAAGGCTGGACCCATGGCAGCCGCCCCGCCTCCAGCTCCGCGATGATCCGGTCCGTGACCTCAGCATAAAGATTGGTGACCGGACGCTGCACCTGAACTTCTTTCTTCACTGCCTCGCTCCTTCTCAAACACCGCAACCGGCGCCGGAATGGCGGGGTGGGCGGCAGGAGCGGACCGGCAGTCCCGCAAGAGCGGCGGGTTGCACCCGAAGGGGCCAACGAAGTGCCGCACCCGAGCTTGCCTCGGGTTGCTGCGCGCCGCTGCGGGACTAGAGGGAAGCGACGCCCACCCCGCCAGTTCGAGTGCCGGAGGCAAAACGCCGCCGCGCCCGGCGCGGCGACCGCAGCATCACCAGCGCGCAGCGCCGCCCGGCCCCACAGGGCCGATCAAAAGAGCACCCTCGAATCCGGCCGTCCGGCGCGGTGGCGTGCGCGCGGGCCTGTGGGCCAGCCGCCGCCGCGTCCTCCGGCCGGATCGAGTGTGCGACGCGGCAAAACAAAGGCGCTGCGACCCCTGGCGGCTTCGCAAGAATCGCCAGTGCGCGCTCCATTGATCCGCGTTCCGCTTGGCCGGCGCCCGCCGGCCTCGATCGACCCGGTCGATCCAGCGTCAGTGATCGTCACCCGAATGGACCGAGACGCACGAAGAGCGACTCGGCGCCGTGCAACGGCGTAGAGCGCGGTCACGCCGAAGGCGTGAGACGCCTTGGGATTCAAGCCTTAAAATCGAACCTACGCCAAGGCATGTCTTTGCGCGCCAGAGCGCGCCTGTTGGCGTCAAGTCGCGCCACCCCACTTGCGCCTTTGGCGCGAATCCCAAACCTGTTCGCGGGGAGCCAGACCGACGCACACAGGATCACGCCATGACCGATACTCCCGACCGCATCCTTCGCTTGACGACCGTCCTCGACCGTACAGGCCTCAGCCGCTCTACACTCTATCGCAAGGTCGAACAGGGGACCTTCCCCGCGCAGGTACGGATCGCCGCCCGCTGTGTTGGATGGCGAGAGTCCGCCGTGGTCGACTGGATGCGCAATCCGATGTTTTACCGCGTCGACGATCAGAAGGTTTGAGGCGGTGCTGCGCCCTGATGCCAGCGCCCGAACTAAAGATCGCGGTATCGATCGCGCGCGGACCCGCTGCGCCGGCACCCCGAACCCGGGCCGTTCAGATGGCCAAGGGGCGGCCGATCTGACGGTCGTTCGTGACTGCAGCGTTTTGCGCCTTGGCGGGGCCCAGATAGGTGACGTTTCCGAGCCGCCTTGCCTCCGTCTGCAGGATAGCGATTTTCTCCGCATGGACGGCGGTCGACTGCCGGCTCGCTCGACGGGCGGACAATCGTCGCGCCATGTCCCCGCATCAGGATCACGGTCCGATGGCCCAGCATGGGCGCAAGCGCGTCCCCCGAGCGACGGATTTCGGATAAGCATGTCCGTAGCCTGGCCGGTAGCGTCGCGGATGTTGAACAAGGGCGTCCGGCGCCCACGAATCCGCTCACATGGACCGATTGCACGGCGGGCCACGCGTCATAGACGGCACAATGGATAAAGCGCTCGAGATAGGTCTTCGGCCCGTCTACCTTCACCGGCTCGCAGGTTCGTTCGTCGATCTCGATGATGTCGGACTCCATTATCAGTTCGGGCGCCAGGGACCGCGCGATGAGGATGTGGTCCGGGTTGGCGATCGATCGAACGCTGATATGCCCTAAGGCATCTACCACTCCCTGGATGGCAAGAATGTGGTTGGAGATGACGAGCGGCGCGGCGTTCGCGGTCACCGCCGAAGCTTTTTTGCGCAGTGGCAGGAGGGGCGAGTACTGTCAGGGCGAGCGCCAAGATCGATGCAGAATTCGCATGACGTCTCCCGTAGCAAAGCGCTTTGGCTTGGGGTCGGGTAAGCGCGCGCGATCGTCTGCTCCAGGCTCCTCTGGCATCCGCGACCAATGAAGAGGTTGCCACGAGTCGGACGGCGGGCCGATAACTGAATGGTACCGAAGGACGGCGCCTGATCAGGCCACCGACTCTCCCCGCATGCGCACGAAGGTCAGCGCGAAGGCCGCAAGGAGGCAGCCGCTGGCCATGACAGGTGCGACCCACGACAGCGGCCACCCCGCCGAGAACAGGAATCCGGCGAGGATGGGACCAAGTGCTGCGCCGCCCCGGCCAACGCCGATAACAAGACCAGTACCGCCCGCCCGCAGGCGCGCCGGAAAGGACTGGGCGAAGATCGCATAGAGCCCCGCCGTGGCGCCGTTGGTGAAGAAGCCCGCGACTGCGGCGCCGATTGACAGCGCCATGAGAGTGCCGAGGCCTTGCCCGAAGCTGGCGACGGCGATGACCCCTCCGATCATCGCTCCGATCACCAGCTGCCGAACCCCGAACCGCTGCGTCAGGAGGCTGAGAACGAGGGATCCGGTCGCGCCGCCGACATTCGCCCATACGAGGACTCCGCCAGCCGAGCTCGCTGCATAGCCGAGATCGACGACGATCTTCGGGATCCATTTCATGAGGAAGTAGAATGTCATGATGTGGCTGAAATAGGCCAGCGTCAGCAGGAGAGTCGTGGACACCATCCCCGGGGCGAGGGCCTCCGCGATGCTTGCACGCGGTACGCTGTCGTCGCGCAGCGGGAGGCTGTCGAGCGCCTGGCGCCCCTGCCTGACCAATGTACCATTCACCTTCTCCAGGGCCCCCGCAGGTTGCCGGTCGCAAAGAAACGCGATGGTTTCGGGGACGAGCCAGATGACGAACGGTACGAAGGCGGCCGTAGCGAGCGCGCCGAACTCGAAGATCGACTGCCATCGACCAGTGGTGGACAGAAGGGCCGAGGCAATCGATCCGCCGATGATCGCACCGACCGGATAGCCCCCTGCCATGATGGCGACAGCCAGGTTGCGCCGGCGGCTGTTGGAACATTCGGCGACGATTGCGTTGGTGGCGGCGAGCATGCCGCCGATGCCGAGTCCAGTATAGAGCCGCAGGGCCGAAAGCATCACAACGCTGTTGGCGATCGAGGCTAGTCCCATGCCGCTTGCCATGATGACGAGACAGGCGAGAATGGTCGGCCGCCGTCCGATACGGTCAGCCATCGTGCCCAGTGCAAAGGCGCCGATTGCCATGCCGATCAGCTCTATCGAAAGCACGATTCCGAGGGCTGCACGATCGACGCCCCACTGGGTGGCGATCCCCGGCGATGCAAACGAGATCGAAAGGACGTCGAATCCGTCGAGCGCGTTTAGTGCCGTGGCGATGCCAATTGCCAGGATCTGGCGCGTGTGCATCGGCTCGCGCGCTATGATCGACCGGGGATCTTCGTTCACATTCCGTCCTTCGTTTGCAGGGGCAGCGGGTCGCGGTCCCGTCATGCATGCTACTGGCCGGTCGTAGGCCCGAGCTTCCTGCCGACAGAGTACAAGGCTCCCGGTGCATTCCGGCTTGCCTGGAATTCCTCGAGCGTCTCCCCCCGCATGCCGGCGTAGACCACGGCGTTGGGTAGCCCGAGCACGGCGGCGAGCTTCTCGAGGCCGAAGAAGATGGCGCCGCGCCCGATGAGACCGGTCCAGTCCCGGTTGCGGATCAGTGCCTGATCGCTCGGCTCGAGCCCGGACGCGGCGAGACTTGCATCTTCGTTGGCCAGGAAGGCAGAACGATGGTCGGGCTCCACCATGCGGTGCAAGAATCGGTTGAGATCGTAGTTCTTGACGCTGAGCCCAAGCGTAAAGGGCTGGCTGGCGGGCAGGGCCAGGGCGCCCGGATCCAGTTGTTCGAGCGGTCTCAGGCCGGCATGTCCGGCCCGGTTCTCGAGCAGGAGCGTTGCGATGCCCGTCATCGACGGAAGATAATAGTTGCGGGAAAGGACTTCGGGCCTCGCCGACAGTGCTGCGCGCATGATGAGCCACATTACGACCTCGGAACTCTCCCAGCCGCCACGCATGGCCAGTTCCGCCTGACTCATCCGCGCAAGCGTCTCCGGATCGTCGAGGAAGAGATCGATGAACTGCTCGTCCCAGGCGGGATCGTTGAATCCGGCCCGGGCCCCGTGAACCTGATGCGACAGACCTCCCGTCGCAATGATGGCGACCGAAATGTCGTCCGGATAGCTTTCGATGGCGGCACGCAGCGACGATCCGAGCTTCCAGCATCGGCGCGCACTCGGAACCGGATTCTGAAGCACGCCTACCGCAAGAGGCACCAGCTTAACGGGCCAATCGGGGTCATGGTCGAAAAGCAAGCTCAACGGGGAGAAGCAGCCATGGTCGAGCGACCTGCGTTGGAAGAAGGACATGTCGAACTCGTCCGCCATCAGCTTTCCGCCGATATGGGCTGCCAGCTCGGGATGGCCGTCGATCGCCGGCAGGAGGCGGGCTCCGCCACCCTCATCTGCGCAGGCATGCTTGTCACCGACGCCCAGCGCGAACGCCGAATAATGGTCGAAAAAGAAAGACGTGACATGATCATTATAGATGAGGAACACCACGTCGGGACGCCGCTCCGCCAGCCACGCCTTGAGGGGAGCATAAGCGGCGAAGATCGGTGCCCAGGCCGGATCGTCCTGCTTGCCGGCATCAAGCGCGAACCCGATTGTCGGGGTGTGCGAGGTCCCAATGCCCCCGATAATGCGTGCCATGCGAATTGGTCCGATCAATTGGAAGGAAGGGAAGGGTCGGCGCGTGTCTGCGCTGACCACTGGAAAAGCACGGAGCCACCTGACGCGCGGCACAGCCTGGCTCCGACGTCATGATCCTTCCGGTTATCGATGCGTGATCCCGGTAGCGCCTCACTGATTGGCTCCGAGGCTGTCGCCCTGTTCATCGCGCTGCCTTGCAGGAAAAGGCGAGCCCGTCGAAGCCGCAGTCCTGCCGGAAGCCGGTCTTGAAATAGGCGGCACCCGCCCAATCGTCAAAATAGGTCTTCGGTGCAGCAGTCTGCTTTGCGCGCGCCCAGCTCTGCGGCAATTCGGGATCGGCGCCGCGCTTGAGCACTGCCATTGCCGGCCACGGAAATATCGTCCGGCCCTTGCCCGCGACGAAATCGGCCTCGTTACGCGAGGCGACGATACGGTCGGGCGCCTGGCCGTCCTCGGTCCACGCCATTAGCGGGGTCAGGACGTCGATGCTCGTGAGTCCGTCCCCATCGCTGCAATGATACATGCCTGGAACGATGAAGAGACGCAGAAAGGCGCTGGCGGCGGTCACCCCCATATGGTTTTCCACCGCCTGGGCATAGGCGATCGAGTTGACCGGGGAGATGTGGGGGTCCGACCAGCCATGCCAGATCAGCAGCTTTCCGCTGCGCGCGGCGAACGGTCCAAGATCGGGATCTGTCGCATCGTAGAGCGCGTGCATCGGCAGCAGCGCGTCCATTGTCGCCGTCGTGAAGGGAAAATTCTCCAGCGTCCAATCCGGCGCTGCGGGTTTGGGGAAAGCGAGCGACCGAATTGTGTCGCTCGCGAATATTGCACTCAGGATCGGGCCATGCGCCTCGGCGGGCACAAAAACCTTCGACCAGGAAAGTTCGGAGCCGGGCATGAGCGCACCGACGACGAGCTTTCGCCCGGCGGCATCATGCGCTCCCCGATAGATTTCCGCCGCGGCGTCCGCCGCCGCGCGAGAGAGACAGCTGGCTGTGCTGCCGTCGCGACATTGAGCGGCATGGGCATCGAAACGGCATTGGAGAGGATTGGAGATCAATCCGTCCCTCAGGCCGTCATTTGCATCGCATGCAGCAAGCGCTGCCGCGTGCAGGATCGGGAGGTCGCCGCTTTTCAGCGGCGCGCCGGGGCCACCTGCGCCGCGGCCGGTCCTCAGCTGGGTGCGTGCATTCCAGCCGTGATAGAAGCTGTTCTGTACGAGGAAATTCAGGGCGGGCGCGCCTGCGGCGATGCCGTCGAAATCGGCCGGATAGCGTTGCGCTTCCATCAGCGCCTCGCGACCGCCGTCCGAGCATCCGGAGAAATAGGACCAGCGTGGCGCCTGCCCATAGTAGCGCCGGATAAGCTCTTTCGCGATCAGTGCCGTGGCATGCACGCCACGATAAGCGAAATCGACGCGGAGCTGCATGTCCGACGCACCCCAGCTTCCACCCTTGCCGCTGTGACCCATATCGGTCGACGCGGTCACGAACTCGCCCCTTGTCAGTGCCGGACAGGCTCGCTGCGGGGAACGGATGGTCAGGTTTCCGCACAGACCGCCGCAGCCGGTCTGCAAATAGCGCTGCGTCCACCCGGCAACTGGCATCCGGACTTCGAACTGGATCTGCGGCGAGACATATCCCCGCACGCGACACATCGTCAGATTCTTCTCGGTGACCTCGGCGGCATCGCTGATCTCGGCCGGATAGCCTGCTACGCTGGGGTCGATGCCGCGCAGGCTTGCGCACGAAGCAATAGGCGTGACCGTCGCCAGCGGCGCCGCCAGAACGGGGTGCGCCGCGACTATGGCAAATTGCAGTACGAGGAATGAAAGTACCGCCCGCATCCCAGATCCCCTCCCAGCGCAGGTCGTCGAGCGTTGTGCCCTTCCTGCCGGTTGAGCTAGTTTGCGCATTCCTGTAGGGCAGGTCGATGGCGGAAACTGACAAAGGAATGGACTTTTCGCTCAACGCGGGCATCGATGTCGGGAGCGTCAGCGCGACGACCGTGCCGCGCTACATCCTGTATGGCGATGCGACCGCCCGGCCGGACTGGTTCGTCAATCTCGAGCCGCTCGATCGTCGGAGCCGCGAAAGCGGGCTGGTGATCGCGCCACACACCCACCCGAGATTCACTCAGATGGTGATATGTGAGCAGGGCGGTGGCGAGATGTCGGTGGAAGGCGAAAATCACCCATTCGCCCGCGGCAGCGTGATGGTGGTGCCGCCAAATCGCATCCACGGTTTTTGCTACGAGGAAGACGCTGGCGGCTGGGTTCTGACGATCGAGAACAACTACCTCGCCGATCTGCTGGTACGTGCGCCAGTCCTTGCGCCCATTTTCCAGGATCCTGGCGTCTTCGATCTCGATGAGGCCGTGCTTCCTCTCCTTTCGGCTGAAGTCGATGCGCTTTCGCTGGAGCTTCAGGACACACGCGAGGGCAGCGCCGTCGGTGCAGAGATTCGTCTGTTATCGCTCGTCCTGGCTATGCTGCGCCATTGGCCGAAAGAGTCGAAGGCCGGTCATGCGACGCAGGGCAAGCGCTCCGAACTGGTTGCCCGGTTCCGGCAGATCGTCGAGCGTCGTTTTCGAGAGCAACCCCCGGTCGCTGACATCGCCAGTGAACTGGGCGTAAGCGTCTCGCAACTCAGGCTCGCCTGCAACTCCATCGCCGGTGTATCCCCAATCTCGATGCTGCACGATCGCGTTCTGGCCGAAGCGAAGCGTTGCCTCGCCTACACGGCGATGAATGTGTCGGAGATCTCCGACTGGCTCGGCTTTTCGGACGCAGCCTATTTTTCGAGGTTTTTCACGAAATCGGTCAAGCAGGCGCCGACGGCCTACCGACGAAAGCAGGCTTCTCCACCCTCTTCTCCCCCGCAATAGGAGCGCCGCTCACGCGGCACTGACACCAGCGTCGCTGAAATCCGGTACGGTCGCTGCTGCTGATTTGCGCCTGCCGACTCGGCCAACGATTCTCACTCGCGCTGTGCGATTTGCGGGCACATTTGCACATCTCGCTGATCGAATAGGGGTCATGTCGGCCCGAACCTGACGAAAAGTCCAATAGTTTTTCACGTTCCGCCATGGCCGGTCCCGGCATCCCCACTTAATGTATGTTCGTAAGGCGCCCCGAAAAAAGCGCCCGGTTGAGGGGATAGAGAATGGCGTCTTCTGGCAAAAAAATCCGTGTGCGGTTGACCTCGAGCGTGATGGTCTGGGCGTTGATGGCTCCCATCATGGGCAGCGAGGCAATGGCCCAGGAGACCCCGCCGCCCGCGGCTGCCGGAGACCAGGCCGGCCCAGTTGCCGCTGAACCGGAGTCGGATGCGGGCAAGGAGCAGGAGATCGTCGTTACTGGGTCGAGGACCGCCACGAACGGCAACGACCAGCCGACACCTGTGACTGTCGTGACGACCGCCGAACTTGCCGCCACGACCCCATCGAATATCCCGGATGCGCTTAACAAGCTGCCCGTCTTTACTGGTTCATCGAGCAGCGCGAACCTGGGCAACGCGACGACTAATGCGTCGGGCAATTTCCTCAACCTGCGCGGCCTGGGAATCATCCGGACCCTTATCCTCCAGGACGGACGCCGCGTTCCCGCGACAGCCGCGAACGGTACGGTCGATACCAACACGATCCCGCAGATGCTGGTGAAGCAGGTCGATGTAGTGACGGGCGGCGCCTCCGCAGTCTATGGTTCGGATGCCGTGACCGGTGTCGTCAATTTCGTGATCGACAACCGGTTCCAAGGCGTACGACTGCAGGCGCAGGCCGGCGTATCGTCGCGCGGTGACGATGGATCGCAGAAGTTTGGCATTGCGGCGGGCACATCGCTGGCCGGGGGGAAGCTGCATCTCGAAGGCAGCTACGAATATTACAATTCCGACGGCATCGACGACAAGGGAGCACGCCCGGCGACGGCCGACCCAGTCGGGCTGGGCGGTGCCGGAACGGTCGCGAACCCCTACCGGGTTTTCAACAGCTTCCGAAACAGCAATCAGAGCTATGGCGGGTTGATCCGCACGGGGCCGCTTGCCGGTATGCAGTTTGCCGCAAACGGCGTGCTTTCACCATTCGTACCCGGCGTCGCAACCGGGACCGCGGGCACGCAGAGCGGTGGTGACGGAACGTGGCAGAAGGGCATAACGCTGGCCTCGTATCTGAGGACGCACCAGGCTTTCGGCCGTGCCGATTACGACTTCACGAACGACCTTCAGGGCTTCGTACAGGTCAGTTATGCGCGCGCGGTAAACGGCCAGGCCAACCAGTATCCGAGCGTGAATCCGAATATTTTCTCGGCGAACAACGCGTTCCTTACTCCCGCCCAGCAGGCGGCGGCGAGCGGCCCGGGGGCGCCGTTGGTCAACGGATTGCCGACGTTTTCGTTCGGCAAGCTCTTCGTCGATCAGCCACCCTCCACGATCAAGGCGACGACGTACAACTACAACATCACGGCAGGGCTGAAGGGTAACCTGACCGGCGACCTGAAATGGGATGTCTATTACACTCATGCCAAGAGCTCGCAGCATGTCGAGTACAACGGCAACAACAACAACGGCCTGCAATATGCGGCGCTTGATGCCGTTCGCGATCCGGTAACCGGGAACATCGTCTGCAGCGTCACGCTGACCAATCCGGGGCTTTATCCGGGATGCGTCCCGGTCAATCCGTTCGGGCCAACAGCAGCGAACCCAGCGCTGGTTTCCTATTATCGCAAGCTCACCGAATACACCCTTCAGAACCATATGGACGATGTCGGCGCCAATGTGAGCGGTCGCATCTTCGATACCTGGGCAGGCCCCGTGACCGTCGCGCTCAGCGGAGAGGCGCGCAAGATCAGGCTGACCAACAAGAGCAATGCCCAGCCGACCGATCCGCTCATCTGCACTGGCTTGCGCTTCAATTGCACGGCCACGTCGGTTCTTTGGGGCGGAAACGTCACTGCCGACATGCGGGCCAAGGAAACGATCGTCGAGGGGGCCCTGGAAGCGACCGTGCCGGTGCTCAAGGACGTGTTCCTCGCAAAATCGCTCGAGCTGAACGGCGCAGTTCGCTTTGCCAACTATAGCGTCAGCGGAAACGCCACGACCTACAAGCTGGGGCTCACCTGGAAGGTCGTTGACGACCTGGCGTTCCGTGGAACGCGGTCGCGAGACATTCGGGCGCCGACTCTGTTCGACCTCTACCAGCCGCTCTCGCAGAACCAGTCCAACTTCGCCGACGTTCATACCGGTGTCACGACCACCGTGCCGGCGCGGACGCTCGGCAACCCAAATCTCACGCCTGAAGTGGCCTACACAACGACCATAGGCGTGGTCTTCAAACCGAGCGTGTTGCCGCGGTTTTCGATCGCCGTTGATTACTACGACATCGACGTGAGCGACGCGATTTCACTGGTAAGCGGCCTGAGCGCCGCGACCCAGGGTGTCTGCGAAGCCAGCAACGGCACAGCCGACGTCTGCGCCCTTTATATTCGGCCGCTTCCCTTCAGCAACCGAACCGCGGCGAACTATCCGACCCTTGTTCTCGCGCAGCCGCAGAACATCGCGACGACTCATCTGCGCGGGGTCGATCTCGAGGCCAACTACACGGTGATGCTGGGCCAAGAGTCGCGGCTCAACCTGCGCTTCCTGGGTTCCTATCAGCCCTTTTACAAATCCAAGCTGTTCCCGGGCCAGCCGCTGGTTAACTCGGCCGGCGTCGCCGGAGTGCCGCCGGGTACGACGAACGCGGTGGCGCTGCCGCGCGAAAAGATCAGCTTCGTCGCGAACTATTCAACCGGCGGCTTCAACCTCGGAACGCAGATCCGCTGGCGCAGCTCGCTTTCCCGCAATGCCGATCCGGCGGTTGTCTTTATCGGTGACAAGATCCCGTCGAACACGGTCGTCGATCTCAACACAAGCTACAAGTTTGAGACCGGCGGCACGAACTTCGAGGCTTTCCTCACCGTACAGAACCTGTTCGACAAGCTCGCGGCCCCGTTCGCGAGCACGGCAGGAAATGGCACCTTCGTTCCAGGCGACGACATCATCGGGCGATATTTCACAGCTGGCGTCCGGGTGCGGTTCTAACAGGCTCGCGACTGAGGCGGAGAGGCGAGGTTCGACGGTGCCTCGCCTTCCGCTCATACCGAACAGGGCTGCGCCGGACAGCGGTTCGATCAAACGACATTGAAGGGTGATCAGGCAATGACCAGCAGAAGAAACTTTCTCATGGGCGGCGCGGCGGCCACGGTGGCCGGCACACTGGGCGCAGGGAAAGCCTCGGCCGCGCAGAGCGCGAAGAGCTACGCCGGCACCGAAAGCTATGCTGCGACTTACACGCCGAAGCCCACATCGCTACCGCAGCGCAAGGGCCCGCCGATCTCGATCGACATGCATACGCATTGGGCTCCGGAGCCTTATCTGAAGGCAAAGGCCGAGCTGGGGCAGCCCGATTTCCTCGATCCGATCAATCACGACATGGATCGCCGTCGCAAATGGATGGATGAGCACGGCGTTCAGACGCTGGTGCTCACGCTGGGTGGATTCAGGCCGTGGGTCTGGGTCACGCCCGAACAGGGCGCCCATATATCCCGCGTTACCAACGATGCGGCGATGCAGGTGCACGCGGCATTTCCCGACCGCTTCCTGGCAGGCATCGAACTGAACTGCAGCGACCCCGTCGGATCACTGGCCGAGCTGAACCGTGTCGCGGGCAAGCCGGGTATGGTCTGTGTCCATCTGCCGACGTCTCTGGCCGGCCGCGAATATCTGTTCGAGCCGGCCTTCGCGCCGGTGCTGGCCCGGATCGAAGCGCTCGGTTTGCCGATCTTCCTTCACCCGCTGGACGGCGAGCCCAACTGGTTCGCCGGTCACAGGCTCGCCGACGAATATTCGGGCATCGAACCGGGGGCCAATGCGACCGCACAGCGCTTTCCCGGCCTGACGAACTCGCTCGGCAATTCGCTTGAGGTGGCGGTGACCATGTCCAAACTCATTGTCTCCGGGACGCTCGACAAATATCCCAACCTGACACCGATCATCGGGTGTGCGGGCGGTGCCCTGCCTTACGCCGCCGGCAGGCTCGAAAGCCGAGGCAGGCTGAAGCGGCCGCTGGGCGAATATCTGCGCCGCTTCTATTATGACTCGCTCACCTATTGGCCGGTGTCCCTTCGCTTTCTCGCCGAGGTAGTCGGATCGGATCGCATCGTGCTCGGCAGCGACAATATGTTCGGGCCGGGCAATCAGCTGATGGAGCAACCGCACTCCATCATCGATCAGGCCAACTTCAACGATCAGGATCGCGATCTCATCCTTCGCGGCAATCTGAAGCGCCTGTTCAAGCTCTGACCGGCGGACTCGAAGCAACGCGCATGCACGATGCCCTTGGGGCAACAGGAATTCGAAAGAGAGATTTATGCGATCGATTCTGACCCTTCTGCTTCTCCTCGCAACGGGCGCCGCCGCTTCGGGCCAATCGACCGCGCCCAAGGCGCCGAAGGATGCCTCGCTCTACATCGGCGAGGGCGAACTCCAGGCCATCATGCAAAGCGTTCCCGCCGCAAAGGACACGGGCAAGCCCAGCAGCTTCAGCAAGCGACTCTTCGAGGCAACGACGTTCAGCACGGCGTTCATCCGGTTGAGCGAACCCGACCAGCCCCATGCCCATGGCATTTGGAGCGAGGTCTTCGTCGTGAAGCAAGGGTCTGGCATCCTAGAAACCGGCGGAACCATTACCGGCAACATCTCGAACGATTCTGCGACGCACAAGGCGATCTTCGTTAACGGCGCCCCAGCGCCCGAACCGACGCCGGCACAGATCCAGGCAGCCAAGGCTTCCGCCGCCAGAAGGGCTGCGCAGGGGGACAAGGCGGGCACAAGCATCGAAGGCGGCCGTCAGCAAAGAGTGAGTGGCGGTGATGTTATCTTGATCCCGGCGGGGGTCGCGCATCGCTGGATCCAGATCGATCAGCCAGTCGTGTATCTCGACATCAAATTCCCGAAGGCCGAATAGTTGGCAATAATAGACATCATCTCAAACAAGATATCTGAAAGGATATTGGACAGATGACTTTCGCAAAACTGGCCGGATCGGGAGCGATCTTTGCTCTCATCATTGTCGCGCGGGCGCATTCCCAAGCGCCGATTGAGCCACCCGTCCAGGCAGCGCCGGACAAGGTCACCGTCACCAAGCGTGTCTATGACCGGAAGCAGTTGCTGGCCGCGCCCGTTCTGCCGGACGATGCTTATCGCGGGCGGGCATTGTTTCTCCAGCGTTGCGCCTATTGTCATGATGGCGTCGGCCAGCCCAGCTATCATACCATGGGTCCGTGGCTTGGCGCCGAAACCGTCGAGAAGTTGACCGAGGAAGGCGTCACGGCCTTTGTCCTCACGGGGACGGACCGCATGCCCGGCTTCGCGCACACCTTGCAGCCTCAACAGGTAAACGACCTGATCGGGTTCCTGAAGACCGTAAAGTCCGATCAGAAGCCGACCCAAACTCAGCTTGATGGAGGGGCCGCACGGCCCCTGAGCAACGACGACTAGCTGCAACCGCAATCGAGGCCAATCATGATCAAGTCAGCTTCAACTGCGCTCCTGGGCATATCGATCGCCTGCTTTGTCGGCATCGCGGCGGTTCATGGCGAAGGCGCAGTCGCGCCTGGAGCGCCTGGGATCCTCGGCGTCGTGAAGGACGCTGCCGGTAAGCCATTGCCTGGTGTCGCGGTATCCGCGCGCTCGACCGATCAGACGATGACGACTTCGGTCTATACCGACGAGCGCGGCGTCTACGTGTTTCCTCGTCTGACCGCTGGTACCTACAAGCTCTGGGCCCAAACTGTCGGCTACGCGACGCGTCGGGCGGACCTTGTGCTGGACGGCTCCCGGACGACGAGGAGCGACCTCACCCTGCAGACTCTGGCCGATTTCGGGGCGCAGCTCACAGGCTATGAATGGTTCAATTCGCTGCCGGACGACAACGCTGATCATCGCCGCATGAAGCAGGTGATGTATGTCGCCTGCACCGGTTGCCACAGCCTGGACGTTGTCCTGCAGAACAAGTTCGACGAGCCCGGCTGGAACGCGATCGTCAAGTCCATGGAGAACTCGTTCTACAATGGCTATCGCCCCGGTGAACTCCAGGCCGCGCAAATGCGCTGGCAGGGGCAGATCATCCGCCATCATCGTGCTGAGCTGGCAAAATATCTGAGCGACGTGCGCGGCCCCGATTCCAGGCCGCTCACGCTCAAGCCCCTCAGCCCCGTGACGGGAGACGGCGCGCGCGTCGTAGTCACTGAATACGAGTTACCGGTCAAGGAGCGAGAGAACGAGCCCTCCTGGTACACCGGGACTGACTGGATGCTCGGGCCTTCTACCGGGATGCATGGGATCGTCGGCATTCACGACGTGATCGCTGACGCGTCCGGCACGGCGTGGATCACCCAGGCCAGGACTACCTTCGAGTCCAATCGAACCCTGATCAAGCTTGATCCGAAAACCGGGGATATGGCGGCCTACCGAGTTACCGACCCGAAGGGAAAGCTCCTCTTCTTCGAACAGATCGCGAGCCCAGATCCAACGGGCAATCTTTGGATGCATGACGGCTCGAACTTGGTGCGGCTGAATCCGAAGACTGAGGAGTTCAGCCTGTTCACTTTGCCCAGGGTCATGGGCAGCATGGTCAACTCGACCGATGCGGATTCGAAGGGACGTGCTTTTATCAACGGTCGCTACGGGACCCTGATGTTCGATCCCGCTGAACAGAACAAGAAAGGTGTCATGTATCCAGGCTGGCACCTGTACCAGCAACTGACTCCGGGCGACGGCACGACCTACGGCATTTCAACGGATGCCGAGGACAATGTGTGGTGGTCGGAGAGCTATGTAGACAATGTCGCCACTCGGAACATGAAGACCGGAAAGGTCGTCGAGTTCGACATGCGCGATCCCGACTATGACGCGCGCAAGGCGCTGGCCACGCCCGCCGATCTCGCCTTTTACGACTCGGTCGGCGGTGGAACATGGGGCGCGAACTCGGCCTCCCCGCTACCCTATGCGAATATGCCGCGGCGCCTTTCTGCGGACAAGAACGGCGACACAGTCTGGGTGCCAAACTGGGCTCAATCAAATCTCGCCGAGATCAACATCCGCACGCACACGGTAACCTATCATCGCCTGCCCATTCAGGTGCACCCCTACAAGACGACGGTCGATAAACAGCATAATGTCTGGGTCGACACCTCTCTCGTGGATGCGATCTGGAAGTTCGTACCGTCGACCGGTGCGTGGAGCATGTATCGCCTTCCCAGCCATGGCTGCGGCTCGCGGCACATGAGCTTCGACGACGTGAAGGGGGAGGCCTGGCTTCCGTGCGACCAGTCAAACAAGGTCGCCCGCTTCCAATTCCGGTCGGCAGCAGAGGTGAGCGCTCTCGAAGCGGCGGCCAAGCCCGCGAACGCCGCAAAATGAATTTCGCTCGCGCACTTTGGAGGCCAAGATGAAGCTGAAGCATATCATTCTGCTGTCGAGCAGCATGGCCTTATCTTTGCTCTTCTCGGGCCCGGCATCTGCGGCGACGCCGTGCGAGAATTTGAAACAGTTTCGGACGGCCGGCGTCACGATTACCGATGCTGAAACGATCGACTCGCCCTCGGTCATCGCGGCGATTCTGCCCAAGACCGCGAGTGCGCTTCCCTTTTGTCGGGTGAGCGGCTTCATCGCGCCGACCAAGGACTCGCATATCCAATTCGAGGTCTGGCTACCCACCCAGCCCAGCTGGAACGGCAAATTTCAGGCTGTCGGCAATGGCGGCTTTTCTGGCGCGCTCAACCACCGTGCCATGCTGTCCGGCTTTAACCGCGGCTATGCCACCATGACCACTGACCTTGGTCACACCAACACTCCCGCCGGCGCAACCGAGGATGCCAGCTGGGCGCTCGGGCATCCCGAGAAAGTGGTCGACTACGCCTATCGCGCCGAACATCTTTCGACCCTCGCGGCCAAGAAGATCGTCGCGGCCTATTACGGCAAGGGCCCGACCCACTCCTATTACACTGGCTGTTCGGCAGGGGGTATTCAGGGACTCAACGAGCTACTTCGTTTCCCGAAGGACTTTGACGGGTATGTCGTCGGCAACGCGACGCCCGATCATCTGGGCCAGGAAATGGGTGCGATGTGGAACACGCTGGCGGCGTCGCTCGCCAGCCCGGCAGACGCGCTCAAGCCGATCCAGATGTCGCTCGTTCACGACGCAATCCTTCGGCAATGTGCGGGCAAGGATGGCGGTCTCGCTACCGATCCGTTCCTGACCGATCCGAGAATTTGCACGTTCAAACCGGCGACGCTGCAGTGCACGCCCGGACAGGATGTCGCGACCTGCCTGACGCCGGCGCAGGTGGCGATCTTCGACAAGATCTATCAGGGTCCGGTCAATCCGCGGACGGGACAATCCCTGTTCGCCGGTCTGACCCTTGGTACCGAGCTCGGGTGGGACAAATATTTCACGGGCAAGAAGAACCCGGCCGCGGCCGACCGGCCCTGGGCGACGTTCATGAGCATGATTGTCTACGCGGACCCGGAATATCTCAGTCAGCAGAAGTATCTGACCTTCGACTTCGACAGGGACTATCTGGCCACGCAGCGAAAGATCGTGGCCGGCGAGTCGCTGGATTCGAGTTGGAACGTTCGGTCGCGCAATCTCGAGCCGTTCAGGGCGGCCGGCGGAAAGATCATTCAATATCATGGTTGGGACGACCCCAACATTCCGTCGCTAGAGGCCATCAAATTCTACGAGGGAGTTGTAGCTGGCCAGGCCAGGCGCAAGGGCCTGACGCAGCAGGCCGCGGCCGAGCAGATACGGCAATTCTACCGTCTCTTCATGGTGGCTGGCATGGGGCATTGCAGCGGCGGCGACGGGCCTAATGTTTTCGGTCAGAATGGCCAGCGGCCGCTGAAGGCGGACGCCGAATATGACACGATGCTTTCGCTGGAGCGGTGGGTCGAACAGGGCGTCGCGCCGGAACATTTCATCGGCTCCCGGGTCGATCCAAAGACGACCGCGGTCGATATGACCCGCCCGATCTGTGCCTATCCGAAAATCCCAATGTGGAAGGGAAGCGGGAGCAGCAACGATGCCGCAAATTATAGCTGCTCGAACGGGGCACAGCCGCGTGTGGGCAGCGGAAATGCGCAACGGATTAAATCCCAGGGGACTACCTCATGACGGCATTCTCTACCTTCGTCGCGACCCTTGCCTTCCTGGGGGCCGCGACGCCCTGTATTGCCGCGCACGCGCAGAGCAAAGCGACTGATAGTGGGCCGTTTCATCAAAGCCCTCATCGAGGGCCGGTTCGAACAATAGACTTGTCGCCGTTCAAAGGTTCGATTTCCAGCGAGATCCTCGCCAGCCCGTCCTCAGGACTCGAAAGCGCTTACGTCCTTTACACACGCATCGCGCCTGCAGGCGCCCCGAAGGGCCTGTACACGCTACCTGTCGATCATGGCTATCTCGTGCTGTCGGGCGTTCTTGACGTCCAGCTCGGGACTGACAAGTTTGCCGCGAAACCCGAGACGCTGATACTCGTCCCCGCGGGCATTCCTCACCGGGTCTGGAATTCTAGTGGCGAGGTGGCGGTCAGCCTTGAGGTCATCACGCCGGCTCCTTCCGCGGATCTCGCGTCGATGATGAAGCCGGCCGTCGCGCGAAAAATCGAGAATGCCGCCCAATATGTCCGCGCGGCACCGACACTCGGCGCGCTTGCCGGAGGCACCGGACACGAATCCCTGAACGAGCGCGTGTTGGCGGATCGCGCCAGCGGGTCCGAGCATGTTCTGGAGCGCCTCAACGACGTGTTGCCGGGCGGCGGTCGCACGGAGCGGCACCTTCACCCGTTCGACCAGGTCTATTTCGTCCGCAAGGGGACGATGACCCTCCAATATGGCATGAAGACCTATGAGGCGAACGCCAACTCGCTCGTCGTCATCCCCACAGGGGTCGTTCACAGCAATTTGAACAACGGCACATCGGTGCAAAGCCTGGTCACCCTTTTGCTGCCGGAACCCCAGAAGGGGTCTCCTCTTGGCCAGACAGTGGAGTTCAAGGCCCGGTAGGACGTCGCACCGGTGAGGGTGACTCTTGGCGGGGTTGTGCTCATCGACCCGTTCCCGGGCGAATGAAGAGGCTGCCGTACGATTCCGTCGCCCCGCGCCTTGGGGTGGATGTCGGACGTTGGCGGTGTCGCGGGCCGAAGCCCGTTGCGGATGCAATGTGAAAGTCAGGATCAAGCAATGCTGTCGACGCCCGATGCTCTCCATTCAGAGCCCAGCCCAGCCACCATGCTGTCCGACGGGCATCGGCTCCGCGCGATCTTGGCAGGGTCTGCCGGCAACCTGATCGAGTGGTACGACTTCTACGTCTACGCCTTTACTGCGCTCTACTTCTCGTCGGAATTCTTTCCCAAGAGCGATCCTCTGGTCCAGATCATGGCGACAAGCGGGATATTCGCGGTGGGATTCTTGATGCGCCCGATCGGCGGCTGGTATTTTGGCCGCTATGCCGATCGGCACGGGCGCCAGGCGGCGATGGTCGCCTCCGTGCTGATGATGGGCGTTGGGTCGCTATTGATCGGTGTCCTTCCCACCTATGCGGCGATCGGGGTAGCTGCCCCGGCTTTGCTGTTGCTGGGTCGCATGCTCCAAGGCTTCTCGACCGGTGGACAATACGGCACGGCCGCCACCTACCTGAGCGAAATTGCCGGCAAGGGACGCCGCGGTTTCTGGTCGTCTTTCCAATATGTGACTCTGATCGGTGGGCAGCTGTGCGCCACCCTGGTCATCCTCATGTTGCAGCAGGTCCTGCCCGACGACGCGATGAAGTCCTATGGATGGCGTATCGCATTCATCTTGGGGGCATTCGGAGCCGGAACGATTCTGTTGTTTCGTCATCACATGCATGAGACGTCGACTCCGGCGGATCGCAGCGCCACCGCGGGCAGTCTGACTGAGTTGTTCACGCGCAACGGCCGCGCCTTCCTCACGGTCATGGGCCTGACCGCTGGCGGAAGCCTCGCTTTCTATACTTTCACGACCTACATGCAGAAGTATCTGGTCCTGACTGTCGGCATGACGAAGGAAACCGCTACGGTCATTATGACCGGCGTGCTCATCGTGTTCATGATCCTTCAGCCGATCATGGGCCTGCTGTCGGACAAGATCGGGCGCAGAAACAACATCATCATCTTCGCAAGTTTGGCGACGTTGTTCACGGTGCCGATCCTGGCCGCGCTGGCTACGGTGCAGAGCCCGGCAATGGCGTTCTTGCTTGTTCTCGCAGGCCTGACAATCAACAGCTTCTACACCTCAGTGAGCGGCCTGTTCAAAGCTGAGATGTTTCCGATCCATGTGCGCGCCCTCGGCGTCGGCCTGGCCTATGGCGTCGGCAACGCCCTGTTCGGCGGTACTGCCGAGAATATCGCGCTCGCGCTCAAGCAAGCCGGCCATGAGAGCTATTTCTATTGGTATGTGACCGCGATCTGCGCGGTCTCGCTCATCACTGCGCTCACCCTGAAGGATACGCGCAAGGATAACCCGCTCGACCTGATCCGCGTTTAGCGGAGCTGGATTTCATGAAAGAGAAGATGACAATACCACAACGCGGCCCGGCCCTTGGCCGGCGATCCCTGCTCGGCGCGGTCGGCACCCTCGCCGCTGGCATTCCGGCCCTGGGGTTGGCACAGGCCGGGTCCGGATCTGCTGTCCCGGGGGCAGACAACAAGGCTCAGCCGGACCTAACTGGGCGCCTGGCCCGCTATATGGTTGCGGCTCGCGACAATCAGCTTTCGTCAGTTGTTGTGCGTGATGCCAAGCACCGGATCCTTGATACGTTGGGTGCGATCATTTCCGGCTCGACCCTGCCGCCGGGCAAGGCAACCGATCGGTATGTGCGCGCCCAAGGGGGATCGCCGCAGGCCACCGTGCTTGTGTCGGGCTTCAGGACAACCGTGACCAATGCCGCCTTCGCCAACGGTATGTTTGCCCATGCCGACGAGACCGACGATTTCGAGCCGGTCACCAAGGCCCATCCGGGTAGCGCCGTCGTCCCTGCAGCGCTTGCCTTTGCAGAACTCGGCAACCGGTCGGGCGCCGAGCTGATATCCGCCGTCGTGCTGGGCTATGACCTCTGCTGCCGGTGCCTGAAGGCGTTGGATCCCGACTTGGTCCGCGCCTCGCATCGCAGTGCTGAGGGAACCAGCTCTACCTTTGGTGCTGTCGCCGGCGCGGCGTCACTGGCGCGGTTCGACGAAGCGCAGATGCGCTATGCTCTTTCCTATGCTGCCCAGCAGACCTCCGGGCTGTGGAGCTGGGAGCGGGACAAGGATCATATCGAAAAGGCATTCGATTTTTCCGGCATGGGGTCGCGAAACGGCGCCGCCGCCGTGTCGATGGTACAGGCCGGTTTCACCGGGGTATGGGATGTCCTGGACGGGGGGCACAACATGATCTCGGCCCTGTCGTCGAACCCGCACCCCGAGCAGATGGTCGCTGACCTGGGCTCGCGCTTCTACATTTCTGAGACGGCGATTAAAGTTTTCTCGGTCGGCTATCCGATCCAGGCTCCGCTCGATGCGTTTCTGACACTACGCCGGCAATATGACCTGCGCCCGGGCCTGGTAAAGGAAATCGTCGTCCGTCTTCCGGCAGACGGTGCGAATATCGTCAATAACAGCGCCATGCCGGACGTGAACGTCCAGCATCTGATCGCGGTCGCTCTGATCGATGGAACGGTCTCGTTCGAGGTCAGCCATTCGCGCGAGCGGATGAACGATCCGGCTGTGCTCGCCGTCCGACAACGCGTCCAGCTGATCGCGGACAAGGCGTTGGTTGATCCAAAGGCGCCGCGCAGCGCCATTGTGGAAGTTACCCTGACCGACGGCCGGGTGGTCAAGCAATTCACGAAATTTCCGCCCGGAACGAAGGAAAACCCGCTCGACACGGATCGTGTCAATGACAAGGCGCGCAAGCTAATCGCACCGGTGATTGGCCCCACGCGCGCAGATGCAGTCATCAAGGCAGTCAACAGCCTCGAGACTCAGCCGAGCATCAGATCGCTGATCGCCTTGATGGGCTCTGGCGGCAAATGAATCGGGTCAACGGTGCACGCGCGGTGCGCGGAGGCTGCAACCCCAGCGCTGCGCATTGCCGCGCCACCATGCAAGGCTGAGGAAGCGCGGTGCCGATATGAGCGAGCAGAGTTTCGGCCTTACGCAGTCGGCCGCGCGGACTGCGTGTCGCAGTCTTGCCTGCGGCCTTGGCCTCCTGGCCGGTGTCGCCGAGGCGCAGACAAGACGTGCGGGCGATATCATCGTAACGGGACAGCGCGACGACGACGAAGGCGTATCGTATAAGCTACCGGGAAGCCCGGTCGATGTTCCCCAGTCGGTCAGCACGGTCGATGCCGAGGAGATTCAACGGCGCGGCACGAATACACTCTCCGACGCCCTCCGCACTGTGCCCGGGATCAGCCTTGGTGCTGGCGAGACGAGCTGGCAGGGCAATAATCTCGTGCTGCGCGGCTTCACCACGCGCAACGACATGTTTCTCGATGGCATGCGCGATTACGGCTATTATTTTCGAGATCCTTTCAACGATGCCGAGCTGCAGGTTCTGAAGGGGCCGAGCTCTGTTCTGTTCGGCAGGGGGGCGACTGGCGGTGTGATCAACCAGGTCAGCAAACAGCCGCTCTCGTCATCGCTGGCCGAAGGCCAGGTCCAACTCGGCACCGACGGGACGCTCCGGGCGAGTGTCGACATCAACGCGCCGATCGACGCGTCCGTCGCCGTCCGTCTCAATGCCATGGTGCACCGGTCGGAAGTGGCTGACCGTGACGGGGCGCTCAATCGTCGCTGGGGCGTAGCGCCGTCAGTTGCGATCGAACTGGGCGCGGCGACGCGGCTGACCCTTTCCTATCTTCATCAGAGCGAGCGCAATCGCCCCGACTACGGCATCCCCTGGTTCAATGGGGCTCCAGCCAAAGTAGATCGCGATAGCTATTACGGCTTCGCCGACGATCATCTCGACACGGATGTCGATATCGGCACCGCGCGGCTCACCCATGAGGTTTCGTCGAACCTGTCGGTGCGGGGGCAGCTGCGCTATTCAAGCGACAGCCGGTCATTCCGGACGTCGGAGGCCGTGATCCCGGCAGGCACCCCCGCAGCGACCCCGCTGTCGTCCATCCGGGTGACGCGCAACGAGTTTTCCGGCTTCAGTCACGATCGCTTTCTCCAGGGACAGCTCGACGCGACGGCACGCTTCGCAACCGGTCCGGTTGCCCACACGCTTATTTTCGGCGTTGAAGCCGGCCGGGAAAAACCCGCGCCAACCTATGTCTTCCATGTCGGTGTAATCGGCACGTCATTGCTCAATCCGCCTTCCCAGGCGTTTGCAGAAGCCTCGCACTATGTCCGATTGACGGCGGCCACGCGCGCCAAGACCTTCGGCGCCTATGCGCTCGACTCTATTGCGCTCGGGTCCCGTTTAGAGGCGCTCGTTGGCCTCCGCTGGGACAGTTATGACGCGCACTATCGCAGCACCGGCTACAGACCTGCCGGGGCGGTCGCGGCCACGACCAATTTCGCTCGGCAGGATCAGCGCTTCAGCGGTCGCGGCGCGATTATCTACAAGCCGGATACCGGCTCGAGCATCTATCTCGCCTATGCGAATTCGTTCAATCCGTCCGCTGAAGGGATCGAGTCGTTGGTCTCCGCCGGGCGTACCGTCGCGCAGGCCAACCTCAATGCGGCGCCAGAGACGAGCCGTATCTGGGAGGCCGGTGCCAAGCGGCTGCTATTCGGTGACAAGCTGCTGCTCACAGGCAACGTCTTCCGCATCATCAAGTCGAACGTCCGCGTCCCGGATCCCGTGAACACGGGCTTCAACACGAATGGCGGGCGGCAACGCGTCCAGGGGCTTGAACTGGAAGCAAGCGGACAAATCACGCCTGCGTGGTCGCTGCATGCCGGCTACGCCTATCTGGACAGCACGACACTGACGACGGACAATCCGGGTGCAGGCGGAAGCCCGCGGATCGGCGAGCCTCTTCCGATTACCCCCCGACATAGTGCGAGCCTTCAAACCGGCTTTGCGTTGACACACCGCCTTTCGATCGGCGCCGGCGCCGTCTATCAGGGAAGTCGTCTCGGACAGAATACGACCGCTTCTCTGCTCCGTGCACCAGGCTATTTCGTGTTCGAGATGCGGGGTCGGTTCGATGTGACCGACCATGTCGCGGTGCAGGCCAACGTGTTCAATCTCGCCGACAAGGTCTATTACGACCAACTCCACCCCTTTCATGTCGTGCCAGGGGCCGGCCGGAGCGCATCGGTGACACTTATCTTCAAGGGCCGTTGATTATCCAGGGCGCGATCGCGAGGAGTGCATGATCTTATATATTCGAGGCGTGCTCGACAGGGACGGATTGGCGCAGGTTCATGCCCGGCTTGCGGCGGCGACATGGATCGACGGACGCGCCACGGCGGGGCACCTTTCTCATCGCGTAAAGCAAAACCGGCAAATCGACGAACGTGATCCAGCCGCCCTCGCGGCGGGCGCAATCGTCATCGCTGCTCTCGAAGCACATCCGGAGTTCATTTCGGCAGCGCTGCCCGCACGGATTGTCCCACCGCTGTTCAACCGTTACGCGACCGGCGACACCTATGGGCCACATATAGACAGTGCGATCCGGCCGACCCCGGCGAGTGGTCTGATCAGGACCGACCTGTCCGCCACGTTGTTCCTCAGCGACGACGACGATTATACCGGTGGTGATCTTTGCATCAGGAATGGTTCGAGCGAAGACCGTGTGCGATTGCCAGCCGGCGACCTCGTTCTCTATCCCGCGACCAGCGTCCACCATGTCGAGCCGGTCACGCAGGGCACTCGGGTCGCTGCCTTTTTCTGGGTACAGAGCCTTGTTCGAGACCTGATCCGGCGTGAGATGCTTCACAATCTCGACGGCACGATCCAACGACTGACGGATCTCGTGCCCGATGCTTCTGAACTGGTGGAGCTTCATGGGCACTATCACAACCTGCTCCGTCAGTGGGCGGACCCTTGACAGGATACATTCGCCCTCGCCCCGAAGACAGGGATCGAGGCTCGGAACGCAGGTAGCGTCGGCGTACCGTCCTCGATCGAATGGAAAGCTGGAACGATGAAGACTGTTGTCGCCATAATTCTGCTCGCAATTCCTGCCGCGTCGATCGCCGGACCATTGCCCAAACCGCCAAGCTTCGCCGTCTGCGGCGCCTGCCATAAGGTCGAGCCGGGTGTAGCCGGCGGCCTCGGACCCAATCTCTGGGGCATTGGCAACCGCAAGGCCGGGACCCTCGCCGGTTTCACCTATTTGCCAGCAATGAAAGCATCGAACATCACATGGACGCAGAAGGCGTTGCTAACCTTCACGAACGACCCCAAGACGAAGGTGCCCGGTAACAAGATGGCCTATTCGGGCCAGAAGGACCCGACCCAGGCTGCGATCATCGCCGACTATCTGATGTCGCTCAAATAGGGTTTCCGAGTTCGCGTTGGTGGCCCAAGTCCGCGGCCGGACGGCCGGCGAACCATGCGCATGGTCGGGAGCCAATCGATTGGCCATGCCTGCGCGCTGGATGGCATTTCCTCTTGCAGGCCCCTCACGCCAACAAAATAAGGGTGCAACGCGATCTGCTCGCGTTGCACCCCTTCCATTTTTCGGCGGCAGTTGTCTGCCCGCTTGAGCGCTTCGATCAGAGAGCTAAGCGGACGCCCATCACGAAGCGGCGACCAAGTGCGTCGTAGAGGCTGATGTCAGAAGGCTCGATCCACGACCGTGGGCGCGAGAGCGTGTTGCGGGGATCCTGATCGAACAGGTTTGTGACGTTCAGGAAGAGTTCGGTCTCACCCCCAAGGATTTTCCCCACCTTATAGCTGAGATTCAGGTCCGTATAGAATGTGGACGGCACATCGTTTTCCGCGATGTCCACGCCCTCGACCAGATTCTTGTTCTTCTTGCCGCCATCGATATAGCGCTCCTGCACATATATGCCGACCGGGCCGATATCGTAATTTGCGGAAAGACGGCCACGGAATCTTGGATAGCTGCCACAGCTGCCGATATCGCCGACAAGGTTTATTGCCCCGAGGCAACTGGTCTGAACCTTGGCTGTCAGGAGATAGTTGCCGGTAAACCGCACGTTGAGCATGCCAGGGCCGACGGGCAACCTGTACGCGGCCTCGAAATCGATGCCCGACGTGGACTCGTTTGCGTAGTTCACGTTGCGGGACGTCACCACAAGATAGTCGAGCGGTCCGATTCCGGTCGTAGTGGTTACCGGCTGTCCGTTGACCTGTATCGCCTGGCAGAACGCTTGGTCGCCGGCATAGCATTTATCCACGACGTCCTGGGCTGACAGTGAGAGGATCGAGCCCTTGATGTCGATCCTGTAATAGTCGAGCGAGGCCTGGAATCCGGGGATGGACGTTGGCGAATAGACGATGCCTGCCGTGTAGGTGCGAGCCTTCTCGGGCGACAGATTCGGGTTACCCGCTATGATGTTTTGGCCTGCCGAGAGAAACTGGTTCGCTGCGCCGGAATAGGGAAGCAGGTTACGTCCCGTATTCGCCTGGGCCGTATTGAACAGTTCCAATACGGACGGCGCACGAGTGTCCGCCGAGATGGTGCCGCGAAGGCGCAGGCTGTCGTTGATCGTCCAGTTGAGACCCGCCTTCCACATGGTCTCAAGGCCGCTCTGGCTGTAGTCAGCAAGACGGCCCGCAAGGGTCACGCCCAGCGACTTGAACATCGTCTGGTCTCTCAGCAGCGGAATGCCGATTTCCGCATAAGCTTCCTTGACCGTTACGACACCGCTGAGCGGAGCGGGGTTGTAATACTGATAGCCGCCATAGCGACCCTGGAGGCCGCTTGGAAAACCGCGAATGCCGGTGCCGTCGACATAGATGTTGGAAAGGGCATCGACCTCTCTGTCGGCCGTAAGCCGGCGATACGACGCGCCGAGCGCCGTGCTGATGGGGCCCGCACCCAAGGAGAATGCTTCGCCCAGATCGCCGCGAACGTTGATGTCGAAGGTGGTTTGTTTCAGCTTGATGTTGGCGGTGTTGTTGCCGATCACATAATCGTTCGCGGCCTTGCTGATGGTGTTGGGGCCATAGAGGTTTAGCGGCACGCAGCCTGGGTCCAGGCCCTGCAAGGTGGAGCGGCAAACGATCTGGCCATTGGCCGGATTTAAGACGGCGTCAGCAGCCGCATAGAGATTGCGCAGGATCGCATTGCGGATGTCGAGTTCCTGCGACGTGTCCTGATAGGCCAGCGTGGAATCGTACGACCAGCTATCGCTGATCTTCCCCGTAACGCCGCCTGCGAACCTGGTTACCTTCACATTGCTGTACACCTCGCCGCGATCGAGATCGAGATCGTAGCGCGCCAGGCTGAACGACTGGGTGCCTGGCGTGGCGGCCAGGACCGAGCTGACACCGGCGGGAAGATAGGGATTGCCCTCGTAGATGGTGAAAGCGCTGTTGAGGCTCTGCACCGGAGTCTGCGCAGGATTGAGGGTGTAATTGCGCGAATGGCTGCCCTCGAGCCAAAGGGTCAATGCTGAGCTGGCGTCAAACTCGCCGTGCGCGAAGAAGGATTCGCGTTTCACGTCGGGCGTGAGCCCATTTGTGACAATCGCCCCATCGCCGCCGCTGGAGAAGTTCGATCCTGCCTGGGTTCCGGGATTGAATGGCGCGAGAATGCCTCCGGCGAGAAATTGCTGGCCAGACAAGGTGCGACAGGCTGAGCCGGTGGCTCCAGCCGGGCATTGCTGGACCGCAGTAATGGTGCCGCCATAGCCCGCGATCCTGGATCGTGTGTTTGGCACGACCAATGTCGTCGGCTGGGAGCCCGACACTGGGTTGGGATAGGCACTGACGGGTTCGTCGAACCATTTGCGGCCAGTCACGCCATAGGGAATTCCGTTCAATCGGAACAGGTCGACACTGGCGATGATCCGCGCCCGATCGCCGATATGTTTGCCGAAGGCGAGTGCGAAATGACCGTTTTCGGCATCGCCGCGGGAGGTGATGCCGCCGCTTATCTCGGCCTTAAGACCGTCGAAACGGGTATCGAGGACGAAATTGACGGCTCCCGCCACTGCGTCGGAACCATAGGAGGCCGAGGCGCCGCCGGTAACGACATCAACGCGCTTGACGAGATTCTGGGGGATGATGTTGACGTCGACCGAGTTCGCGACATTGGTCACGCCCATCCGCTGACCGTTCAGCAGGATGAGGGTCCGGTTCGCACCCAGACCTCGCAGGTTCAGCAGGCTCTGACCATTGGTGCCGGAAGGACCCGCTCCGCTGCCGGAATTGGTGGAGATGGTGGAGCCACTCAGCGAAGGAACCTGTTGCAGGGACTCGGCTATACTGGTCGGTGACGTCCGCATCAGGTCTTGGGCTTGGATCATCGTGACGGGAGTAGGCGTCGAGAAACCGCTGGCGAGCCGGCTGCCCGTCACCACGATCTCTGTGTCGTCGGCGGCGGGCTCAGCTGACTCCTGCTCGGTAGCAGTCGTGCCTGCTTGTCCATCCCCGTTCTGCTGGGTGGTGCCGGCTTGCCCAAATCCGGCAATGTCGCGCGAAGGGCTGTTTATCCGATAGGGTTCCAGCCCTGTCGAAAGCTCCTGCGGATTGACGTCGACACGCTGACCCTGCACCGGCTCTGACGCGCTAGCGACATATATCGGAGAGATTGCCGCGCCGAGGACGACGCTTGAGATCAGGCGCCGGCGTAGTCTCTTGCTCATCAGGCTCATACTTGCTCTCCCGTGGACGCACGCTCTGGTGCTTTTCAGAAGGGCAGCGATAGCGAGGCCATCTGTCGATAGACATGAGCAGAAGTGAAAAACTATTGCACTTTTCGTCATGTCCGATTCAGGTCGCGACTTCAGCAGATCGTAGCTTCGTCTGGGGATCGTTCTGCGAAAAAGTGGGCCACGTCGCGCGCAAGCGCTTGTCGATCGGTTCGGTGTTGAGCGTGCGCTGGCCAAGCCGAATGGGAGTGCAAAAAATGCCCGCAGAAGGACACAATTGCGTCAATCACACTCGATCCGGCGTTTCCATCGGTGCGAAGACCGCGAGGCAACGCTTTTCCTGAAGTCTGGTGTCTTGAGTACGAGGCCGTGCGCGAAAAGCTCTCTAGCGCGCGCCGAAAGATGGGGAATGGCAGGTTCGGAGAAACACCCAGATCAGCTTTCGCTGCTAAGGCCGGCGCGAATCCGCGTGAACGAATAACTGAAAAAAACCGATGTTCTTCGGCTGATCCAGCGAATGAACCGCAGGCGACATCCGGGCCGACGGGTCAGTTGCACGCGGGGTTTCGCCGCGGTTTATTGGTTGGCTCAGTGCGGGCGCCGTCGCGTGACGCACCGCCACCAAATCAGGTCACCCAGCCCCTTCGATCGCTGATAGATCGGCGTCGGACTTCAGCGGTTTCCCGCTGAATATTGCCCATTCGGCCATCAAGCGAGCGCGCTTCGCCAGCAAATCGCCGCGCTGATAGGCCGCCTCGGCCTTATCGGCGAGTTGGTGTGCCAGTGCATGCTCGATGACCTCTCGCGGGAATGCGGTCGTCTCCCCCGCCCAATCGCGGAAAGTCGATCGAAAGCCATGCTGTGTGAGGCAGCCGCGATCCATTCGTTTTAGTACGGCTGTGAGTGCCATATCCGACAGCGCGGCCCCGCGTGAGGACGGAAAGACGTGGTCCACGTCCACAATGCGCGGCATAGTGTTCAGGAGAGCCACGGCAGCGTCAGACAGGGGCACGCGGTGCTCCTTGCCCGCTTTCATGCGGTGGCCGGGGATGGTCCAGACACTTCCAGCCAAATCGATTTCCGGCCACGTCATGCCGCGAACTTCTCCGGAGCGAGCAGCAGTCAGGATCGCGAATTCCAACGCGCGCGCCGATGTCCCGTCGCGCTTGCGAAGTTCGGCCATGAATGTGCCCAGCTCCGCGTAGGGTAACGCAGAGTGGTGCTCGACTCTTCGGACCTTCGAAGGCGCGGCCAGCAGCTTGTCTAGGTGCCCGCGCCAACGAGCTGGATTCTCGCCGTCCCGGTATCCACTGACCTTCGCCCAATCCAGCACGCACTCGATGCGACCCCGCAAACGGGTTGCCGTTTCCGTTTTCGTCGCCCAGATCGGGTTGAGCACTTCGAGCACCAGGGCGCGATCCACGGAGGAAACCGGCAACGATCCGAATACCGGATAGGCATAGGTCTCGAGTGTAGCGCTCCATTGCTTGGCGTGTTTCTCGTTCTTCCAGCCGGCACGCTGCGCTTCAACATAGGCCCTGGCGCAATCCTCGAACGTCTTAGCCTTTGCTTTGGCGACCTTCGCGGCCATCCGTACTTCCCGCTTTTCGGCAAGCGGGTCGACGCCATAGCGGACCTTCTTGCGATAATCCCGGGCAAGCTCGCGCGCATCGGCAAGCAGAACCTCCGGATATGGACCGAGCCCGATATCGCGTCGATTTGCACCAACCTTGATGCGAAGGACCCAAGCCCTGCTGTTGCCTGCAATGCGGAAATGCAGCCCGTCGGCCCCACCGACAGCATATCGGCCCTCAGCCTTCAGCTTGGACAGGGCGAGTGCAGAAATTTCCTTTGCTTTCTTGGGCATATTCCCTGTTTCTCCTAACCCTCCGCCATACTCAGTCGAAGTCTCCGCCATAAAAAAATCCCACATCTAGACCCACATAAAACATGGGATTGAGCTAGAATTTATGGGACTTCGTAGCACGGAAGCTTATACCATCTTGCTGAATATAAACAAGTTTAGTACAGCATGAGATGTCTTGGGTATGGCGGAGAAGGACTCCGTCTCCGCCAGGGGTGATCCCGGCCTTCGCCCCAAGATCGCCCGCCGCCGGCGTCTTGTGTTGGTGAGATGACCGCGAAGTTCGGCTCTTTATTCCCCGTTCTTTCCAATTTCGCGGCAGACCGTCCGTAGCGACTCGCCAACGGCGCGGATTTCGCTGATATATCCGGCATCTCGACACCTTCTCAGTCGCAACAGGGCATCATGAAGCGTTTTCTCGACTTGCCCTATATTAGGCGACCGCTGACGACCGCGCTGGGCGCGAGTCTCGCGATCAATCTTCTGACCCTGGTGTCGCCGCTCTATTTGACTCAGCTCTACGACCGGGTGATCCCGTCGCGCAGCGGCGTCACGCTGATCGCGATCACCGGCATTACGCTGGTCGCGGTGGGGCTGACCGCCCTGTTCGAGATGCTGCGCGGGCTGGTGTTCGCGCGGGCCGGCGCCGCGCTCTATGCCGAGATGGAGGCCGATGTGCTGGCGGTGTCGCGCAAGGCCGCGCTGGCCGGAGCGCCGGGGCGCCGGGCGCGGGCGTTCGAGGATCTGGAGCAGGTTCGTGGTTTCGTCACCGGGCCGATCCCGGCGGCGCTGATCGACCTGCTGTTCGTGCCGCTGTTCGTGATCGTGCTGTTCATCGTCCATGTCACGATCGGCCTGCTCAGCCTGGCCTGCGCGGCGGCGCTGATGATCGCCGCCTGGTTCAGCCGTCGTGCCATGGCCCGCACCGCCGACGAGATGGTGACGCGCCAGCGCCAGGCGAGCGACGCGCTCGAGGCGCATCTCGATTCGGCCGAAAGCGCGACTGCGATGGGCTATGCCGGTCGCGCCGAGGGGCGCGCGGCCGAGCTCAACCGGCTGGCGCTGACCGCGCAGATCACCGCGACCGTCTCGACCAGCGGGGTCGCCTCGGTGGTGCGGGGCATCCGTTCGGCCAGCCAGACGCTGATCCTCGGCCTCGCGACCTGGCTCGCGGTCCAGGGTTCGGTCAGCATGGGCTCGATCATTGCCTGTTCGATCGTCTTCTCCAGGGCGCTGGGCCCGGTCGACCAGATCCTCGCCTCGTGGCGCCAGGTGTTCACGGTGCGCAGCGCCTGGGCCCGCCTGACCGCGCTGGGCGACCAGTCGGCCCCGCCGGTCACGCTGAGGCTGCCGGCGCCGACGGGCGTGGTGACGTTCGAGAATGTGATCGCGACCGCGCCGGCCGGCACGGTGCCGATCCTCAAGGGCGTCTCCTTCGCGCTCGCGGCCGGCGAATCGGTCGGCATCATCGGCCCCTCCGGTTCGGGCAAGTCGACGCTTGCCCGACTGATGGTCGGCGCCTGGCCGGCCAGCCGCGGGTCGGTGCGGATCGACGGGGCCGATATCAGCCAATATGATCCCGAGGATCTCGGACGCCATATCGGTTATCTGCCGCAGAATGTGACGCTGCTGCCGGGCACCGTCGCGGACAATATCGGGCGCCTGACCGAGCGCGACGACCAGGCGATCGTCGCGGCGGCGCGGGCGGCGAACGCACACGACATGATCCTGGGCCTGCCCAAGGGCTATGACACGCCGGTCGCGGCGGCGGGTTTCGGCCTGTCCGGCGGCCAGCGCCAGCGCATCGGCCTGGCGCGTGCGCTCTACGGCGATCCGATGCTGGTCGTCCTCGACGAGCCGGAGACCGGGCTGGATGGCGAGGGCGAGGCAGCGCTCAAGGCAGCGATCGCCGAAGTGCGCCGGCGCGGCGCGACGCTGGCGGTGATCGCGCATCGCCCGGCGCTGGTGCACGGCCTGGACAAGATCCTGGTGCTCAAGGCTGGTGCGATCGCCCGGTTCGGTGCGGCCAGCGAGTTGCTGCCCCAGCTCTTGCCCAATGTCGGTGTGGGAGCGCGTGCATGAACGCGATGACCCCGGTGCCGCGCACCGCCGAGGAGCGCGAGGCGCTCGCCAACGCCCTCACGCGGCCGATCGCGCCGGTGATCCGGCGGCTGGCGATAGGGCTGGGGGTGGTCGTCACGGTGATCGTCCTGTGGGGTACGCTGGTGCCGATCATGAGCGGCGTCGTGGCGCAGGGGCGGGTCGCGGTCGAAAGCAAACGCAAGACCGTGCAGCATCTCGACGGCGGCATCGTCCACTATATCGCGGTGCGCGACGGCACGCGCGTCAGGGCCGGCCAGCTGCTGATCCAGCTCAATGACGGCGATGCCGGGCTGCAGGTGCAGGTGCTCCAGGCGCGCGCCGATTCGCTGCGGGCCGAACAGGCGGCACGCGAGGCGGAACTGGCCGGGCGCGACAGCATCGCCTTTCCGCCCGATCTCCTCGCCCGCTCCTCCTCGCCCTCGGTGCAGGCGGCGATCGCGACGCAGCGCGCTGCCTTCGCCGCGCGCAAGGCCGGCCGCGGCGGGCAGGAGACGGAGATCGACCAGAAGCTCGTCCAGTTCGGCCAGGACGTGCATAGCTCGGCCGCGCAGTCGACCGCCGGTGGCGAGCAGCTCGCGCTGCTCGAACGCGAGATTCGCGACACCAGCGCGCTGGTCGAAAAGGGTTATGCGACCCGCCCCAGGCTGCTCGCGCTTCAGCGTGCCGCGGCGCAGTTGCGCGGGGAACAGCGCTCGATGAACGCGCAGGCGGAACGTGCCCGCGCCCAGATCGCCGAAGCGCGCATCGCGCGACGCCAGGTCGGGCGCGAGGGCGGGGTGACCGCCGCCGAGGCGCTGCGATCGGTCCAGTCCGAGCTGGTCGAGGTGACCGAGAAGCTCTCCAACGCGCGCGAGGTGCTGGCGCGCAAGCGGATCGTCGCGCCGGTGGACGGCACGGTGGTCGGCCTGGCGGTGACGACCATCGGCGGCGTCGTGCGCCCGGGCGAACCGCTGCTCGATATCGTGCCGTCATCGCCCCGGATGGTGGTCGAGGCGCAGCTGACCCCGGCGCATGCCGATGACGTCCGGCCCGGGCAGCCGTCATTCGTGCGGCTCGAGGCGGGCGGGTCGCGCACGGCGCCGGTGGTCGAAGGCGTGGTGCGCACGGTGTCGGCGGACGCGCTGACCGATCAGCGCACCGGCGAGCGCTATTTCACCATGATCGTCGAGATCACCCCGTCGGCGCATGTGCCCGCGTCACTGGTCAAGCCGGGCCTGCCGGCATCGGTGCTGGTCCGCACGGGCGAGCGGACCCTGTTCGGCTATCTGCTCGAGCCGATCAATCGCGTGACGTTCGAGGCGATGCGGGAATGACCGCCTGATCGCCCGAGGGCGGTGCGAGGCTCCGCAATATGGGCTCGAACGCCGGCGCGACGAAGAGCGCGCCGCGCTCGCTCAGATGATTGCCGTCGAAATAGAGCGGGTAGCCCGCATCGGTGATCCTGCACGTCCGCGGGCCGCACAACAGGCGGGACGGATCGATCACGCCGATCAGCCCGCGCCGTTCGAGATCCGATGCAATGGTGCGGAAGGCGGCATCGCGGCGCAGATGCTCCGTGCGGGACGGTTCGATCCGGTGCATCACCCCCAGCAGCTGTGCCTTGGCCAGGCGCCGGGGTTCCGCGAGCGGCGCGTCGGGTACGTCCTGCACCACCTGCACCGCAATGCCGAGCGCGCGCAATTGCCGTATGCCCTGCTCGAAGGCATGCGCGTCGCCGCCCGGCTCTTCCGGATCGGGGTGCAGGCCGCCGCCATAGACGCTCCAGTGCGCCGCCAGCAGCACCATCCGCGGCCGCTCCTCGGCGAGGAAGCGCATCACCGCCGCGTTGCGCGCGATGCAGTCGCGTTTCTTTGTCGGGCTGAACATCCACTGGTTCGCCTTTTCCTCGTTCGCCCGGACCGGCAACAGCGGCGGGCAGCCGAGCGAGGTGAGGTCGTATCCCGCCACGCGATGGCGGCGGGCGAGCATGTCGAGTGCGGGCAGGTAGACGGCCGCATGGGAATCGCCCCACAAGATGAAGCTGGGGCGTCTTACCGCACCGCCGATGCGGCAGCGCGTCTCGTTGCGGATCGTATCGACCGGCTGGCCCGCACATCCATAGTCGGGCTCCGGCCCGCGCTCGTTCAGCCGCTGAACCGCTGCATCGAAGCGCCATGGCAAGCCGTTCAGAAAATAGATGCCGGCACCATAGAGCGCGAGCAAGCCGCTCGCGCCGAGCGCGCTCAGGAACAGCGTGCGCCGCGACAGCAGCAGCCGGGGCTTGCGAAAGGGCAGCTCGATATAGCGCCAGGACAGCCAGGCCAGGGGAAAGGCCAGCAGCACCATCGCCAGCCGGACAAAGCGGTACGGCCCGAGCAGATAATAATTGCCGAACACGATCAACGGCCAGTGCCAGAGATAGAGCGAATAGGAGATCAGCCCGATCGCGACGAGCGGCCTGGCGCCCAGCACCCGCGCCACGCGCGAGCCCTGCGCCTGGGTGCCGTGGAGGATCGCGGCGGCGGCCAGTACCGGCTCGACCGCGTTTACGCCCGGAAAGGCGGATCGTTCGGACAAGGTCCAGATCGCATGGCCGATCGCGACCAGGCCGAGCAGCGCGATCATGTCGCCCAGCCATCGCCGGCGCGGCGCGGGCAACAGCCCGGCGGCGAGCAGTGCGCCGGCGATGAACTCCCAGGCGCGCGACAGCGGCGAATAAAAGGCCGCACCGGGATCGGCCTGCACTGCCCAGACGCCATAGGCGAAGGAAACCAGCCCGCCCGCGAGCAGCCCGCCCGCGAGCAGCGCGCTGCGCAGCGCAAAGGCCTGGCGCCGCACCAGCAGGAGCAGTGCCGGGAACAGGATGTAGAATTGCTCCTCCACCGCCAGCGACCAGGTATGGAGCAGCGGCGTCGCTTCGGTGGTCAGGCTGAAATAGCCTTGCCACCCCCAGAACAGCAGGTTCGATCCGAACAGCGCGATCGCTGCCAGGCTCTGGCCGAAGTCGCGGAAATCCGCCGGCAGCAGGATCCAGCCCGCCAGCCCCGAGGCCATGAGCATCGCGAGGAGCGCCGGCAGGATACGTCGCACCCGCCGTTCGTAGAACCCGATCAGGGTGAAGGTGCCGCCCGCACTTTCGCGCAGGATCAGCTGCGTGATGAGATAGCCCGAGATGACGAGGAAGATATCGACCCCGACGAACCCGCCGGGGAAGCCGCGGATGCGCGCATGGAACAGCACCACCGCCAGCACCGCGATCGCCCGCAGCCCGTCGATCTCGCGCCGGTAGGTCGAAATCTGCTCCGTACCCGTCAGCTATCCGCTCCCCTCGATCCGCCAGCACGGCAAATCGAGGGGCGAGTCAAGCCGCGGGTCAGGCCATCATGTTGCGGCCGCGGGCGATGCTCGCGCTGTGGCCGATGCTGCCTTTGGCCGACGGCGTCCTGATCGTGTCGACCATGATCCAGTCGTTGGTCACCCGGTCGGGCGTGATCGTCATCGCCATATAGCCGCGCCGGCTGGTGTCGCACCATTTCAGCTCGGGATTGGCCTCGACCAGCGCCGCCGCGAGAATTTTCGGATCGACGCCCAACCCGGCTTCGTAACCCGGCGACGTCACGGCATGGCCAGCGAACTCGACGCCGGCGGGCTTGCCGTCCCGCGCCAGATCATACGCCCAGGCATTATGGCTGTCGCCCGAGATGACGACGAGGTTTGCCCCCAGCGCTTGCGACGATGCCAGGAACCGGCGGCGTGCCGCGGGATAGCCACCCCAATTATCGAAGTTGAACGGCAGGCCGGCTTTCGCTGCGGCGATGCCGGCAGCGACATAGGCACGGGCCCCGGCGCTCGCATCCGGCGCCAGCCAGCCGCCAGCGGCGAGCGGCATCACCGTTTCGCCCATGATCGTGCCGAAGCCGACCACCTGCCAGCGCTGCCCGGCGCGGACCGAGGCGCGCATCGCATGGGCGAGCCAGTCCTCCTGCTGTGATCCCATCATGGTCGCGGCGGCGTCCTGCCAGGCGCCGTCACGAAATGCCTTCAGTGCGGCCATCGGATCGGCCTGTTTGAACAGCGGGCCAATATCGGGCTGCTCGGTCCGCGCGAGCAGCCGGGTCTCGGTACGGAACAGAGTCGCGAGCGTGCCGATGTCATAGGCCTTCCACGGCTCGTCGGAGACCGGCATCCATTCGCGAAACACCTGGATCGAGGCGGCGCGCCGGGCGTTCCAGTCGCCCTCGTCGGCCTGGTGATTCTCCGCGCCGCCCTCCCAGCTGTCGTTGGCGGATTCATGGTCGTCCCATTGCACGATCATCGGGACGAGGCTGTGCAGCTTTTGCAGGTCCGGATCGGCGCGGTAGCTGGCGTAGCGCAGCCGGTAATCGGCGAGATGGATCATCTCGGTCACGGGCTCGATCCGGCGGCCAGGGACAGTCTCCTTCGCCGTGGGATAGGTGCCGACCGGATATTCGTATAGATAGTCGCCGAGATGCACCGCGAGATCGATGTCGTTCCGTGCCGCGGCATGGGCATAGGCGTTGAAATAGCCGAAGGGCAGGTTGGAGCAGGAGAAGATCGCCGCGCGGAAGCTCCCGACGGCGCCCTCGGGCAGGGTCTTGGTCCGGCCGGTGGGCGAGACGCTGCCATCGGGCGCGATGAAGCGGAAATGATAGGCACGGCCCGATGCCAGCCCGCCCACGGTGATCTTCGCCGTATGGTCGCGCCAGGGCCCCGTGATCTGCACGCCGCCCGCGACGATCTTCGCGAAATCGGCGGTTTCGGAGAGCTCGACCTTCAGCTCGACCGCGTCGCCATGGGCGGGGACATAGCGCGTCCACAGCAGGATCGAATCGGCCATCGGCTCGCCGCTGGCGACCGAATGGGTGAAGCCGCGTCCCCCGGCGACGCTCGGCACCTGGGCGAAGCCGGGAATGGCGAAGGCGCCAAGCCCCAGCGAACCGGTCAGCATGAACGAGCGGCGATCGATCCGGTGGTACATGGTCGTTTCCTTCTACCTGAACCTCGCCCTTGCCCTTGCTTGATGGCGGCTCCGTGACAGCCGGCGGCATCGCTTCTAAGGGCCGGGAACGATGTTGCGACTTTTCACTCTGGCCGCCGACCGGCTGACGACGCCGATGGCGCCCGGCCGGCGATGGCCGATCATCCTGCTGGTCGCGATCCTCGCCCGCGCGATCACCTTCGGCAATCCGATCATCCATGTCGACGAGGAATTCTATTTCGTCGCGGCCCAGGCCTGGACTCACGGTGCCCTGCCTTATGTCGATGTGTGGGACAGGAAACCGATCGGGCTGTTCCTGATCTATCTGCCGGCGGCGGCGCTCGGCATGCCGCTCGGTACCTGGGCCTATCAGGCGATGGCGCTGGCCAGCCTGGTCGCGACCGCCCTGCTGATCGCGCGCCTGGCCGATCGCGCCGGCTGGCACAGGGGTGCGCTGGCCGGTGCGCTCGCTTATGTCCTGTGGGTCGATTTCGTCGACGGACAGGGCGGCCAGTCCCCGATCTTCTACAATCTGCTGATCATCGCGGCCGCCGCGCTGATTGCCCCCCGTCCAGTGGAAAGCTCGCCCCGCCTGCGCGGCGTCGCGGCGATGGCGCTGGTCGGGCTCGCGCTCCAGGTCAAATATTCAGTGGTGTTCGAAGGCATGTTCTTCGGCCTGTGGCTGTTGTGGTGCGCATGGCGGGCCGGGCAGCGCTGGACGATCCTGCCCTATGGCGCAGGGCTGGTCGTGATGGCGCTGCTGCCGACCCTGCTGTCCTGGCTGGCCTTTGCCGCGATCGGCGCAAGCGACGCGTGGTTCTTCGCCAACGTCACGTCGATCCTCGGTCGCCGGCCCGATCCGGTGCTCGAACAGATCGGGAATCTTGCCCAGATCCTGCTGATTACTTCACCCCTGATCGCCGCGGCGATCCTTGCCGTCCGGTCGGGCGGCGTAACGTCGCCGGAAACGCGCGCGGTCCGCCTCTGGCTATTCGCCTGGGCAAGTTCGGCGGCGTTCGGCCTGCTCGTCTTCGGGTCCTGGTTCAACCATTATGCCTTGCCGCTGATGCCGCCGCTGGCCGTCTGTGCCGCGGGTTTTTTTGGCGATCACGTCACCGGGCGGCGCGCCGCGCTGCCGGTGCTGCTGATCGCCCTGGTCGGAGGCCAGGCGACGCTGATCACCACACGGTACACGCGCGGCACGCCGGCGCAGTTCCACGCGATCGTCGATGCGATCGGCCACGCTCCGGGTTGCCTCTATGTCTATTCGGGCGACGCCGCGCTCTACCCGGCGACGGGCCGCTGCGCGCTGACTCGCTATCTTTTCCCGAGCCATCTCGGGCGCGTGCGCGAAACCGGGGCGATCGGGGTGGATCAGCGCGCCGAGATCGTGCGCATCCTGGCGATGAAGCCAGCCATCATCGTCCTGCGGCCCGCCTATCGCGGCGAACGTGCCGACACGCGCGCGCTGGTGATGGAGGAGGTGCAAAAGGCTTATCGCCTGCGGGCGGCCAGGCCGCTCGGTAACCAGACGATCCAGATCTTCGAGCGACTCTAGGCGGCGGTGCCGCTCTGGCGGCCTTCGCGCCGCGCCGCGACCAGCTCGGCATAATAGGCCATCAGCTCGACCGTATGCTCGCGATCGCTGCGCACCTTGCCGGCGGCGACCTTCGCGGCGCGTCGCAGCATGGCGGGATCGCGCTCGAACAGGCGATGGATCGCCAGCGCGGCGGACTGCGCATCGCGGGCGGTATAGAGCTCGGAGCAGAGCGGATCGGCGATCTCCGCGCAGCCGCCGGTGTCGGGCGCGATCAGCGGCAGCCCGGCGGCCATCGCTTCCGAGGCGACCAGCCCGAACGGCTCGGCCTCCGATCCATGGATCAGCGCGTCGCAGCTCGCCACGATCCGGGCGAGTCGCTCGCGGTCATAGACCGGTCGGAACATGCGGATATGCGGCGATCCTGCGATCCTTTTCTCGATTGCCCGGCTCTCGATGCCCGCGCCGAGCAGGATCAGCCCGACCGGCAGGTCGGCGCCGGCACGCTCGGCCGCGTCGATCACCAGCCGCCAGCGCTTCTCCGGATGGTGCCGGCCGAGACCGAGCAGCAAATGGCCCTCGGGCGGCAGGCCGCATTGCGCGAGCAGCGCCGCCCGCAGCGTCTCGTCGCGCAGCGCCGGCGAGAAATGGCCGCGCTCGATGCCGAGCGGCATGGCCGCGTCGATCCGCACGCCGCGTGCCTTCAGCCGCTTTTCCAGCGCCGGGCCGTTGGTCACCACCGCGTCGTAATTGTCGAGGAAGCGGCTCATATAGCGGCTGTACCAGGCAAAGGCGCGTTCGATCCGGTCAGGCGCGGCCAGCCCCTCGAACCAGCGCATCGCGTAGGCAGCGACATTGTCGTTGTGCATGAAGAACACCTTGGCGGCGTCCCCTTGCCATTGCCCGACGATCCAGGCGGGGCGCCACGGCGACGATGCCTCGACCAGGTCGGGCTTCAACTCGTCGAGCAGCTTGGTGACCGGCGCCGCATCCCAGAACAGGCCGTAATTCTTGTCGAAGATCAGGCGCGAGGCCTTGACGTAAATGATCTTACCGCCGCCCGGACGCTCCTCGACCTCGTCCTGGCGGCCCGGGGCGATCACGATCAGTTCATGCCCAAGTTCGGACATGATTCCCATCTTGCGGTCGATATAGGTCCGCACCCCGCCGCCAGTCGGCGAGTAGAACTCGTTGACGTCGACGATTCGCATGGCGACCCTCAGTCCTTCGGCTTGATCGGCCCGAAGCCGCCAAGGCCGCGCAGATATTGCGCCTGGATATCGGTGGTGGTCACGCCGGAGCCGACATTGATCGTCGCCATGTTAAGCTTGGGGCGCGTGCGCCCCAGCTTCACGTTGCTGGGGAAGCCGGCGCCGTCGCTCCAGAAATCGAACTTGTTCTTTCCATCCCGATTATGGGTGAACAGCAGCGCATATTGGCCCGGCGCCGGCGCCTTGATGCACATGATCACGGCGCCCGCCTGCGGTGTCGGCACGCGCACCCGGCGGAAGAACTTGCCTTCCTTCAACAGGTCACGGTCGTCCTTCAGGAAATCCGCGTCGGTCGCCGGATACAACTCCAGCTTCAGTTCGCCGACACGATCCTTCAGCCCGCTGACATTGACCCGGATTGCCGGGCCGTTGCCATTGATGCAGGCAGGGCTGTCCGGACCGAGCACACCGGCCTGGGCCTCGACCGTCAGGGGGATCAGCATCGCACCGCTCAGGGCGATGCCCGCGATAAATTTATGCAACGACATTCTTCGTCCTCAGCAAACCATGCAGGCTGAAGGAAGCGATCAGGGCGATGTGCACGAGCAATACGAGGGCCGCGGTCATCGCCATCAATTCCGAAAGCTCTGCATCCTGCCCGATCAATAGGATCGCGAAATTGGCGAAAAGAAGGTCCTTGTTCGGCACTAATGGGAGGCGCGAGACCAGCAGCCGCGCCGCGCCGAGGATCAGCCACATGCCGATGGAGACGGTAGGCAGCGCGTAATGCCAGGCGAAGGCGAGGAAGATCGATCCCGAGATCAGGCGGATGCAATGGACCATGAAGATCCACCACAGGGTCCCCCGCGGCAGCGAAAAGACCCGCTTCGAGAAGATCAGGAAGGGCAGCGACATGGCGAAGGTGATCGCTGCCGAGGTTTCGACCGTGTGGAGCTGAAGCGGGGTGAGCAGGCCCGCGCCAAGCGGCAGCGCGAGCGCGATCATCGCCAGCGTGACGGCATTGCCGGCGATGGCGGACAGGATGGAAACGTCCTTCACTGCGCCGAACGGTGCCGCCACCATCTGCGCGCGCTGCCGCGCCCAGGCGTAGAAATAGGCTTCGCCCGAATAGCCGAGCACCACGTCGTTCGCGATCCGCTTCTTCAACAGCGCGGTCAGGCCCGACAGCGGGATGCGCCATAGCCGCCTGAAAATGATATAGTCGCCCACCGGGGGCGCGAGATAGAGCAGCGCGAAGGCGACGTAGAAGAGCGGATTGTGCGGCACGGCGCGGCTCAGGCCCGCGAGCCCCGATCCGAACAGCTCGCGGCCCAGCCCGGCGATCATTGCGATCGTCACGATCGCCCCGATCACCATCGGCCAACGCCGCTTCAGCGTCTGCACGGGCTCCAGCCCGGCGAGGTCGGGGACCGTCACCAGCGGCGCTTTGGCATTGTCCATCATAGGAATTTTAGATCCCAGTCCGTCCACATTAGACCCGTTTTTTTCTGTTTCCGGTCTCGACCGGGTAGGCGCGCCCTAGTTAAATTGCGTGTCCAGGGCAATTTTCAACCTGCACCAAAATAATGTCCGTATTGTGCTGCGCTGCGAAATTTTCGCCGCAATAAGGGCTTATGGTGTTCTTTCCGATGCTGAAACCCTCGCCCGAAGCGGCCAGCATTCTGGCCTATGCGCAGACGCTGAACGGCGGCGGGGTGGAACGGGTGCTGTTGCGACTCGCCCGCAGCTGGGGCGATCTGGGGCGTCGCGTGACGCTGGTGATCGGCGAGGCAAGCGGGCCCCTCGCGGCGGAACTGCCCGCCAATGTGGATGTCCGGATCCTGGGCGATCCGTCCCATATCGGCCTGCGTGCGGTCGCCGGAATCGCCCGGAGCGTGACGCCCGATCTGATCTTCTGCCCCGGCAATCATTATACCGGCATCGCGCTCCTCCTGCGCGCGCGGCTGGGCCGGCGCTGCCCGCCGATCGTCGCCAAGGTATCGAACCGGCTCGACCGGACCGATCAGGGCGCGCTCGTCTCATTCGGCTATCCCCTTTGGCTGCGCCTCCATCCGCGCTTCATCGACCATGTCGTCGCGATGACGCCGGCGATGCGCGAAGAGGCGATCGCGGCGATGGGGATCGTGCCCGACCGCGTCAGCGTCATCGCCAATCCGCCGGCACCGGGATCGTCCGGGGAGCTACCTTCATGGCTGCCGGCTGGCCGTTTCCTGCTCGGCGTGGGCCGGCTCGCGCCGCAGAAGCGCTGGGACCGGATGATCGCGGCGCTGCCCCGGCTTGCCTCCGACGACGTACATCTGGTGATCCTGGGCGAGGGCGCCGAACGGTCCGCGCTCGAAGCCCAGATCGCCGCGCTCGGGCTGCGGCGCCGCGTTCACCTGCCGGGCTATGTCACCGAGCCACGCTCAGCGCTGGCCCGCGCGGCCGCGGTGGTGCTGACGTCCGATTTCGAGGGCGTGCCGGGCGTGCTGCGCGAGGCGCTGGCCGAGGGCACGCCCGTCATCTCCACTGAATCGAGCGTCGCCGTGCGCGAGATCGTGAGCGACCCGACCCTGGGCAGCGTCGTGCCGCCCGGCGACGACCAGGCGCTCGTCGCGGCGCTGGATCACTGGCTCGCGCCGGGTCGCGCCCGTCCCGCGCCGACGCCCGAACCGGGCGTCGATTCGGGGCAAGCCTATCTCGACCTGTTCGATTCGGTCGTGGCGGACGTCAGGCGGCGGGCCTGACCCTGTCGGGATGCGCGGCCGCGATCTCGGCGATCGCATTGGCCGCTGCGTCCGCCGCCACCAGCCGCGGAAACGCGTCGAGCGTCACCTCCAGGCGGCGCGCATTGAACATCTGCGGCACCAGGCAGACATCGGCGAGATTGGGCGCGTCGCCGCCCAGCAACGGCCCGTCACCCGTCTCGGCGAGTTTCTCCAGGGCCGTGAAACCTTCCACGATCCAGTGGCGATACCAATCGTCCTTCGCCGCCTTGTCGGCACCGAACTGGCTCTCCAGCCGCTTCAGGATGCGCAGATTGTTCACCGGGTGGATGTCCGCCGCGATCACCAGCGCCTGGGCGAGCACGCGCGCGCGGGCAAGGGGATCGTGCGGCACCATCGGCGGATCAGGGTAGAGCGCGTCGAGATAATCGATGATAGCGAGGCTCTGCGTAATCGGCACGCCGTCCACCTCGAGCGTCGGCACGAAACCCTGCGGGTTACGCGCGAGATTCTCCGGCGCGCGGTGCACGCCCTCGAGCAGCGCGATATCCTGGCTCTGATAGGGCACGCGCTTCAGGTTGAGCGCGATGCGCACGCGGTACGCTGCCGAGGAACGCCAATAATCATAGAGCTTGATCATGTGCCGCCCGAATCCTCCGCGATGGCGCGTTCCGAATTGCGCTCGAGCGCGACCTTGATCATCGCGACGATAGGGTCGGCCAGCGCAAGCCCGAGCACGCCGAACAGGGTGCTGGCCAGGATCTGCGACGACAGGGTCAGCGCCGGGGGCAGGTCGACGGTCCGCCGCGCCACCATCGGGATCACGACATAGCCGTCGAAAGTCTGGACGCCGAAATAGACCGCGATCGCCCATAGCCCGGTATCGACCCCGGCGCTGAAGCCGACCGCGACCATCAGCACGCCGCTGGTGAAGGCGCCGATATTGGGGATGAAGGCAAGCATGCCGGTCAGGATGCCGAGCAGCAGGGCCATCGGCACGCCGACCGCCCACAGGCAGAGCCAGGTCAGCACGCCCTCGAACAACATGCCGGCCAGGCGCCCGGCAAGCAGCCGGCGCATCGTCGCGGCCATGCGCTCGATCGTAATGGCGAATTCGGCGCGCACGTCGGACGGCACCATCCATTGCAGCCCGCGATCATAGATGCGCGGCTCCATCGCCACGAACAGGCCGATCACCACCACCATGAACAGGCTGGTCAGCGCGCCGACCGCGGTGCCGACCCAGGACGTGAGCTTGCCGAACGAGCCCATCGCCTGCTGGGCCAGCCCGTTCAGGTCGGCCCGGCGCGGCATCAATCCGCTGGCCGATGCCCAGTCGATCAGGCGGTTCGCCTGCACCTCCAGGGTCACGCGCAGCTGCTCGGCCTGTGCCGCGACCTGGACGCCGGTCATGTAGAAGACGCCGAGGATGAAGGCCACGGCGCAGACCATCACGATCATCAGCCGCAGCCCGCGTCCGATCGGCAGGATCCGCCCGAGCAGCCGCACGCCGCCATCGAGCATCGCGGCGAATACCAGCCCCGCGAAGATGATCAGCAAGGGCTGGATCAGCAGCACCACCAGCGCCATCGCCGCGGCCAGGCCCAGCCATACCGTGGCGCGCTTCAGCTCCTTGCGGACAAAGGGATCGCGCAGCTCGTTCGGGCCGGGTTCGGGATCGATCGGGGCCGACGCCTGCTCCATCGTCATTCCTTCGGATTGTCCCGCGCCGCGTGAAGCGAGGTGCCCGCGCGGCCCGGCCGGAAGCTCTGGCCCCAGGTGAAGGGGTTCCAGCTGCCATTGCCGCTCTTCGAGAAGGTGATGAATTCGGCGCGCCCGCCCAGATTCTCCCAGGGCACGTCGCCGCCCAGGCCCATCGCGGCAATGGCGAAGCGGCTGTCGGCGCTATGGTCGCGATTGTCGCCCATCAGGAACACATGGTCCGGGCGGATCGTGATCGGGCCGTAATTGTCGCCGTCGCTCGGGCCGCTCTCGACCGTGTCGTAATGGCGGCCATTGGGCAGGGTCTCGGTGACCAGCGTCAGGCGGCAATATTGCCTGCCGTCCGTGCCGGTTTCGAGCGCGCCGGGATATTGCTCGGGATCGCACACCGTCTTCTTGTCGACCGGGATCAGCGAATCGTGCGGGGTCCCGCGCTTCACCGCCACGCCGTTGATGAACACGGTGCCGTCGATCACCTGCAGCCGGTCGCCCGGCAGGCCGATCAGCCGCTTGATATAATCGGTGTTGCGGGTCGGCGGGGTGACGATGACGACGTCGCCGCGCTCGGGCATCTTCCCGAACAGGCGGCCATGGATGAAGGGCAGCTGCACGCCCCAGCTCTCGACTTCCTGGTGCAGCACCAGGCTGCGGAACATCGCCACGGGATTGGGAATGGTCGGCGAGACGAAGGACCAGCCATAGGCATATTTGGTCACGATCAGCTGATCGCCGACCTGAAGCCCGGGCAGCATCGATTCCGACGGGATGTAAAAGGGCTTGGCGATGAAGCTGTGGAAGCCCAGCACCGCCAGGATCAGCCACAATATGCCCTTCACTTCGCCCCACCAGTCAGTGGTCGGGCGCTTCTCCACGGTATCCGGCGCGGGTGCGGCCTCCTGATCGGGCACTCCCTGCAACGCCAACTCCTCACTCATGTATCGTCCTACTCGGTCCTGATCGCTTCGATCACCACAAAGGCCTGCGCCCAGGGATGGTCGTCCGTCAGCGTCAGATGCACATGGGCGACGTGGCCTGCGGGGGTCAGCGCGTCAAGCCTCGCCCGGGCGCCGCCGGTCAGCGCCAGCGTGGGCGCGCCCGAGGGCGCGTTGATCACGCCGATATCCTTCATGAACACGCCGCGCTTGAAACCGGTGCCCACCGCCTTGGAGAAAGCCTCCTTCGCGGCGAAGCGCTTGGCCAGGGTGCCGGCCTTGGTGAAGGGACGGCGGTCGGCCTTGGCACGCTCGATCTCGGTGAAGACGCGCTGCTCGAACCGCGCGCCGAATCGATCGAGCGACGCCTGGATTCGCTCGATATTGCAGAGGTCCGAGCCGAGGCCGATGATCACTTCAATTCCCCTCCCGCTTGCGGGAGGGGTTAGGGTAGGGCATGTCGTCAAGGGGGTCGCCATCGGAACAGGCCCTCCCCCGACCCCTCCCGCAAGCGGGAGGGGAGAAGGCGCGTCGCCCCCTCACCGCGCCGAATCCATCGCGGCGCGCATCGTGCGCACTGCCGCGCCCAGCCCGACGAACATCGCTTCGCCCACCAGGAAATGGCCGATATTCAGCTCGCGCACCTGCCGGATCGCGGCGATCGGCGCGACATTGTCATAGGTCAGGCCGTGCCCGGCATGCACTTCGATGCCGTTCTTCGCGGCGAGCGCGGCCGCGTCGGTAAGCCGGCGCAGCTCCTCCGCCTGCGCCTCGCCCTCCAGCTCGGCATAGCGGCCGGTATGCAGCTCGACCACTGGCGCGCCGAGGCGCAGCGCGGCCTCGATCTGGCGCGCGTCGGGCTCGATGAACAGCGAGACGCGGATCTTCGCCGCGCCCAGTTCGCTGACCAGCGACGCGAGCTGGTTATGCTGCCCCGCCGCGTCCAGCCCGCCCTCGGTGGTGCGCTCCTCGCGTTTCTCGGGAACGATGCAGGCGGCATGCGGGCGGTGGCGCAGCGCGATCGCGAGCATCTCGTCGGTCGCCGCCATTTCGAGGTTGAGGGGGATGGTCAGCTGTTCGGACAGCCGCGCGATATCGTCGTCGGTGATATGACGCCGGTCCTCGCGCAGATGCGCGGTGATGCCGTCGGCGCCTGCCTTGGCCGCGACGATCGCCGCACGGACCGGATCGGGATAGCCCGCGCCGCGTGCGTTGCGGACGGTCGCGACATGGTCGATATTGACGCCGAGCCGCAGGAAATCGCTCATGCCGCTGCCCGGCTGCCCGGCTTGATCGCGGGCAAGGCCGCCAGCTCGGGCGGCAGCGATTCGGCATTATAGGTCGGCACGTCGACCCGAATCAGCGGGAAGAAGGGCACGCCCAGATCGGCGGTCCCGCCCGACCGGTCGACCAGCGCCGCCGCCGCGATCGTCTCGCCCCCGGCGCGCCCGATCGCCGCGATCGCCTCACGGGATGAGAGACCGGTGGTGACGACATCCTCCATCATCAGCACTTTCGCACCCGGCGTCAGGCGGAAACCGCGGCGCAGCTCGAACACGCCCTCGGGCCGTTCGAGGAACATCGCCTCGACCCCCAGCGCCCGCGCCATTTCGTGCCCGGCGATCACCCCGCCCATCGCGGGCGACACCACCACGTCGATGCGCGAGCGGATCGCGGTGGGGATGCGCGTCGCCAGCTCGGTGGCCAGGCGCGCGCCGCGCGCGGGATCCATCAGCACGCGCGCGCATTGCAGATAACGTGAGGAGCGCAGCCCCGAGGACAGGATGAAATGCCCTTCCAGCAGGGCGTCGGCGGCACGGAACTCGGCCAGGATCTCGTCGTCGGTCATCAACACGGTCTTTCGTGAAAGCGAGCGGTTGATAGGAGCCCCATAAGGGCCGTGCAACGCCCACAACCCATGGTGTGTCAAAAAACGACCCGACACGCTTGAGACACCAGCACCTCCCGCGTATAGGCCCATCGCAACGAGCGTATTCCCGCTCGCGCGCCGTGGATGGAAAGGCGCAATCAGGGGTGACGAGACGCATGCGCAGTAAGGGGTTGAAGTCGATCGTGCTGGCGGCAGGACTCGCGATAGCGGGTATCAGCCACGCCGCGGCACCGGCGCCACAGGCGGCCACGCCTACCACCACGGCGGCTCCGGCGACGACCAGCGCTGCACCGACGACCGCGGCGCCGGCGGCGGCTGTGCCGACCGATCCGATGCTGGCGCTCGACGGCGGTCCGGACGTGAAGCCGAAATTCGGTGTCGGCATGCCGGTCAACGGCCACTGGACGCTGCAGGATCAGGTGACCCCCAATGGCCGCCGCGCCCACTGGTTCCATGACGCCATCCTGTTCCCCGTGATCGTCGTCATCTCGCTGTTCGTGCTGTTCCTGCTGATGTGGGTGATGTTCCGCTATCGCCGCTCCGCGAACCCGGTGCCCTCCAAGACCTCGCACAACACCTTTATCGAGATCATCTGGACCGGCGTCCCCGTCATCATCCTCGCGCTGATCGCCGCGCCCTCGATCGGGCTGCTGGCGGCGCAGTTCAAGCCGGCGCCGGCCAATGCCGTCACGCTCAAGGCGATCGGCAACCAGTGGTACTGGAGCTATCAATATCCGGATCATGGCGGGTTCGAGATCACCGCGAACATGCTGAAGGAGAAGGACCAGGTCCAGCCGGGCGAGCGTTCGCGCACTGACGCCGACGGGCCGAAGCTGCTGGCGACCGACAACCGCGTCGTGCTGCCGATCAACACGCCGATCCGCCTGATCACGACCGCGAACGACGTGATCCATAGCTGGGCGATCCCGGCCTTCTGGATCAAGCTCGACGCCGTCCCCGGCCGCCTGAACGAGACGAGCTTCACCATCGAGAAGGAAGGCGTCTATTTCGGCCAGTGCTCGGAGCTGTGCGGCGCGCGCCATGGCTTCATGCCGATCACCGTCGTGGCGGTGAAGCCCGCGGTGTTCGCTGCCTGGGTGAAGGCGAAGGGCGGCACCATGCCGGCCCCGGGCGGCGCCAAGCCGTCCGACGCCGAACTGGCGCCGCCGGCGGACAACGCCGCCGCCAACACCGCCGGGCCGGTCGAGAATGCGACCGCCGCCGTTCCCGAGACCAATCAGGCTGCCACGGCGAACCCCGCCGGCGCCGGCAACGCTGGACAGTAAGCAATGACCGACACCGCCCTTCACCCGTCCGCGTTCGACGCGCATCATGACGATCATGCGCATCACGATGCGGATCACAAGCCGGCGTTCTTCGCGCGCTGGTTCATGTCGACGAACCACAAGGACATCGGCACCCTTTACCTGATCTTCGCGATCGTCGCGGGCATCGTTGGCGGCGGCATTTCGGGCCTGATGCGCCTCGAACTGGCTGCGCCGGGCATCCAGTATCTCGGCGCCTGGGCCAGCTGGTTCCATGGCAGCCCGCAGAGCCTCGACGAATCGCTCCACTTCTGGAACGTGCTGATCACCGCGCACGGCCTGATCATGGTGTTCTTCATGGTCATGCCCGCCATGATCGGCGGCTTCGGCAACTGGTTCGTGCCGCTGATGATCGGCGCGCCGGACATGGCGTTCCCGCGCATGAACAATATCAGCTTCTGGCTGCTGGTTCCGGCGTTCATCCTGCTCTTCTCCTCGCCCTTCTTTGGCGGGGCGGGCACCGGCTGGACGGTCTATGCGCCGCTTTCCACTTATGGTGAGCCCGGGCCTTCGGTCGACATGGCGATCCTCTCGCTCCATCTCGCGGGCGCCAGCTCGATCCTGGGCGCGATCAACTTCATCACCACCATCTTCAACATGCGCGCGCCGGGCATGACCCTGCACAAGATGCCGCTGTTCGTCTGGTCGGTGCTGGTGACGGCGTTCCTGCTGCTGCTCTCGCTGCCGGTCCTCGCCGCGGCGATCACCATGTTGCTGACCGACCGCAACTTCCACACCACCTTCTTCGATCCGGCCGGCGGCGGCGACCCGATCCTGTACCAGCATCTGTTCTGGTTCTTCGGTCACCCCGAGGTGTACATCATGATCCTGCCGGGCTTCGGCATGATCAGCCACATCATCTCGACCTTCTCGAAGAAGCCGGTGTTCGGCTATCTCGGCATGGCTTATGCCATGGTCGCGATCGGCGTGGTCGGCTTCGTCGTGTGGGCGCACCACATGTTCACCACCGGCCTCAGCGTGAACGTGAAGATGTACTTCACCGCCGCGACGATGGTCATCGCGGTCCCGACCGGCATCAAGATCTTTTCCTGGATCGCGACGATGTGGGGCGGCTCGCTCAGCTTCAAGACGCCCATGGTCTGGGCGATCGGCTTTATCTTCATGTTCACCGTGGGTGGCGTGACCGGCGTCGTGCTCGCCAATGGCGGCGTCGACGACGTGATGCAGGACACCTATTACGTGGTGGCGCACTTCCATTACGTGCTGTCGCTCGGCGCGGTGTTCAGCCTGTTCGCCGGCTTCTACTACTGGTTCCCGAAGATGTCGGGCCGGATGTACAACGAGTTCCTCGGCCAGCTGCACTTCTGGGTGTTCTTCATCGGTGTGAACGTCATGTTCTTCCCGATGCACTTCCTAGGCGTGCAGGGCATGCCGCGGCGTATTCCGGACTACAATCCGGAATATGAGTATTTCAATCACATGGCCTCGATCGGCTATATGATCATGGGGCTGTCGATGCTGGTGTTCTTCGCCAACATCATCTGGTCTCTGTTCGCGGGCAAAAAGGCAGGCGACAATCCCTGGGGCGACGGCGCGACGACGCTCGAATGGACCCTGTCGAGCCCACCGCCCTACCATCAGTTCGAGACGCTGCCGCGGATCGACTGACGCGCGGGGCCGCCTGTGGCGGCACCACCAACCGATAGCGGCGCCGGATTCGACCGGCGCCGCTACGCATTGAAATGACGATGAACACGACGACCGCACAGCCACTCCTGCTTCCCGCCGACTGGCGCGATTTCCTCGCGCTCACAAAGCCGCGGGTGATGACGCTCGTCGTCTTCACCGGCCTGTGCGGGATGCTGGCGGCGCCGGTCGGGATCGATCCGGTGCTCGGGTTCACCGCGATCCTGTGCATCGCGCTCGGCGCGGGTGCGGCGGGCGCGCTCAATCAATGGTATGAGGCCGATATCGACGCGGTGATGAAGCGCACCGCCAGGCGGCCGCTTCCCGCCGGCCGCATGGACCGGCAATCGGCGCTGCATTTCGGCGTTGGGCTGGCGGCCTTTTCGGTGATCCTGATGGGGTTGGCGGTGAACCTGATCGCCGCCGCGATCCTGACCGTATCGATCCTGTTCTACGTCCTGGTCTATACCGTCTGGCTGAAACGCCGGACGCCGCAGAATATCGTCATCGGCGGCGCCGCGGGCGCCTTTCCACCGCTGATCGGCTGGGCCGCCGCGACCGGTGACGTCGCGACCCTGCCGGTGCTGCTGTTCACCCTCGTCTTCCTCTGGACCCCGCCGCATTTCTGGGCGCTCGCGCTGTTCATGAAGTCCGATTACGCCGCTGCGGGCGTGCCGATGATGCCCGTCGTGGCGGGCGAGCGCACCACCCGGCTGCAGATCGGGCTCTACACCATCCCGATGGCGGCGGTGGCGATCGCGCCCTGGGCGCTCGGCCTGACCGGGGCGATCTATGGCGGCGTCGCCGTCGTGACCACCCTGGTCTTCGCCGCGCTGGCGCTGCAGGTCAGCCTGCGCACCACCGGCACGGGCGATGCGATGAAGCCGGAAAAGCGGCTGTTCGCCTGGTCGATCCTCTATCTTTTCATTCTTTTCGGCGCGCTGGTCGTCGACAGATGGGTCGGCTGATGCAGAATGACGACGATCAGATCCGCGCCCGCCAGCGTTCGCGCGCGGTCGTCATGGCCCTGTTGCTCGGCGCCTTCGTCATCCTGGTGTTCGCCATCAGCATCGTGAAGATCAAGGCGGGGGTCGCGCATTGACCCGTACGGTGCGCACCGCGATCCTCGCCGGCATCGGCGTCTGCTGCATGACCGGGCTCGGCTATGCCAGCGTGCCGCTGTACCGCATGTTCTGCGAGGCGACGGGGCTCAACGGCACCACGCAGCGCGGGCTGGTCGCGCCGGGCGCGGTCGGCGACGCGCAGGTGCGCATCGATTTCGACACGAACGTGTCGCCCAAGCTGCCCTGGACCTTCAAGCCCGAAGTGCCGTCGGAGACGATCGCCATCGGCGCGCGCGACATGGCGTTCTTCACCGCGACCAACAAGAGCGACAAGCCCGTCACCGGCACCGCGACGTTCAACGTCACGCCGGCCCAGGCTGGCAAATATTTCACCAAGATCCAGTGCTTCTGCTTCACCCAGCAGACGCTGAAGCCGGGTGAGACCGCGCGCATGCCGGTCATCTTCTTCGTCGACCCGAAGATCCTCGCCGATCCGGATGCGGCCGACGTGAAGAATATCACCCTCAGCTACACTTTTTACCCTGTGGATTCCGCGAAAGCAGCAAGCTAGAGCGGGCACCACAGCCTATAACGGGGACCGAAGAATGGCCGGCGCCAAGAACCACGACTACCATATCCTGCCACCCGATATCTGGCCGTTCGTCGGCGCCTTCTCGGCGCTCACCATGGCGATCGGCGGCATCATGTGGATGCACTCCGCGGCCGTGTTCGGCATCGGCGGCGGTGTCGTCTTCTTCATCGGCGTCGCGGCGGTGCTGCTCACCATGTTCTCCTGGTGGGGCAATGTGATCAAGGAAGCGCATGCCGGCGATCATACGCCGGTGGTGCAGCTCCACCTGCGCTACGGCATGATCCTGTTCATCGCCTCGGAAGTGATGTTCTTCGTCGGCTGGTTCTGGGCGTTCTTCGATTTCTCGCTGTTCCCCGCACCGGTGCAGCTCGCCGACGGCACCGTCAGCCTGATCGCCGATGCCGCGCGCGGCACCTGGCCGCCCAAGGGCCTCGAGGTGATCGACGCCTTCAAGTTCCCGCTGCTCAACACGATCATCCTGCTCACCTCGGGCACGACGGTCACCTGGGCGCACCACGCGCTGATCCACAATCAGCGTGGCGGCGAAAAGACCGGCCTGTGGGGCCTGCTCGGCGTGGGCAACCGCGACGGCGTGCTCAAGGGCCTGTGGCTGACCATTGTGCTCGGCCTGCTCTTCTCGTCGATCCAGGCCTATGAATATGCCGAGGCGCCCTTCCCCTTCCAGGGGATCAACTATGGCGCGTCCTTCTTCATGGCGACCGGCTTTCACGGCTTCCATGTCATCATCGGCACGATCTTCCTGATCGTCTGCCTGATTCGCGCCTATAAGGGCGACTTCACCCCGCGCCAGCATTTCGGCTTCGAAGCCGCCGCCTGGTACTGGCATTTCGTCGACGTGGTGTGGCTGTTCCTGTTCGTCTCGATCTATGTCTGGGGCGGCTGGGGCGCACCCGTCCACGGCGGCTAAGGCCGGCGTGACGTCGCGCTGGCATCTTGCCCAGGTCAATATCGGCCGGCTCGTCGCGCCGGCCGATGACCCGCAGGTCGCCGGCTTCTTCGAGCAACTCGACCGGATCAACGCGCTGGCCGAGGCGAGCGCGGGATTCGTCTGGCGCCTGAAGGGCGAGGGCAATAGCGCCACCGATCTTCAGCCGACCCCCGATCCCAGGCTGATCGTCAACATGTCGGTCTGGGCGGATGCCGAATCGCTGTTCGACTATGTCTATCGCAGCGCCCACACGCCGGTGATGGCGCAGCGCAGGGCCTGGTTCGACCGGTTCGACGGGGCCTATCAGGCGCTGTGGTGGATTCCCGCGGGCTCGACCCCCACTGTCGACGAAGCCTTCGCCCGGCTCTGGCTGCTCGACCGCTTCGGCCCGAGCGAGCGGGCCTTTACCTTCAAGCTGCGCCATCCCGCGCCCGATGTTCCGGGCATGCCCGTCGACATGCGGCCCGATCCATGGTGCATCGGTCACGCCTGAGCCCGTCCCCTCGCCGCGCCCCGCGCCCGCTGATGTGGCGATCAAGGGCCTGTGTCCCCAGTGCGGCAGCCGGACCTTGTTTGCCGGCATGACGAAATTCGCGGATCGCTGCACCGTTTGCGGACTCGATCTCACCCGGTTCAATGTCGGCGACGGGCCGGCCGCCTTCCTCACCCTGATCGTTGGCGGGCTGCTCGTCGGCGTGGCGGTGACCCTGCAGCTGACGGTCGAGCCGCCGCTCTGGCTGCTGGCGCTGATCCTCATCCCGCTGGCGGCGGTCGCCGTGACGGGATCGCTGCGTATCGCCAAGGGCGCGCTGCTCGCCTTCGAATATCGCAACTCGGCGCACGAAGGCCGGATCTCCGACTCATGAAGCCGCGCTTCCCCATCGTCGCGACCATCCTGGTCGGCCTCGCCATCGCGGCGATGATCGCGCTCGGCGTGTGGCAGCTGGAACGCAAGGGGCAGAAGGAGGCGCTGCTCGTGCGCCTTGCCGCCAATCGCGCGCTGCCGCCGATCGCCTTTCCGCGTATTCCGGTCGACGATACCCTGCTGTTCCGCCGCGCCAGCGCCTTCTGCCTCCAGGCGGTCAGCTTCAAGGTCGAGGGCGGGCGCAACGCCGCGGGCCGGACCGGCTGGCGCCAGATCGCCCAGTGCCGCACCGGCGCCGAAGGCCCCGGCCTCACCGTGCTGATGGGCGTGGCCAAGGCGCCCGATGCCAAGCCGGCCTGGGGCGGCGGCGAAGTGACCGGCTATATCAGCCACGCCCCTGATCACCGGCCGATGATCGCCACCTGGTTCTCGCGCCAGCCCAAGACCCTGATGCTCGTCGCCGATCCGCCGGTGGCCGGGCTCGACGCCAATCCGCAGCCCGATCTTGCCTCGGTCCCCAACAACCATCTCGCTTATGCCGTGCAATGGTTCCTGTTCGCGCTCGTCGCCGGGGTGATCTACGGGATAGCGCTGCGTCGCCGCCTGAAAGTTTGATCCGCTTGTGACTTTGCCGCGCCGCGGTTAGGCGCAACGGCCATGCGCTATATCAGCACCCGTGGGGCGGCCCCCGTCCTGGACTTCGAACAGGTCACGCTCGCCGGCCTTGCCAGCGATGGCGGCCTTTACGTGCCCGAGACCTGGCCGAGCCTGACCGCCGACGAGATCGCCGGTCTGCGCGGCCTGTCCTATGTCGACACCGCCGTCGCGGTGATGGCGCCCTTTGTCGAGGGCACGCTTTCCCGCGAGGAACTGCGTGATCTGTGCGCTCAGGCCTATGGCCGCTTCTCGCATCAGGCGGTCACGCCGCTCGTCCAGCTCGACCACCGGCACTGGCTGCTCGAGCTGTTTCACGGCCCGACGCTCGCCTTCAAGGATGTCGCGCTCCAGCTGCTCGGCCTGTTGTTCGAGCGGTTCCTGGCTGGTTCCGACAAGCATGTGACGATCGTCGGCGCGACCTCGGGCGATACCGGCTCGGCCGCGATCGACGCGCTGGCCGGCCGGACCGGCGTCGACGTGTTCATGCTTCACCCGAACGGCCGGGTGTCGGACGTGCAGCGCCGCCAGATGACCACGGTGCTTGCCCCCAACATCCACAATATCGCGATCGACGGCAGCTTCGACGATGCCCAGGCGCTGGTGAAGGCGATGTTCAACGATCCCGGCTTTTCCGGGAAATTCCAGCTCTCGGCGGTCAATTCGATCAACTGGGCCCGGCTGATGGCGCAGGTGGTCTATTATTTCTACGCCGCCGTCCGCCTCGGCGCGCCCGACCGTCCCGTCGCCTTCTCGGTCCCGACCGGCAATTTCGGCGATGTGTTCGCCGGCTATGTCGCGGCCAGGATGGGCCTGCCGGTGGCGAAGCTGGTCGTCGCGACCAACGTCAACGACATCCTCCACCGCGCACTCGCCCACGGCGATTATTCGCAAGGCACGGTCGTGCCCACGCCGAGCCCGTCGATGGACATCCAGGTCTCCAGCAATTTCGAACGGCTGTTGTTCGATCTCGGCGGTCGCGACGGCAACGCGACGCGCGAGCAGATGCGCGGTTTCGAGGCAAGCAAGGCGATGCGCCTCACCAACGCCCAGCGCGAAGGCGCCGCCGGCCTGTTCGTCAGCGACCGCATCGATCTCGACGACATGGCGCTGGCGATGCGCTGGGCCTGTGACGGCTCCGGCCAGGTGATCGATCCGCACACCGCGATCGGCCTCGCCGCCGCGCGCCGCGCCGATCTTGCCGCCGACATACCGGTGGTCACCCTGGCGACCGCGCATCCGGCCAAGTTCCGGGAACCGGTCGAGCGCGCGACTGGCGTGCGCCCGTCGCTCCCGGCCCGGATCGGCGACCTGTTCGACCGGCAGGAGCGTTACGCGACCCTGTCCGGCACCTTCGACGCGGTCACCGGCTATATCGCCGAACGGGCGGTGGCGAAGGCGTGATGATGTTCTCCCCGTTCGTTTCGAGCGAAGTCGAGAAACAGGTACCAGGCGCAGGTTTCTCGACTTCGGCCCGAAGGGCCGAAGCCTGTCCTGAGCGCCTGCCTACGCGGGCAGTCGAAGGGCTCGAAACGAACGGAGAAGGGGTGTGAACCTAGTAACACTCATCGGCGAGCCCTGGGCTGACTATGGGCTGATCGACTCCGGCCATGGCCGCAAGCTCGAACGCTATGGTCGCTTCCGCTTCATCCGCCCCGAGGGCCAGGCGCTCTGGGCCCCGGCGCGCGACGACTGGCGCGCCCAGGCGGAGTTCGTGCCCGGATCGGACGAGGAAGGCGGCGGCCGCTGGGAATTCGCCGAACCGGTCCCGCGCGACGGCTGGCCGCTCAAATGGGACCAGGTCAGCTTCCAGGCCCAGACCACGCCGTTCCGCCATCTCGGCTTCTTCCCGGACATGGCGCCGGTCTGGAGCTGGATGCGCGAGCAGGTCGCCGGGATGGAAGCGCCCGAATGCCTCAACCTGTTCGGCTATACCGGCGTCGGTACGCTCGCCATGGCCGCCAAGGGCGCGAAGATGGTCCATGTCGATGCCTCGAAGAAATCGGTCGAGGCCGCGCGCGCCAATGCGGTGCTCTCCGGCATGGCCGACAAGCCGATCCGCTGGATGACCGACGACGCCACCAAGTTCGTCGCCCGCGAAGTCCGTCGCGGCCGGCGCTATGACGGCATCCTGCTCGATCCCCCCAAATTCGGCCGCGGGCCGGAGGGCGAGGTGTGGAAGCTGGAGGAAGGCCTGCCCGGCCTGATCGCCGATTGCCGCAAGCTGCTGGATAGCGAATCGCGCTTCCTGTTCCTTACCGTCTATGCGGTGCGCATGTCGGCGCTGGCGATCGGCGAGCTATTGAACCAGGCGCTGGGCGATCTCGGCGGCAAGGTGGAAGCAGGAGAACTGGCCGTACGCGAGGAAGCGCGCGGGCTGCTGCTGCCGACCGCGATCTGGGCGCGGTGGTCGCGATAAATTCCTCGGGACGATCCCAACTTCCCGTTCGTTTCGAGCGAAGTCGAGAAACAGGCACCAGGAGCAGGTTTCTCGACTTCGCTCGAAACGAACGGGGGAAAGACGCTTCCTGCCCGAAGTAACCTCACTCCATCCCCGCCCGCATTGCCGCCCCCGCCACGAACGGTGCCCCGGCCACCAGCATCAGACTCACCGCCGCCAGCAGCTTCACCGCCCCCATCCCGCCATCGATCGATCCGGCCCCGAAGATCAGCAGCGGCACCGCCAGCGGCAGCATCACCAGCCCCGCCACCGCTCCGGCCCCGCGCAGTCCCGACACCAGGGCCGAGGTCGCGACCGCCAAGGCCGCCAGCCCCGGCGTCCCGATCAGCAACCCCAGTTCCACCCGCAACACCGTCTCGCCCGACAGGTCCAGCAGCCCCGCCGCGATCACCGCCGCCAGCATCAAGGGCGGCCCGAAGGCGAGCCAATGCCCCACCATCTTCGCCGCCGCGACGCTCGCCATGCTCAGCCCGCGCACCGCGAACTGGTCGAGTACCCCGCTCTCGGCATCCGGCCCGATCAGCCGCTCGACCGGCATCAGCGCCGCCAGCAATGCGGCTGCCCAGATCACCCCGCCGCCGACCCGCGCCAGCAGCGCCGCATCGGGCCCGATCGCAAAGGGAAACAGGATCGCCACGAGCAGGAAGAAAGCGAGCGTGTAGGTCACGCTCCCCCCAGCCCAGGCCCGGGCGAGGTCGCGCGCGACCAGGGTCAGGAAGGGTCTCATGCGGCGCCCAGCTCGATCGGCATCGCGCCCGGCACCTCGATCGGCAGATGCGTCGCGACCAGCGCGGTCCCGCCGCGCGCGCGATGCGCGGCGATCAGAGTCTCCAGCACGCGCACGCTCGCCTCGTCCAGCCCATTGGCTGGTTCATCGAGCAGCCAGAGCGCCGCGCCGCTCGCCACCACCCGCGCCAGCGCGGCACGGCGTCGCTGCCCGGTCGAGAGCAGCCGCACCGGCACCTCGGCCAGCGCGGTCAGCCGGGTCGCCTCCAGCGCAGCCCCGACGCGCGCGCCCGGATCGCCGTCATCATCGTCCACCGCCGCCCAGAAGCGCAGCGCGCTGCCCAGTCGCCGCTCCCCGTCGAGCGCGGCAGCCTCGGCCATCAATGCCCGCGCGGGCGGTCCCTCGACCGCACCCGTCGCCGGCTTGAGCAACCCCGCCGCGATCCGGATCAGGCTCGATTTGCCGACCCCGTTCGGCCCGGTCACCAATGCCGCGCCGCCCGCCGGAATCGCGAAGGACAGGTTCTCGAACAGCACCCGCCCACCACGCGCGCAGGTCACCTCGCGGAACGCCAGCGTCACGCGTCCCCCACCATATCCTCCAGCGCATGCATGTCGTCGTCGGACAGGCCGAAATGATGCCCCACCTCATGGATCATCACATGCGCGACCAGCTCGTCCAGCCCGACGCCGGTCTCGGTCCATTCCTCCAGGATCGCGCGCCGATAGAGATGGATGCGGTCGGGCAGCGATCCCGATTCCATCGAGGATTTCTCGCCCACCGGCCGCCCGTGATACAGCCCGGTCAGGTCGAGCGGATGCTCGATGCCCAGCGCGTCGAGCGTTTCCTCATCGGCAAATTCCTCGACGATCAGCACGACATCGCCCAGATGCGCGCGGAATTCGGCGGGCAGGGCGTTGAGCGCCTTCAGCGCGATCGCGCGGATCGCATCGGCATCGGGCGCGCTGCGCGGTTGAACGGATGCTGCCATGGGCTATGCCTTAAGGCCAAGGCGCGGGGTGCGCCAGCAGGAGGAAATGGTGCCGATCGAGCAACTGACCGAGGAAGAACGCACGGACGCGCTGGACGAGCTCGACGAATGGGATTTCGACGAAGCCCGCGACGCGATCACCCGCACCTTCACCTTCGCCGATTTCAGCGAGGCCTTCGCCTTCATGACCCGCGTCGCGCTGCTCGCGGAAAAGGCGGATCACCATCCCGAATGGTCGAACATATGGAACCGGGTCGAGATCCTGCTGACCACCCACGACGCGGGCGGCCTCTCCCAGCGCGACGTCGACATGGCCGAGGCGATCGATTTGCTGATGGCCTGACTCGTAAGGACCCGCCCCCTCAAACAGACCAGTCTCCCATGGTCTGTGGCGCGCTGGACGAGAGGGTCGAGAAGGGATTCGCGCAGAGGCGCTGAGGCGCAGAGAGTCCCTTCACCACGCGGGCTCGCTCAATTGCGTCTCATCCTCTCCGCGCCTCAGCGTCTCCGCGCGAACTTCCTTTTCTCTACGAAACAAGCGCGGGATGCGCATAGGTGAGAGCCCCGAAGAGGAGGGGTTAAATCTCAATGGCCTCCGGCAACCCCTCGCCGCATCATCTTGCGCAGCGCGCCGGGTGCCCAGCGGGCCGCGAACGCCATGCGCCGCGCGGTCTTGCCCACATAGCTATGCAGCCGGTCGCCATGCACGGCGTCCCACGCCGCCTGGGCGACCGCGCTCACCGGCGTCAGCTCGAGCCCAGCCGCGGTCACCGTTTCGCGGATCGACCGGTTCGATCCCCCCGCGGGCGAATTGAGCAGCGGTGTCTCGATGAAGCTCGGCACCAGGTCGCGCACCTTGATGCCGGCGCCATGCCATTCGCCGTCCAGCGCTTCGGTCATCGCGCGCACGCCGAACTTGGTCATCGAATAGGGCACCAGCCCGGACGAGCCGTAGATCGCCGAGGCGGAGGCGGTGTTGAGCAGGCACGATCCCGGGGTCCGCGCGAGATAGGCATAGCCGATCCGCGCCCCGTTGAGCACGCCGGTCAGGTTGATCGCGACGGTCCGGTCGATATCCTCGAAGCTCATCTCGGCGAGCGGTCCGCCCGTCCCGATCCCGGCATTGTTGAACAAGACGTCGAGCGTGCCGCCGGCGGGCGCGGTGAAGGCGTCGAGACTCGCCACCCAGGCATCGCGGTCGCGCACGTCCATCTGATAGGTCTCGGCCATGCCGGCGGGCAGCATCGCCGCGGTCTCGGCGAGGCCTTTCGCATTGACATCGGCCAGCCCGACGCGCCAGCCCTGCGCCGCGAACAGCTTCGCCGTCGCCTGGCCGATGCCCGATCCGCCGCCCGTGATGAAGATCGATTTCTGCGCCGCGTCCGCCATGCTGCCCCTCCCGTCGCCGTTTGACGTTCGCGGCATCCTCCCGCACAAACTGCGCCGATGCCAGAACAATCGCCCGGTCCCTCGGTCGCCTTTGACGGCGTCACCAAATCCTATGGCGACACGATCGCGCTCGCCGGTGTCTCGCTGGAGATCGCCGGCGGCAGCTTCGTCGCGCTGGTCGGCGCCTCGGGCTCGGGCAAGTCGACCCTGCTCAAGATGGTCAACCGCCTGATTGAGCCCAGTACCGGCCGGATCGCGATCGCCGGCGAGGAGGTGACCAACGCCGAGCCCTATGCGCTGCGCCGCCGGATCGGTTATGTCTTCCAGAATATCGGCCTGTTCCCGCATATGAGTGTCGCCGAGAATATCGGCATCGGTCTGCGCCTCGCGGGCGAGAAGGATCGCGCGCGCCGCGTCGCCGACCTGCTCGATCTGGTCGATCTGCCCCGCGATTTCGCTGCGCGCATGCCCGACGCGCTGTCGGGCGGGCAGCGCCAGCGCGTCGGCGTCGCCCGCGCGCTCGCCACCGCGCCGGGCCTGATGCTGATGGACGAACCGTTCGGCGCGCTCGATCCGGTCACCCGCGACCAGCTCGGCGCCGCGATCCGCGCGCTGCACGACCGGCTCGGCCTCACCACCATCATGGTCACGCACGACATGGCCGAGGCGCTGCTGCTCGCTGACCGCGTGCTGGTGATGGCCGCCGGAAGAATCGTCGCCGACGCCACGCCCAGGGCGTTGCTCGCGGGCGAGGGCGGGGCGGAGGCCGATGCCCTGGTTGCCGTCCCGCGCGAACAGGCCCGTCGCCTTCACGCACTGGAGGGCGGCGCATGAGCCCTTTTCTCGAAGCGCTCTCCCGCGTGCCCGATCTGCTCGCGGCGCATCTGCTGCTCGCTGCTTCGGCGTTGGCGCTCGGCCTGGTCATCAGCCTGCCGCTCGCCATCTGGTCCGCCCGTCACCCCACCGTCGCGCGCGTCGCGCTCGGCTTCGCCAGCCTAGTCCAGACCATTCCGTCGCTGGCGCTGCTCGCGCTCTTCTATCCGCTGCTGCTGTCGCTCTCGACTCTGGTCGGCGGCGGCATTCCCGCGCTCGGCTTCCTGCCCTCATTGCTCGCGCTGACGCTCTACGCGCTGCTCCCGATCCTGCGGAACGGCGTCACCGGCCTCAACGGCATCGACCCGGCGGTGATCGAGGCGGCGGACGGCGTCGGCATGACGGCCTGGCAGAAACTCCGCCTGGTCGAGGCACCCTTGGTCGCGCCGATACTGATGGCCGGCATCCGCACCGCCGCGGTCTGGACGATCGGCGCCGCGACGCTTTCCACCACCGTCGGCCAGCCGAGCCTCGGCGACATGATTTTCGCCGGCCTCCAGACGCAGAACTGGGCGCTGGTGCTTGCCGGCTGCCTCACCGCGGCGGCGCTGGCGCTGGCGGTCGACGCCTTGCTCGGCGTGATCGAACACGGCATCGCCGCGCGCCGCCCGCTACGGGTATGGATCGCCACGGCCATCCTCGCGGTCGGCGTGCTCGCGGCGCTTGCGCCGCTCTGGCCGAAGGGCGGGCAGACTGTCGTGGTCGGGGCCAAGGGTTTCTCCGAGCAATATATCCTCGCCCGCGTCATCGGCCACCGGCTGGAGAAAGCGGGCTACCGCGTCGAGTATCGCGAAGGGCTCGGCTCGGTCGTCGCCTTCTCGGCGGTCGCCGGCGGCGATATCGATGTCTATGTCGACTATTCCGGCACGATCTGGACCAACGGCATGAAACGCACCGACGTGCCGCCGCGCGCTGCGATCGTGAAGGGCGTGGCCGACTGGGCGCAACGGTATCACGGCGTCCGGCTGCTCGGGTCGCTCGGGTTCGAGAACAGCTATGCCTTCGCCATGCGCGGCGACGATGCCGCCCGGCGCGGTATCCACAGCATCACCGATCTGGCCCCGCTCGCGCCGCAATTGCGCCTCGCCACCGATATCGAATTCCTCGAACGCCCCGAATGGGCCGCGGTGAAACGCGCCTACGGCCTGCGCTTCAGGGAGGCGCATCCCTATCAGCCGACCTTCATGTTCCGCGCGCTGACCAGCGGCACGGCGGACGTCATCCCCGCCTTCTCCTCGGACGGCCGCATCGCGGCGGACAAGCTCGCCGTGCTGACCGACCCGAAGGGGGCGATCCCGGGCTATGACGCGATCCTGCTGGTCTCACCCAAACGCGCAAGGGACCGCGCCTTTGTCGATGCCGTGACGCCGCTGATCGGGCACGTGCCCGTAGAGGCGATGCGTGAGGCGAATTACATGGTCGACCGCGACGACGATAAGGCCTCGCCCGAAGAAGCGGCGCGCTGGCTGGAGAAGAAGCTGGGCCTCTAATTTTTTCTTCCCCGGCGGAGGCCGGGGCCCAGTTGAGAAAGCTTTAATGGTCGATCGAGAGGTTCGCCCAACTGGACCCCGGCCTCCGCCGGGGAAGGGCAAGGTTCGAACAGCTCAGCCCCGAACCGCCGTCACGAAATAATCCAGCTTCATATCGTCCGACACGACGAACCCCTTCGCCACCGAAAAACTCAGCCCGCGCGTCTCGACCAGCTTCAGCCCCGCCGCCTCGACCAGCGCCACCAGCTCGTCAGGCGTCAGGAACTTCCCCCAGTCATGCGTGCCCGTGGGAATCTGCCCCGTGCCCTCGCCGATCGTGATCAGCGCCAGCCGTGACAATGCCGTGCGGTTGGGTGTCGACAGGACCATCAGTCCCCCGTCCGCCAGCGCCCCCGCCAGTCCGGCGATGAACGCGCCCGGATCGGTGACATGCTCGATCACTTCCATGCTGGTCACCAGATCGAAGCGCGCCGCGCCCAGCCCCTCGATCCCGCCGGTGCGGTAATCGATCGTCAGCCCCGACAGCTGCGCATGAGCATGCGCCGCGGCGATATTCTCCGCCGCCGCGTCGATCCCGGTCACCGCCGCGCCCAGTCGCGCGAGCGGCTCGCACAACAGCCCCGCACCGCACCCGACGTCCAGCGCAGTCTTGCCCGCCAGCGGCGTGAACCCCGTCTCGTCCAGCCCCCAATGCTGGTCGATCCGCTCGCGCAAATAGCCCAGCCGCACCGGGTTCAGCCGGTGGAGCATCGCCGACGATCCCTTCGGGTTCCACCACTCCGCCGCCATCGCGCCGAAATGCGCGGCTTCGTCGGGATCGATCGTCGTTACGGGGTCGCTTGCCATCACCATGCGGCCTTCCTATCAGGGCGCCCCGCTCACCCCAAGGAATTCTGCACCTCCATGGCCCGTATCGTGATGAAGTTCGGCGGCACCTCCATGGCCGGGATCGAGCGGATCCGGAGCGTCGCCGCGCGCGTCAAACGCGAGGTGGAGGCAGGCAACCAGGTCGCGGTGGTCGTCTCGGCCATGGCGGGCGAGACCGACCGGCTGGTCAATTTCTGCCGCGAGGCCTCGTCGCTCTACGATCCGCATGAATATGACGTGGTCGTCTCGGCCGGCGAACAGATCACCAGCGGCCTGCTCGCGGTCGCATTGCAGGCGATCGGCGTGCCCGCGCGCAGCTGGCTCGGCTGGCAGCTCCCGATCCGTACTTCGGACGGCCATGGTTCGGCACGCATTGCGGAGATCGACACCACCGCGCTCAACGTCTCGCTGGCCAAGGGCGAGGTCGCGGTGATCCCCGGATTCCAGGGCGTTGCCTCGGGCGAGCGCGTGACCACGCTCGGCCGTGGCGGTTCGGATACCTCGGCGGTCGCGATGGCGGCGGCGATGAAGGCCGATCGCTGCGACATCTATACCGACGTCGACGGCGTCTACACGACCGACCCCCGCATCGTGCCGCGCGCGCGGAAACTGAAGCGGGTCACCTATGAGGAAATGCTCGAGCTCGCCAGCGTCGGGGCCAAGGTGCTCCAGACGCGCTCGGTGGGTCTCGCGATGAAGGAACAGGTCCGCGTCCAGGTGCTCTCGTCCTTCACGGGAGAGGACGCACCGATGGCGGACACATTGCCCGGTACGATGATCGTGGGCGAAGAGGAGATCGACGACATGGAACGCCAGCTCATCACGGGCATCGCGCACGACAAGAACGAAGCGAAGATCACCCTGACCGCGGTGCCCGATCGCCCCGGCGCGGTCGCCTCGATCTTCACGCCGCTGGCCGATGCCAACATCAATGTCGACATGATCGTGCAGAACGTCGCGCATTCGACCGGCTCGACCGACGTGACCTTCACCGTGCCCGGCGCCGATCTCCCGCGCAGCCTCGAAGTGCTCGGCAATGCCCAGGGCGATATCGGCTATGCCACCCTCGTCCACGACACCCGCGTCGCCAAGATATCGGTGGTCGGCGTCGGCATGCGCAGCCATGCCGGCGTCGCTGCGACGATGTTCAAGACGCTCGGCGAGCGCGGCATTAATATCCAGGCGATCACCACCTCGGAGATCAAGGTCTCGGTGCTGATCGAAGAGGATTATACCGAGCTGGCGGTGCGTGTGCTGCACACTGCCTATGGCCTCGACGCGGAGGACGCGGCCTGACTAAATCCCCCTCCCGCTTGCGGGAGGGGCTAGGGGAGGGCATGTGCGCCACATGACCGATACCATCGCACATGCTGACACGCCCTCCCCCAACCCCTCCCACTCCGTGGGAGGGGAGAGATTGACTCGCCGTATGGCGCGCGGTGCCGCCTTCCTCGGCTCCGAAACCGCCATCCTGTGCGGTGCCATGTCCTGGGTGTCGGAGCGCAACCTCGTCTCTGCAATCTCCAACGCCGGCGGTTTCGGCCTGATCGCCTGCGGCGCGATGACCCCCGAGCTGCTCGATGCCGAAATCGCCGGGACGAAGGCGCTCACCGACAAGCCGTTCGGCGTGAACCTGATCACCATGCACCCGATGCTGTTCGACCTCATCGAGGTCTGCAACAGGCACGATGTCGGCCATGTCGTGCTCGCGGGCGGCCTGCCGCCGACGGGCTCGATCGATGCGATCAAGGCCAATGGCGCGAAGCTGATCTGCTTCGCCCCCGCGCTCTCGCTCGCCAAGAAGCTGATCCGCTCGGGCGTCGACGCGCTCGTGGTCGAGGGCATGGAGGCCGGCGGCCATATCGGCCCGGTCTCGACCAGCGTGCTCGCGCAGGAAATCCTGCCCGAAGTGTCCGAGCAGGTGCCGGTGTTCGTCGCCGGCGGTATCGGCCGGGGCGAGGCGATCGCGGGCTATCTCGACATGGGCGCGGCGGGCGTCCAGCTCGGCACGCGCTTCGTCTGCGCGACCGAATCGATCGCGCACCCCAATTTCAAAAAGGCGTTCCTGCGCGCGTCGGCCCGCGATGCGGTGGCGAGCGTACAGATCGATCCGCGCCTGCCGGTCATCCCGGTGCGCGCGCTGAAGAATGCCGGGGGCGAGCTGTTCACCGCCAAGCAGCGCGAAGTTGCGCAGCTGCTCGACGAGGGCAAGGTCGAGATGGCCGAGGCCCAGCTCCAGATCGAGCATTATTGGGCCGGCGCACTGCGCCGCGCGGTGATCGACGGCGATGTCGAGCATGGCAGCCTGATGGCCGGCCAGTCGGTCGGCATGGTGACGAAGGAAGAGCCGGTCGCCGAGATCATCGCGTCGCTGATGGCCGAGGCAGCGCACGCGCTTGAAAAGCGCGCGGCCTGATCGGGACGGGGCGCGTCGATTCAACATCGCCGCGACAGGATGCAGCTTGGGGCGGCCGGCACGATAGGCGTGTGCCGCGCCGCTCTTTCTTACTGTTGGAACGAATCGGGTCGCGTTTCGCGGCCGGAACAGCGGAAACGAACGTCGTTTTTCCGCTGATTCGGCGACGATTTACCGCTGTTATGCATAACAGCGGTAAATCGTCACAACCCATTGATTGAAAGCAGGAATTCCCCGCGGAAAATCCAACATAACAGCGGAAGAAAAAACGGTGACGGGGTAACAGCGGAAAATCCGAGTCGCTGTTGGAGAATCTTGCCCGGCTATTCCTTGATCGACGACCCGACCGACCAGAGGTGCCCGAACGGATCGGTCAGCTGGCCGTATCGGTCGCCCCAGAACTGGTTGTCGACCGGCATGGTGACGGTGGCGCCGGCGGCGACCGCGCGCTCGGCCCAGGCATCGGCATCGTCGACCTGCAGATGAAGTCCCACGCCCTTGGGCTCGGGCTCGTCATAGCCGCGCCATTCGGGGAATTCGTCGGACAGCATGATCCAGCCGCCATTGATCTTCAATCCGGCCTGGAGCAGCCGCTCGCCGTCCTCAGCCAGGTTCTTCTCGGTCACCTCGGCGCCGAACGCGCGGGTGTAGAAATCCAGCGCTTCCTGCCCGCGCTTGCCGCGGATCGTCAGGAACGGGGTGACGCCATTGGTGGGCCGGTCGACCATCTTCTCTCTCCTGGGGTGATTCGGATGCCCGAGGCTACCCCGGCGAGATGCCTGCCGTCAGCCGAGAAAATAGACCGAAACCGCCGCGATCCCGCCGACGATCATTGCGACGATGATCGAGAGAATACCGCCAACGACGGAGCCGGAGCGGCGGCGGGCAAAGGCGCTGCGCTGTCCCGGCTTACCCAGCTTGAGTTCGATGAGACCCGCCGCGCCGCCGCCGATCACGGTGCAGACCAGGGTCACCAGCGCGCCGAGCGGGGTCTGGAGCGCGATCGCGACCGGCAGGATCATCCCCATCGGCGCCGCCATGGCGAAGGCGGCCATCAGCTTGACCCGGTCGATCGCTGCCTTGGTCACCGGGGCGACCGCAATCAGGTCGGGCGCATCCTCGGCCGAGACGGTCAGCCAGGCGAAGCTGCCGACCAGCTGGCCGGCGAGCAACACGCTGGCAAAGGCCAGGCCCGGCGCCAGCGGTACGGCATTGCCCCTTCCGAACGCGATGAACACGACCGGCGCCAGATAGATCAGCCGAAGCAGGATCTGGAAGGCGAGCGCGGGATCGCGCGCGAGCAGCCGCCATTCCTTGGCGAAGACCGACCGGAACAGGCTGGCATGGAACAGCCGACCGGTCGCGCGTCCGGTCGGCTTCGCCCGCGACAGGCGCGTGGCGCCGTCCTGATAGCCGCTGAGGAACATCCGCTGGAGCGTCACCCCGGCCAGCGCGAACAGCAGCAAGCCGATGCCGAGCAGCACGAGGATCGCGACCGGATCGCCGAATGCGGCATGGCCGGGCAGGCCGGACAGGCCGCTATTGCCTACCCCGTCCTCGGTGAAGCGATCGAACAGGATCGACACGCTCGACTGGCGCTTGTCGCCATGGCTGGCGAGCTGGGAGATGATGAAGAAGGCGCCGCCGAGCAGCGCCGCGGCGATCTGGCCGACGGTGCGCGCCGCGCGCGGCCCCGCCAGCTTCGCCAGGCCGAGCGTGATGCCCAGCCCGATCGCCGCCGCCGCCAGCGCCAGCGCGGCGAGCAGGGCAACGAACCCGAACAGGGGCGGATGCCCGAGCACCGCGATCGGCACCACCAGCGTCAGCAACAGCACCGCATAGGTCAGCGCGATGCTGCCGGTGATGCCGAGCAGCTTGGCGAGCAGCACCGTCCGCCCCTCGATCGGCGCGGAGAAGAGCAGGTCGAGATCGCCATTCTCATAGAGGGTGCGCTGGCTGCCGATGATCGCCTGAGTCGTCATGAAGGTGAAGGCAATGATGCTGCCCGCCAGCACGCCGGTCATGATTTCGGGCAGCGGCGGGATCGGCTGGTCACGCAGCACCCAGCCGAGGAAACAGCCGAACGCCAGCCACGCCAGCATCAGTACATAGCCGATCCAGCGCGTCGCGCCCTTCTTCGGCCGCATCCGCCAGCCCAGCCGGATCTCGTGCAGCGCAAGCCAGGCGAAGCTGCCCGGCGCCGGGCGCAATCCGGGCATCAGGCGCCGCTCGTCAGGCGAATGAACGTGTCCTCCAGGGTCTGGCCTTCAGTGCCGGCGCTGGTCCGCAACTCCTCCAGCGTCCCCTCGGCGAGCAGCCTGCCGCCGGCGATGATGCCGATCCGGTCGGCCATGCGCTCGGCCACCTCCAGGATATGCGTGGTGACGATCACCGTCTTGCCCGCATCGACCTGCGCGCGCAGCGCATCCTTCACCGCGCGTGCCATGGCGGCGTCGAGCCCGGTCAGCGGCTCGTCGAGGATCAGCAGCTTGGGGTCGTGGATCAGCGCGCCGGCCAGCGCGACCTTCTGCTTCATGCCGCGCGAAAAGCCCTCGCACCGCGTGTCCCGCTCATCCCACAGGTCGAGCCAGTGGAGCAGCCGCTCGGCTTCCTCCGCCGCGACGTGCGGGTCCATCCGCCACAGCCCGGCGACAAAGGCGAGATATTCGCTCGGCGTCAGCTTGTCGTACAGCATCGGCTCGTCGGGCAGCCAGGCCGTGATCGCCTTGGCCTCGTTCGGATGCTGCCGCGCGCTGATGCCATAGATATGGATCGTGCCGGCATCCGGCCGGGTCAGGCCGGTCACCATGCGCAAGGTGGTGGTCTTGCCGGCCCCATTCGGGCCGAGCAGGGCGTAAAGCTGGCCCGCGCCGATCTCCAGGTCGAGACCGGTGATCACCGGCTTGTCGAAACTCTTGGAAAGGCCGCGAATCCTGAGGGCGGGTTCGGTCATGCGCGGCAGCGTATAATAAAGTACGGCTTCGTCCAGATGGCGTGCCGATCAATCTTCCGGGCCGAGCCGAAAGATGTCCTCGACCGCCCTGCCGAGCGCGCGCGCGAGCTTCAGCGCCAGCGTGGTGGAGGGGATGAACACGCCGTTTTCGACCGTGTTGATCGTCTTGCGGCTGACCCCGACCCGGTCGGCCAGCTCGGCCTGGGTCAGGGCGAGCCGGGCACGCTCGTCCTTCAGGCTGTTGAGCAGCCGATCAGCCATCCTTCAAGGCCCGCCGCTCGAGCGTGCCGAAGCGCAGCAGGGCAAGTGCGATCGAGAGGGTGATGATCAGCCGCGCGCCTTCGCGCGCCGAGATCGGTTCGTAGAAGCTGATGGCATAGACCAGGGCGGCGGTGCCGATCGCCCCCCAGAAGCCGAGCGCCATCGCCCGTTTGCGGTGGTCGAGCGTCGTCTCGTCGTTCAGCAGCGCGCGCATCCGCGGGCCACGCAACAGGCCGCCGGCAAAGACAAGGAAAAACAGCAGCGCCGCGGCCCAGACGATCCAGGCGGTGAGATGGATGGTCTGCGGGCGGTTGAGCGGTGCGTCCGGAAAGCTGCCGGCCTGCGCCGCGACGAAGACGACCGCCATCACGGTCGCGGCGCGGGCGCGACCCCAGGCGATGCGGTCGGCAAGATTGGTCTGATTGGTCATGTCGAATCCCCGTTTGTAACTCTGAGGTTACATGTAACCCATGGGTTACTTCTTTGTCAAGCGGTGGCATATGCGCGGCGAACGGGGTTCCTTCCGGTGAATCGCTCGGTTAGGACGATGGGACATGGTGGCGCCGCAACAGGATCAACCGGTCGAAGGCCGCTTCGACGGGATCGAGCATCGATTCCCGGTCCGCGTCTATTTCGAGGACACCGATCTGTCGGGCGTGGTCTATCACGCCAATTATCTGCGCTACATGGAACGCGCCCGGTCGGACATGCTCCGGCTTGCCGGGATCGACCAGCGCGCGACGCAGGAAGCGGGCGAGGGCGCCTATGCCGTCAGCAGCCTCGCGATCCGCTATCGCCGTCCCGCGAAGCTCGATGATGCGCTGATCGTGGTGACCAGCGTGATTCAGGTGCGCGCCGCATCGGTCGATATTCATCAGAGAGTCATGAACGGTGCTGAGATACTGGCTGAAGCGGACGTGACCGCGGCGCTGGTCGCGCCATCGGGCAAGCCGAAACGGCAACCAAAGACATGGGTCGAGGCTTTTCGGCGCCTCGTTGACCAAGGGGACCAGCAAGCGTGAGCACTTTGTTCTTCAATACCGACGCGACGACCATGTCGCCGATCGCGCTCTTCCTCCAGGCCGATCTGGTGGTGAAGGTCGTGATGCTGGGCCTGTTGCTCGCCAGCATCTGGACCTGGGCGATCATCCTCACCTTCTGGCGCCGGATCGGGAGCACGCGCCGCAAGATCGACAAGTTCGAGCGCGATTTCTGGAAGGCCGAGGATATCGATGCCTTTCACCGCATCCAGGGCGACAGCGACCTGCCGATCGCCCGGGTCTTCGCGGCCGGCGTCAAGGAATGGCGCCGCTCCACCGCGAGCGGCACAATCGATCGCGAGGGCACGCGCGACCGGCTCGCCACCGCGATGGGATCGATGGTCGCGAGCGAGATCGACACGCTGTCGGACCGGCTGAACATCCTCGCCACGGTGGGTGCGGTCGCGCCGTTCGTCGGGCTGTTCGGCACCGTCTGGGGCATCATGCGCAGCTTCACCGGCATCGCCTCGGCGCAGAATACCTCGCTCGCGGTGGTCGCGCCGGGCATCGCGGAGGCCCTGTTCGCCACCGCGATCGGCCTGTTCGCCGCCATCCCGGCGGTGATCGCCTACAACCGCTTCAGCCATGGCATCAACCGGGTCGAGGCGCGGCTCAACCGTTTCGCCGACGGGTTCCACGCGACGCTCAGCCGGCAGCTCGAGACGGACGGGCGGGGGGCCTAGATGTCGATGCAGCTCCCCTCCCAGCGCGGGCGCGGCCGGCGGGCGCCGATGGCGGAGATCAACGTCACGCCGCTCGTCGACGTGATGCTGGTGCTGCTGATCATCTTCATGGTCACCGCGCCGCTGCTCACCGCGGGCGTGCCGGTAAACCTGCCCGACAGCCGCGCCAAGCCGCTCGACCAGGATCAGAAGCCCGTGCAGATCTCGATGGAGGCCGATGGCAAGATCCATGTCGATCAGGACGAGGTCAGCCAGGACAAGCTGCCCGACAGATTGCAGCAGCTTGCGTCGAAGGGGGAGGGCGGCAAGCCGCCGCAGATCTTCCTGCGCGCCGACAAGAACCTCGATTATGGCCGCGTGATGCGCGTGATGGGCGAACTCAACCGCGCGGGCCTCAACCGCGTAGCGCTGGTGACGATTGGCGACGACGGCAACTGATCTCCGCCCGGGCGGCGGGATGGGCGCGATGCGGCGCTCGGACGCGGTCGCGCTTGGCGTGGCGCTGATCGGCCATGTCGTTCTGTTCGGCCTGCTTTCGGTCGGCTTCCTGACGCCCCCCAAGCCGGCGACGCCCGTACAGGCGCCGATCGACGTCTCGCTGGTCGATGAGGTCGGCCTCGTCGCCAAGGCACCCCAGGCGGTGACGCCGCCGGCCGAATCGCGCGCGCCCGATCAGGGGCCGCCGGAAGACGCGGCGCCCGCCGCGCCCAGGGAGGAACCGCAGCCCGATCCCGCGCCGCCCAAACCGCAACCCAGGGCCGCGCCGCCGCCCAAGCCAGCCCCCAATGCGGTGCCCGAGCCGAAGAAGCCGGTCGCGCCGACCCCGGACAAGTCGAAAAAGCCCCCGACGCGCGAGGCGGCGCCGGCCAGCCGCGCCACCGCTTCCACGGCGCGGGCTACGGGTACTGACGCGGCGTCGGCCAGGGAGCGGCCGCGCGGCTCCCGGCTCGGGAATGATTTCCTGAAGGGCCTGTCCGACAAGCCTTCGACCAGCAAGTCGGTCGTGCCGCAGGCCGCGGTGATGAGCCAGCAGGCGGCGGCCGATATCGGCTCGGCGATCCGCCGCCAGGTCCAGCCCTGTGCCGATCGCCAGGTCAAGCCCGGGCCCGGCGCGGAGCGGATCATCGTGACGATCCGGCTGCGGATGGATCGCGACGGGTCGCTGATCGGCAACCCGCAGGTGATCGGCCATAGCGGCATCGATGCCGAGAATGGCCGATACCAGGACCGGGTCGACGACAATGCGATCGCCACCTTCAAGGGCTGCTCGCCGCTGCGCGGGTTGCCGGCCGAGCTTTATGATGTTCCCAATGGCTGGAGTGTCTTCAGCCTGCGCTACAAACTTCCGGGATGAGAACCATGATGACATCTTCCCCTTTCGGCCTGCTGGCCGCCATGCTCGCCCTGTTGTCGCCGCTCGCGGCCCAGGCGCAGGATGCCCCTGTCGCGCCGCCGCCGGTGTCGGCGACCCAGACGCCGCCCGCGCAGGATGGCGGCCTTGTGGTCGATGTGGTCGGCGGCACCTCGGCCCCGCTGGGGATCGCGATCCCGCCCCTGCCGACCGCCGCGGTGGTCAACACGCAGGCGGGCCCGACCGACAAGCTCGGGCGCGACCTCGCCCAGATCATCACCAACGACCTGAAGAATAGCGGGCTGTTCAAGCCGGTCCCGCCGTCCGCGCTGCGGGACGTCGGCGTTCCTGAAGTCACGGCCCCTTCATTCGATTTCTGGGGCGGGGCCGGCGCGCAGACTCTGGTCCAGGGCTATGTCCGCGCCAATGGCGACGGCACGCTGACGGTCGGCTGCTATCTCTACGACGTGTTCGCGCGCAGCGAGCTGACCCGCCAGGGATTCGTGGTGCCGCCCAGCGACTGGCGCCGCGCCGGGCACAAATGCGCCGACATGGTCTATCAGAGGCTTACCGGCGAAGGCGCCTATTTCGACAGCCGTATCCTCTATGTCTCCGAAACCGGCCCCAAGGCGAAGCGCTTCAAGCGGCTCGCAATCATGGATCAGGACGGCGCGAATCATCGTTTCCTGACCAATGGCCAGTCGACCGTGCTGACTCCGCGCTTCTCGCCGGACCAGCGGTCGATCGTCTATATGAGCTATCTCAACGACCGCCCGGCCATCTATGTCTACGATATCGCCTCTGCCAGTCAGCGCCTGCTGGTCAACAATCCCAGCCTCACCTTTGCGCCGCGCTATTCGCCCGATGGACGCTGGATCGTCTTCTCCATGGCGGTGGCCGGGAACACCGACATCTACCGTGTCCAGGCATCGGGCGGCTCGCCGCAGCGCCTGACCAATGCGCCCGGCATCGATACCGGCGGCAGCTATTCGCCCGACGGCAGCAAGATCGCCTTCGAGAGCGATCGGTCGGGCAGCCAGCAAATCTATGTGATGAACGCCGACGGATCGAACCAGCAGCGCATCAGCTTCGGCGGCGGGCGCTATGCGACGCCGGCCTGGAGTCCGCGTGGCGACCTGATCGCCTTCACCAGAATCTCCGGCGATTTCCGCATCGGCGTGATGAACCCGGGCGGCGGCGGCGAGCGCCTGCTGACCGACGACTGGCAGGATGAGGGGCCGAGCTGGTCGCCCAATGGCCGCGTGCTCACCTTCTTCCGGTCGCATCGCGGCGGGGCCGGCAATGCCGATCTCTGGTCGGTCGATCTGACCGGGGTCAACGAACGGAAAATTCCGACGCCGCTCGACGGATCCGATCCCGCCTGGGGACCGTTACGCCCCTGAAGCAATTTTGCGTCGCACGATTGCTGCACCGGCGTTGACTCCCATTCACCCTGGGGCAATGCCGGTGGGACGAGACGCAAGCGAAACGACTTTTTGATCGAAGGAGAAGCCACATGGCCAGACTGACGACCACGTTCATCGTTGCCGCTGCGCTCGTCGCGACCGCGGCATGCAGCCCCAAGCCGAAACAGATTCCGCCCGCCCCCGGCGTGGATACCGGCGTCGGCACCAATCCGGTCAACCAGGACAATGTCGTCCCCGGCTCGCGCGCCGACTTCGAGCGCTCGGTCACGAGCAACACGATCAACTTCGCGCTCGACAAATACGACATCGATTCGCGCGCCCGCGAGATTCTGGACAGCCAGGCCGCGTGGCTCGCCAAATGGCCGAACGTGCCGGTCAGCCTCGAAGGCCATTGCGACGAGCGCGGCACGCGCGAATATAATCTCGCGCTCGGTGATCGCCGCGCCAATGCCGCGAAGAACTATCTCGCGGCACGCGGCATCAACCCGGCGCGCATCTCGACGATCAGCTACGGCAAGGAGCGCCCGATCGCGCTCGGCTCGGACGAGCAGAGCTGGGCGCAGAACCGGCGCGCGGTGACCATCGTCCTCAACTAGCCCGCTCGCGGGTCATCCCATTCTTCGCTGGCGCCGTCGGATCACCCGATCCGGCGGCGCTTCCGATTCCGCTTGCGGGTTCCCGAATAGCGATATAAATGTGATATCACATTAACGGGAGGGTCCCATGTCGGATTCAGTTGCCAGGAACACGGCGCTCACCTTGTCGAGCGAGCGCACCGCCGCGACGTCGAGCGGCTATCTCATGTTGCTGCTGATGCTGCTGGCCATCGCAGCCGGCGTGTACGCCGCCACGCTCCTGCAGGATGATCCGGCGCTGGGCGGGGGGATCATCACGATGGCGGTGCTTGCCTTCGTGTTCATCCTGTGCGGCTTCTACATGCAGCAGCCCAACCAGGCGACGGCGATCACCCTGTTCGGATCGTACAAGGGCACCGATCGCAACACGGGACTGCGCTGGCTGCTGCCGTGGCTCGGCCGCAAGAAAGTGTCGCTCCGCGCGAACAACATGATTTCGGAACGGCTGAAGGTGAACGATCTGCGCGGCAACCCGATCGAGATCGCGGCCCAGGTCGTGTGGCGCGTGACGGATACGGCGCAGGCGCTGTTCGACATCGACGACTACAGGGCCTTCGTGATCGTTCAGATCGAGGCCGCCGTGCGCACCATCGGCGCACGCTATCCCTATGACGATTTCGAGCATCAGGAAGTCACGCTGCGCGGCAATCACGAGCAGGTCGGCGCCGAGCTGCGCACCGAGCTGATCGCCCGGCTTGCCGTTGCCGGCATCACCGTCGACGAATGCGGCTTCACCCATCTTGCCTATGCCCAGGAGATCGCCGGCGCGATGCTCCGCCGGCAACAGGCCCAGGCAGTGGTCGCCGCGCGCAAGACGCTCGTCGAGGGCGCCGTCGGCATGGTCGAGATGGCGCTGGAGATGCTGTCGGAGAAGAATGTCGTGGAGCTGGATGACGAGCGCCGCGCGGCGATGGTCTCCAACCTGATGGTCGTGCTGTGCGGCGAACGCGATACCCAGCCGGTCGTCAATACCGGCTCGCTCTACCAGTAAGCCAGTCGCGTGAGCGTTCCTCCCAAGAAGGCGTTTCCGCTGCGCCTCGACGCCGCGCTCTATGCGGCGGTCGAGCGTATGGCGGCGGCCGACTTGCGGAGCGTCAACGCCCAGTTCGAATGCCTGCTGCGCGAAGCGCTGTCGAAGCGCGGCGTGAAGCTCGAGGCGCCGGTCCGCGCGAAACGCGGGCGGCCGGCGAAAACCCAGGATGAAGGAGATACGGAATGATCGGCATGCTCACGACACGTGCGCGGCTGCCCTGGCTGATCGCGATCTCGCTCGCGCTGATCGGGCTTGGCCTGCTCGTGCGGTTCGGCTGAAGGAGGCGATGATGACGTTCGAGGCTCTCAAGTGCTTCTATCAGGTGCGCGACGGCTATTGGTTCGTGCCCAAGCTGTTCGGCCTGGGCGCGACGCCGGTGACCTGGCAGGGCTGGTTGTTGACGCTCGGCTTCTGCGCCACGCTGCTGCTCGATGTCCGGTTTCTTCCCGGGCTCGTGCCGAAGCTGGTCGTCGGCATCGCGCTGGTCGCCGCCTTCACGACGATCGCCGCGCGCAAGACCGATGGCGGCTGGCGCTGGCGCTGGGGATCGCGCGACTAGAGTCGATACCGCTCATATCGGTGCGCTGCCCTTTGATCCTCTTACCCCGTTCGTTTCGAGCGAAGTCGAGAAACCGGACTTGGCGCTCCATCAATGTTTCTCGACGTCGCTCGAAACGAACGGAAAGGGAGGGGCTGATCAGCGCGAATCGACGCTAGGAAAAGGCCTGGTCGAGCAGCTTGGCGAGGCGCAGGCCGCCGCGTTCCACCTCGAGCCGGGCGACCGGCACCAGCGACTCGATCGTCGCATCGTCAAGGGTGGAGCGCTCCGGCGTCGGCGCGCAGGGATCGCCCTTCATCGCGCTGGTGTAGACGCTGTCGTGCGCAACCTGCCAGCTCTCACGGCTCCAGTCGGTCACAGAGCCCGCCGCCATCGCCCGACGCTCGGCAGCGGAATAGCGGCGGACCAACGACGGCGGCGCGGAGATCGCGCGCTCGGCGAGATAGCCGTCCCAGATCGAGTGCAGGTTGAGCCGCGGCGTCGACAGGATGCCATAGGCGGCCTTGGCATCGTTGCCGCCCTTGTCGGTCTTGTCGCCGGCATGAAGCGGCTGGTGCAGATCGCCGACGAAATGGATCAGGAAGACAAGCGCCTGGACCCGGTCCTTCCTTGGCGTCGCCTTGTCGCGCAGCAGCTTCACGTCGCGTTCGATCTGCGCCGACACGCAATTGCCGTCCTTGCACGGCTCGACCAGGCTGAACGGCTGGCAGATGTTCACGTTCTGATAGTGCCAGCTATAGGCGAAATCGAACGGGCGCTTGCCGTCCGAATCCTTGATCGTCTTGATGCAATCGGCCCAGATGCTGGCATCCTCGATCGTGCGCGCCGGGCAGGTCGGCGTGCCGAGCAGCTTCGACTGGCGCAGCAGCCGGTCGACCGCGATCCGGGTCGATGGCTTCACGTTCGCCCGCGCGATCTGGGCGATGGTCTGATGACCATATTCCCAATAGGCGGCGGCGGGGGATGCGGTGGCGGCGAGCGCGACGGCGGCGAGAGCGGGGAGGAGGCGACTCATGGCCGCCGCTCTACCCGGTCGCACATACTTGCGAAAGCGGCGCGCGGCCTATTCGTCGCCGTAGATCGCAACGGTCCGTACGCCGTCCGATCCGGCCCTGGCGCGGAACATGCCGGCGGTGTTGAAGCTCCACACCGCCTCGCCGCCGGGCCCGGCGACGATCACGCCGCCCTTACCGCCCAGGGCCTTCACATCGTCCATCACCGCATCGGCCGCGGCCTGGAGCGGCACGCCCGCCAGCCGCGCCCGGGCGCAGATCTCGTGCGCGACGCCAGCGCGGATGAAATATTCGCCCGACCCGGTCGCGGAGACGGCGCCCGCCCGGTCGTCGGCATAGGTGCCGGCACCGATCAGCGGCGAATCGCCGATCCGGCCCCAGCGCTTGCCGGTCACCCCGCCGGTCGAGGTCGCGGCGGCGACATGGCCGGCCGTATCGCGCGCCACCGCGCCGACCGTCCCATATTTCATGTCGACGTCGAACGCGTCGGCACCGCGCGCCTGCAGTTCCTCCAGCTGACGGCGGCGCTCGGGCAGGACGAGCCAGTCCTGGCCCGCCTGTTCGAGCCCATGGTCGCGCGAAAACAGGTCGGCGCCTTCGCCGCCGAGCAGCACGTGCCGGCTCTGCTCCATCACCGCCCGGGCCAGGCTCACCGGATGGCGCGTGCCGGTCACCCCGGCGACCGCGCCGGCGTCCCGCCCGGTACCTTCCATGATCGCCGCGTCGAGCTCGGCCACGCCTTCGTGAGTCAGCGCGGCACCGCGACCGGCGTTGAAATGGGGATCGTCCTCGAGCACGCGTACCGCCGCCTCGACCGCGTCGAGCGCCGAGCCGCCGTCCGACAACACCGCCGATCCGGCGTCCAGTGCCCGTCCGAGCGCCTTGCGCGCGCCTTCATCCTGTTCCGGCGTGATGCGATCGCGCGTCATCATGCCCGCGCCGCCATGGATCACCAGAGTCCAGGTCACGACAGGCTTTCGACCGGCGTGAGCGAGACGGGACGCGCCGCATGCCGCGGTGGGATGAAGCCGCGCAACCCGATCAGCGGCCGCAGCCAGCCGACCTCGCGCCCGACCAGATAAAAGGCCCAGCATCCCGCGACCGTCGTCGTGACGAGGATCGCGAACTCCGCGAGTGGCGGCAGGCCATAAGGCAGCAGCACCCATTCGACCGCGACGATCACCGTCTGGTGGATGATGTAGAAGGGGAACACGGCTTCGGTCAGCGTACGGCGCCAGGGGTGGTCGCGGTTCCAGTAACGCTCCGCGATGCCGACCAGCGCGATGATCGCGCACCAGCCCTGGATCGCGCGCGCCGTCGCGAAGATATAGCCATAGGGCTGCGGCATGGCGCTACCCGGCCAGCGCAGTTCGATCGCGGCGACGATCGCATAGCTGAGCACCGCGAGGATTCCGGCCGCCTTCCACCAGCGCCCGATCGCCGCCATCGCTGGACCCGACCGGGCGAGCGCAAAGCCGAACAGGAAACCGGGCAGATAATGGGCATGCGCGATCGCATCGTTGAGCACGTCGTGCGTCTCGCGGCCGCCGGGCAGCAGATACATGTCGGCGAAGAGCAGCCAGGCGATCGGCAGGATCACGATTGTGGCAGTGCCGAAGATCCCGTCGAACAGCCCCTGCAGGCTGCGCCCGCGCATCAGCCACACCGCCACGGCGAGCGCGACCGTGTAGAACCAGAGATAACCGACGAACCACATATGCTGCCAGGTCGGCAGGATCAGGTTATGGAAGGTACCGAAGCGAAAATAATCGTGCAGCCAGAACCAGCCGAAGCCGCCGTCATAACCATGCTGGGTGGTCAGCTCGACCCAGGGCTGAATCGGGATGATGATGGTCATGCCGAACAGCAGCGGGATCAGCAGCCGTTTGTTGCGCGATCCGATGAACGAACCAGGACTCTCGCTCTTGGCGAGCAGCGCGCGGCTGGCATAACCCGACACGACGAACAGCAGCATCAGCCGCCAGCTGTTGGTCGCGTGCATCGGGATCGCCACCCAGTCGATCGGATGGGCGGTCTTCACATGGAAGTCCCACGGCACGAAGACCATGCCGACATGATAGAAGATGAGCAGGCCAAAGGCGCCGATACGGAGCCAGTCCAGGCCGTAATGCCGTTCCATGCGGGGCCATGTAGCGTTTCCTGAGCCAATGGCTAGTCAAACGGCGTGTCCGAAACGGCAGGCGGTGGCCCGGGCGGGGCGGTCGCCCCGGCCGGGATTCAACGGCCGCTAGGCGGTCTGGAGGTCGGCGGCGGCCGTTTCCGCTTTGGCGCGGACCTTCCGTCGCAGGCCGATCAACGGCCGTAGCCAGCCGATTTCGCGGCCGATCAGGTAGAAGGCCCAGCATCCCGCCACCGTCGCCGGCACCAGGATGACGAACTCGGCGACGGGCCCGATGCCGAGCGGCTTCAGCCAATATTCGACGACGATGATCACCGTCTGGTGGATGAGGTAGAAGGGGAAGACCGCCTCGGTCAGCATCGGCCGCCATGTGCTGTCGCGATTCCAGAAGCGCTCCGCCACGCCGATCAGCGCCGCGATGCTGGCCCAGCATTGCACTTCGCGCGCGACATGGAAGGCTTGGGTAATCGGGCGCGATGGCATGGCGAAACCGGGATAGGCGATCTCGACCGAGGCGACGACGGCATAGCCCGCCACCGCCAGCACCGCCGCCGGCACCCAGAAGCGCGCCAGCGCCGCCCGCGCCGGGTGCGATCCGGCCAGGCCGAAGCCGAACAGGAAGGCGGGGAAATATTGCAGATGGGCTACCCCGTCAGTGAACAGGTCGTGGGTATCCTCGACCCCCGGGAATAGCGCCATGCGCAGCACGAGCAGCCAGACGACCGGCACCCACAGCACGCCGGCTCCGCCGAACACACGGTCGAACAGCGCCTGCGCGCCGGACAGCTTCGGGCTCAACAGCAAGGCGAGCACGAGCGTATACACCCAGAGATAGACGACGAACCACAGATGGTTCCAGGTCGGCAGAATGATCCCGTCGAGCTTGCCGAATCGGAAATAGTCGTGGGTGAGGAACCACAGGAAACCATGCGTATAGCCATGCTGGGTAACCAGCTCGACCCAGCTTTGCGGCGGTACGACCAGGGCAATGCCGAAGACTAGCGGCAGCAATAGCCGCGCATTGCGGTTGCGCAGGAAGCGGCGAATGCCGGCGGATTTGGCGAACAGCGCCCGGCTGGCGAAGCCCGACACGACGAACAAAAGGCTCAGCCGCCAGGCATTGGTCAGCAACATCGGGACCGCGACCCAGTCTGCCGGGTCGGCGGTCTTCACATGGAAGCCCCAGGTCACGAAGACCATGCCCACATGATAGAAGATCAACAGGCCGAACGCGCCGATGCGCAGCCAGTCCATTCCGTAATGTCGTTCCATCGCGTCTCTCCATGGTCGATCAGCAACGGCTAGCGAGCGCCTGTTCGGCCCGGTATCGGGAAGGGGCGGAAGGCGGTACCACAGGGACGATGGCGACGATGACGGGGACGAGCGGCGGCGGAGGCGGGATGAGCGGTGCGCAACGCCGGCTCGCGCTCCTGCTGGTCGCCGGCTTCGTGCTGACCCTCGCTACGGTCATGGTGGCGGACGTCGAATCGACCTTGAGCGACTTCGCCCTCGCCGGCATCCACGAGACCCGGACTCATGTCTGGCTGTGGGAAGCGACCAGCATCCTTGCCTGGCTGACGACGGCGCCCGTCATCTGGTGGCTGGTCAGCCGCGTCGGCCCGCCCCGCTTCTCCTGGCCGGTGGCGGTCATGCTGATCCTCGCCGCCAGCATACCGCTGTCGCTCTGGCATATCGGCCTGATGGTCGAGCTCCGGAAGCTTTATTATGCCGCCGAGGGCAGCGAGTACCGGTTCTTCAGCAAGGTCTCGGACCGCCTGCTCTATGAATATCGCAAGGACCTTGCCTCCTATCTCCAGTTCGTCGGATTCGCCGCGGTCAGCCGGTGGCTGGTGACGCGCGCCGCCACGCCGCAGCATGCCCCGGCGCCGCCACGCATCCTGAAGGTGACCGACGGCGCGGTGACGCATCAGGTGCCAGTGGACGAGATCGATCACGTCAACGCAGCCGGCAATTATGTCGAGCTCGCCTGGGCCGGGCGCACCCTGTTGCACCGCGCGACCCTGGCGGCGGTCGCGGGCGAACTCGGGCCGGGCTTCGTCCAGATTCATCGCAGCCGCCTCGTCCGTCGCGCCGCGATACGCCGGGTCGAGACTGACCGGAGCGGCGACTTCATCGTGACGCTCGCCGACGGCACGAGCCTGCGCGGCAGCCGCCGCTATCGGGATTCGGTGCAGGATTGAGGCTCGCGCTTTCGCAGGCGCGAAGGCGACGCTATATGGCTCGGTGAAACGAGGTAATCCCATGTCCATTCGTCCGTGGCGCGACATCATGCGCCGTCAGAGCCGCCAGATCATGGTCGGCAATGTGCCCGTCGGCGGCGATGCGCCGGTCACCGTGCAGACGATGACCAACACGCTCACCTCCGACGCCAGGGCGACGATCGACCAGATTCGCCGCTGCGAGGATGCCGGCGTGGACATCATCCGCGTGTCCTGCCCCGATGTGGAAAGCACCGCCGCGTTGAAGCAGATCGTCCGCGCCAGCCGCGTGCCGATCGTCGCCGACATCCATTTCCACTACAAGCGCGCGCTCGAAGCGGCTGACGCGGGTGCTGCCTGCCTGCGCATCAACCCGGGCAATATCGGCTCGTCCGACCGGGTGCGCGAAGTGGTCAACGCCGCCAAGGCCAATGGCTGCGCGATCCGAATCGGCGTGAATGCGGGATCCCTCGAAAAGGACCTGCTCGAAAAATATGGCGAGCCCTGCCCGGAGGCGCTGGTCGAATCCGCGCTCGACCATATCAAGATCCTGCAGGACCATGACTTCCACGAATATAAGGTCGCGGTGAAGGCATCGGACCTGTTCCTCGCGGTCGCGGCCTATCAGCAATTGGCCGAAGTGGTCGATTGTCCGCTGCATCTCGGCATCACCGAGGCGGGCGGCTTCGTCGGCGGCACGGTCAAGTCGGCGATCGGGATCGGCTCTTTGCTGTGGTACGGTATCGGCGACACGATCCGCGTCTCGCTCTCGGCCGAGCCCGAGGAGGAAGTGCGCGTCGGCTTCGAGATCCTCAAGAGCCTCGGCATCCGCAACCGCGGCGTGCGCGTCGTCTCCTGCCCGAGCTGCGCGCGTCAGGGCTTCGACGTGATCCGAACGGTGCAGGCGCTCGAGGAACGGCTCCAGCATATCCGCACGCCGATGTCGCTCTCCGTGCTCGGCTGCGTCGTCAACGGCCCGGGCGAGGCGCGCGAGACCGATATCGGCCTCACCGGCGGCGGCAATGGCAAGCACATGGTCTATCTGTCGGGCGTCACCGATCACACCGTCCAGAGCGAGGACATGATCGAGCATATCGTCAAGCTGGTCGAGGCGAAGGCCGCCGAGATCGACGCCGCCGACGAGGCACGCGCCGCCGCGTGAGGCGGCGTTCAGCGGGGGACGCATCATGGACAAGCTGAGTGCGCGCGGCCGCGTGGCGCAGGCGCTGGTCGGAGTCGCGGCCCTGGTGGTGCTCGCCCTGCTCACCGGGAGCACCCCGCGCGACAGGCGGGCGACGTGAGCGTGCCGTCCAGATATTCGACATCGACCACCGCCTTCGCGGTCGCGACCCTCGGCATCGCCACCTATGCGATGATGGACACCTTCATGAAGGGCCTCAGCATCGCCAGCGGCGCCTATAGCGCCGTCTTGTGGCGCTCGCTCGCCGGCGCCGCGCTGACCGGGTCGATCTTCCTCCTCCGCGGCAATGCCTGGCCGGAGCGCGCCGCGTTGAAGCTGCATGCCACGCGCGGCCTTGCCGCGGGCATGTCGGTGCTGCTGTTCTTCTGGGGGCTGGTCCGCGTGCCGATGGCGCAAGGCGTGGCGCTGACCTTCCTCGCGCCGTTGATCGCGTTGTACCTCGCGGCGGCGCTGCTCGGCGAACGTATCCGGCGCGCCGCGATCCTGGGATCGGCCATCGCCAGCATCGGCGTGTTCGTCATCGCCCTGGGTCAGGCCAGGGCGGGTGCCAGCAACGATACGCTGATGGGGTCGGGCGCGATTATCCTGGCTTCCTTCCTCTATGGCTACAGCCTGGTCCTGCTGCGCAGGCAGGCGCAGCTTGCCGATCCGATCGAGGTGACGCTGTTCACCGGCGGCGTCATCGGCATGCTGCTGCTGGTCGGCGCGCCGTGGTTCGCGGTGATGCCGACGATCGCGCAGCTGCCCGCGGTCGGCGCGGCGGCCCTGCTCGGCACGTTCTCGGCCGCCGCGCTGGCCTGGGCTTATGGCCGGGCGGAGGCGCAGATCCTCGCGCCGGTCGAATATACCGCCTTCCTCTGGGCCGCGATCCTTGGCTGGCTGGTTTTCGGCGAGCATGTCTCGCTCTATACCGTGGCGGGGGCCGGGCTGATCATCGCCGGGTGCCTCGCTGCCATTCGCGGCACCGCCGCTCCCGCCCCACAGACAGAGGCTGCCGCATGACCGAACTCCGTTTCGCCACTCCCGACGATGTCGCCACCATCATGCGTTTCGTCCGCGAACTGGCCGAGTTCGAGCGCGAGGCCGACAAGGTCGTCGCGACCGAGGAATTGCTGCACGACGCGATGTTCGGCGACCGCCCGGTCGCGGAGGCGGTGATCGCGGAGCGCGACGGCACGCCGCTCGGCATGGCGCTGTTCTTCCACAATTTCTCGACCTGGACCGGGTGGCGTGGCCTGTATCTGGAGGATCTGTACGTGACGCCGGAAGCACGCGGGCAGGGCGTCGGCGCGGCCCTGCTGCGGCATCTCGCGGCCATCGCGGTCGATCGCGGCTGCTCGCGCTTCGAATGGGCGGTGCTCGACTGGAACGAGAAGGCGATCGAGTTCTACAAGGCGATGGGGGCGGTGCCGATGGACGACTGGACGGTCAACCGCGTGTCGGGCGACGCACTGACCAAACTCGCGGGGCGCGGCTGAGATGGCCTGGCTGCTGCTGGTCGTCGGCGGGCTGTTCGAGATCGGCTTCACCACGTGCCTGCGCCATGTCGATGGTTTCCGGAACCTGCCCTGGACGCTCGGCTTTCTTGCATCGGTCGCGCTGTCGATGGGATTGCTCGAAGCGGCGGCGCGCTCGATTCCGATGGGCACGGCGTATATCATCTGGGGCGGCATCGGCGCGCTCGGCACGGTGATCGTCGGCATCGCCTGGTACGGCGAATCGGCCGGGCTGGTGCGGCTGCTGCTGATGCTCGGCGTGGTGGCGTGTATCGCCGGGCTGAAGCTGACGGCGCAGGGTTAGCCCTGATTTCACACTCACACCCGTTCGTTTCGAGCGAAGTCGAGAAACATTGATGGAGCGCCTGGTCCGGTTTCTCGACTTCGCTCGAAACGAACGGAGAGATTTGAATGCAACTTTGAGGACTCGCTTGGGAGGAGCAAGGCTGATGGCATTCGACCAGGGGCTGGTGGACTGGATCGCCGAGGCGATGGAGCCGATCGGCACCGTCACCATGCGCAAGATGATGGGCGGCGCGACCTTATATTGTGACGGCACCATCTTCGCGATCGTCTCCGACGAAGGGGCGTGGTTCAAATCCGACGCGGTCAGCGATGCCGAATGGGACGACGCCGGCTGCGCGCGCTTCTCTTATGAGATGAGCGAAGGCCGGGTTGAATCGATGAACTACCGGCGTGCGCCCGACGAGGTGTATGACGACGCCGACGAGCTCAGGCGCTGGGCGTCGCTGGGCCTGGCGGCGGGGCAGCGGGCGCCGCGAAAGGCGAAGGCCAGAAAGAAGCAATAAGCGCTGCGATCAGCAGGGTGACCCAGGCCAGCAGGAAGCCAGTCATCATCCAGCTACTCGGCATCGTCATCAGCCCGGTCAGGGCGAACAGGCCTCCCATCGCGATGAAGCCGGCGAAGAGGCGCGCGAGCCGCCGCCCGCGCGTCATGATCTCGGCGATGCCGATCGTGCCCAGCGCCAGCAGGGCGAACTTCACATGCACTGCCCACCACAGGGCGCCGAGCAGGGCGGGCGTGCCCGGCAGATCGCGCAGGATCGCATAGAGCAGCGCGCCCTCGATCTGGTCGCTGACGGCGGCGACCATGAAGATCGCGATCATCGCCAGCTGCACTCGCCGCCGCGATCCCGCGGCGATGGCGGCGAGGATCAGGAACGCGGTGTAGAAGGGAATGAACCCCAGCGCGTCGAGCAGCAGCCCCGTCTTCTGCGCTGCGACCAGCGTCGACGTGCAGGGCTCGCTGCCGAACAGGGTAACGATATCGGCGGGGTTCCGCGCGAATTCGAAGCTCATGATCGGCCCGAGCCCGTTATCCGGGCCGCACGAGGCCATGCCGGGGATGCGCCCGAACGACGAGGAGCAGATGAAGGCGACGATCCCCGCCGCCGCGCATCCCCTCCAGGCCGTCCGGGGCATCACCTGCCGATCATCCCTTTTTGGCTTTCTTCGCCTTTTTGGCGGCCTTGGCCGCGGCGATTGCCTCGATCACGATGCGCCGTGCTTCCTCGGCATCGCCCCATTGGCCGATGCGCACCCATTTCTCGGACTCCAGGTCCTTGTAGTGCTTGAAGAAATGCTCGATCTGCGCGAGCACGATCGAGGGCAGATCGCCGCGCTCGCCCACGTCCGAATAATAAGGGAAGGTGGTGTCGACCGGCACGCAGACCAGCTTCTCGTCGCCGCCGGCTTCGTCTTCCAGCTTCAGCACCGCGATCGGGCGGGCGCGCACGACGCAGCCCGGCACGAAGGGCGAGCGCGCGATGACCAGCGCATCGAGCGGGTCGCCATCGGGCGACAAAGTGTGCGGCACGAAGCCGTAATTCGCCGGATAGCGCATCGGCGTGTGGAGGATGCGGTCCACGAACAAGGCGCCGGATTTCTTGTCGAACTCATATTTCACCGGCTCGCCGCCGACCGGTACTTCGATGATGACGTTGAGGCTGTTGGGCGGATCATCGCCAATCGAGATCAAGTCGATATTCATGTCTGTCCCTGGCTTTCGTGGGCGTCCGGCCGGGTCGGCCGGGGCGCGAAAGCCCCGGCAAGCCCGGATCGAGCGGTGTTGGGGTGCCCCCCTCCTATTTCGCCGTCAGCAGCGTATCGAGGCCACCCTCGCCGCTGCCGATCTTTTCAAGGCGCGGATAGCGCAGGCCGCCATGATAGTCGATGCTCACCGGCGCGATGCGGTCATTCGCCTTGACCAGCAGCACGATCGGCTCCTTGCCCGTCTTCGCCGCGGTGACGGCGTCCTTGATCGCCTGGGCGGACCAGGTCTGGCCATTGACCGCAACGATCGTGTCGCTGACCGTCATGCCCGCCTTGAACGCCGGGCTGTCCCAGGTCACGCCCGTCACCGCGCCTTCATTGTTGAGCGCGAGGCCGAGCGAATAGCTGAGGTCGGTGCGCTTTCCCGTCGTCTCGGCCTGCTTGAACGAAGGCGTCGGCTCGTCGGTGTAGATCAGCTTGTAGCCATTGTTGATGAAGCCCTGGAGCGGGGCGGGCTCGCCCGTCTCGGTGATGCGCTTCTTCAGGAAGCCCGACCAGTCATAGGGCTGGATGCTGTTCAGGGTCGCCGCGACATCGTCGAAATTATAGGTCACCTGGCCATAATCGCCGTCCCTGCCGCGGAAGAAGGTGCCGGCGAAATCGTCGATCGATTTGGTGCCGCCCGACAGTTTGCGCAGGATCGAATCGACTTCCATCCAGATCAGCAGGCCTTCGTTGTAATAATCCTCCGACCGCTGGTTGCTCAGCCAGCCCTTGGGCCGGCGCTGCGAGATGACGGGATCATTGGTGGTGTCGACCATGTTGCGCCAGTTGCGCGCCGGGCGATTGTCCAGCGCCGCCATGATCGCGGCATATTGGTCGAGCGTGTCCTGCTTCGACACCAGGCCGGAACGCGCCTGCAGGACATAGCCCCAGAATTGCGTCTGGCCTTCATAGACCCACAGCAGCGACCCGCGCATCGGCGTACGGTAATCGGGCGTCCACAGATCGGCGCCGCGGCGGTACTTGCCGTCCCAGCTATGGGTATATTCGTGCGGCAGCAGGTTGCGCGATCCCGGGCCATCCTTCCATTTCAGGAAATAGCCGAGCTTCACGCCGTCCTCGGAGCTGCGGTGATGCTCGAGGCCGATGCCGCCCATCTGGTCCGACAGGGAGAGCAGGAATTCATATTTGTCGTAATGCTGGGCGCCGAACAGCTTCACCGCCTGGTCGACCAGGCGCTTGTGCGCGTCGATCTGCTCGGGGGTAGCGGCCAGTTCCTCGGCATTGTCGGCATAGACGTTGAGGTTGACGCGCGGGCTGAGCGGCCATTGCCTGTAATAGCGGCCGGCCAGCACGGGCGAGTCGACCAGCACTTCGTAATTGGTCGGCTCATAGGTGTAGGTCGATCCCACCGCCCTGGACGGCAGGCCGGACGAGGCGTGCCAGCCCTCCGGATATTTCACCGTCGCCTTCACCGGGATCGCCCTCGTGAAATAGCCGGCGGGATAGAGGCTCATCGAGTTGAACTGGAGGCGCAGCATGTCCGGCGAGACGACGATCGATCCCTGGTCGCTCGCGGTGGCGGAGGCGAATTGCAGGCCGATATCGAGCGTCCTGGCGCCCGAGGGCACGTCGATATGATAGGCGAACACATCGACCGGATCGCGCGTCCAGTGAATCTCCTTGCCGTTCGCGCGGATGTGCAGGTTCACTACCTTGTCGAGCTCGCCGCGCGGCGAATGCGCGCCGGGCAGCCATTTCGGGAAGAGCAGGACCATCGGACCGGACCTGGCGACGGGTATGGTTTGCTTCGTCGTGAAGATGCCGTGCCTGATGTCGGTCGCGTCGACATCGATCGTCATCGTGCCCGGATAGGGAATGTCGCGCGCGTCCGGGATGGTGTTCACATAAGGCACCGGCTGCGGCTTCGAATTCTCGGCGAGCGCAGGGCCAATGAGAAGAGGGCCGGCGGACGCGAGCAGGGACACGAACAGGACGCGACGGATCATCAAGGATGGCCTTTCGGCAAGAGAGGAGATGAAGCGGCTTAATGGGCTGAGGCGGCCCGAGTCCAGCGCCGGGAACCGGCGTTCGAGGGGAATTCCGTAGCGTTCGCGATGTGGATCAGGCCCGGCGTAATTTTGTGGCCTTGGGTTGGACGGTGGCGACATTTTCGATGGCGAGCGGCCAGTCGCTCGTGACAGTAAAAGACAAGAAATCCAGTTGGAATCTGCATCGCGTCGACGATTCCGGTCCAGTAATATTCGATTTATGCGACCCACCTGCCTGCGGGGCGAAATCGGGCGCTTCTTGGACGTTGCGCGGGTTTTATTGAAGAATGAGAGCGTGATGTGCGCAGCAACTCGCCGAGAAGCGCGATGGCGCGTCGCGGTAGTTTTGGACATAGTGTCGATGATCTTGCCGAATTCCGCGAGGGGTATCAGATTTTCAATGAGCGTTACTGCGAACGAAAAAGCGATACTTGGCATGCTGGTGGTCCGGTTGCGACGGGAGGGGCTCCCGGCGATTCAAGCATGATCGCTGCTGCGGTTGAATCAGTCGCGAGTCAGCGCCGGCAGATCGACCGGGCGGCGGACCGCTATCCAGCCTGAGGAGCGATCGCGCGCCGGATGAAGGCGGCGCCCGCCGTGCACGCCGCCGCCGCTTCCTCGCTCAGCCACTCGCGGAAGCTGGCGATCTTGCGGCTGTGCTGCCGCGCCACCGGATAGGCCAGCCAGAAGGCGCGGCCGTCGCTCGCCACCATGTCATGCGCGGGTACGAGGCGGCCCGCGTCGATCTCGCCGCGGAACAGGATCGGCGACGCGATGGCGATGCCGTGCCCGGCCAACGCCGCCGCCACATCCATATGCTCATGAGCCAGGCTGGTGCCGAAGTTGGCGGGTGGGGGCCCTTCGACAAAGCCGAGCGCGCGGTACCACAGGGTCCACCAATCGGGGCGCCCGAGCAGCGGGACCTCGATCGGGCGGCGCGGATCGCCAAGGCCGGCCGCGGCGTCCTTCAGGGCGGGCACGCAGAGCGGCATGAAGAGGCTCGGCATCAGCCGGATCGAGCGCAGCCCGGTCCAGCGACCATGGCCGTTGCGGATCGCTGCGTCGAACCGTCCGGCGGCGAGATCCTCGGCGACCGCCGACAGGTCGAGATCGAGCGATATCTCGGGATGCCGCGCGCGGAACCGCCCGAGCCGGGGTGTCAGCCAGCTCGTGCCGAAGGTGGGAAGCGCGGTGAGCGACAGTCGTGCCTCGTCCATATCGGCGGCACGTACGAAGCTGGCGCGCAGGCCGGCGAACGCGTCGATCGCCTCGCGCGCCACAACGGCGCCGGGCTCGGTCAGCTCGACGCGGTGGGGATGGCGGCGGAACAGCGCGACGCCGATCTGCGCCTCGAGCTGGCGCACATGATAGCTGACCGACGCGGCCGAGGTGCCGAGTTCCTGTCCCGCTTTCGTAAAGCTTTCCAGACGCGCTGCCGCCTCGAACGCGCGGATCGATGAGAGCGACGGAAAGCGGTGGCCGACCATAAGGCTGACTTAGCCTCTTGCCGCCATCTTCGCCTAGTCAATTGCGCCGCCGCTGCCATCCTGCCCCGCATGGCCATGAGGCGGGAGTGAGCGATGGAGAGGGAATCGAGCCAGCCGGCACGGCGCGAGATCGTCGCGGCCCTGGCGGCAATGGGCGGTATTGCGGCGTGCGGCCTGCCCGGCCTTGCCACGGCGCAGGGCGATCTTGCCGCGCGGGCGCATGACTGGGACTGGCTGATCGGCAGCTGGGACGTGTGGCACCGCCGCCTGCGCGACCGGCTCGCCGGCAGCACCGAATGGGACGAGTTCTCCGGCAGGAGCGCCTTGTGGCTGACCCTGGCCGGGCTCGGCACGATCGACGACAACAGCCTCGATCTGCCCGGCGGGACCTATCGCGGGCTCAGCATCCGGGCGTTCGATCCGGCGGCGGGCACATGGTCGATCTGGTGGCTCGATTCGCGTTACCCGACCGCGATCGACGCGCCGGTGCGCGGCGGCTTCAGCGGCGATAGCGGGACCTTCATCGGCGAGGACATATTCAAGGGGCGCCCGGTCACCGCGCGCTTCCGCTGGTTCGAAACTCATAGCCGCCGGCCGCATTGGGAACAGGCGCTGTCGACCGATGGCGGCAAGAACTGGGAAGTGAACTGGGTCAACTTCTTCACCCGCACCGCGGCAACGCCCACGCCGCTTCCACCCTCCGGCGTGGCGCCGCATGACTGGGATTTCCTGGTCGGAAGCTGGGACGTGCAGCACCGCAAGCTGAAGCGCCGGCTGGCCGGCAGCAATGACTGGGACGCGTTCGGCGGCTCTTTGGTCAACTGGCCGGTGCTGGGCGGGCAGGGCAATGTCGGCGACAACAGGATGGACTTCCCCGCCGGCCATTACCGCGGCGTCGGCATCCGGGCGTTCGATCCGGCGACGCGGCTCTGGTCGAGCTGGTGGCTGGACGGCCGCAATCCGGGAACGATCGCACCGCCGGTGCGCGGCAGCTTCGCCGATGGCGTGGGGACCTTCATCGGCGACGATGTGCAGGACGGCCGCCCGGTCAAGGCACGCGTGCTGTGGTCGCGGGTCACGCCCAAATCGGCGCGCTGGGAACAGGCGCTCTCGGTCGATGAAGGGAAGAGCTGGGAGACCAACTGGGTCAGCGACTTTACGAGGCGCGCATGAGGGCCGTCACGCTGCTGGCTTGTGTGCTGCCCCTGCTGCTCGGTGCCGCCGCGCCGCTCGAGATCGTCGGCGAGGCGACCCTGTTCGCGCCGGGCATTGCCTCGACCGACTATTCGGAGGTCCGGCTGACGATCAGCCCCGACGGGCGGACGGCCTTGTGGTTCAGCCGGAACCGGCCCGGCGGCCCGGGCGGATACGACATCTGGATGTCGCGGCGCACTGGAACAGACTGGGGCGCCGCCGAGCCGGTGCCGTTCAATGCGCCGGGCCGGGATTTCGATCCGGCTTTTTCTGCTGACGGACGCTTCGTCTATTTCTGCTCGGACCGGCCGGGCGGGATGGGCGGCGACGATCTCTACCGCGTGGCCGTCACTGCCGGCGGGTTCGGCGCGGCCGAACCGATCAGCGCGGTGAACAGCGCGGGCAACGAGTTTGCCCCGATGTTGTCACCCGACGGGTCGACCCTGCTTTTCTCGAGCGATCGGCCCGGCGGCGCAGGCCGTCACGACCTTTATGTCGCGACCCGGAAAGGCGCCGGCTTCGCGCCGGGCCGCCCGGTGGCGGGCGCGATCAACACCAGCGGCGACGAGTTCGACGCGACCTTCCTGTCCGACGGTACCACCATCGTCTTCGCCCGGGCAGGCGATTTCCGCACTGATCGGGTTGACCTGTTCCACGCCTCGGCGAGACGAGGGCGGTACGACGCGGGCACCCCGCTGCCCGGAAGCGTCAACAGCGGCGCCGAAGGGAAGGGGGACAGTTACGGCGCGATGCTGGACTGGTCCCGACCCGCCAGCCTTGCCTTCTCCGCCCGGCGGCCCGGCGCGAAGGGCATGGACCTCTACACGGTTGCCTATCGCCTTGAGCAGGGCTCCTGACGGGGCGGCCGCTCAATCCGCCGCGGCGAAGTGCGCCATCTGGTCGGCATGGGCCTTGGCGAAGGCGGGCCGTGCCGTGGCGCGGGCGACATAGGCGCGGACGGCGGGGAATGCCGCCAGCCCGTCGAACCGGTCGACCAGACGCAACACGTCCGACATCATGATGTCGGCGATGGAGAAGCTCCCGGCCAGCCATTCGCGTCCGGCCAGCACTGGCTCGAGGTGCTTGAGCCGGTGCTGGTCGAGGAACCCGCTGAACAGCTTCCACGCCGGGGACTCGCGGTCCTCGCCCGTGAACACCAATAGCGACCAGGGCAGGCTCGCCATCTCGACGGAGTTGAGCGCCGCGAACAGCCATTGCTTGGCGTCGCTGCGTGCCTGCGGGTCAGCTGGCAGCAGCGCCTCGCTCCTCTCGCCCAGGTGAAGCAGGATCGCGCCGCTCTCGAAGATCGAGATGTCGCCATCGGTCAGCCATGGCGCCTGGCCGAAGGGCTGGTGCGCGAAATGCTCGGCCGTGCGGTCGCCGAACGGCACGCTCTCGACACGATAGGGCAAGCCTGCCTCTTCCAGCGCCCACCGTACCCGGAGGTCGCGAACATAGCCGCGCGGCGCCTCGGGAACCCAGTCGAACGTGGTGATAGTCAGGTCGCCCATCCGGCATCTCCATCCGTCGTTGCTCGTGCCGAACGCGTAGACCGTTTGTCTCGGACGTTGCCAGGGGCCGCGCCGGGCGTTTCATAAATGCTGCCCGACGTCGCGCGCTGTCGCCCATCCTAGCCGTCGACCGTCACGGTCGCAAATTGCCGGACGACCCGGTCGATGGCCCGGCGCGCGAGATCGCTTCGAAGGGCCTGCCCTCCGGGCAGGCCCTTTCCTGGCTCAGTCGTTATGGGTTGCCGCGAACCGCGCGCGGGCCGGCTAGGCGCCGAACGCGCCGTCGATCGTGTGCATCGCGCCTGTCACGAAACCCGCCTCGGGCCCGGCAAGCCATGCCACCATTCCCGCGACCTCTTCGGGCCGTCCGTGGCGCTTGATCGCCATGAAGCTGTGCATCAGATCCTTCATCGGCCCGTCCTCCGGGTTCGCATCCGTGTCGATCGGCCCGGGCTGCACGACGTTGATCGTGATGCCGCGTGGCCCGAAATCCCGCGCAAGCCCGCGTGCCATGCCCTGCAGGGCGGACTTGCTCAGCGCATAGGATGCCATGCCCGCGACGGGCATCCGATCCCCGTTGACGGAACCGATCACGATGATCCGTCCACCTTCCGGCATCTGCCGAGCCGCCTCGACCGAAGCGTGATAGGGGGCATGGACGTTGACCCGAAACAGCCGGTCGACGGCGTCCGGGTCCTGTTCCAGCGCATCGCCGAAAATGGCAAACCCGGAATTGACGACCAGTATGTCGAGCGGCCCGGTGTCGCGCACGCGCGCTATCACTGCGTCGCGGTCGGCGCTGTCGGTCAGGACGGCCGTGCTGCCGGTCTCCGCCGCCAGTTGCTCGGCCGCATCGCGCGACCCCGCATAAGTGAAGGTCACTGTCGCACCTTCGGTTGCGAAGCGCCGCACGATCGCGGCTCCAATTCCTCGGCTGCCGCCGAGCACCAGAACTGACTTTCCTTGAAACGCAGCCATCGGGTCCTCCTTGAGGTTTAATGTAGGGCGCGCTACATAAAACTCCGAAGGGTCGAGTCAAGGGATTATGTAATCGTGACTACAAATATATTGCGCCGGCGCGGACGCCCCCGGCGCTTCGATCCCGACGAGGCTGTCGCCACCGCTCAGCATCTATTCCACGCTCGCGGGTATGACGCCGTCAGCGTCGCGGACGTCACTGAGGCGCTGGGCATCAACCCGCCGAGTTTCTACGCTGCCTTTGGCAACAAGGCCGGCCTCTACACCCGCATTCTGGATCACTGGGCGGGCACTCGGGCGATTCCCCTCGACGAGATCCTGCGCCCCGACCGCCCCGTCGCCGAAGCCCTTGCGGCCTTGCTGGAAGAGGCTGCCCGCCGCTACGCCGCCGATCCCGCGGCGGGCGGCTGCCTGGTGCTGGAGGGCATTCGCTGCAACGATCGGGAGGCGCGCGAGGCTGCCCGCGCGTTCAACCTCGCCGCGGAGGACGCCATCCAGCGCTATATTGCCGCCCGCCACCCGGAAGAGGCCGAGCGTCTGATGAATTTCGTCAGCACCACGATGTCCGGCCTCTCGGCCAAGGCCAGGAACGGGCATGGCCTGGACCAGCTCCTTGCCACTGCCCGCCTTGCCGGCACGGCCGTCGCCCTGGCCCTTCCGGCCTGAACGCCGAGCTTGGCTCAGCCGGCGCCCCATAGGCTCGCCGGGACCATCACCTCGCCATCCTTGTAAAGGCTCGCGGCGAGCGGGTCGTCGGCGAGGAACCAGGGGCCGTCGAGATCGACCACGTCGCAGAGCTGGGCGAGGATAAAGGCGGGCGCAGTCGACAGCGTCGCACCGGCCATGTTGCCGACCATCACCTTCAGCCCAAGCCGGCGGGCATGATCGGCCATCAGCAGTGCCTCGGTGAGGCCGCCGCATTTGTCGAGCTTGATGTTGATCACCTGGAAGCGGCTGCGCTGCGCATCGATCTCCGCCAGGTCCTGCACGCTTTCGTCGGCGGCGACCGGGATGGGCGACTGCCAGCCGTCGAGCAGCGCCTCCGCGCCGCGGCGGACCGGCTGTTCGAGCAGCGCGACATTGTTGTCGACCAGCATAGCGACCAACCCGTCGAGATCTTCGCCGCCATAGCCCTGATTGGCATCGACCCCGAGCCAGACCTGCGGGCGTGCCCGGCGCACGACGCGGACGCGTTCGGTATCGGCGGCGAGATCGCCCTCGAGCTTGAGCTTGATCGCGAGCGCGGTCGGCAGCGCCGCGAGACGCTTGAGGATTTCGGCCGGATCGTCGGCGGGAAGGGTGAAGGTGGTGACGCGCGGCCGGGGCGGACCGACACCGGCGAGCTGCCATACCGGCACGCCGGCGCGACGCGATTCGAGTTCCCACAAGGCACAGTCGAGCGCGTTGCGCGCGCCGCCCGGGGGCAGGAGGTCGCGCAGGCCCTGGCGATCGATGCCCGCCTCGATCGCGTCGCGGCACCGCTCGATCTCGCCTTCGATATGGGCGGGGTCGTCATCGAGATAATAGACCCCGGCGGCTTCGCCCCGCCCGGCATGCGCGCCGTCGGAGAGCGTGGCGATCACCGCGGGCATCGATTCGAACAGATAGCCCGAGATACGGAACGGCTCGCGCATCAGCATCGCGTCGCGGCGATGGATGAGGTTGAGCGGGCGGGCGCGCGTCGTCGCGGTCGGGGTCTCCATGCCCCGTCACATCACATGAAAGCGCTCACGTTTCAATATGAGAAACATCGTTCCCGGATAGCGAACCCGATTCGTCGGAGGAGATGAGATTCCAGCTTTTCCCGGCAGACTGTACCACGCGTTGCATGCCCGGGCCCGCGCACACCGCCAGCACGCGGCACGGCTCCTCGCCAACCAGCGCATAGCCGTGCGCCATGCCCGAATCGAAATAGACCGAGTCGCCCTCGGTCAGCAGCAGGGGCGCGTAGAGATCGGAATGCAGCTCCATCGCGCCCTGCAATATATAGAGATATTCCTCGCCCGAATGGCGCACCAGCCCGCCCAGTTCGTCGATGCTGCGCGCCTTCACCTCAATGATGATCGGCACCATCATCTTCCCCAGCAGGTCCGACGCGGGATAGTGATGCGTGTGGCGTTCGGAGCTGGCGCCGGGCAATTTCCCGGCGCGTTGCACGCTGCGGCGGCCCAGTGCGGCGGGGGCCTGTGTGGTTGCCGCAGTGCCGGCCACGAGGCTGCCCATGTCGATGCCGAGGCCCTGCGCCAGGCGCACGAGCTTGTCATAGGTCATGGCCATCTTGCCGTTCTCGAGCTTGGACAGCGTCGAGAACGGCATGTCGATCTTCGCCGCGAGCGCGCGCAGCGTCAGCCCCTGCTCGATTCGCGCCGCGCGCAGCGCGAGGCCGGGGTGCGGACTGTTGATGCTTGCCTTCTTCGCCATATGCCCTCTCGCCCGGACGCTAGCGCAAAGCCGGGAGATTGGGAATGCTCGTCGCTCGATAAGAAAACAGTTGCCATAAGTGAAACATCCGGCATGATGACGCCCATGTTTCGAAGGGATTGGGCGATGGCGTTTCAATCAAGGGCGTTGTGGCTGGCAGCCACGGCGATGGCGGCATGGGTACCGGCGGCGCAGGCGGCGGAAGCGGCGCAGGACGCCCGGACGCCGGCGGCGGAGGACCGCGAGGGCTGGGGCGAGGATATCGTGGTGACCGCCCAGAAGCGGAGCCAGAACCTGATCGACGTGCCGCAGTCCATCTCGGTCGTCTCGAGCCAGGTACTCGAGCAACGGCATGCGACGAGCCTGGTGGATTATGCGGCGCTCGTTCCCGGCCTGACCCTGCAGCAGCAGAATGCCGGCGAAACGCGCGTCATCCTGCGCGGCATCAACACCGGCGGCGCCAGCCCGACCGTCGCCATCTATATCGACGATACCCCCTTCGGATCGAGCACCAGCCAGACCAATGCCGCGCATCTTGCCGGGGACATCGACCCGTTCGACATCGAGCGGATCGAAGTTTTGCGGGGCCCGCAAGGCACGCTTTACGGGGCGAATTCGCTGGGCGGGATGCTCAAATATGTGACCGCGACGCCGAAGTTCGACCGTTTCTCCATCCGCGGCCAGGCCGGTGTCGAGACGGTCGACGGCGGCGGCACCGGCTGGTCCGGCAATGGCGTGGTCAATGTGCCACTGAGCGATACGCTCGCCGTCCGCGTCAGCGGCTTCTACCGCAAGACGCCCGGCTATATCGACGCGGTCGGCATCCCGGACCGCGACATCAACGATTCCGCCAGCTATGGCGGCCGCGCCTCGCTGCTGTTCAAGCCGAGCGACCGCTTTTCGGTCCGGCTGACCGCGATCGCGCAGAATATCCGCGCGCATGGCCGGGACGCCGTCGATGCCGATCCGCAGACGCTCACGCCGATCACGGCCGATCCCTTTACCGGTGCGGCGGGGGACGGCCTGGTTCGGTATCAGACGCTGCGGGAGAGCAACTCGGTCGATTACCGGCTCTATTCCGGTACGCTGGACTATGATTTCGGGCCGCTCAGCCTGACCTCGGTCACCAGCTACGCCACGTTGCGCCAGCATGAGGACATCGACGCCACGCCGTTGTTGGGCGACATCGCTCCCTTCTACGGCGCGGCGACGCCCTATGGCACGGACCAGCCGTCCAATATCAGCCAGAAGAAGTTCGCGCAGGAAGTGCGGCTGACATCCGCCAAGTCGGACAGTTTCGAATGGCTGATCGGCGGCTATTACACCCGCGAGCCGGGCCAGATCTATCAGCTCTACCGGCCGTTCGATCCCGCGACGGGGGCGTTCCTTCCCGAGGCCGGCACCATTCCGCAGGATCTGTTCGGTCCGGGCGTTCCCGCCAGCCCGCTTCCTTTCACCCATTTCCTGACGGCGCAGCTGGATTCGGTGTACAAGGAATATGCGGCGTTCGGCAGTGCGACATGGCATGTCACCCCGGCCTTCGATATCACCGGCGGGGTCCGGTACAGTCACAATGAGCAGCGCACGACCCAGAGCCTGGGGGGTGGATTCGCCGTGTTGCAGGGCGCCGACGCGACGCTGCTCGGCAACTCGTCGGAAGGGGTGTGGACCTGGTCGGTCTCGCCTCGGTACGAGATCAACGACCGGGTCGCGGTCTATGCGCGCGTCGCCAAGGGCTATCGACCGGGTGGCCCCAATGTCGTTCCGCCCGGCGCGCCCGCCGATTATCCGGCGCAGTTCAGGGCCGATACGCTGATCAGCTATGAAGCCGGCGTGCGCGCGGAAACGCCCGACCGGACCTTCGGCATCGATGCCTCGGTCTATTATCTCGACTGGAAAGACACCCAGATCACGACCACCTTCGACACCGCGATCGGCCCGGTGACGGCGGACGGGAATGGCGAGGGCGCGAAGAGCTATGGTGCCGAAGTAACCGCGACGCTCCGGCCGATCCGCGGTATGTCGGTGGTCGGCTCGGTCGCGTACAACCACACCGACCTCAAGGGGAATATCCTGGTGGGCGGATCGGACGGCGACCAGCTTCCTTATGCGCCGCGCTGGAGTGCCAGCATGTCGGCAGACTATGACTGGGCGCTCAACGAGCGGATGAACGCGTTCGTCGGCGGATCGATCATGCTGGTGAGCGATCGCCCCGCGGACTTCGATTCGGGCTATCAGGCCACTTTCGGCCATCGCCTCATGCTCGACGGTTATGACAGCGTCGATCTGCGTGCCGGCATCGAGATGAAGCCGGTCACGCTGAGCGTCTATGCCAAGAACGTCACCAATTCGCGCGGGCAGACCTATGCCGGCATCTATAGCGGTCGCTATGCCGGGTTGATCGACCTCGCGATGATCCGCCCGCGCACCATCGGCCTCAGCCTGGGATTCGATTTCTGATGCATATTGGATTGATCGACCTCGCCACGCGCCTGCTCCGGCACGCGCTCCCGTCCCTGTTGCTGGTGGCGGTGCCGATCGCCGCGCAGGCACCGACCCAGCTCGACCCCATCAAGCCGCCCGCGTCCGAACAGCCTGCCGGCCCGGCGCCCGGCGTACTCCCGGCAACGGGCGGCGCGCCGCTGACCGCGACCGATGTCGATGCCTGGCTCGACGGGCTGATGCCCTACGGTCTCGAATCCGGTGGCATCCCCGGCGCGGTGGTCGTGGTGGTCAAGGATGGCAAGGTCCTCACGCAGCGCGGCTTCGGCAAGGCGGACATGAAGACGGGCAAGCCGGTCGATCCGGCAGCGACGCTGTTCCGGCCCGGCTCGGTCTCGAAGCTGTTCACCTGGACGGCGGTGATGCAGCAGGTCCAGGCGGGCAAGCTCGATCTCGACAAGGACGTGAACACCTATCTCGACTTCAGGATTCCGCCCGCCTTCGGCAAGCCGATCACGCTTCGGAACCTGATGACGCACACCTCGGGCTTCGAGGAGACGGCGAAGTTCCTGATCACGACCGATCCGAAGGCGGTCAAGCCGCTCGGCGACGTGCTGAAGCGCTGGGTGCCGCATCGCATCTATGCGCCGGGCAGCACCGCGTCCTATTCCAACTATGGCGCGTCGCTCGCCGGCTATCTGGTCGAGCGCGTGTCGGGCGAGAAGTTCGAGGATTATGTCCAGCGCCACATCCTGACGCCGCTCAACATGCGCCATTCGAGCTTCGCCCAGCCGCTGCCGGCCGCGCTCGTACCCGGCATGGCGCAGGGGTATGAGGTCGCCTCGGGCGCGCCGCAGAAATTCGAGATCATCCCGATGTCACCAGCCGGCGCGCTCTCCGCGACGGGCGCCGACATGGGGCAGTTCATGATCGCGCATCTCGCCCAGGGCGGGCCGCTGCTCAATCCGCAGACCGCGGCGCTGATGCATGCGACGGCCAACACCCCGATCCCGGGGCTGCCGGGCATGGCGCTGGGTTTCTATCATGAGGACGCCAATGGCCTGAACATCGTCGGGCATGGCGGCGACACCAATTTCTTCCATTCCGACCTGCACCTCTATCTCGACAAGAATGTCGGCGTGTTCGTGTCGTTCAATGCGGGCGGCAAGGCGGGGGCGGCGCATATCCTGCGCGGCAAATTGTTCGACAGCTTCACCAACCGCTATTTTCCGCAAGCCAAACCACCGCTGCCGACCCTGGCCACGGCGGCCGAGCATGGGCGGACCCTGGCGGGCCATTACGTCAGCAGCCGCGGGTCGCTGACCAACTGGCTGCGCCTGGTGACTCTGCTCGGCGAGACGACGGTCGCGCTCGACGACGACAATATGATCACCGTTGCCGCCCTGACCGATGCCGCCGGTGCGCCCAAGCGCTGGCGCGAAGTGGCGCCCTGGCAGTGGCAGGAAGTCGGCGGCGAGGGCCGGCTCGGCGCGCTGGTCAAGGACGGCAAGGTCGTCAGCCTGTCTCCTGCCGAGTTCGCCCCGATCATCCTGTTCCTGCCGGCGTCCGGCTCGCTGAATGCCGGGTGGATCATTCCCATGCTGCTCGCCGCGCTGGCGGTGATGCTGGTGACGGCCCTGTCCTGGCCGATCGTGGCGCTGGTCCGGCGGCGGTACGGCTATCGCCCACAGATCGCTGGACGGCCGCTGATGCTGCACCGCGCGACGCGGGTCACCGCATGGATCGCGGTGATCGTGGCGGGGGGCTGGATGGCGATGGTCGGCGTGCTGAGCAGCAACCTCGAGGCGCTCGACGGCCGGCTCGATATCTGGATGCGCCTGTTGCAATTGCTGACGCTCGTCGCCGTCGCCGGCACGGTCCTGACCCTGTGGAACGCCTGGACGATGGCGCGCAGCCCGGAGCGCAAGCGGCTGGCGACGGCATGGACGGTGCTGGTCGCGCTCTCGGCGGTCTATCTGGTCTGGCTGGCGTTCAGCCTCAAGACGATGACCTTCGGCCTGAACTTCTAAGGCATGGCATCAGGCGCATCGGTTCCGGCGGGGAAGACGCTGTTCGGTCACCCGCCGGGCATGACCGTGCTATTCATGACTCAGATGTGGGCCGAATTCTCCTATTTCGGGCTGCAGGCACTGCTGGTCTATTACATGACTCAGCATCTCGGTTTCAGCCAGAGCAAGTCGTCGCTGATCTACGGCACATACGGCGCGGCCGCGTTCTTCAGCCCGTTCTTCGGGGGAATCATTGCCGATCGCTGGCTGGGCCGGAAGCGCAGCGTGGTGCTGGGCGGCGTGCTGATGATGCTCGGCCATTTCGCTATGGCGTTCGAGGCGTTGCTGTTCCCGGCCTTGGCGCTGGTCGCGATCGGCAACGGGCTCTTCATCCCGCCCCTGGCCGTCCAGGTCGGCAATCTCTACGCCGACAAGGATCCGCGCCAGACCCAGGCGTTCAGCGCTTATTATATGGGGATCAATCTCGGCGGGCTGCTCGCGCCATTGGTGTGCGGCACGCTGGGTGAAATCTATGGCTGGCACTGGGGTTTCGCGGCGGCTGGCTTCGGCATGCTGGTCGGGCTCGCCGTGTATCTCGGTTTCGGGCATTTGCTGCCGCCCGATCCGCCGACGCGGTCGCGATCGCCGGGGGGCGTTCCCGTCGCGCTGACGAAGCCGGAATGGCACAACCTTCGCCTGCTGGTGGCGATCGTCGCGGTCGTCGTGCTGTTCCGCATCGCGTACGAGCAGAGCGGCAACGTCATTGCGCTGTGGGTCGAGCATCAGACCGACCGGCATATCGCGCTGCTCGGATCGGGCGTCGAGATTCCGGCGACCTGGTTCCAGTCGATCAATCCGCTGCTGATCATCCTCGCGACGCCGTTCCTGATCCGCTTCTGGGCGAAGCGCGCCGAACGGCGCGGGCCGGCGAACCTGTTGCAGCGGATGAGCCTGGGCTGCGCGGTGGCGACGCTGGCGATGCTGGTGATGGTCGTCGCGGCGGCACTGAATGCCGAGACCGGCCAGCGCGTCGGGGCGGAATGGGTGACGGCCTATTTCATCCTGCTCACCCTGGGCGAACTGATGGTGATCCCGGTCGGGCTGACGCTCGTCGGCGCGCTTTCGCCGGTGCAGGTCGCGGCGATGGCGATGGGCGCCTGGTATATCGCGAAGTTCCTCGGCAGCCTGCTCGCCGGCGCGATGGGGGCGTGGTGGGGCGCCATCCCGGCGACGCTGTTCTTCGGTGCAGGCGCGCTTTCGGTCGCGCTCGCCGCGGTGGTGCTGTTCGCGATGAGCCGCAGGACGCCGATCGAGATCGGCTGATGCCCTTTTGAAGGCAATCTCCGGGGTGTGTCGATCCGCCCGCGGGGCCATGTCATGATCCGCAAGAACGGAGCGATGACATGAGCATTTTCTACAAGACGATCCCGTCGCCGGTCGGCGCGCTGAAGCTGGTCGCGAGCGACACCGGGCTGGCCGCCATCCTGTGGGAGAATGACCGGCCGGGCCGCGTGCGGCTGGGCGCGATGATCGAGGATCGCGACCATCCCGTGCTGGTCGAGACCGAGAAGCAGCTCGGCGCCTATTTCGCCGGCACGCTGACGGCCTTCACCGTCCCACTCGATTTTACGGGCACCGATTTCCAGAAGAGCGTGTGGCACGCGCTGCTGACCATCCCGTTCGGCGAGACGCGCAGCTATGCCGAGATCGCGCGGCAGATCGGCCGGCCGAGCGCGGTGCGGGCGGTCGGCGCGGCGAACGGCAGGAACCCCATCTCGATCATCGCGCCCTGCCATAGGGTGATCGGATCGAACGGCGCGCTGACCGGCTTTGCCGGCGGGCTTGCCGCGAAGGAGCGGCTGCTCGGGCTCGAAAGCGGGCAGGCGGCGTGATCGACTGGGAGGCAGTCCGGGCGGATCTGGACGGGCAGGGCTGGGCGATCCTGCCCGGCCTGCTTTCCGCCGCCGAGTGCGACGCGACGGCCGCGCTCTACGGCCCGGGGCCGATGTTCCGCAGCCATGTGGCGATGGCGCGGCACGGCTTCGGGTCGGGCGAATATCGCTATTTCGCCTATCCCCTGCCGCCGCTCGTGGCGGGCCTGCGCGCGGCGCTCTATCCGCGGCTCGCGCCGATCGCCAATCGCTGGAACGAGCGGATGGGGATCGATATACGCTTCCCTGACGCGCATGCCGATTTCCTCGACCGCTGCCACAAGGCCGGGCAGGTCCGGCCGACGCCGCTGCTGCTTCGTTATGGTGCGGGCGACTATAACTGCCTGCACCAGGATCTGTATGGCGAGCATGTCTTCCCGCTGCAGGTCGCGATCCTGTTGTCGGCGCCGGGCGAGGATTTCACCGGCGGCGCGTTCGTGCTGACCGAGCAGCGCCCGCGCATGCAGTCGCGCGCCGACGTCGTGCCGCTGGCCAAAGGCGATGCCGTGGTCTTCGCGGTCAGCCAGCGGCCGCACCGGGGTTCGCGCGGCGACTACCGCGTGACGATGCGGCATGGCGTCAGCACGTTGCGGTCGGGGCATCGCCACACGCTGGGCGTCATCTTCCACGATGCTCACTGATGGCGAGGCGATCCTAAACCAAGGTGTGGATTATATCGTCCCGGTCAAAGCCTATCTGACGAGGCGGGCGGCACCTGCCGTCCCCGACTTCGAGGAGACGCTTGATGACCAGCCCGACCATCGCCGAACGCTTTCTGGGGACCCCGACCGATCTCGGCACTGAGGCGACGCGCGACATTTCCGCGGGGCTTGCCGGGCTACTCGCCGATGTGTTCGCGCTCTATCTCAAGACCAAGAATTTCCACTGGCACATGAGCGGTCCGAATTTCCGGGATTATCACCTACTGCTCGACGAGCAGGGCGACCAGATCTTCGCGATGACCGATGCGATCGCGGAGCGCGCGCGCAAGATCGGCGGGACGACGATCCGCTCGATCTCCGACATCGCCGGCCGCCAGCGCATCCTCGACAACAATGCCGATTATGTCGACCCGCAGGACATGCTGGCCGAGCTGCACGGCGACAACAAGCAGCTCGTCGCCGAGATGCGTCGGGTACACGCGCTGTGCGACGACTATGCCGATGTCGCGACCGCCAGCCTGCTCGAAGTCTGGATCGACGAAACCGAGCGCCGCAGCTGGTTCCTCTATGAGAGTTGCCGGTCCCCAGTCTCCCGCTGAGGGACGGCCGCGGCGGCGCGCCTTCCCTCCCCCCCGGTCCGGGCGCGTCGCCGCGAAACTATTGGAGCGAAATTTGCGGCGGCGGGCCTGGCTCGTCGCCGATTCCTTGCGTGTGGGCTGGGCCGAAACATCCCCTTTCCGTTCGTGTCGAGCGACGTCGAGACACTTGGTTGGGTTCGACGCAGGTTTCTCGACTTCGCTCGAAACGAACGGAAAGGGGGATCGTAGACGGCTAGCCTAACTCGCCGCCCGCTCGATCGCCTCGATCAGCGCATCCGGATCGATCGGCTTGGACAGGAACGCCACCGCCCCCGCCGCCAGCGCCTGGTCCCGCGCCGCGTCGGTCGGATAGGCGGTCATCACGATCACCGGATGGCGCCACCCGCGCCGCACGATCTCGGACTGCAGTTCGAGGCCGGTCATGCCCGGCATGTGCAGGTCGGTCACGATGCAGGCGATCTCGCCTTCCAGCCCGCAGCCGAGCAGCGCCTCGCCGCTGGAAAAGCAGCGCGGCGTCAGGCCGGCCGACCGCATCAGGCTGTTCAGGCTGCCCCGCACGCCCGGATCGTCGTCGACGATCGCGATGAGGGGGGATGCGGTCACGGTGGATACTCCAGTCACGATAAGGGCCTAACGCCGGGGTCAGTCCCCCGGATGCGCCGCGCCGAACAATTCCACCATTATACTCAGGCGTTAAACCGGTGGATCGACTCGTCGCGCACGCCGAGCTGCTCGGCCATGCGGACGAGGTCGGCGAGCGACTGCGCCTCCATCTTGCGCATCACATTGCCGCGGTGGATCTTCACCGTGATCTCCGACAGGGCCAGCCGGCCGGCGACCTGCTTGTTCATCAGGCCAGTGACGACCAGCCCCATCACTTCGCTCTCGCGCGGGGTGAGCGAGGCGTAGAGCTGCTTCAGCCGCTCGCTGCCGGCCGATTCGGCGCGCCGCGCCCGGTCGCGCTCGATCGCGGCGGCGACGGCTTCGAGCATCTGGTCCTCGCTGAACGGCTTTGGCAGGAAATCGACCGCGCCAGCCTTCATCGCGCGCACCGTCATCGGGATATCGCCATGCCCGGTGATCAGGATCACCGGGATATGAATTCCCCGGGCAGCGAGGCCTTCCTGGAAATCGAGCCCGTTCTCGCCCTTGAGCCGGATGTCGAGCACCAGACAGGAAGGAAGGCCGGGCACGCCCGCGGCGAGGAAGGACGCGGGCGACTCGTGAAGCGCGACCGCCAGCCCGGTCGAGCGGAACAGGCTGCCGAGCGCGCCGCGTACATCATCGTCGTCGTCGATGACACACACACAGCCCTGGTCGATGCTCATGCCACGGCCCTTTCGTCGTCGGCGACGGGCAGGCGGAAGCGAAAGCTCGCGCCGCCCTCGGGGTTGTTGCCGGCGGTCAGGCTGCCGCCATGCTGCTCCAGGATCGACCGGCAGATCGACAGGCCCATGCCCATGCCGTCCGCCTTGGTGGTGAAGAAGGGGCGGAACAGCGCCTCCGGATCGTCGCCGGCAATGCCGGGGCCGCAATCGCGCACCGCCACGGTCACGCCGCCGGCGTCGGTCTCGGCGTCGAGGCACAGGTCGCGGCGGTCGAGCGGGTTCTGGCCCATGGCCTGCTCCGCGTTGAGCATCAGGTTCATCAGCACCTGCTGGATCTGTACCCGGTCGCCCGTCACCTCAGGCAGGCCCGCCGGGATCGCGGCCTGGACCGTCACATGGTTCGCCTGGAAATCGCGGTCGAGCAGCGCGATCGTCTCCTCGATCAGCACGGCAAGATCGATGCGGCTCTGTTTCGGCTCGGCCCGGCGGGCGAGATTGCGGATGCGCTCGATCACGCTCGCGGCACGCGTGCCGTTGGAGGCGATATGGTCGAGGCAGTCGGACACCTCCGCCGCCCCCGGTGCTTCGCGCGCCAGCCAGCGCTTGCCCGATTTGGCATAGGTGATGATCGCCGACAGCGGCTGGTTGACTTCATGCGCGATCGAGGCGGCGAGCTGGCCGAGCGTGGTGATCCGCGCGACGTGCGTCAGCTCGGCCTGGGCCTGGGCGAAGCGCGCCTGGGCGCGGTTCCGCTCGGTGACGTCGAGCGCCATGAGCAGCACGCGCGACCAGCCCCGATTGTCCTGCGGCAGGGTTACGCGCAGCACCACGTCGACGGTCTCGCCCGACAGCGTGCGGAACTGCGATTCCTCCTCGATCCATTCCTCGCCGCGCTTCAATGCGTTGAAGATGCGGATCAGTGCCACGCCGCCGAGCGGCGTATAGTGGCGAAAGATGCCGCCGGCGATCAGCGTCTCGCGGTCGGGCAGGCCGAACATCAGTGCGGCGGCCAGGTTGGCGTCGCGCAGGCGCGCGCCGCGTGCCGCCTGTTCGACCAGCTCCTGGTCGGCCTCTCGTCCATCCCGCAACAGGGCAAAGGCGGTCGACCAGTCCGATTCCCAGATCGGGAAGCCGGCGGCGTTGAAGATGGTGCGATAGCGTTCCTCGGACCGGCGCCGCGCCTCGATGTCCGACAGATGCCGCGCCGACAAGATGGTGGTGATGCCGATCGCGACGAGGCTGACGACGAGCCGCATCGCGGGGGAACCGAGCGGCTCGGCCCAGTGGCTCATGACATAGCCGATCATGGCGAGCAGCGCGCAGAGCAGGCCGGAGGCGATCACCATGATGCGATCGTTGCTGCGCGAGGCGATCAGCACCACCGTGGTGTAGAGCACGGCGACCGCGCCTTGCAGCGGGCTCAATATGTCCAGCGCCAGGATGACGAGCGCGACGACCATCGCCGTCGCGGTGCGCAGGCGGGCGGCCAGTCGCCTTCCCTCCCGGTCTCCGCGCATCATCGTCTCCCGCCACCGCCGGGGCCATCCCGACCAGACTGGTTCCACGCTGAACGAGAGGGTGCGCGAGCGCAACAGTTCCGATTGGTGGGACCAGGGGATCATCGCGCCCCGACGCACAGTTCGAAACAGGTGCCGGGATTGGCGTCGAGCCAGGCGTGATGGCCGCCCAGCCGCGCCGCCATCATGCCGACCAGCCGGCCGCCCAGGCCGGTTCCCCTTGCGGCCTGGTTCGGGTCGCGACCCCGGCCGCAATCCTTGACCTCGAGCAGATAGCCGCCGCCCGCGCCCACGCGCAGCACGACGCTGACGATGCCGGCTTCACCCGGCGCATAGGCGTGCTTGAAGGCGTTGGTGACGATCTCCGACACGATGATGCCGATCGACGTGGCCTCATCCGCCGGCACGTGCACGCCGGCGGCGTGCACGATCACGAAGCGGCCGGCGGCGCTATCGGCGACGCTTTGCTCCAGCTCGCCGCCAAGCTCGTCGAGATAGGTGCCGAGATTGACCATGGCCGCCTGGTGCGACCGGTAGAGCTGGCGATGGACACCGGCGATCGCGCCGATCCGGCGGAGCGTCATATCGAACGCGGCGGCGGCGACCGGATCCTGGATGCCGCGCGCTTCGGCCGAGACCATCGCGGAGAGCAGCTGGAGGCTGTTCGCCACGCGGTGGTTGACCTCGTCGGCGGTGCTGGGTTCGTGCGCCGGCGGCAGGACGGTCACACGGGCATCCTGCGCAACGCGGTCGATGGTGGTCATCATCATGACGGTCCCCTCCGGGCAGCACTCCCGCTGCCGAGGACTGCAGTGATCCCCGATCGTCGCCGGGCGGGCCATCATACGGTGGTTTAGGGTCGGACCACCCCTTGGTATGATGGCAACAGCCCATCGTGCGGCAGATATCCGGCGTCATCATAACCGAGAGGAATAATGTCATGATGGATCGCCGGACTTTCACCCTGACCCTGGGTGCCGCCATGGCGAGCGCCGCGCTTGCGTCGGTCGCCCGCGCCGCCGCGCCCGCCATCCGTAACGTCGTTCTGGTGCACGGCGCTTATGCCGACGGATCGAGCTGGAGCGCGGTCATCCCGCTGCTCCAGGCGGCCGGCATGAAGGTGACCGCGGTGCAGAACCCGCTGACCTCGCTCGCCGACGATGTCGCCGCGACAAAGCGGGCGATCGCGTTGCAGGACGGGCCGGTGGTGCTGGCGGGCCATAGCTATGCCGGCATGGTGATCAGCGAAGCGGGTGTCGATCCCAAGGTTGCCGCCCTGGTCTATGTCGCCGCCCGCGCGCCCGATGCGGGCGAGGATTATCCGGCGCTGACGAAGCAGTTTCCGACGCCGCCCGCATCGGCCGGGCTGACTCATGCCGGTGGCTTTGCCCAGTTGAGCGAGGAAGCGTTCCTGCGCGACTTCGCCAATGGCGTCGATCCAGTGCGCGCGTGTGCGCTCTACGCCGTGCAGGGGCCGATTGCCGACACCTTGTTCGACAGCCGCACCACCCAGGCGGCGTGGCGCAGCAAGCCGAGCTTCTATGCCGTGTCGCGCAACGACCGCACGACCAATCCCGACCTGGAGCGCTTCCTCGCGCGGCGGATGAAGGCGACGACCATCGAGCTCGACTCAGGTCATTTGTCGCTCGTCACCCATCCGCGCGAGATCGCCGGGCTGATCCTGCGCGCCGCCGATGGCGGCGCGGCCTGATCGCCGGTTAGTCGAGCCGGTTCTCAGAACCGCTCGCCGACCATCTCCTCGCTCTTTGCCCAGAGCGCGCGGGCATGGTCGGGGTCGAGCGCATAGGCGCGCACGCCGCCGCGAATGCCTTCGCCCTCGACGATCTCGGCGACATGGCAATCCTCGCAATATCTGCCGCCGACCTCTTCCGGGGCGGCGACGATCGCCGCCCAGACCGAGGTCGCGGCGCCTTGCGGGATGGTCTTGAAGCGGAAAGCCTCGGCGCCTGCCGCCTTCTGGACTTCGTTGATCGATGCGATCAGTGTCTCCATCGCCTCCTGCGTCATGTGGCGCGCGAGCTCGGTATGGATGCCGCCGGGATGGACCGCCGTCGCGCGGATGCCCTGGTCCTTGTGACGCCGGTCGAACTCGACCGCGAACAGCGCATTGGCGGTCTTGGACCGGCCATAAGCGACGAACTCGGCATAGGGCGTATGCTCGAAATTCGGATCGTCGAGATCGACATCGGCGAAGCGGTGCCCGGCCGAGGACAGGTTCACCAGCCGCCCGCCCGGATTGATCAGCGAGGCGATGCGGTTGACCAGCACGAAATGGCCGAGATGGTTGGTGCCGAACTGAGTCTCGAAACCGTCGGCGGTTTTGCCCTGCGGGGTGGCCATCACGCCCGCATTGGCGATCACCACGTCGAAGCGGCGGCCATCGGCGAGCAGCGCATCGGCGCAGGCGCGCACGCTGGCGAGATTTGCCAGGTCGAGCTCGACCAGGTCGAGGCCGCCGCCATTGGCGGCCTGCTCGCGGACCACATCCGTCGCGCGGTGCGCCTTGTCGAGGTCGCGGGCGGCGCCGACCACCTGCGCGCCGTGCGCGGCAAGGACGCGCGCGGTCTCGACGCCGAGGCCGGCCGAGACGCCGGTCACCAGGATGCGCTTGCCGCGCAGGGATACGCCGTCAAGGACCTCGTCAGTGGTCGTGGTGTCGCCGAAAATGCTGGTCATGGGAGATCTCCTTGGAGAGGGGGCATTGCGGCGCCTATCTGGTCGCCGGACGCGCGAACCGGACGCCCGATCGTGTCGAGTTCTTGCCTGATCCTCTCAGTCCCCCGTTCGCGGCGCTTGTTTCGCGGGCCGCGCGCGCCATGTTGCGCCCATGCGGGAACAGCTCGATCGATTGTGCGCCCTCGCGCTGCGGCATCAGGGCGATGGCGAACGCGGCAGAGTCATTCCGCGCCTCGGCATTCATGTCAGCGGCGCCCCCACCGGCGCTTTGCCCGGCATGTACGAACCGATGATCTGCATCGTGCTGCAAGGAGAAAAGCAGGTGATGATCGGCGACCGGCTGCTCGAATATGGTGCCGGGGATCAGCTGATCGCCTCGATCGACCTGCCCGTATCGGGGTGCATCGTGAAGGCGAGTGCCGACCGGCCCTATATCGTCGTCGGCATGGCGCTGAACCAGGACATGGTGACGTCGCTGCTGTCGGAGCTGCCGCCCCGGGCGGAGGAGCCGACCGCCGGCTTCGCCGTCGGCGCGGCGAGCCCGGCCTTGCTCGACAGCTGGGGCCGGCTGCTCGCGCTGTTCGAGACGCCGGAGGACGTGCCGGTGCTCGCGCCGATGCTCGAGCGCGAGATCCTGTACCGAATCCTGCAGGGGCCACAGGGCGGCATGCTTCGCCAGGCGGCGATCACCGACAGCCGCCTGTCGCAGATACGCGCCACGATCGGCTGGATCAGGAGCCATTTCGACAAGCCGCTCCGGATCGAGGCGCTCGCCGATATCGCCGGGATGAGCCTCGCGTCCTTCCACCGGCACTTCAAGGCGGCGACGGCGATGAGCCCGCTGCAATATCAGAAGTCGCTCCGCCTTCATCAGGCGCGGCGCCTGCTGATCGCCAGCGCCGACGCGTCGCGCGCGGCCTATTCGGTCGGTTATGAAAGCGCCTCGCAGTTCAGCCGGGAATATGCGCGGATGTTCGGCTGCCCGCCGGCGCGCGACGCGGAGCGGCTGCGCGGGCAGGGGCTTGTTCAGGCCGTCGTCGCGGCGTGAGTCGCACGGCAGCTATGGCGTCGGCCTGTCCGGCGCGCTAGGGTTTGCGGATTATATATCCTATAGGAGCGGGTTCGGTGACAATCAGCATATGTCGGTCGGCGGCACTTTCGGCCGCCCTGGTTCTCGGCGGCGTCGCGGCGGTGCCGGCCCAGGCGCAGGATTGCCGGTCGATCGCCGATCCGACTCAGCGCCTCGCCTGTTACGACCGGCAGCAGGGTGCACCGGTCGAGGCGCCCGCACCGGCCGCCGAGCCGGCCCAGCCGGTCAACCGCACCGGCCTGCGCGAGGCTAAACCGCCCAAGCCGCCCAAGGCTGCCAAGGCCGCGCAGGCGAAATCCGGGTTCACCAGCACGATCGTCGGCATCTCGCCGCTGAACTTCGGCCTGTTCGAGCTGCGCCTGGCGGACGGCAGCGTGTGGAGCACCACGACCAGCAGCGGGCGCCGTCCCGTGGTGGGCGACGTCGTATCCTATCGTCGCAGCATGCTCGGCGCGCATTTCTTCGACATCAAGGGCCAGGGCCCGGTGACGGTGCGCCGCGAGCGGTAGGTTCCGATTTCGATTGAAACCCTTTTCCCGTTCGCCCTGAGCTTGTCGAAGGGCTGTTCTTCCCTTCCGCGGAAGAACAGCCCTTCGACAAGCTCAGGGCGAACGGAGGGGGTGGATCAACTCAGGTCAAAAAAGGCTCGGGTAATCACTCAGCCACCCCCCAGCACGTTGATCGAAAACGCCAGCACGCCGATGTTGAACACGAAGGCGGCGAGGCAGTGGCCGATCACCACGCGGCGGATGCGCGGCGACGTGATCTGGCTGTCGGATGTCTGGAAGGTCATGCCCAGCGTGAAGCTGAAATAGACGAAGTCCCAATAATCGGGCTCCTTCGTGTCGGGGATCTCGATGCCCCCGGCATCGCCGCCACCGCCGCCGCGCGAATAGAACATATGTGCATAATGCAGTGCGTAGATGGTGTTCGAGAACAGCCAGGCCAGCACCAGGGTGGCGACGAGCAGGGCGGTGGTGAGCGGGCTGCCCTTGCCGTTCATCATCTCGCTCGCGACCGAGACGAGCACGACCAGCGAAACCACGGCGCTCAGCCCCAGCAGCAGCGCGCGGTTGGCATCATTGTCCTTGGCGCGCTGACGCATGTCCTCGGCGCGGTGGCGCAGCAGGGGGGCGACGATCACCAGGAACAATGCGCTGGCGATGTCGAACGCGGCCATGGTGCCCAGGCCCTTGCCCATCCGCGGGATGAGGATTGCGAGGCCCGCCACGAACACCAGGACGAAGATGATGAACCGGGTCGGCGCGATCTTCCTGCCGAGCTGCATGGGCATCATCCTCGAATATGGCGCGGTCGGGTCTGATGCGCGTTTATCCAGAGGCTAGCGCTTGACGCCGCCGTCGCATAGATAGCGCGCCCTTATGGCCCGTATCGAAACCCCCAAACGCATCCGCGGCACGCAGGACATCTTCGGCGACGAGCAACGGCGCTTCGCGCGCGTGCTCGAGGCGTTCGAGACGGTGCGGCGGCTCTATGCTTTCCAGCGTGTCGATGTGCCCGTGTTCGAATCGACCGCGGTGTTCGCCCGCTCGCTCGGTGAGACGACCGACGTCGTCTCCAAGGAAATGTACACCTTCGAGGATCGCGGCGGCGATTCCCTGACGCTGCGGCCGGAATTCACCGCCGGCATTGCGCGCGCCTATCTGACCGAGGGGTGGCAGCAATTTGCGCCGCTCAAGCTGGCGACCGCAGGACCGGTGTTCCGCTACGAGCGCCCGCAAAAGGGGCGTTTCCGCCAGTTTCACCAGATCGATGCCGAAGTGATCGGCGCGGCCGAACCGATGGCGGATGTCGAATTGCTGGTGCTCGCTGACCAGCTGCTGCGCGAGCTGGGCATTTCGGACGGCGTCACGCTCCAGCTCAACACCCTGGGCGATGCCGAGACGCGCGATGCCTGGCGGGCCGCGCTGATCAGCCATTTCGGACAGCATCGTGCCGATCTGTCCGCGGAAAGCCAGGACCGGCTGGACCGCAATCCGCTCCGTATCCTCGACAGCAAGGATCCGAGGGACCGGCCGATCGCCGAGGCTGCGCCCGATATCGACGCCTTCATGACGAGCGAGGCCGGCGCGTTCTTCGACAGCGTGACCAAGGGCCTCGACGCGGCCGGCGTCGCCTGGACGCGCAACGCGCGGCTGGTGCGCGGGCTCGATTATTACCGGCACACCGCGTTCGAGTTCGTCACCGACCGGCTCGGCGCGCAGGGTACGGTGCTGGCCGGCGGGCGCTATGACGGGCTGATCGGCGCGCTGGGCGGCAACGAGACGCCCGGCGTGGGCTGGGCGGCCGGCGTCGAGCGGCTGGCGATGCTGATCGACGAGCCAGTGGCCGAGCGGATCGACGCGGTGATCGTGCCGATGGGCGAGGCGGCCGAGGCGCGCGCCATCGGCATCCTCGCCGATCTGCGCCGCGCAGGGATCGCGACCGACATGGCGTTCAAGGGCAATATGAAGCGGCGCATGGCCAAGGCCGATGCGCAGGGCGCACGTTTCGCGGTGATCATCGGCGATGACGAACTCGCCAAGGGTGTCGCTTCAGTCAAGCTGCTCGGTGCGGGCACGCAGAGCGAGGTGGCGTTCGACGATCTCGCAAGGGTATTGAGAGCCTGATGACGACGATCTCGGCGGAGAGGATCGCGCAGATCGAGGCGCGGCGGGACGAGTTGCAGGCGCTGATGGCGACCGGCGATCTGCCCTCCGAGCGATTCGTCGCCGTCTCCAAGGAATATGCCGAACTCGAACCGGTCGCGCGGGCGGCGGGCGAGGTGCGGCGATTGCGTGCCGAGCTGGGCGTGCTGGCGGGCATGGAGAGCGAGACCGATCCCGAGATCCGCGCGATGGCGCGCGAGGAGATCGATTCGATCCGGGAGACCCTGCCGCTCGCCGAACGCGGGCTGGCGCTGTCGCTGCTGCCGCGCGACGCCGCCGACGAGCGCGCCGCGATGCTCGAAATCCGCGCCGGCACCGGCGGCGACGAAGCGGCTTTGTTCGCCGGCGACCTGTTCCGCATGTATCAGCGCTATGCCGAATCGCAGGGCTGGAAGGTCGAGCTGATCTCCGCCTCCTCGTCCGAATCGGGCGGCTTCAAGGAAGCGATCGCCTCGGTCGAGGGCAAGGGCGTGTTCGCCAAGCTGAAGTTCGAAAGCGGCGTGCACCGCGTCCAGCGCGTGCCTGTCACCGAAGCCGGCGGGCGCATCCACACCTCCGCCGCGACCGTCGCCGTGCTGCCCGAGGCGGAGGAGGTCGACGTCAAGATCGACGACAAGGATCTGCGCATCGACATCTACCGGTCGTCGGGTCCCGGCGGGCAATCGGTCAACACGACCGATTCCGCGGTGCGTATCGTGCATATCCCGACGGGCCTGGTGGTGATCCAGCAGGACGAGAAGTCGCAGCACAAGAACAAGGCCAAGGCGATGAAGGTGCTGCGCACCCGCCTGTACGAGCTGGAGCGCGACCGGCTGCACACCGAGCGTGCCGGGGCGCGCAAGTCGATGGTCGGGTCGGGCGATCGGTCGGAGCGGATCCGCACCTATAATTTTCCGCAGGGGCGCGTGACGGATCACCGCATCAACCTGACCCTCCATCGCCTGCCGGAGATCCTGCAGGGCGAGCTGGACGAGCTGATCGGCGCGCTGATCGCCGAGGACGAGGCGGAACGCCTGGCCTCGCTGGATGGCTAAAATCCCCCTCTCGCTTGCGGGAGGGGAGTGCGGCGGCTCTTTGCCCTGCCCGGGGGGCAGGGCTGCTGCCGCACTGGGAGGGCCTGTCCTCCCCGGTCCGCTACTGTGACAAGCCCTCCCCCAACCCCTCCCGCAAGCGGGAGGGGAGTAAGGCAGGCGCTTGCCGAAGCCGCCACCTCCTTCACTACCCTCTCCCAAACCCCCCGCCTCGACGCCGAACTCCTCATGGCGCACGCCCTCGGCACCATGCGCGAATCCCTGCTCCTCCGCCATCTCGACGACCCGGTCCCCGCCAATTTCGCCCCGCTCGTCGCGCGCCGCCTGAAGCACGAGCCGATCGCCTATATCACCGGCACCCGCGCCTTCTGGACGATCGAGCTGCAGGTCGGCCCCGGTGCGCTCGTGCCGCGCGCCGACAGCGAGACCCTGATCGAGGCGGCGGTCGAGTATTTCGGCGATCGCGCGCCGAGGACGATCCTCGATCTCGGCACAGGCCCTGGCACCCTGCTGCTCGCCGCGCTCGACCAATGGCCGGGCGCGACCGGCCTCGGCGTTGACGCGTCGGACGTCGCGCTGGACATGGCGATGGCCAATGCCGCGCGCCTCGGCATGGAAAAGCGCGCGCGTTTCGAGCCGGGCAATTGGGCGGACGGCATTGATGGCGCTTTCGACCTGATCCTCGCCAACCCGCCCTATATCGGCACCGGCGAGGCGCTGCCCGCCGAAGTGCGCGACCATGAACCCGCCTCGGCCCTGTTCGCCGGAGCCGACGGCCTCGACGACTATCGCTGCATCGCGCCCCAGCTCCCGCGCCTGCTCGCACCCGGCGGCGCCGCGATCCTGGAGATCGGGTCGACTCAGGCGGAGGCTGTCACCGCGCTGCTCGTCGCGCAGGGCCTGTCGGTCATGCTGCGCTGCGATCTGGGTAATAACCCCCGCGCGCTCATCGCGACTTGAATCAGCACAAAAACGTCACAATATTCTGCTTGGAGATTGCGTCGCCAGCCGCTATTGAGCGGAGCAGGGGCACGCGTTTTCATCATAACCGGTTGAAAACGGGCTGTTGCCCGCCTCCTTCGTCATGCAGTCGCTGCCGTCCGGCGACCGTGGCAGGCACGTATCGCCGATGATCGGCGACGACGAGCCAAGGAGCATGCATCCACATTTCTGGAGCACGACCGGGTTGGTTACGAACGACAGGACACACAAGAATTGATCAATAATCGTCAGGCCGGCCGCCGTCGCGGCCGTGGCGGGCAGCAGCAGCGCCCGCAAGGTAATTCGGGCCGTCAGGATAACGGCAACCGCATCGACAATCGCGCGCGCGGCAACGCCGCCCAGTTGCTCGAGAAATACAAGACTCTCGCTCGCGACGCGCAGATGCAGGGGGATCGGGTCAACACCGAATATTACCTGCAGTTCGCGGATCATTATTTCCGCGTGCTCGCCGAGACGCGCTCGCGCTTCGAGGAGAACCGGCGCCAGAATGGCGGCGCGGCGTTCGACGAGGACGAGCAGGAATATGACGAGGACGGCGAGCCGATCGCCCGCGAGCCCGTTCGCGAATCCCGTCAGGGCAATGGCAATGGTCAGGATCGGGGCCAGGATCGCGGCAACGAGGATCGCGGCAACCAGGCCGGCCAGTATGACGACGAGCGTCCGCGCTCGCGTAATGGCAACGGCAATGGTGATCGCGGCGACCGCAACGGCAACAGCTATGGCGACAATGCCAATGGTAACGGGGGCAACAACGGCAATGGCCGTTATGCCCGCGAGGACCGGAACGGCAACGAACGCAACGGCAATGACCGGGGCGACCGGAACGATCGCGGCAACCGTGGCGACGATCGCGGCAATCGCGCGGCCTATGTCTCGGACGAGGATGTCCGGCAGGAAGCGCCCCGCCAGGAAGCCCCGCGCGCTGAAGTCGCCGCCGAGCCGGTAGCCGAACGCCCGCGCCGCGGCCGTCCGCCCCGCCGCCCGGTGGAGGAAGAAGCTCCGGCCATGTTCGAGGCCAATCTGCTGCCGCCGTCGCTGAGCATCTCGGCGGTGACGGTCGAGGAAGAGCCGGCCGAAAAGCCCAAGCGCCGTCGCGGCCGTCCGCCCGCGAGCGAGACGACGACGGCCGGCTGATCCGGGTCGAAGCGACGAGAACAGGCCGGTCCCGCGAATGCGGGGCCGGCCTTTTTCATGCCTCGCCCGGCAGCGAGGGATCAGTGGAAATCATGCGAGCGGATCGGGATCACCTCCTCCATCTCGGTCTCGAACAACGGCAATCTCCGCCGGTCGCGCGGATCGATCGTGCCGCCATGAGTCGCACCGTCGCCCGGCATCGTCATGTTGGGCAGATCCAGGCCGCCGATCCCGCGCAGCAAAGGGGTGTGATCGACGATCCGGTCGGCAACGACATGGATCACGCCGCTTTCCGATTGCACGCGGCCGACCACACTGATCATCGATGCCGACATCAGGATGCGGCGCTGCGCCTCGAACCGGTCCTTCCACAGGATCGCGTTGGCGATGCCGGTCTCGTCCTCCAGGGTCACGAACACCACGCCCTCGGCGCTGCCCGGTCGCTGCCGTACGAGGATGATTCCCGCCACCTCGACCCGCGCCCCGTCCTTCATCGTCTTGAGGTCGGCGCATTTCCGGATGCGTAGTCGGTCGAGTTCGCCGCGCAGGAAATGGAGCGGGTGGTTGCGCAGGGTGAGCTGAGTCGCCCGATAATCCTCCACCACCTCCCGCCCGGCGGTGAGCGGGGTCAGCGCGACGCCCGGCTCGCGCGCTTCGGGAATGATCGCGCCCGCCCGATTGTCGGCGGCGGTCAGCAGCGGCAGGGGCGCCTGGCCCAGCCCCTTGATCGCCCAGAGCGCCTGGCGCCGGTTGAGGCCGAGGCACTGGAACGCATCGGCCCGGGCGAGCTTTTCGAGCGCCGCCGGCTTCACGCCCGAGCGGCGCCAGGCATCCTCGACCGAGGTGAAGGGCCCGGCTGCGCGGGTTTCCACGATCCTGCCGGCATCCTCCTCGCTGAGCCCCAGCACGATGCGCATGCCGAGCCGAAGCGGCAACAGGCTTTGCCAGTCCGCGTCGGTGCCCCAGAACCGCTCATCGCGCGGCCTGGCATTCGGCGTCCCCGGTACGACGATCGTGTCCCAGTCGCTCCGGTTGATGCACACCGGCAGTGCCTCGACGCCATGCTCGCGCGCATCGCGGACGATCTGCGCCGGCGCGTAGAAGCCCATGGGCTGCGCGTTGAGCAGGGCGGTACAGAAGATCTCGGGATGATGGCACTTCATCCAGGACGAGGCATAGGCGATCTTCGCGAAGCTCGCGGCATGGCTCTCGGGAAAGCCATAGCTGCCGAACCCTTCGATCTGCTTGACCAGCCGCTCGGCGAAATCGAGCGTGATGCCGTTCGCCAGCATGCCCGAGATAAGCTTGTCTCTGAATTCGCCGACACCGCCGGTCTGCTTGAAGGTCGCCATCGCCCGGCGCAGCCTGTCCGCCTCTCCCGCGCTGAAACCGGCTCCAACAATCGCGACCTGCATCGCCTGTTCCTGGAAGAGTGGCACCCCCAGTGTTTTCTTCAGCACTTCTTCAAGTGCGGGGCTGGGATATTCGATATCCACCTTGCCTTCACGCTCCTGTTCCCGGCGCTTGAGATAGGGGTGGACCATGTCGCCCTGGATCGGCCCCGGACGGACGATCGCGACCTGAATGGCGATGTCGTAGAAATTGTCGGGACGCATGCGCGGCAGCATCGACATCTGCGCCCGGCTCTCGATCTGGAACACGCCGAGCGTATCCGCCGTGCAGATCATCGCGAAGGTTTCAGGGTCCCGGTCCTGCAGCACTGCATTGTCGAGCCGCAGATCGATATGCTTGTGCGCGCGCAGCAGGTCGAAGGTGCGCCGCATGCAGCCGAGCATGCCGAGGCCGAGGATATCGACCTTCATCAGGCCAAGCTCCTCCACGTCGAGCTTCTCCCACTCCACCACGCGACGATCGACCATCGCAGCGGGCTCGATCGGCAGCAATTCGTCGAGTCTGTCATGGGCCAGAACGAACCCACCGGGGTGCTGCGACAGATGCCGGGGTGTGCCGATCAACTGAGTCGCCAGATCGAGCGTGAGGGCGAGGCGCGGCTCGGTGGGGTCGAGGTTGAGCGCCTCGACATGGGCTTGCGGCACGCCGTCACTCGACCATCCCCAGACCTGGCCCGCAAGCGCCGCCGTCATGTCTTCGGACAGGCCCAGCGCCTTGCCGACTTCGCGCACGGCACCGCGCGTGCGGAACCGGCTGACCACTGCCGTCATCGCAGCGTGGTTCTCACCGTAAGTCTCGTAGATCCACTGGATCACTTCCTCGCGCCGCTCATGCTCGAAATCGACATCGATATCGGGCGGCTCGTGGCGTTCGGTCGAGATGAAACGCTCGAACAGCAGCTTGTGGAAGACCGGATCGATCGAGGTGATGCCGAGCACGAAGCAGATCACTGAATTGGCGGCCGACCCGCGGCCCTGGCACAATATCTCCTGGCTGCGCGCGAACCGCACGATCGAATTCACCGTCAGGAAATAGGGCGCGTATCCCATCTGCTCGACCAGCGCGAGTTCATGCTCGAGCAATGTCGTATAGGCAGGAGGGATCGGTTCGGGCGCGAAGCGTTCCGCCAGCGCGGTGCGCGCCATCTTCGCCAGCGCGTCCTGCGGTGACCTGCCGCTGATCACCACTTCGTCCGGATAGCGATATTGCTCCCTCAGCTCGCGCAACGAAAAGGTGCAGCGCTCCACGATCGCCTCGCTGGCCGCGATCGCCTCGGGATAGCGCTTGAACCGCCGCGCCATTTCCTCGGGCGATTTCAGATGCCGGTCGGCGCTGCGTTCGCGCCGGAAGCCGAGATCGTCGATCGTGCAGGTGTTGCGGATCGCGGTGACGACATCCTGCAGCATGCGCCGCTCAGGCCTGTCGTACAGCACGTCCCCGGTGGCGAGCGGGGCCAGGCCGAACGCCTGCGCCTTTTCCGCCAGCATGTGCAGCCGCAGCGGATCGCCCGGCCGGCGATGCTGCGTCAGGCACAGATGCCCGCGCGCGCCGAACACATCCGTCATCCAGCGCAGCGCGAGCTGATCTTCCGCGAAGGTCTCGGTCATGCCGGGCACCAGCGCGCCGATCAGTCCCGTTGCATGCGCCGCCACGTCTTCCCAATGCAGGAAGCATTGCCCTTTCTCGCCCTTCTGCGCATCGGCGCGCCCCTTGCCGAGCGTCAGCAGGCGGGTGAGCCGGCTCCACGCCGCCCGGTCTTCGGGCCAGACGAGCAGGGAGGTGCCGTCGACCAGGTCGAGCCGGCAGCCGGCGATCATGCGGATCGGGTAGCCCTGTTTGGAAATCTCCTCCGCGGCGACCAGCGCGCGCACTACCCCGCCGACCGAATTGCGATCGGTGATGCCCAGCGCCGGCATGCCCGCCAGCGCGGCAGCCGCAAACAATTGCTCGGGGGAAGAGGCGCCGCGCAGGAAGCTGTAATGCGTCGTCACCTGCAGTTCGGAATAGGTCATTGGCGATGCGGCACGAAATGACTATATGAGATGTACATTTCATCGAGAGCAGCCGCGATGGGCAAGATGGTGAGCGCAACGGAATTTAAGGCAAAAAGCCTGAAGCTAATCGACGAAATGGAGCGGAGCGGCGAGCCCTTGACCATCACGCGTCGCGGCAAGCCGTCGCTCACCCTCAGCGCGCGCAGGGCAAGTGTGCCTTTGGGGCAGAGCATGTTCGGGTGCATGCGGGGATCGGTGACGATTCTGGGGGACATTGTCGGGCCGGTCGATCCCGATTGGGAAGCCGAATGGCTCGCCAATAATCCGCCAGAGCTGTACGCGCCGAGCACCCCGTCCAAGTGATTCTGCTCGACACGCATGTGCTGCTCTGGCTGGTAGAGGACGGCAAGCGGCTGGGCACCACGGCACGCAAGCGAATCGAGGCGGAGGCGGGCGACGTCTATTTGTCGGCCATGTCGTTCTGGGAAATTGCGATGCTGGCGGACAAGCGGCGCATCGCTCTTTCGATGCCCATGCCGCAATGGTCCGAACGGCTTCTGGGTCAGGGCCATTTCAGGGTCGTGCCGGTCGATGCCGTTATCGCAAGCGATGCCGGCGCCTTGCCCGGCGACATTCATGGCGATCCGTCGGACCGGATGATCATTGCCACGGCGCGGTCGCTTGTTTGCCCGATACTGACGGTCGATCGGCCCATTCTTGCCTATGCGGTGAGAGGCCATGTGGAGGCAATCGACGCAGGGCGCTGACATCACCCGAACGCCCCATGCATGAACCAGGCGAGGTCGCCCGTCTCGGCGCGCTCGCCGTCGCCGCGGCGGAACAGCCAGAAGCGCTGGCCCGCCTCGTCCTCCACCCGGAAATAATCGCGCACCGAATGCCGTTCGGTCGCGCGTTTCCACCATTCGCCGTGAACGCGCTCGGGACCATCGGCGCGCACCACCTTGTGCGTCGTGCCGCGCCAGGTGAAGCGGCGCGGCGGCTGGTCGGGCAGCTCGGCGATGACGTGATCCAGCAGCTCGGGCCGGCGCAGCATGCGCACCGGGCGCGGCCAGCGATGGTGCCAGGGATGGAGATCGGGCGTGCGGTCGAGACGCCGGACATCGGCCGGCTTGAGCGGTGCCGCGGCGCGTTCGGGCGGGTCGAGCGCCGGCGCGGGCTCGACCGATCGTTCGGGCACGTCGCTTTCCACCGGCCTTGTGCGCCACAGCCGCGCCGCGCCGATGCGGTTGGCCAACGTATCGACCAGCGGCGCGATGTCGGGCGGGGTCTCCTCGAGCCGCTCCTCGAACGGCACGGGGCCGAGCGGATCGGCGCGGCGGACGTGCAGCGCGAGCGCGTCGATGCCGAATCCCGGCGCGATCTCCTCGATCCGGCGCACCATCAGCCGCAGCAGATGCGCGGGGTCGCGATTGGGTCGGGCAAGGCCGATGCGCAGCCGCTGCGGCACGCCGTCGATCCGGTCGGCGACCAGCTCGATCGCGCGCGCGCCCTGGCCCGACTGCGCCAGCGCGGTGACGAGGCGTGGCATCAACAGGGCCAGCCAATGCTCGATCGCCTCGGCGGTCGCGATCGGCTCGGCGAAACGCTGGATCACGGCGATATGCTCGGGCGGCATGACCGGGTGAAGCGGCTCGCCGATCCGCCCGCTTGCCTGGTCGAGCCGCAGCACCAGCATCTTGCCGAACCGGCGCGCGAGCGGCGCGCGCGGCATGGCGGCAAGTTCCCCGATCGTCTCGACGCCCAACCGCTTGAGCAGCTCGATCGCGCCGGGCTCGGCCCGCAGCGCGGCGATGGGGAGGGTGGCGATGGCTTGGTCCTGCGCCCCGGGCGGGCAGATCGTCACGCCGTCCCGCGGTTGATGGCCGTAACGGGCCAATGCCCAGGCGGTGCCCGTGCTATCCGCCACCGCGATCCGCGCTCGCACACCCATGCGTGCGAGCAGCCGCACGATCCGCCGCGCCATCCTCTCCTCGCCGCCGAACAGATGCGCGGTGCCGGTCAGCTCGATGAACAGCCCGTCCTCGCCCGACAGTGCGACGATCGGCGACCAGCGTCGCGCGGCGGTGAGGGCGAGACGTTCTAGATCTACGCGGTCGCCCTCGGGATCGGCTGGACGGATGTCGAGATCCGGCACCTGCGCGCGCGCCTGAGTCACCGCCATGCCGGCGCGGATGCCGAGCAGATGCGCGGCATGGCTGGTCGCAGCGACCAGGATCCTGCTGCCCTCGCGGATCGAGGTGACGAGAGGGGCACTTAATTCCTCCCCCGCAGGGGGAGGGGGACCAGCGAAGCTGGTGGAGGGGCTGGCTTGGCGAGACCGTGCCGCGCTCCAAGCCCCTCCACCGCGCAAGCGCGGTCCCCCTCCCCGTGCCGGGGAGGAATTGGAGGAGGAACCGGGTGCCCCATCGTCACTTCTCAACCGTGGCAGCGTCGGCCCATCCTCCCCCCGAGCCCAGCGCGCACCCGGGCGCCAGCCACCGTCGCGCGGGGCTGCCTTGATATCGATGACCGGCTGTGTGACCCGCCGCGCGTCAGGCGGCGCGGCGGTGCGTTCCGCCCGCCGCAGCCGATCGATCGGCCAGTCGGGCAGGTAGAGCGAGGCGACCCGTTTCATCGCATGCCTCCATCGTCCATTTATGAGGTTCGCCGCCGCGCTGACGGACCAGTTCGATCCGCCAGCGCGGGCAACCGACACCCTCGACCGGGAGCGGAGTCGAGGGCGCGGCGGCGATTCGCCAGCGTGTTACCGCGGCCGAGGGCACGGCGAGCGGATTGCCGCCCTCGCGCGCATGGCGCTTGAGCAGCAGCGCGATTGTCTTGCCGCCTTCGGCCGCGAGCTGCAGCCGGCGGCTATTGGCCATGGAGGCGCTCTTCACCTCGCCGATCACGGCGCCTAGCCCGCGGTGGCGCAGGCCTTCCTCCATCAGCGCGAGCAGCTCGGCATCGTCGCCTGCTTCGGCATAGAGGATGCGCTCGGGCGCGAGCCCGGCCTGGTACAGTCCCGGCGCGAACAGGTCGCGCCGCCGCACCACCCACAGGACCGGGCCCCAGGCGCGCGCGGCGATGCCGGCCATGAACAGGGTCGCCGCGGCATCGTCGCCCATGCCGGGGCTGGCCGCGGCGATCTCGTGCAGCGCGCCGAGCGTAAGGCCGCCCGTCGCCAGCCGCGAATCGATCGGGCCGATCCCGAAGGGCAGCACGGCACGACGGCGCAGCCCATCCCCCTCGATCGCGCGAAGCGTATCGCGTAAGGCGGAAAGGGCGGCGGCAGACGACAAACACACGACTCGCTGAATGAGTATGTTCCTATTTTGTTCCTATCGGCGCCGGAGTCAATCCGTGACGGGAGCGCGGCAGGCGGACATGTGCGGCAATGCGCGTTCCTCGGTCCACAAACGCCCGATTGGCCTGCATTTTTGCACGTGCCGTGGCACGGTCGCTCACAAAGGCCATTTGCCGCGGAAAACACCTGCTTCAGCCTGGGGTGACGCACTACCGCCATCACCCGGCCAGACCCTCGCCAAGTGCTTTGAAATTTTATAACAAGGCCCGAACGGCGAATCCGCGCGTTGCTCTCATGCGAACGCGAACGAAACGCACAATGATCGGAGAGAGCATGGCAAGCGACAGTCCGCGCGCCAATTTACAACCCCTGTCGCTCTACGTGCCGGAACCCAGGTTCCGCCCCGGCGATACGGTCGACTTTACCGAGGTCGCCATTCCAGCGGCTGGCGATACCCGCCGCCCCGACACCGCCGATCGCGCCGGGACCTTCACCGACCTCGCATACCAACTGGTCCGCGTGCTGGATGACGAGGGCAATGCCGTCGGCCCGTGGAACCCGCGCCTGTCGCCCGATACGCTGCGCGCGATGCTTCGCTCGATGGTGCTGGTCCGCGCCTTTGACGAGCGCATGTTCCGCGCCCAGCGCCAGGGCAAGACCAGCTTCTATATGAAGTGCCTTGGCGAGGAGGCGGTCGCGGTTTCCGCTGCCTTCGCGCTCGATTATGAGGACATGTGTTTCCCGTCGTACCGCCAGCAGGGCCTGCTCATCGCGCGCGGCTGGTCGATGGTCGACATGATGAACCAGATCTATTCGAACAGGGGCGACCGGCTGCAGGGCAAGCAGTTGCCGATCATGTATTCGGTCAAGGAAGCCGGCTTTTTCTCGATCTCCGGCAATCTCACCACGCAATATCCCCAGGCGGTCGGCTGGGCGATGGCGTCGGCGGCGAAGGGCGACACGCGGATCGCCGCCACCTGGTGCGGCGAGGGCTCGACGGCGGAGGGCGATTTCCATTCCGCCTGCACCTTCGCCAGCGTCTACCGCGCGCCGGTGATCTTCAACGTCGTCAACAACCAATGGGCGATCTCGAGCTTCTCGGGCTTTGCCGGGGCCGAATCGACCACCTTCGCGGCGCGTGCCATCGGCTATGGCATCGCCGGCCTGCGCGTCGACGGCAATGACGCGCTCGCGGTCTATGCCGCGACTGCCTGGGCGGCCGAGCGCGCCCGGACCAATCAGGGCCCGACCCTGATCGAGCATTTCACGTACCGCGCCGAAGGCCATTCGACCTCGGACGATCCGGGCCAGTATCGCTCGGCCGGCGAGCCGACGGCATGGCCGCTGGGCGATCCGATCAAGCGGCTCAAGGATCATTTGATCCATATCGGCGAATGGGACGAGAACCGCCACGCCGCGCAGGATCTCGAACTCGCCGAGCAGGTGAAGCGCGCGCAGAAGGAAGCCGAGCAGAACGGCATCCTCGGCCACGGCCTGCATCAGCCGCTGGATACGCTGTTCGACGGCGTGTTCGAAGAGATGCCCTGGCATCTGCGGGAACAACAGGCACAGATGCTCGCGGAAGAAACCGCCTCGGGCCGCCCATGGGCACGCAAGTCATGAGCGACATTACCGATCCCGCCGACATCATCGCGCCCGAGGCTGGTCCCGGCGACGTAGTCGCCCCTGAAGGCGGTCCGGACGGCAACGCCCGCATGAACATGATCCAGGCGATCAACTCCGCCATGGACGTGATGATGGCGCGCGATCCCGACGTCATCGTGATGGGCGAGGATGTCGGCTATTTCGGCGGCGTGTTCCGCGCGACCGCGGGCCTGCAGGCGAAATACGGCAAGACCCGCGTGTTCGACACGCCCATCACGGAATGCGGCATCATCGGCGTCGCGGTCGGCATGGGCGCGTACGGGCTTCGGCCGGTGCCGGAGATTCAGTTCGCCGACTATATCTATCCCGCGCTCGACCAGCTCGTGTCGGAGGCGGCGCGGCTGCGCTACCGCTCGGCTGGCGAGTTCACCTCGCCGATCACGGTGCGCTCGCCCTTCGGCGGCGGCATCTTCGGCGGCCAGACGCACAGCCAGAGCCCCGAGGGCATCTTCACGCACGTCTCGGGCGTGAAGACGGTAATTCCCTCGACCCCCTATGATGCCAAGGGCCTGCTGATTGCGGCGATCGAGGACAATGATCCGACGATCTTCTTCGAGCCCAAGCGCATCTATAACGGCCCGTTCGATGGCCATTGGGATCGCCCGACCAAGAACTGGTCGCAGCATCCCGCGGGCGAGGTGCCGACCGGCTATTACAAGATCGAGCTGGGCAAGGCGAAGATCGTCCGCGCCGGCGAGGCGCTGACCATCCTGGCCTATGGCACCATGGTCCATGTCTGCCTCGCGGTGGTCGAGGAGGCCGGAGTGGACGCCGAGGTGATCGACCTGCGCACGCTCGTCCCGCTCGACATCGAGACGATCGAGGCGTCGGTGAAGAAGACCGGCCGCTGCATGATCGTGCACGAGGCGACCCGCACCAGCGGCTTCGGCGCCGAGCTGTCGGCGCTCGTCCAGGAACGCTGCTTCTACCATCTCGAAGCGCCGATCGAGCGCGTGACCGGCTTCGACACGCCTTATCCGCACAGCCTGGAATGGGCCTATTTCCCGGGCCCGGTCCGCATCGGCGAAGCGCTGAAAAAGGTAATGAAGGACTGATTTCGATGGCGCTGCCCATCCCCGTTCGTGTCGAGCGAAGTCGAGACACCTGCGCGGCCCCCTGTTTCTCGACTTCGCCCGAAACGAACGGATTAGACTGATGGCACGCTTCACCTTCAAACTGCCGGATATCGGCGAAGGCATCTCCGAAGCGGAGATCGTCGCGTGGCACGTCGCCGTGGGCGACCGGGTCGAGGAGGACCAGGGCATCGCCGACATGATGACCGACAAGGCGACGGTGGAGATGGAATCCCCGGTCGCCGGCACGGTGGTCGAGCTGGCGGGTGAGGTCGGCGACCAGGTGTCGATCGGCGCCGCCTTGGTGGTGATCGAGACCGATGCGGTTGAAGGCGCGACTGCGCCGTCGACCGAGACGGTGGCCGATGTCGCGCCGGGCGATCTGCCGGAAGAGACCAAGACCGAGGAAGTCGAAGAGCAGATCGAGGCGGAAACGCCGGGTGAGGAGGGCATCGAATCCCCTCAACCGTTCGTTTCGAGCGTAGTCGAGAAACCGGCCCCGGCAGTTGAGCCAGGTGTCTCGACTTCGCTCGACACGAACGGTGAGAATAAGGCCGCCGCGCCCCACGCCCATGTCCTCGCCTCCCCCGCGGTCCGCGCCCGCGCGGCCGATCTCGGCATCGACCTCGCCTCGGTAAAGAGCGACGGCGACCGCATCCGCCATGCCGATCTCGACGCCTATCTCCGCTACGGCGCGGACCAGGGCTATCACGCCCCCCATGCCAGCAACGCCCGCCCGGACGAGGCGGTAAAGGTCATCGGCATGCGCCGTCGCATCGCCGAAAACATGGCTGCCTCGAAGCGCGCCATCCCGCACTTCACCTATGTCGACGAAATCGACGTCACTGCGCTCGAAGACATGCGCGCCGATCTCAACGCCCATCGCGGCAACCGGCCCAAGCTGACCATGCTGCCGCTGATGATCGTCGCGATCTGCAAGTCGATCCCCGAGTTCCCGATGATCAACGCGCGCTATGACGACGAGGCCGGGGTGGTCACCCGCCATGGCTCGATCCATCTCGGCATGGCGACGCAGACGCCGGCCGGCCTGATGGTCCCGGTGATCCGTGACGCACAGGATCTCAATGTCTGGCAGCTCGCGACCGAGATCGCCCGCCTCGCCGAGGCCGCCCGCACCGGCAAGGCGAAGTCGGAGGAACTCAGCGGCTCCACCCTCACCATCACCTCGCTCGGGCCGCTCGGCGGCATCGCCACCACGCCGGTGATCAACCGGCCCGAGGTCGCGATCATCGGCCCGAACAAGATCGTCGAGCGCCCCGTCTTCCGCGGCGACGACATCGTCCGCGCCAAGCTGATGAATCTTTCGATCAGCTGCGATCACCGCGTGGTCGACGGGTGGGATGCGGCAAGCTATGTGCAGGCGCTGAAGAAATATCTCGAGACGCCCGTGCTGCTCTTCGCCGACTGACCATGTCGAACCGCCTTGTCCCAGGGTCGATCGAGGCGCAGCAGCGCGCGCTCGCGATGGGCGTGGTGCTCGCTTTGCCTGTCGCCATCGGGCTGTGGTTCTTCATCGATCGTTCCATGCCGCCCGTCCCGGGCATGGCGACTCAGACCGCGCGCTTCTTCTTCGCGCTTCACTGCGTCGGCATCGCGACTCTGCTCGCCCTGCTGCCGGGGATCGAGGCGGTCGCGCACGAAAGGCTGGTGACCCCCGCGATCGATCCGCTGGCCGGCGCCGAATCGCGGCGGATGCGGGTCAACCAGCGTTATGTCCAGAACACGATCGAGCAGCTCTGGCTGTTCGTCCCCGGCCTGCTCCTGCTCGCCGTCCAGGCGCGCGACGGCGCGTCGATGCGCGCGGTCGTCGCCTGTACCATCGTCTGGGTGATCGCGCGCTGGGTGTTCTGGATCGGCTATCTGCTCGCGCCCCGCTTCCGCTCGGCGGGGCTGGTCGGGATGGTGCAGAGCATGATGGTGCTGCTCTATTGCGTCGGCCGGTTCGGTTATCTCTGGCTCGGCTGGTGGGGCGCGGTCGCGCTGGTCGCGCCCTTTGTCGCCGCGGAGCTGTTTATCATGCTCCTGCTCCGCTGGGAACATTGGCGGGCCGAAGAGGCCGCCTGACGCATCCCGCCTGTCCCCTCGCGCGTTTCAGCGGCGAAGAGGAGACAGACCATGTCCGAACCGCTCACTGACTGGAAGGTCCTGCCGCACGGCCGGCTGGCCGAGGTCGCGCCGAACATCCTCACCGTCACCGGCACGATCCACATGCCGATCGGGGATTTCCCGCGCCGCATGACGATCGTCCGGCTGCGCGACAGCCGGCTGGTGGTGTTCAGCGCGATCGCGCTCGACGAGGAGCAGATGCGCGAGATCGAGGCGTTCGGCGATCCCGCCTGGCTGATCGTGCCCAATGCCCATCACCGCCTCGACGCCGGCATCTGGAAAAAACGCTACCCCTCGCTCTTGGTCATCACCCCGCCCGCCGCGCGGGAAAAGGTCGCTCAGCTGGTGCCGGTCGATGCCACCAATGTCGATTTTGGCGATTCTGCGGTGACGTGGATCGTGGTGCCCGGCACGCATCAGGGCGAATCGGCGCTGCGAGTCGATGGGACGGACGGCACGACGCTGATCCTCAACGACATCATCGGCAATATCCGCGACGCGCACGGCTTCAGCGGCTGGCTGCTCAAGCTGATGGGCTTTGCCGGCGACGAACCGCACGTGCCCGGACCGGTCAAGCTGGGCATGGGCAAGAGCAAGGCCGATCTCGCGGCGCAGCTTCGCGCCTGGGCCGCCGTGCCCGGATTGAAGCGCATCATCGTGTCGCATGGCGACACGATCGAGCACGATCCGCGCGGTGCCCTGGTCGTGCTGGCCGAGGCGCTGGAATGACCGCGCCGCCGGGCGCCGCGCCGCTCCGCGACCTTATGGCCGCCGCAGCAGCGATACCGTGCCGTGCCCGCCATCGGCGCAAACGCTGACCACCGCCCAGGTGCCGCTCGGCTTGTCCCACAGCTCCTTCACGGCCTGGCTGAGGTCGCGCGCGCCGGTCGCGGCGAAGGGATGGCCGATCGCCACCGATCCGCCGTTCGGGTTGACCCGATCCCAGGGGAAGGGCCCGAAATCGAAATCCACGCCGGCACGGTCGCGCGTCCAGCCCGGCTTCTCCAGCGCGGCGACATTGGCCAGCACCTGCGCCGAAAAGGCCTCATGGATCTCCCATAGCGCGACGTCCTCGTAACGCAGCCCGTGCCGCGCCAGCAGCCGGGGAATGGCGAAGCTCGGCGCCATCAGCAGCCCATCCTCGGCATGGTCGACCGCCGCGGTTTCGTGGTCGACCAGCTCGGCGTGGAAAATGCCGTCGGGCAGTTTCTTCAGCCCGGCTCCGGTCGCGACCCAGCAGCCGGCGGCGCCATCCGTGATCGGCGAGCTGTTGCCCGCGGTCAGCGTGCCCGTGCCGCTGGTCTTGTCGAAGGCGGGCGGCAGGGTAGCGAGCTTCTCGGCCGAGGTGTCGGCGCGCGGATTGGCGTCGCGGGTGATTTCGGGCAGCGGGATGACCAGGTCGTCGAAAAAGCCGTTCTCCCAACCGGCGACGGCGCGCTGGTGGCTCTTCAGCGACCAGTTGTCCTGCGCCTCGCGCGAAATTCCCCAGATCTTCGCCGTCTCCTCCATATGGTCGCCCATGGTGCGCCCCGTGATGCGGTTGGCGAAACCCTTGATCGGCAGCACCAGGTCGTTCGGGGTCAACGCCTGCAGCGCGGCGAGCGCGGCAGCGGGGTCGGTGCGGAACAGCTTCACGATCCGCTTCGACGCGTCGAGCTTCAGCCCGATCGGCGGGTTGCTCATCACTTCGGACCCGCCGACCAGCGCCAGATCCTTGTCGCCGCCGAGCATGCCCGCGGCGGCGAAGGCCGCGACCATCGAGGTCGAGCAGGCCAGCACCGCCGAGAAGGACGGCACGGTCGGGTCGAGTCCGGCATCGAGCCAGATTTCGCGCCCGATATTGCTCCAGCCGAGGCTCGGGATCACCGTACCCCACACGAACAGGTCGGGCCGCGCGACTGCCGCCATCGCCTGCGCGACCGGCACTGCCATGGTGATCGCGTCATGATCGGCGAGCGCCCCGCCACCACGTCCGAACGGCGTTCGAAGACCGGCCGCGATATAGATTGGCTGGGCGAAGCGCTGCATGTCCGGTCTCCTTCGTTTCGACCCCGAATCTGATGTCGCGGGCCCGCGCCTGCAAGGCCGCGAGGCGAAGAAGAATTATTCAACCGATTAGTTGACAGTTCGGGCTTGCGCGGCAATATTAAACCACATGGTTGAACGACTCGACATCACCTTCGCCGCCCTCGCCGACCCGACCCGGCGTGCAATGCTCGCCAGCCTGTCCGGCGGCGAGCGCAGCATTGGCGAGCTCGCCGCGCCGCATGCGATGAGTTTCGCCGGCGCCTCGAAACATGTCCAGGCGCTGGAGCGCGCCGGGCTGGTCGAACGCCGCAAGGCCGGCCGGCAACAGCTGTGCCGGTTGAAGGCGGAGCCGCTGCGCGAGGCCCAGGCCTGGCTGCGCCAATGGGAGGCGTTCTGGACCGGGCGGCTCGACATCCTCGACGAGCTGCTCAAGGCCGAGAAGGAGAGAGCAGAATGACCGCACCCGTCATCCTCACCATCACCCGCGATTTCGACGCCGCGCCGGAGGCCGTGTTCGATGCGTGGCTCGACCCCGAAAAGGCGGGGCAGTTCCTGTTCAAAACACCTGATGGCGAGATGTGCACGGTCGAGATCGATGCCCGTGTCGGCGGCCGCGCGCTGATCGTCGAGCGTCGCGCTTCGGGCGATGCCCATCACCGCCTCCGCTATGAGGAGATCGATCGCCCGCGCCGCCTGGTCTTCCTGTTCGCGGCGGATCCGGCGGAGGAAGGCGAATGGACCCGAGTATCGATCGACATCGTGGCGAAAGGGCAAGGCGCGACGCTGACTCTCACGCACGAGATGGACCCCGCATGGTCCGCCTATGAGGAACAGACCCGCAAGGGCTGGACCATGATTCTCGACTCGCTCGCCACGGCTCTGGAGGAATGACCATGCCTGCCATCGAAAAGACTGCCCCCGGCACGATCCGCCTCGAACGCGTGCTCGACGCGCCGATCGACACCGTGTGGAAATATCTGGTCGATGCCGATCTGCGCGCCTTGTGGTTCGCCGGCGGCACGCTCGAACCGCAGGTCGGCGGCCAGGTCGAGCTCGTTTTCGATCACGACAATCTCTCGGCCGACGATGTGTCCTATCCCGAGAAATATTGCGCGCATCGCGGCGCCGTGTCGCATGAGCGGGTGACGGCGTTCGAGGCGCCGCATCTGGTCGCCTGGAGCTGGGACGGCGGCAAGGAAGGCGAGGCCCGGTTCGAACTGACCGCGATGGGCGACAAGACCCGGCTGGTGCTGACGCATAGCGGCATTTCCGGCCCCGCCGGCATGGCCGATTTCGGTGGCGGCTGGCACGCGCATCTCGCGGTGCTGATGTCGAAATTCACCGGCGAGCCTGTCCGCGATTTCTGGGCGCTCCACGCGGCCTCCGAGGTCGCGGTCAAGGAAGCGCTTGGCGGGAATGGCTGAAGCCTTCAGCGCAGGGCCGTTGAACGAGGGCGGAAATTTGCAGGTGCCGAGTTTACCTTTCCGATAATTTGCCTGATAGAACATGACGGTCCCGTGACAGAACCGATAGTGGTTCCTGTCTTGGGGATGGCGGGCAAAGGGGTGGCTTGATGGTCGCGTCAAGGGGTGGCTTCGGCAAGCGCTGCGCCGCGCGTCCTGTCCAGGCGATATCGGCCCTGTCCAACCGGGCTGTTCGATGAGCATGGCGATCAGCGCCATTGCTGCCCTGCTGCTGACCGGCATCTCTTCAAGCCCCGACCCGATCCAGCCCGCGACAGCGCCGGCGACCATCGCCGTCGTCGATCAGGACCCGCCCCTCCCGCCCGTGCCGGCAAAATCTCCGGCTGCGGAACAGGAGGTCCCTGCGGTTCCGGCACCGCCGACAGCCGCTACCCCGCCAGTGCGACATTCCACCACGCAAGGCGGCGACATCGTGGTCACCGCGCGTCCACATGTCGTCGCCGGAGATCCGCTGCAGCAGGTGAACGCCGATTCCTTCGCCGCCACCCAGAAGGTCGACCGGGTCCTGGTCGGCCCGGTGGCGCTGACCTATAAGCGCGCTGTCCCCAAACCAATCCGCACCGGCCTGCGCAACGTTCTCAACAATCTGCGCGAGCCGGTGGTGTTCCTGAACTTCCTGCTGCAGCTCAAGCCGGGCAAGGCCGCGGAAACGGCCGGGCGTTTCGCGATCAATTCCACCATTGGCGTCGGTGGACTGGTCGATGTCGCGAAGCTCCAATCGATCAACCTGCCGCGCCGTCCGAACGGGTTTGCCAATACGCTCGGCTATTATGGCGTGAAGCCAGGCCCCTTCCTGTTCGTGCCGCTGATCGGGCCAACGACCCTGCGCGACCTGATCGGGGGCGGCGTCGACCGCCTCGTGTTGCCCATCGCGGTGGGCACGCCATTCGACAAAACCTATTATTCCATTCCGAGCGGGGTCCTCAGTGCGGTCGATTATCGCGCCGAGTTCGACGAGCAGCTCAACAAGCTGCGCGAGGATTATCCCGATCCCTATGCGGCCGCGCGCGCTTATTATCTGAACCGTCGCCAGGCCGAGATCGACGCATTGCATGGCAAGGGCGGCAAACAGCCTCGCCCGGCGATCACCCCCGTCGAAGCGGTCTTCCCGCAATCGACGCAGGTGCCTCCTGCCGCGCCGGCACCGGCGGACGATCCCGCCGCCGCGCCAACGGCTCCACCGTCCCAACCGCCATCGGCCGCGCCGCCCCAGCCGTAGTGCCGGGCCTCCCTGAGGGGTATCTCGCCCCGTTCAGACGATCTCGAACAACCCCGCCGCGCCCATGCCGCCGGCAGTGCACATCGACACCACGACATAACGCACCCCGCGCTTGCGCCCTTCGATCAGCGCATGGCCGACCAGCCGCGACCCGGTCATGCCGAACGGATGCCCCACCGCGATCGCGCCGCCATTGACGTTGTACTTGTCCGGATCGATGCCGAGATGATCGCGGCAATAAAGGCACTGGCTGGCGAACGCCTCGTTCAGTTCCCACAACCCGATATCCGCGACCGACAGCCCGGCCCGCGCCAGCAGCTTGGGGATCGCGAAGATCGGGCCGATGCCCATCTCGTCCGGCCCGCACCCGGCCGCCTGGAAACCGCGATAGATGCCGAGAATCTCCTTGCCCTCGGCCTCGGCGGTCGCCCGGTCCATCAGGATCTGCGCCGAGGCGCCGTCGGACAGCTGGCTGGCATTGCCCGCGGTGATGTTCGATCCCGGCCCGGTGAATTCGCCGCCGGACCACACCGTCTTCAGCCCGCGCAGCGCCTCTACCGTCGTCCCGGCGCGAATGCCCTCATCCCGCGACACGGTCACTGTCTCGGTGCCGGTGCGGTTGCCCTCCTTGTCGAACACGGCCTTGTCGACCGTGATCGGGGCGATCTCCTCAGCGAACGCACCCCGCTCCAGTCCGGCTGCCGCGCGTTGCTGGCTCTGCGCGCCATAGGCGTCCTGCGCCTCGCGGCTGATGCCGTAACGTTCGGCGACGATCTCGGCGGTCTCGATCATCGGGATATAGGCGGCCGGCTCCTTCGCGATCACTGACTTGTTGATGAAGCGCGGCGCGTCCTTGGTCACCGTCAGGCTGATCGATTCCATGCCCCCGGCCAGCGCCACGTCCATCTCGTCGCACATGATCGATCGCGCCGCGAGCGCCACCGCGGTCAGCCCCGATCCGCATTTCCGGTCGAGCGAAAAGGCCGGCACGCTTTCGGGCAAGCCGCCGGCGAAGATCGCCATCCGCCCGGCATTGCCGCCCTGCGTGCCCCATTGCCCGCCGACGCCCCAGAATACTTCGTCGATCCGCGCCGGATCGATCCCGGCACGCGCCACCGCGGCGTTCATCACATGCCCGGCCAGCACCGGCGCCTCAGTGATGTTGAACGCCCCGCGATACGCCTTGCCGATCGGGGTACGGGCCGTGGCGACAATGGCAGCTTCACGCATGGAGAGTCCTTTCGAGGATTGGGTATGGCGAGCGCTCTAGGCGGGATGGAAGGATTTGGGAAGGCCGCGCCTCTGCACGATTTCTCCACATGCGCCGGATGAGGCGTCGATGGAGCCCGCCTAGACCAGATCGGGCATGACGAAGGATTGAGCCGTTGACCGCTAGCGCGACAGGACCACAATGAAACCCATGAGCCACCGCATCCTCGTCGTCGACGACGATCCCCATATCCGCGAGCTGCTCGTCTTCGCGCTGGGCAAGGCCGGCATGCGGCCGAGCGAGGCGGCGGACGGCCAGGAAGCGTTCGAGACGATCGGCCGCGAGATGCCCGACCTGATGGTGCTCGACATCAACATGCCACGCCTGAACGGCCTGGACCTGTGCCGCCGGCTGCGCGCCGCGGGCGGGGCAGGGGCAGCGTTGCCGATCCTGTTCCTTTCCTCGCGCGACGACGAGATCGACCGGATCGTCGGCATCGAGATCGGCGGCGACGATTATGTCGTGAAGCCCTTCTCGCCGCGCGAAGTGGTCGCCCGGGTCGGCGCCATCCTTAAGCGCGGCGCGCCGCCGCCCGAGCCCGAGAATGTGACCCGCAACCGCCTGACGCTCGATACCGAGGGCTGGGAAGCGCGCTGGGACGGCGCGCCGGTGCCGCTGACCGCCACCGAATTCCAGCTCCTGCTGCTGCTCGCCGCCAATCCGGCCAAGGTCTATACCCGCGATGCGATCATCGACCGGCTGCACGGCCCCGGCTTCGCCATTACCGACCGGACGATCGACAGCCATGTCCGCAACCTGCGCGCGAAATTCGGTGCGGCCGACCTGATCGAGACGCGCGCCGGCATCGGCTACCGGATCGGCGCCTGTCGTTGATCGGAGCGCTCAAGAGCTTTGCCAAAGCGCATTGGCCGAAGCTCAGGCTGCGCTCGATCCTGCTCGGCACCCTGTTGTTCGTCGCCGCGCTTCCCGGCGTCGCCGCCCTGTTCCTGCGCGTCTATGAAAACACCATCGTCCAGCAGACCGAGGCGGAGCTGATCTCGCAAAGCGTGGTGCTGGCCTCGGCCTATAAATCGGCGTGGCGGGGCGGCGTGCCCGATCCGTCGCGCCGCCTGCTCGCGCCGGAAAGCCCGACGATCGACCTGCGCACCATGCCCGTCCTGCCGGCGCGCCCGGCCGAGACGCGGCGCGGCATGCCGGATCGCCATGCCGCGATGGTCGCCCGTACCCTGATGCCGATGGCGAGCGACGCGGCGGCGGTGACCCTGACCGCGACTCGTCTGCTCGACGCGAACGGTTTGGTCGTGCTCGGTCGCGACGATGTGATGGTGAATTACGACAATCTGCCCGAAGTCCGCACCGCGCTGGCCGGCAGCCCGCGCACCGTGCTTCGCGAGCGCAGTCGTTATGAAGCGCAAAGCTGGCTCGCTTTATTCAGCCGGGCCTATGCCATCCGGGTCCACCATGCGCGGCCGGTGATCGACCAGGGCAGGGTGATCGGCGTGGTCATGCTGTCGCGCACCCCGCGCGGCCTGTTCGTCGGGCTCTATCAGGATCGCGGCAAGATCCTGCTCGGCATCGGGCTGATCTTCACGACGCTGCTGGTGCTGGTCGCCCTGCTGTCGCGCGGCATCGCGCGCCCGATCGACGCGCTGGCCCGGGCCAGCGAGGATATCGCGCGCGGCCGGGTCGCGGTGCCGGAGACGCCGGTCACCGCCGCGATCGAGATCGCGCAGCTTTACGACAATTTCCGGGCCATGGCCGACCGGATCGAGCGCCGCTCGCGCTACCTCAAGGATTTCGCGGCGGCGGTCAGCCACGAATTCAAGACGCCGATCGCCGGCATCCGCGGCGCGCTCGAACTGCTCGACGAGCATGGCGAGGAAATGAGCGAGGAGGAACGCCGCCGCTTCATCGCCAATGCCTCGGCCGATGCGGAGCGGTTGGCCCGGCTGGTCCAGCGGCTGCTCGATCTCGCCCGCGCCGACATGGCGAGCATCGATGCCGCCGCGCGGGCCGACATCACGGCGTCGGCCCGGCGCGTGGCGGATTCCTTCCGTTCGGACCGCTTCGCGGTCGATGTCGCCGCCGCCGACGCGCCGATGGCGCGCATCACGCCGGAGGTGGTCGAGACGCTGCTCGAAACCCTGGTCGAGAACAGCCGCCAGGCTGGCGCGCGGCGGGTGAGCATCCGTATCGAGCCGGCGGACAGCGAGGTGATCCTGTGGGTCACCGACGACGGCCCCGGCATCGCGGTTGCCGATCTGGAACGGATCTTCGAACCGTTCTTCACGGGTCGGCGCGAGGCGGGCGGCGCCGGGCTCGGCCTCGCCATCGCGCGGTCCTTGCTGGCCGCGACCGGCGGCACGATCGTCGCGAAGGAAGTGCCCGCGGGCGCGTGCTTCCGGCTGAGGCTGCCGGTGGCGTGACGGTCTCTGCAGGTCGCGCCATTTCTAACGCGTCACCCCGGACTTGTTCCGGGGTCCATGGTTCCGCATACGCAACCGCCGTGACGCTCGGGGAAGCATGGATGCCGGAACAAGTCCGGCATGACGAACGAAGAGACGGATGACCAACCCCCAACCCTATGACGCGATCATCCTCGGCGCCGGCGCCGCCGGCCTGATGTGCGCGCTCACCGCAGGCCAGCGCGGCAGGCGGGTACTGCTGCTCGATCATGCGGACGAGCCCGGCAAGAAGATCCTGATCTCCGGGGGCGGGCGCTGCAACTTCACCAATGTGAACACCGCGCCCGACCGCTATCTCTCGGCCAACCCGCATTTCGCCAAATCGGCGCTGGGGCGCTATTCGGCGCAGGACTTTATCGACCTGGTCGATCGCCACGGCATCAAATGGCACGAAAAGACCCTCGGCCAGCTCTTCTGCGACGGTTCGGCGAAGCAGATCGTCGCGATGCTGCTCGACGAATGCGATGCCGGCAATGTCACCATCGGTCTCGGCCAGCCGATCCGCGAGGTCGACCATGCCGACGGCCAGTACCGCGTCACTTTCGGCGATCGCACCGCCACTGCGCCCGCTCTGGTCATCGCCACTGGTGGCCCCTCAATCCCGAAAATGGGTGCGACCGGTTTCGCCTATGATCTCGCCCGCCGCTTCGGCCTGAAAGTCGTCGAGCCGCGCCCCGCGCTGGTGCCCTTCACGCTTGGTGGTGAAGAAACCCTGTTCCGCTCGCTCTCCGGTGTCGCGGCGGAGGTCGTCGCGCGCTGCGGCAAGACCGCTTTTCGCGAGGCGGCCTTGTTCACGCACAAGGGTCTGTCCGGTCCCGCGATCCTGCAAATCTCTTCCTATTGGCGCCACGGCGAGTCGATCGGCATCGATTTTTTGCCGGACCTGAAACCTGCCTGGCTGGCCGAGGCGAAGCGGGCCAATCCGCGCACCGCTTTCCGCAAGTTGCTGGCCAGCCAGCTCCCCGCCCGCCTCGCCGAAACCCTCGCCGATCGGCTTGGTGTTGAGGGCGATCTCGGCGCCCAGACCGACAAGCGCCTCGACGAGGCCGCCCGCCGCCTCGCCGACTGGCGTTTCACGCCCAACGGCACTGAAGGCCTGGCCAAGGCAGAAGTCGTCGCCGGCGGCATCGCGACGGACGGGCTGTCCTCGCAGACCATGGAGGCCCGGAAAGTCCCCGGCCTCTACGCGATCGGCGAAGCGGTCGACGTCACTGGCTGGCTCGGCGGCTATAATTTCCAATGGGCCTGGGCCAGCGGCTGGGCGGCGGGGCAGGTCGTTTGACGCGGGCTCTCGCTCCGGCCCGCCGAATTCCGGGTCGAAGCGGCCGCGATTTACGGCCTCATTTCTGGCACGCGACGATCGCGGCGATCACTGACAAGGTATCTTCGGGATCGCGCACCCGCACCGTGTCCAGTCCGAGCTCCTTGGCCGGGTAATCATTGCCGCCCGGGAAGATCGCGTCGCCGATGAACATCATCGCGTCCAGCTCGATGCCGCTCGCATCGCGCAGCTTCTTCAGGCCATAGGCCTTGTCCACGCCCTCGCGCGTGATGTCGATCGAGGTGGCGCCGCCCATGTTGATCGACAGGCCGGGCAGGCGTTTGCGCAGATCGGCCTGGATCACCTTGCGCTTGGCGAAATCCGGGTCCCAATGTTCCTTCGCGTCGAGCGGCGCCTGCTGGCCGAGCGCGGAAAAAGTGATCTGGCTGCCGCGGTCCTCGATCCGCTCGCCCCAGGTCTGTTCAGGTACGAATCCGGTCGCCTTCAGCGACGCGTCGAACGCGGCGAAGATGGCCTGCTTCTGCGCGTCGTCGAACAGCTCGGCATATACCGCATACCAGGCATTGTCGTACCGGTAGAGCTTGGTGCCCGTCGTCGGCATCAGCCATAGCCGGCCCAGGTCGGCCCGGGCGGGCAGACGGCTTGCCACCTGCTTCTCGAACTGCGGCCAGTCCCCGCCCGAGATGACCGCGACATGCGCCACGCCGAGCAGATCGGCCAGCGCTTCGCCCATCGGCTCCTGCAGCGGCTGCTTGCTCTCGGCGAGCGTTCCGTCGAGATCGAACGCAACCAGCTGCTTCATTCCTGGGCTCCCTGAAGATGGATTTGCCGCGGTGCGGCGAGACGGGATGCAAGCGCCCGATCCCGCCGGAAGTTCCCTCGCGATTCACGCGCCGATTTCACATGGGCGTGGAACCGTTATGGAATCGCATCGTTCGTTCCCCAACAACAGGGGGCATCATGTCGACGCAGAATCTCTTCGCCTGGTCCGGTCGTACCCAAACCGGCCTCGCCCTGTTCGCGGCTTCGCTTCTCTATCTCGCGGTCGCCGCGCCCAACGCCGTCGCGATCGCCTTTGCGGTCGGTGCGGGGGCATGCCTCGCCCTGTTCGGCATTACCGGCTCGCGCTTCTGGCTGACCATCGTCACCGTGCTGATGCTCGCCGTTTCGGCCACCGGACTGTTCGCCGCCCTGGTCGTCGGCAGCTATGTCCTGCTTCCCGTCGCCTTCGCCCAGATCGTGGCGGTCTCGCTGATCGAGGGCCGGCGCGAGAGCGACTGGGTCAGTGACGCGAGCGCCCGGCCCGGGCTGCTCGCGGCATGGAAACGGCAGCGCATCTGACCCATTTTCGCCATGGGCGTGCTTTAATCCGGATTATCTGCTAGGGCCCCGCTTTGCCGCGACGCCGCGTGCCCCCATATCCGGAATATCATGCCCTTCTCAACGCTGCCCCCGCTTCTCGCCGAAGCGCTCTCCGCCCGTGGTTACGCCGCGCCGACTCCCGTGCAAGCCGCGGTAATCCAACCCGAAGCCGAAGGCCGAGACATGATCGTCTCGGCGCAGACCGGCTCCGGCAAGACCGTCGCCTTCGGCCTCGCCATCGCGCCCCAGCTGCTCGGCGAGGAAGGCACGCTGCCGCCGGCGCGCGCGCCGCTCGCCCTCGCCATCGCGCCGACTCGCGAACTCGCGCTCCAGGTCAGCCGTGAACTTGCCTGGCTCTATGAAAAGGCCGGCGCGAAAATCGCCACCTGTGTCGGCGGCATGGACGCATCGAGCGAACGCCGTGCCCTGTCGCGCGGCGCGCATATCGTGGTCGGCACGCCTGGACGGCTGCGCGACCATATCGAACGCGGCGCGCTCGATCTCGGTGCATTGAAGGCGGTCATCCTCGACGAAGCCGATGAGATGCTCGACATGGGTTTCCGCGAGGATCTCGAGCAGATCCTCGACGCGACGCCCGACCAGCGCCGCACGCTCCTGTTCTCGGCGACCATGCCCAAGCCGATCGTCGCACTCGCCAAGCGCTACCAGCGCGACGCGCTGCGCATCTCCACCGTCGGTGAGGATCGCGGGCATGGCGACATCAGCTATCAGGCCGTCACCGTCGCCCCGGCCGATATCGAAAATGCCGTGGTCAATCTGCTGCGCCTGTACGAAGCCGAATCGGCGATGCTGTTCTGCGCGACGCGCGACAATGTCCGCCACCTCCATGCCAGCCTGGTCGAGCGCGGTTTCGCCGCCGTCGCGCTGTCGGGCGAGCACAGCCAGAACGAGCGTAACGCCGCGATGCAGGCGCTGCGCGACAAGCGCGCCCGGGTCTGCGTCGCGACCGACGTCGCCGCGCGCGGCATCGATCTGCCCTCACTCAGCCTGGTCATCCATGTCGAGTTGCCGCGCGACGCCGAGACGCTTCAGCACCGTTCGGGCCGCACCGGCCGCGCGGGCAAGAAGGGCACAGCGGTCCTGATCGTCCCGTTCCAGCGCCGTCGCCGGGTCGAGATGATGCTGCGCGGCGCGCGTATCGCGGTGGAATGGGTCAACGCCCCGACCGCCGACGACATCCGCAAGGCCGATCACACCCGCCTGCTCGAAATGCTGCTCGAGACGGTCGAGGTCGACGACGACGACCGCGCGCTCGCCGCGACCTTGATGGCGCAGAAATCGCCCGAGGATATCGCGGCTGCCCTGGTCAAGACCTATCGCGCGCGCCTGCCCGCCCCGGAAGAGATGCTGACCCAGGGGGCTGCCCAGCCCGCTGGCAAGGAGCATCACCGCGAGGGCTTCGACGATATCGTGTGGTTCCGCATGGACATCGGTCGCCGCCAGAACGCCGATCCGCGCTGGATCCTGCCGCTGATCTGTCGCCGCGGGCATATCACCAAGAATGAGGTCGGCGCGATCCGCATCGGCCCCAACGAGACCGCGTTCCAGATCCCGCGCGCCATCGCCGGCAAATTCATGGCCTCGGTCAAGCGCACCGTCGGCGAGGAGGCCGAAGGCGGCGTCCAGTTCGAGGTGATGGAAGGCGGCCCGGAACAGGCCTCGCGCGAGCCGCGCCGCCACAATGGCCCGGCCCCCGTCCGCCATCAGCCGCGCCCGACCCTGCGCAAGCGCCCGCGGAACTGACGACTCGCCGTTACCCCGGAACGGCGCCGGGGTAACGGCGCGGACATCGGCAACTTTGCTGTTCCAGTCGGGCCGGAATCCTTCTAGTGCCCGCGCCCATGAGCAAATCAGCCACCGACGTGATGCAGGACATCGTCTTTTCCGCCGTCATCGATTCGATCGGTGCGCTGAAGGCCGCGTCGAAGGGCGTGCCCAACACGCTGCTGCGTGATTTGAATTCGGTGCACGCCAACACCACGCTGGCCGATCTGCCGCCGGAGCTTCAGGCAGCGATCGCGACCAATGTGCGCGCCGCGTTCACGCGCCTGCTCAAGGAAGGCTATAATGTTGCGCCGGCGGGTTCGGCGGTACCCCGCACCCCGCCGCCGCCGCGCCCCGTTTCGCGCGACGCCCAGCGCCATCGCCGGCCCAACGCGCCCCCGCCCAAGCCCGGCGGCAATGATCCGGCCAAGCCGCGCGGCCCGCGCCCGAACCGCCCGCCGAAACCGCGCGACTGACTTTCGCCCGCCTGCGCGGCACCATGGCATTGCGGAGCGCGGGGATCGACCTTAGGGCACCCGCATGACCGCACCGAAACCCAAAGACTGGATCATGGCGATCGCCCCCTATGTACCGGGGCGCTCCACCACTGATGCCGGCGCGCCGATCGCGAAGCTGTCGTCCAACGAAAACCCGCTCGGCACCAGCGACCAGGCGCGCGCCGCCTTTTCGGGGCATGTGGGCGATCTTTATCGCTACCCGGATGCGAGCGCGGCCGAGCTGCGCGAGGCGATCGCCGCCTATCACGATCTCGATCCCGCCCGGATCATCTACGGCACCGGTTCGGATGAAGTGCTCCATCTCGCGGCGGGTGCCTATGCCGGTCCGGGCGACGAAGTGATCTTCGTCCACTACGGCTTCGCGGTGTACGAGATCGCCGCGCGCCGTGTCGGCGCCAGGCCGGTGGTCGCGCCCGACAAGGATTATGCGACCGATGTCGACGCGATCCTCGCCTGCGTCACCGATCGCACCCGCATCGTGTTCATCGCCAACCCGAACAACCCGACCGGCACCTATGCTCCGCGCGGCGAGATCCTCCGTCTTCACGCCAACCTGCCGTCGGACGTGATGCTGGTGATCGACCAGGCCTATTCCGAATATCTGACGCCGGAAGAGGATGACGGCGGGCTCGATCTCGCGCGCCACGCGCCCAACGTGATCGTCACGCGCACCTTCTCCAAGATCCACGGCCTCGCCGCCGAGCGGATCGGCTGGGGCTATGGCTCGGCCGAGGCCGTCGCCGCGATGCACCGCATCCGCGCGCCCTTCTGCATCACCACCGCCGGCCAGAAGGCAGCGATCGCCGCGCTCGGCGCGACCGATTTCATCGAACACAGCCGTGCCCACAATATCCAATGGCGTGCCTGGCTCGCCGACGAGATCGCGAAGCTCGGCAATGCGGGTCTCCGCGTCGTGCCCAGCCATGCCAATTTCCTGCTCGTCCTGTTCGAAGGCAAGCTGACCGCCGAGGTCGCCTACCGCCTGTTGATGGAACGTGGCATCATCGTCCGCTGGCTGCCGGGGCAGGGGCTCGCCCAGGGCCTGCGCATGACGATCGGTACCGAGCAGGAAACACGCGTGCTGGCCGATGCCCTGCGCGAGATCGTCGACCAGGAAAGTTGATGGCGGCGCCGATCGAGGCGCTGGCGTTCGACGTGTTCGGCACGGTGGTCGATTGGCGCACGAGTATCGCGCGCGAGGCGGCGGCCGTCTTCGCTGGTCTCGGCCGCCCCGACATCGACCCCGCCGCGTTCGCCGATGAATGGCGGGGGCTCTATCAGCCGGCGATGGAGGAATGCCGCGCCGGCAGGCGACCTTTTGTGCGGCTGGACGTGCTCAACCGCGAAACGCTCGACACCCTGCTCGACCGCCATAGCGTGACCGGCATGGACGAGGCTGCGCGCGACCATTTCGCGCATGCCTGGCGCCGGCTCGATCCCTGGCCCGACACGGTCGAAGGGCTGATCCGGCTGAAGGCGCGCTATCCGATCGTCACGCTGTCCAACGGCAATATCGCGCTGATGCTTGAGATGGCCCGGCGCGGCGGCCTGCCCTGGGATGCGATCCTCGGCGCGGAAGTGACGGGCGCCTACAAACCCGAACCGCGCGCCTATCTCGGCACCGCCGAAGTGCTCGGCATCGATCCAGCGGCGCTCTGTCTCGTCGCTGCCCATCACAGCGATCTCGCCGCCGCGCGCGCCTGCGGGCTCGCCACTGCCTATGTCGATCGTCCGATGGAATATGGCGGCCGATCCGCGCCCGACCGGCATTGCCGGCAGGATTGGGATTATCTCGCCGACAGCATCACTGGCATCGCCACCCGCCTCGGGTGTTGATGTACTGGACTTGTTGGCGCTGACGTGATCCTGCGTTCTCCTGTCACAAAAATGACATACGGAGCCAAGCCAGATCGACCAGATTGCCGCCCTTCCCTATCGCATCAGGCCCGATGGCAGCGCCGAGGTGATGTTGATCACCTCGCGCGATTCTGGGCGTTGGGTGATTCCCAAGGGCAACCCGATCAAGGGACTGGCGTCACACGAGGCGGCGGCCGAGGAAGCGTTCGAGGAAGCCGGGGTGCGCGGCATCGCCTGCCCCTCTCCGATCGGGCGCTTCTCCTATCTCAAGCGTCGCCGCACCGGGCAGGACCGCGACCTGGTGGTGACGGTCTATCCGGTCGCCTTTGTCGAGCAGGTCGACGACTGGCCCGAGCGCCATCAGCGCGATACCCGCTGGTTCGATTTGCCCCGCGCCGCAGCGGCGGTCGACGAACCCGAGCTGAAGACGCTGATTGCCGCTTTCCGGGCACCGGTGATTCCGGCTAGTCTGGCGCAGCGCGTCCTTCCCGCGTTCCGGACCCAGGCAAGAAAGAGAATACCGATGGTCGCGTGGTTTCAGGCGCTGATGCCCAAGCAGGGGCGGTTCTTCGATCAGTTCGAGGCGCATGCCGCGACGCTGGTCGCCGGCGCCGACGCGCTCGCGCGCCTGCTGCACAATCAGGGTCCGATCGCCGAGAATATCGCCGCGATCGTCGATCATGAACATGCCGCCGACGATATCACGCGCGAGGTTCTTCAGGATGTGCGCCGCGTATTCGTCACGCCGTTTGATCGCAGCGCGATCACCAGCCTGATCGGCGTGATGGACGATGCGATCGATCAGATGAACGGGACGGCCAAGTCGATCGAACTGTATGAAGTCACCAGCTTCGAGCCGCAGATGCGCGACATGGCCGGCATCGTGGTCGAGGCGGCGCGAATCACGGCGGAGGCGATCCCCTTGCTCCGCTCGCTTGGGCAGAATTCCGGCCGCCTGCACGATCTCACCGCCCGGCTGATCAGGATCGAGGGCGATGCCGACGATATCCATGATGCCGGGTTGAAAGCCTTGTTCAAGGCGCATGGCCCCAATGCACCGATGGACTTCATCGTCGGGCGGGAAATCTACAGTCACCTGGAAAAGATCGTCGACCGCTTCGAGGATGTCGCGAACGAGATCCAGGGTCTCGTGATCGACCACGCCTGATCCCGCGGTGACGCTTTCCCTTCCCCTGCTGATCGCCCTGATCGGCGTCGCCCTGCTGTTCGATTTCCTGAACGGCCTGCACGATGCCGCCAATTCGATCGCCACCGTCGTGTCGACCCGCGTGCTGAAGCCGCATCACGCGGTGCTCTGGGCCGCCTTCTTCAACTTCATCGCCTTTGCCGTGTTCGGCCAGCATGTCGCGCAGACTGTCGGCACCGGCATCATCTCGACCCAGATCGTCGATCCGCAGGTGATCTTCGCCGCCCTGATCGGCGCGATCGTGTGGAACGTCATCACCTGGATGCTCGGTATCCCGTCGAGCAGCAGCCACGCGCTGATCGGCGGCCTGCTCGGCGCTGGCATCGCCAAGGCAGGGCTCAGCATCGTGGTGTGGGCCGGCGTGCTGAAGACGGTGGTCGGCATCTTTGCCTCGCCCGCGGTCGGCCTTGGGCTTGCGCTGGTGCTGGTGCTGATCGTCGCCTGGACCAGCCTCAAGCTCACGCCGATGGGCGTCGACAAGCGCTTCCGCAAATTGCAACTTCTCTCGGCCGCTGCCTATTCGCTCGGGCATGGCGGCAATGATGCGCAGAAGACGATGGGCATCATCACTGTCCTGCTCTTCTCGCAGGGCATCTATCACGGCGCCTTCCATGTGCCCTTCTGGGTGGTGCTCGCCTGCCAGGCGGCGATGGCGCTCGGCACCATGTCGGGCGGGTGGAAAATCGTCCACACCATGGGCTCGAAGATCACGCGACTGACCCCAGCCCAGGGTTTCTGCGCGGAGACCGGCGGCGCGATCACCCTGTTCATGGCGACTTTCGGCGGCGTGCCGGTGTCGTCGACGCACACCATCACTGGCGCGATCGTCGGCGTTGGCGCCGCGCGGCGCTTCTCCGCGGTGCGCTGGAACATCGCCAGCAATATCGTCGTCGCCTGGTTCGTGACCTTGCCGGCGGCTGCTCTGGTCGCCGCGCTGACTTGGTGGATTACCGGGCTGTTTCTTTAGAGGCTTCGGTCAGGTTCCCGAGACGGGGCATTTGCCATCGCACATCCCGATGCCACGCCGCGACAACGCAGAACCGGCACTTTCCTCGGTCTGGTTGTTCATGTCTTTCCACTCCTGCTTGGTCAGGCAGAAGCGCTTCGCCATGATCGATCCGGTCGGGACGATCATCCGGCAAATCTTCTTGTCCGCAGGCGCTGGGGTCTGCCCCGACGCGGCGGCCTCCTGGGCAACCGCGCCTGAGGTAGCAAAAGCCGCGGCCGCGGCGATCATGGACAACAATGCATAGGCCATTTGATATCTTTCCCGTTCTTCCTGCCGAGCGCCGAAATACCGCGGCACGCGGTATCCTGCTCATGTCCTTTTAGAAGCCCCCCATTCCCCCCGGGGTCGTGGAGCATTTCCCGTCGCATTTCCCAGCCCCGCTACGGGCAAGCGTTGCATTGGCGCTCTCCTCCGTTCGCGTGTTCATGTCTTTCCACTCCTGCTTGGTCAGGCAGAAGCGTTTGCCCATGATCGATCCGGTGGGCACGATCATCCTGCAGATCTTCTTGTCCGCGCCGACTTGCGTCTCCGCCGCACCTTGGGCCGGCCCATCTGCTGGAGCATAGGACGCAACGGCGATCAGAATAGAAAGCAACGCATATGCCATTTTTGTGTCTTTCCCCCTTCTCGATTCTGCCGATCTTCTCATGCAATATCGTCGGGAGCAAGCGACAGCTTCAGCACTTCTGTTGTCGAATAATAATAGGTCCGAATAGGATCTATATTTCGTCACTTTTCGGGGAGAACAGGGGGCTTTGTCGACCAGGTCGCTTCGACGGCGCGATACCCCGGTGGAAGCGGAACGGAAAACGCGCCCGGCCGCTTTGCGGTGGTCGACATGCATCAGCGGAACGAACTCAATGGACAATGTTGCCGTCGCGCGAATCTGGTCCGGCATCTGACACGATGGATATCGCCCGCGCCCTGGCTCAGCCGATCCCGCCGATGGAGGCGCGGCTCGTTTCGGACTTGCCGGAAGGCCCGGACTGGCAGTTCGAGCCCAAATGGGACGGTTTCCGCGCTATCGCGGTGAAGCGGGATGGCGAGGTCGCGATCTGGTCCAAATCCGGCAAGCCGCTCGGCCGGTATTTTCCGGAGCTGGTCGCGCTGCTCGGTGCCAACATGTCCCCGCGCTTCATCCTCGACGGAGAGATCGTCGTGCCGCTCGGCGACACCCTGTCCTTTGGCGCGCTCCAGGCGCGGCTCCACCCGGCGCCAAGCCGCATCACCCGCCTCTCGCGGGAGACGCCGGCGCAGATGATCCTGTTCGACGTGCTCGAAGTGAAGGGGAAGGATCTGAGCAGCGACCCACTGGAGCGTCGCCGCGCCGCGCTCGAGGATTTCCACCGCCATCACGGCAATGACAGGCTGCGTCTGTCGCCGAGCACCGCCGATGTGGCGGACGCGCGCGCCTGGCTGCGCGAAGCGGGCGGCGCGCTCGACGGCGTCGTCGCCAAGCGGCTCGGCCTGCCCTATCTCGCCGGCGAACGCGCCATGGCCAAGGTCAAGCAGCTGCGCACGGCCGATTGCGTGGTCGGCGGCTTCCGCAAGACGGCGGACGGCAAGGGTGTCGCGTCGCTGCTGCTCGGCCTTTACGACGATGACGGAAAGCTCGACCATGTCGGCTTTACCGCCGGCATGCCCGCCGCGGATCGACCGGCATTGCTGAAGAAACTCACCCCCCTCGTCAAAGCACCAGGCTTCACCGGAAAAGCTCCCGGCGGTCCCAGCCGCTGGGCGACCGAACGTTCCACCCAATGGAGTCCGCTCAGGCCCGACTGCGTGGTCGAAATAGTGTACGACCAGATCACTGACGGCCGCTTCCGCCATGGTACACGGCTGCTCCGCTGGCGACCCGACAAGGCACCCGCGCAGTGCACCCGCGACCAGCTGGTGCGCGAGATCAGCCCGACGGAACTGGAGGAAATCATCAACGCCACCGGCTCCCCGTCGGCGCACCGCTGACGTCGCTCACCGGCCCCTAGCCGCCATCCCGTTCGCCCGATACGTTCCGGCCGAAACCGACACGGAGCGATCATGATCCAGGCGACACGGCGCGAACTCCTCACCGGCGCGGGTGCGCTCGGCCTCACCGTGGCACTCCCCGCCTGGGCCGCGGCCGCGCCCGCCGACGCAAGCGCCCAAAAACTGCTCTCGACGCTGGCCGAGGACCTTCTGGCCGACTCGCCCGAATATGCCCTGTCGCTCGGCCTCGACCGCGGCGAACGCGCCGCATTGCACGGGCGATTCATGGATCGGAGTATCGCCGGCGATCTCGCCCGGTCGCGTCGCTGCACCGCCCGGCTCGGGCAGATGCGCAAGCTCGATCGTACCGGCCTGTCGCCGTCGACCGCGCTCGATCTCGACACCGCCGAAACTGCCTATGCGCTTGCCGAAGAGGGGTGGCGCACCATGCCTGTCGGCGCCAACGCCGTGCTCGACGCCAATGTCAGCTATCGCAACTCGCCCTATATCGTCACCCAGCTCGGCGCGGCTTATTCGGACCTGCCCGATCTGCTCGAGAACAAGCATGACGTGGCGGGCGCGGCTGATGCCGATGCCTATCTGTCGCGCCTCGAAAGCTATGCTGCCGCGCTCGACGGCGAAACCGGCCGCATGCATGCCGATGCCGGCAAGGGCGCGATCCCGCCGGTGCTGGTGATCGACATCACTGCCGACCAGCTGAAGGGCATCCGCGGCACGCCCGTCGCCGACTGGTCGATCGTCAAGAGCTTCGGCGAGAAATGCACCAAGGCTGGTCTGCCCGTATCCTTCGTGCAGCGCGCGGCGGCGCTCTGCACCGACAAGGTCTCGCCCGCGCTCGACCGCCAGATCGCTGCCTTCGCCGATCTCCGCAACCATGCGAGCGAGATCCCCGGCGTGTGGCAGCGCCCGCATGGCGACGATTATTATGGCTGGCTGGTGAAGGCCGGCACCACCACCAACGCCACGCCGGACGAGATCCACGCGCTCGGCCTCGCCCAGAACAAGGCGATCAATGCGGAGATCGACACGCTGCTCAAGGGCCAGGGCCTGACTCAGGGCAGTGTCGGCGACCGGCTGACCGCGCTCAGCAAGCGGCCCGACCTGCTCTTCAGCAATGACGATGTAGGGCGCGAGAAGCTGCTCGTCTATCTCAACGGCCGCATCGCCGATGTCCGCACGCGC